>NZ_KB912942.1:380402-983414 GCF_000383915.1 Amycolatopsis benzoatilytica AK 16/65
GTGTGGAGCGTGGGACCTGATTCCGTAGTAGTCAAGCGATGGGGTGACGCAGGAAGGCAGCTCCGCCAGTGAGTGGTAGTACTGGTGTAAGCGTGTAGGCCGNCAGGTAGGCAAATCCGCCTGGCACTAGGCTGAGACGTGATGCGTAGCCGTTTGAGGTGAAGCGAGTGATCCTATGCTGTCGAGAAAAGCCTCTAGTGAGTGCATGCACGGCCCGTACCCCAAACCAACACAGGTGGTCAGGTAGAGAATACCAAGGCGATCGGGTGAACTGTGGTTAAGGAACTCGGCAAAATGCCCCCGTAACTTCGGGAGAAGGGGGGCCAAGCGCGGTGATACCCCTTTGCGGGTGGAGCTGTGGTTGGCCGCAGAGACCAGCGGAAAGCGACTGTTTACTAAAAACACAGGTCCATGCGAAGTCGCAAGACGATGTATATGGACTGACGCCTGCCCGGTGCTGGAACGTTAAGAGGACCGGTTAACTCCTTCGGGGGTGAAGCTGAGAATTTAAGCGCCAGTAAACGGCGGTGGTAACTATAACCATCCTAAGGTAGCGAAATTCCTTGTCGGGTAAGTTCCGACCTGCACGAATGGCGTAACGACTTTCCGGCTGTCTCGACCACAGGCCCGGCGAAATTGCATTACGAGTAAAGATGCTCGTTACGCGCGGCAGGACGGAAAGACCCCGGGACCTTTACTATAGTTTGGTATTGGTTTTCGGTTCGGCTTGTGTAGGATAGGTGGGAGACTGTGAAGCTCGGACGCTAGTTCGGGTGGAGTCGTTGTTGAAATACCACTCTGGTCGGATTGGGAATCTGAACCTCGGACCGTGATCCGGTTCAGGGACAGTGCCTGATGGGTAGTTTAACTGGGGCGGTTGCCTCCTAAAGAGTAACGGAGGCGCCCAAAGGTTCCCTCAGCCTGGTTGGCAATCAGGTGTCGAGTGCAAGTGCACAAGGGAGCTTGACTGTGAGACAGACATGTCGAGCAGGGACGAAAGTCGGGACTAGTGATCCGGCACCTCCTGGTGGAAGGGGTGTCGCTCAACGGATAAAAGGTACCCCGGGGATAACAGGCTGATCTTGCCCAAGAGTCCATATCGACGGCATGGTTTGGCACCTCGATGTCGGCTCGTCGCATCCTGGGGCCGGAGTAGGTCCCAAGGGTTGGGCTGTTCGCCCATTAAAGCGGCACGCGAGCTGGGTTTAGAACGTCGTGAGACAGTTCGGTCCCTATCCGCCGCGCGCGCAGGATACTTGAGGAAGGCTGTCCCTAGTACGAGAGGACCGGGACGGACGGACCTCTGGTGTGCCAGTTGTCACGCCAGTGGCATGGCTGGTTGGCTATGTTCGGAAGGGATAACCGCTGAAGGCATCTAAGCGGGAAGCCTGTTCCAAGATGAGGTATCCCACCCCTTTGTGGGTTAAGGCCCCCAAGAGACGATTGGGTTGATAGGCCAGAGATGGAAGCACAGTAATGTGTTGTCGAGTCGACTGGTACTAATAGGCCGAGGACTTGCCTACGAAGATGTTGCGCATCCACTCTACGGTTCTGAAACACCACACCGGCTGCCGCCCTGAGGGGTGGCGGGTGTGTGTTGTTTCGGAGTGTTTCGGTGGTTTTAGCGTCAGGGAAACGCCCGGTCCCATTCCGAACCCGGAAGCTAAGCCTGATTGCGCCGATGGTACTGCAACCGAAGGGTTGTGGGAGAGTAGGACACCGCCGAACTCAACCAGAGACTGGGCCCCGGTCGAGAACCCCACAGGTTCTCCCGGGGCCCAGCCCTTTTTCATGTCCGGACACGGCCGGTCCCGCGGAACCGGCCGTGTTCGGGACCGCAGCCGCGGCCTCGCATCCACGCGACAGCCGTCGCGACCGTCAGCGCTCGTCGCCGGCGGGGGAGCGGAACCCCGGCGGTGCAAGCCCGGCGACGCGGGCGGCACCAGCCACCCCGCGCCGCCGCCCGGCCGCACGAACCCGACCGGCACCGCCGCCCGACAGCACGAACCCGGACGGGCACCGCTGCCCGACACCGCGAACCCGACCGGCACCGCTGCCCGACAGCGCGAACCCGGACGGGCACCGCGGCCGGACAGCGCGAACCCAGACGGGCACCGCTGCCGGACAGCGCGAACCCGGCAGGCCGCCGCCGCCCGACAGCACGGACCCGACCTGCAACGACCGGGATCATCCAGCCGGCACCACTCCCGCACCCCGAAGAAAAACCAGGCCCGGCCCCACAGGGGACCGGGCCTTCGTCATATGGCCGGGCGCGGCTCGTGACCGGGGACCTAGCCGGAGACAACCGGAGACAACGGGGACCTGCTCGGAGACCCAGACCGAGACCGAGACCGAGAGCGGCCGAATACTCCTCCGCTACGCCGCTCTCCGGAACGGCCCGGGGATCCGCATCGCCCTGAGATTGACTAGTCACCTGCGGGCCGTGCGGCCTGCGCGTTGTAACAAGACCCGGCGTCGGTCGTGCTTGTCCGCCCCCGCAGCCGCACTTGCTTCCGAACGAACCACCGCTGCCCGTCTCGCTCGCGGCTCACTCCCGGTTGAGGCTGGCTGCGTGCCCACTCACCACGGGAGAACCCCGTTCGCGAAGCGACAGCGACAAAAAAGGTGCCGGAGCACGAAGCTCCGGCACCCTTTCCGATCCGAACCCGGTCCGCATCCCGGCGCTGGGCCGGGCGGGAGACTTACTGGGCCGAGCCCTTCTGCCAGTCGGCCCACGACTTGGACCAGTCGCCGTAAAGGTCCCAGACCGGGAGCTGCGGGCCGCCCGAGTTGGTCACCTCCACGACGTCTCCGAGTCCGAAGTTCTGGAAGAACCACTGGGCGTTGTCGGCGTTCAGGTTGATGCAGCCGTGCGAGACGTTCGAGTTGCCCTGCTGTCCGACGCTGTTCGGGTTCTCGTGGACGAACTCACCGTCGTTCGAGATGCGCTCGGACCACTTCTCGTTCGAGCGGTACGCCTTCGGGTCCGGCGGGCAGACGCCGTACGTGCAGGAGTCCATCGTGTAGTTCGCCTGCTTGTCGGAGATGACGTGCGGGCCGAGGTGCGTCGGGGTGGAGTCCTTGCCCATCGAGATCGGCATGGACTTCACCATCGAGCCGTTGTGGAAGATCTGCATCTGTTCGCTGTTGCCGTCGGCCTTCGCGATCCACGAATCGTGCACCTTGTACGTTTCGGTGCGATCGTCCGATCCGTAGACGCCGTTGCCGAAGTCGACGCCGTAGATCTTCGCGGTCACGGTGAGCGTGGTGCCCGGCTTCCAGTATTCCTTCGGCCGGTAGTGGACGTTCTTGTCGTCCATCCAGTACCAGCTGCCTTCCTGCTTCGGCGAGGACTCGACGGTGAGCGCCTTCTCCACCGCCGCCTTGTTCTTCACCGGGACGCCGAAGCTGAACACGATCGGCTGGCCCACGCCGACGCCGGTGGCCTTGACCGCGCCCGGAGCCGGGATCAGGTTCGCGTTCGCCTGCTTCGTCGGCGTCAGCGTGGTGACCTGGCTGGTCTTCTCGACCGGCTTGCCGTCCGCGCCCTGGGCGTCGGCCTTCACCTGATACGTGCCGCCGTAGCCGAGCACCTCGGTGGAGGTCCAGCTGAGCTTGTCCGAGGAGAACTCGCCGGCGACCGTCTTGCCCTTGGCGCTCGTGACGGTGACCGCGGTGAGCTTCCCGTTCGCCGCCTTCACGACGATCGGCGTGCTCGGGCTGATCCCGGACGCGTTGGCCGGCTCGATCGACACCGATGCGGGCGTCGCGGCCTGGCTCGACCCGTCCGCCGCGCCCGGCGCGGCGGGGCTGCCGCCGCCGTCCCCGGAGGAACAGGCCGAAAGCAGCAGGGTCGCCGCGAGAATTCCGGCGACCGGAAAGAAAGTCTTCTTCGGGAACATTATGTCTCTTTTGTGAGTATTGCGGACCGGCAGGGTTCAACTGCAAAACTACGCGATAGGGAAGACGCTCCGACTGGCGGATGGGTGCATTGGGGTGACGTGGATCACCATTCTCGATTTCGGCGACCGGCGGATGAACGCGCATCGTGCCGAAGTGCGGTAATGCCGAGTGCGGATGAGCGAAGCGGAGTTTGGCGAGGTGAATCGGGGCGAATGGCGGGGGCTCCGGTTGCGGTGGGGGCGGCTGAGTGGTCGGGGCGCGGATGGAGTTCGACGAGGTTGGCCGGTGCGGTGTGCGGGCGGGCGAGTCCAACCGGACGAGACGGCGCGGACTTGACGGGTGAACCAGCCGGGCGCGGCAGCGGACGGTAGTCGGTGCACCTCGGCCAGGTCGGGGAAGCACAGGCCGGAAGCGGTCGCGGACGAGTGCGCCGGTCGGGCAGAAGCGAGGCAAAGCGGCGCAGGTCAGCGGAAAGCCAGGGCGCCACCGCATTCAGTCCACTGACCCGAACCCGAGCGGAGGCTCAATTGTCGACAGGCCGCAACAATCCGGGCGCACCGTACAAGCCCGGACCGTCCACGGAGAGCTCCTTCAAATGCCCCCTGGCCGACTCGTACGCCTGCGCGGCCAATTCGTCGGTGCGGGTGAAGTCCAATGGGCTCACCTGCACTGGAGCCGGTCCGGGCAGGTAGACCACCGGGACCCTCTTCGCGGCCGCCGGCGCTTCCAGCACCGCCTGATTCCGCATGCTGATCATCGCGGTGAACATCATCACCTCGGCGAACGTCCGGGGCGCGCCGGGCATTTTGCCGGGGAACGCGCAGTCCAGGACCACCAGTGAGCGCGCGCCCATCTGCAGCGCCTGTCGCATCGGCACGTTCGCGACCAGGCCGCCGTCGTAAAGCAGCTTGTCCTCGTGCGGGACTGGCGGGTAAATGCCGGGGATCGCGCAGCTCGCGAGCAGCGGGGCTTGCAGCGGGCCGGATCGCAGCAAAACCGGTTCGGCGGTGTCCACGTCGGTGGTGACCACGCCCAGCGGCAGCGCCAGGTCCTCGAATCGGCAGCCGAGACCCAGGTGGTCGTCGATGATTTTCGCCAGGCCGGTGTTCGGGAAGAGGTGGGTTTTGCTGTGCCGCAGCGTCCGGACCTGGCTGAAGACTCCGCCTGGGAACGCTTCGGCCTTGGTCATGTGTGCCCAGATGCGGCGGAGCCGAGTCAGCCGGTCGTCGCCGGGCAAGGCCAGCACCGCTGCGTTCAGCGAGCCGACGGACGTGCCGACCACCAGGTCCGGGGTCAGACCCGCCTCGTCCAGCGCTTGCAGCATGCCGACTTGCAGCGCTCCGAGACTGCCGCCGCCGCCCAGGACGAAAGCGGTCGGCTTCGGGAGATCTAGTGCCTGCATAGCTCGAATCTAGTGAGCGGATCCGTTCCCAGGAGGGTGAGATCAGTCCCGGACGCCGAGGGTCTTCCGTTTCTTCAGCCGCAGCAAGAAGAACACCAGCACGCCGACGATCACCGCCGCGACCACCAGGAATCCGGTGTTCATCGCGCTTTCCACCTTCTTGGCCGCTTCCCCGAGCGCCGCGCCGAGGCTGAGGTGCACCAGCGACCAGCAAAGCGCCCCGGCTGTGGTCGCGGGCAGGAACTTCCGGAACGGCAGGTTCGACGCTCCGGCGGCGGCCGGCGTCAGCGTGCGCAGCACCGGCAGGAATCGGGCGAAGAAGACCGCCCACGCGCCTCGCCGTTCCAGTACGCCGGTGGCGCGGTCCCAGGCCTCCAGGCCGTACTTGCGGACCAGCTTCGTCTCCCGCAATCTCGGCCCGAACTTGCGGCCGAGCGCGTACCCGACCGAATCGCCCAGTGCGGCGCACGCCGTCACGACGACCCAGAGGGTCAGGAAGCGGGGCATGGACGTCGCCGTTGTCGCCGCGATCAGCAATCCCGACTCGCCAGGAGCGACGAAGCCCAGCCCGATCGTGCATTCGGCGAAGACGAGTCCGCCGGCCGCCGCTACCAGTCCCGGCTGAGGGAGTGCCTGCAGCCAGTCGAGAAGATCCGTTACCAAAGCCACAACTGCACTTTACTGACTCTTTGGAATCGGCTGCCACCTCCGGAAACGACGAAGGGCCCCCGATGGGGGCCCTTCGGTACGGGTGGGTTCAGCGAGACAGCAGGCTGCTGGCTTCTTGTGCCGCTGGTCCTTCGGCGGTCAGGTGGGCCAGGTTCTCCGGCAGTTCCTCGCCCCGGTGCGCCTTCGTCTGCGCGTACAACCGGCCCGCCCGATACGACGACCGCACCAACGGACCCGCCATCACCCCCGGGAACCCGATCGCCTCCGCGGTCTTCGCATGCTCCACGAACTCCTCCGGCTTCACCCAGCGGTCCACCGGATGATGCCGCGGCGAGGGCCGCAAATACTGCGTGATCGTGACGATCTCGCACCCCGCGTCGAACAACTCCCGCAACGCGACACCGACCTCGTCCGGAGTCTCCCCCATCCCCAGAATCAGGTTCGACTTCGTCACCAGCCCCGCCGCCCGCGCCCGCGTGATCACCTCCAGCGACCGCGCATACCGGAACCCCGGACGGATCCGCTTGAAAACCCGCGGCACCGTCTCCACGTTGTGCGCCAACACCTCCGGACCCGACCCGAACACCTCAGCCAGCCGACCCTGCTCCGCATTGAAATCCGGGATCAGCAGCTCCACACCCGTGCCCGGGTTCAACTCGTGGATCCGGCGCACCGTCTCCGCATACAGCCACGCACCACCGTCGGCCAGATCGTCCCGAGCCACCCCCGTGACCGTCGAGTACCGCAACCCCATCGCCCGCACCGACTCCGCGACCTTCCGCGGCTCCGCGCGGTCCAACGCCGCCGGCTTGCCCGTGTCGATCTGACAGAAATCACACCGCCGCGTGCACTGATCCCCACCGATCAAAAACGTCGCTTCCCGATCCTCCCAACACTCGTAAATGTTGGGACACCCCGCTTCCTCGCAAACCGTGTGCAGACCCTCCCGCTTCACCAAACCCTTCAGCTCAGTGAACTCCGGCCCCATCCGCACCCGCGTCTTGATCCACGACGGCTTCTTCTCAATCGGCGTCTCACTGTTGCGAACCTCAAGCCGCAACAGTTTGCGCCCTTCCGGCGAAGCACTCACGGGCTCCACCCTACGCCGGGGGTTTCCGGCGAGCTGATCGTCGGCGCCGCCGTGCCGGGAGGTCCTGGATCCGCGGCACCGGACCGCACGGATCGGTCGCGGGCGGGTTGACGATCGGCGCGGGTCGTCAGCTCGGGTCGGGCGTGACCTTGGTCAGTTCCGCGGTCAGGTCCCACAGCCCGGCTCCGGCGTGCGGGTCCCGGGCCGCGGCGAGCGTCCGCACCTTGGTCGGCTGGCCGCGCATTCCGAAGAACCGGTCCGGTCCGATGTAGTCGCCGCCCTCGACGTCCGGTGCGGTCGCCGCGTACAGCTGCGGCAGCGCGCCGAACTCGACGCGCTGGGCGAACAACATCCCGCCCAGCTTGCCGGTTTCCCGAATCACTCCGCGGACGAGCGCGTTCTGGTACGAGCTGGCCATGTTGGCCGTCAACCCAGTCGAGCTGTACCCGGGATGCGCGAGCACGCTCAGCACGGTCGAGCCCTCCGCGCGCAGGCGGCGGTCCAGTTCGATGCCGAAGATCTGGTTGGCCAGCTTCGCCTGGCCGTATGCGGCGCTCGGGTGGTATCGGCGGTGTTCGGCGTTCGGGTCGGCCAAGTGCAGCCGCGCGCCGGTCGCGGCGAGGCTCGACAGCGTCACCACGCGAGCCGCCGGCGCGCCGCGCAGGGCGGGCATCAGCAACCAGGTGAGTGCCGCGTGGCCGAGGTGGTTGGTGCCGAACTGCAGTTCGAAGCCGTCGGCGGTGCGGCCGTGCGCGGTCGCCATCACGCCGGCGTTGTTCATGAGCACGTCCAGCGCGTCGCCAGTCAGCTCACGCACCTTCGCGGCCGCGGAGCGGACCGACGCCAGATCGGCGAGGTCCAGCTGGACGAGCACTGGCTCGGGGCCCGACGCGGACTCGCGGACGGAGTCGAGGGCGGCCGCTCCGCGTTCCGGCGAGCGGCAGCCGAGCAGGACCCGGCAGCCGCGGGCGGCGAGAACGCCTGCCGAACGCAGGCCGAGGCCGGAATTCGCGCCAGTGATCAAGACGGTGCGGCCGCTTTGGACGGCGATCCGGTCCTCGGTCCAGCGTTCGCTCATCGGGTCAGCTAATCACGCGCTGGGCGCGAGCAGGCGCAAGAGATGCCCGACGGGGCCGCGTCGGCGTGCCGGAGCGGCGTCGCCGGCCCGCAGCAGGGCCTCCAGTGCCCGGCCGACCTTGACGATCTCGTCGGCCGGTTCGTGCGGCTCGGCGAGGCCGGCGGTCAGCGCCAGCGTGTGCAATTCGATACGGTGCAACGGTTCCAGGGCCGGGCAGCGCGTCAGCGCGCCGTCCAGGACTGCCCGGAGGTCTTCGTGGTCGTGCTGCGCTTGCCGCCATGCCCGGGTGACGGCGTCGACCTGGTCGCCCGCGTCGTCGGCTTCGTCGGGATCGGCGAACTCGGCGCGCAGGTAGCCGCTAAGCAGCTGTGACCACTTGTACTGCAACGCCAGCAGCAGGTTCTCTTCGGTGCCGAACTCGTCGGCGGCACCCGGGATTTCGTCCAGTTCCAACGGCGCATCGGGAGCGCGGCGGGCCTGGCGGACAGTGGCCTCGAGGATCTCTCGGCGCCGGTAGAAGTCGGTCCAGCTCATGATGTGGCTCCCCTTCCGTGATCCGGGCCATACTGCCGGTCTGCGGCATACTCCCGGTACGGACCTGACGGGGTCCAACATACCACGGGTACGGTCCGGCGGGGCCCGGCGTAAGGTTGTGAGCGTGCCGACAATGAGGTCCCGACGACTCGACTACTCCGAGTCGACCCGATCCGCCCTGGTGGACAGCGCGGTCGAACTGTTCACCAAACGCGGATACGCGGGCACGTCGCTCGACGAGGTCGCCAAGCGTGCCCGGGTCACGAAAGGCGCGCTGTACCACCATTTCAGTGGCAAACAGGCGTTGTTCGAAGCCGCGTTCGAGCAAGTGGAAAGCCTGGTCTACGACCGGTTGCACACCATCATGACCGGACAGGGCGCGCCGTGGGAGCGGGCGATGAGCGGGCTGCAGGCGTTCATCCGCAGCTGCCTCGACCCGTCGTACCAGCGGATCGCCATCCACGAAGGCCCGGTGGTGATGGGCTGGGAACGCTGGCGCGAGGCCGAGGAGCGCTCCAGCTTCGGGCTCGTCCGGTCCGGCCTGCAACTGCTCGTGGACGCGGGCGAGGTGGAGCCGGTGCCGGTCGACCTGACCGCCCGGCTGCTGTTCGGCGCCCTGTCGAGCGCGGCCACCGAAATCGCCGGCGCGCCCGACCCGAAGAAGGTCGGGGCCGAGATCGAGGACGTCATCACGCGGATGCTGACGCGGCTGCGCCGGCCGGGCCAGCAGGAGCAGCCCGCCGCGGGGTGATCGCGACGCGGTTAGGCTGGCGGCCATGGACTTGAGGATCTTCACCGAGCCCCAGCAGGGCGCGAGCTACGACGACCTGCTGCGAGTCGCGCGGGCCACCGAAGCCGCCGGATATGACGCGTTCTTCCGCAGCGACCACTACCTCAAGATGGGCGACGCGGACGGCCTGCCCGGCCCCACCGACGCCTGGATCACCCTGGCCGGCCTGGCCCGCGAAACCGAGCGGATCCGGTTGGGCACTTTGGTCACCGCGGCCACGTTCCGCCACCCCGGCCCGCTCGCGATCTCAGTCGCGCAGGTGGACCAGATGTCCGGTGGCCGCGTGGAATTCGGTCTGGGCTCCGGCTGGTACGACGACGAGCACGCGGCGTACGGCCTCACCCTGCCGCCGCTGAAGGAACGCTTCGACCGCTACGCCGAACAGCTCGCGGTGATCACCGGCCTGTGGCGCGCGCCGGCCGGCGAAACATTCTCTTACGCCGGCGAGTACTACACCCTGACCGATTCGCCCGCCCTGCCGAAGCCCGCCCAGTCGCCGGCCCCGCCGGTCATCATCGGCGGCGGCGGCAAGAAGCGCACCCCCGCGCTGGCCGCCGAGTACGCGGACGAGTTCAATCTCCCGTTCGTGGACGCCCAGTTCGCCCGCGAACAGTTCGAACGCGTCGATGCCGCCGCCGAGGCCATCGGCCGCGACCCGAAGGAGATCCTCCGCTCGGTCGCCCTCGTGGTCGCGGCCGGACGGGACGACGCCGAAGTGTCGCGCCGTGCCGCGAAGATCGGCCGGGAACCGGCGGAACTGCGTGCGAACGGCCTGGCCGGCACCGCCGCGGAGGTCGTCGACCGGATCGGGCAGTGGCGGGAGAAGACCGGGATCACCCGGCTGTACCTGCAGTTGCTGGATCTTTCCGACCTGGACCAGATCGAGTTCGTCGCGGCCGAGGTCGCGCCGCAGCTGGACTGACCCCCCGGCCAAGTGCTGTGAAGGGAACATTGAGGGACTCTGAGTCCCTCAATGTTCCCTTCACGGACAGCAGGTGGTCAGTTCTGCAGGGCGAACGTCACGCCGGGGGCCTGGGGCGCCTCCGGGCGCGGCAGCCAGCGGTCGTCGCTCACCGGCAGTTCGCCTTCCAGCGCCGCCAGCACCAGTTCCCGCGTCAGCGGCAGCACTTCCGCCACCGGGACATCCCGCTGCAGCTCGTACGACAGCGACGTGACCCCGGCGTCCCGGATCCCGCACGGCACGATGTTGTCGAACGCCGACAGGTCCGCGTTGCAGTTCAGCTCGAACCCGTGCATGGTGACCCCGCGCTGCACCCGGATCCCGATAGCGGCGATCTTCCGCTCGATCCCGCGTTCGTCCGCCGGGATCCACACCCCGCTGCGCCCCTCGACGCGACCGGTCCGCACGCCGAACCGGTCGCACACCGCGATCAGCGCCTCTTCCAGCCGGCGCACGTAATGCATCACGTCGATCGGGTCGTCCAGCTTCAGGATCGGGTACCCGACGAGCTGGCCCGGCCCGTGCCAGGTGATCTTCCCGCCGCGGTCGACGTCGATCACCGGCGTCCCGTCGGCGGGCCGGTCCTCCGGCTCGGTGCGCTTGCCCGCGGTGTAGACCGACGGGTGCTCCAGCAGCAGCATGGTGTCCGGTCCGGCGTCGTCCGCCCGAGCGGTGAGGATCTCCCGCTGAAGCTCCCACGCCTCGGAATAGGCGATGGTGCCGAGCTCGCGCACGGCGACGGGTTCAGCGGTGGCACGGCAGCTAGCGTTAGCAGAACTCACCCGTCGAGGCTACGCCTTTCCCCCGCGGGGAAGGGCAGCAACCGCAGTGCCGTCGCCGACACCAGGCCCACGCCCACCACCGCGAGCACCGCACCGACCGTGTCGGTCACCCAGTGCACGCCGAGCACCACCCGGAACACCGCGGACAGCACCGTCGCCAGTGCCGAACCCCAGGCTGCCCACCGGGTCAGCCGCGGCCGTAGCCAAGCACAGAGCAGCACCAGCACCAGGCCGGTGGCGGCCACGGAAACCACGTGCCCGCTCGGATAACTCAGGTCCGGGTACGCCCGGGGCCGCTGCCGTTCGAACACCGGCTTGAACACCACACTCGTCAACCGGCACAGCACCAGCACGGCAGCCAGCCGCGCGCACAGCGATAGCCGCGACCGGTCGCGCAGCACGAGCACCAGCAGCACCACGGCCAGCACATACGGCAGCACCGGCCCGAAGGCGTTCGTCAGGATTCCCGCGACCCGTCCGGCCGGCTGTGTGTCCTGGCCGCGCAATGCCGTGGCGACTTCGAGGTCGAGCTGCAGCGGCTGCCGGTCCACCAGCAGACCGAGCCAGACGAACGCGCCGAACAGCACCACCCCGGTGACCGCCCACCGGACACGCGGCATCGTCACGTCGCCGCGGCCAGCGCGCTGTCGACCGTACGGTGGCGGAACTCGTAGCCGCTGCGCTCCAACGCTCGCGGCACCGCCCGCTGCCCGAACAACGCCATCTCCTCGGCGGCTTGACCGAGCGCGATCTTCATCGCGATCTCCGGCACCCACCACGGCGCGGGCCGGTGCACGGCACGGGCGAGCGCGCGGGTGAACTCCGCGTTCGTGACCGGGATCGGGCCGGTGAGATTGACCGGGCCGGAGAGGGTGTCATGCTCCAGAATGTGCTGCAGCGCGCCGATTTCGTCCTCCAGCGCGATCCACGGCATGAACTGGCTGCCGTTGCCGAGCCGGCCGCCGAGCGCGAACCGGAACAGCGGGCGCAGCACATCCAGCAGCCCGCCTTTCTGAGCCAGGACCAGGCCGGTGCGCGCGCAAACCACTCGCGCGCCGGACGCGGCGGCCGTCGCGCCTTCCCACGCGACGCACATCTCGGCAAGGAAACCCTTGCCCGCGCTGGCGTTCTCGTCCACCACCGCGGACCCGGTGTTGCCGTAGTAGCCGACCGCGGACGCGTTCACCAGCACGCTGACGCCGTGCTCGGCCACCGCCTCGGCGAGCACCTCGGTCGGCTCGATCCGGCTGTCCAGCAGCTGCTGCTTGCGCATCCCGCTCCATCGGCCGGGCAGAAGCGGCGCACCGCACAGGTTCACCACCGCGTCGACCCCGTCGAACGCGCCGTCGTCGATGCGCCCGGACGGCGGATCCCAGCCCCGCTCGTCCTCGGTCCGTGCCGTCCGCCGCACCAGACGGCGTACGTCGTGGCCGGATTCGCGCAGCCGTTCGGTCAGCGCGCCGCCGATGAGCCCGCCCGAGCCCGCGATGAGTACCCGCATGCCTCTGATCGTGTCCTATCGCCCCGGCTCGTGCACAGCCGGGCGGAGCTGACCGGCGATGTCGGCCGCGGCGGTCAGGAGCACCAGCGCGGGAATCGCGGCGGTCGGCTTCAGCCGGTAGCTGCCGCGGCGGTCCTGCTCGACCAGACCGGCCGCGGCGAGCGTCTTCAAGTGGTGGTAGAGCCGGCCGGGCGAGCTGAGCTCGGCGGCTTCCTGCAAGGCGGCCCCAGTCTGCGCGCCGTCGCGGGCGAGCAGCCGGACCAGCGCGATCCGGTCGGGGTTCGCCAGCGCGGCCAGCACCTCGGCGCGCGGGCCGTCCGGCAGCCCGAGCACGGCAGGCACGGCCAGCCGGATCTGCCAGCTCAGCTCGGGATCAGCCAGCTCGCCCTGATATCCGACGATCCCGCTCGGACCGCCCGGGGCCGGATCGGCGGGGCGCCCCTCCAACGCCGCCATTCGGCTTTCCAGCGCCGCGACGCGCTCGGCGAGGTCTTCGGTCATGCCGCTCAGTGTCCCAGCGCGTACTCCAGCGTGGCGAAGGCGGCTGGTCGGGCCAGCGCGTCGATGCACAGCTGCATCAACACTGGCGCGTGCTGCAGGTCCGCACCGGTGGCGTTCCAGAGCAAGATCGTGCCGCTGCCGGGACGACGGTCCGGCCACTCCACGTCGAATGCGAGCGTCAGCACGCCAGGCAGGCTGCCGCCCTTGTACAGCAAGGCATTCGAACCCGGCGGCTTGCGTGCTGCCAACGGTGCGCCGAGGATCCGCTGCGCGTGGACCGCGGCCCGGTCGCGGCGAGCGGCGACCGCGCGGTGCAGTCCGAACAGTTGCTCTGCGCTGCCTCGGCCCGTCTCCCGCGTCCAGGCGTTCTGCTGCGCTGGGGTCGGGGGATGCGCGGTAAACCGGGGAATGACCTCGGCGCGGAACGACGGGTCGTACGCGAACCGGTTGGACAGCGCATCTCCTGCGGCGCGGCGGATCGAGACGGGGCTGCCCGGAGGCGGGCAGTATTCGGGGAACCCGAGCAGAAGCACTTCTCCGCTGAACATCCGGACGTCAGGCATCGGCCAGCCGCCGCGGGCCGCGGCTCGGCACAGTGCGGCGTCGCCGAGGCGGGCACGCAGGTAGTCGGCGGCGGAGTTGTCGCTGACGAAAATCATCACCTCGGCGATCTTCTCCAGCGGCACCCGCTGGTCCGGGTCCTTCGCGACGGCGTACTCGTCGCACGGAATCCCGAGCAGCTTCAACGCTTGGTAGTGCGCGCCGCCGTCGCCGAGATAGGGGTGGCGGGCGCCCCAATCGCCGACCCGCACCGGTTCGGCGGGGTCGAGCCAGCCTTCGGCTACCGCCGTGGTGTAGGCGAGCAGATGCACCACCTTGATCGCGGACGCGAGCGGCTGCGGTTGGTCTTGCCGGTGGCGCAAGTGGTTGCCGGTGCCGTCGGCGAACATCGCCGCCGCGTCGCCGGGCCGGGCGGCGAGGCGGGCGAGCCAGCCTTCCGGAGTGGATTGGTCCGGTGGGTCGGCCAGTGCAACCGAGGGCAGGACGAGACTGGCGACCCCCGCGGCTGCGACCGACGCGAACAAGCTTCGTCTGGTGAGCACGGGAACCATCGTACTTCGATAATCCGGAATTACGGAATAGTGAAGGCGGACAACGACGACGGCCCCCGCACCGGGTGGGTGCGGGGGCCGTCGGCCGGGGACTACCGGGGTCAGAGACCCAGTTCGTCCTCGAAGTTGCCCTCTTCCAGCCGCTGCTTCACGGTGGTCAGGAAGCGGCCGGCGTCCGCGCCGTCGACCAGGCGGTGGTCGTAGGTCAGCGGCAGGTACGCCATCGACCGGACCGCGATGGTGTCGTTGCCGTCGGCGTCGCTCACCACGACCGGGCGCTTCACGACCGCGCCGGTGCCGAGCATGCCGGACTGCGGCTGCACGATGATCGGCGTGTCGAACAGGGCCCCGTTCGAGCCGATGTTCGTGACCGTGAAGGTGCCGCCGATCAGCTCGTCCGGCTTGATCTTGTTCGCACGAGCCCGCGCCGCCAGGTCGGCGATGCGGTGCGCGAGACCGGCCAGGCTCAGCTCGCCCGCGTCGTGGATCACGACCGACAGCAGACCGCGGTCGGTGTCCACCGCGATGCCCAAGTGCACGGCGCCGTGGTAGGTGATCTCCTTCGTGTCCTCGTTGTAGGACGCGTTGACGTTCGGGTGCTGCTTGAGCGCCTCGACGGTCGCCTTGGCGAAGAACGGCAGGAACGTGAGGTTGACGCCCTCGCGCTCCTTGAACGCCGCCTTCGCGCGCTGGCGCAGCTTGGCGATCTTGGTGACGTCCACCTCGTGCACCTGCGTGAGCTGCGCGGAAACCTGCAGCGACTCGCGGGTCTTGGTGGCGGTGATCTGCCGGATCCGGCTCGCCTTCTGGACGGTGCCGCGCAGTGCGGCCACCTCCGGCGAGACGGCGGCTGCGCTCGGGGCGGCCGGGGCCGCGGCGGCGGCAGGAGCGGCCGGGGCCGCGGCAGCCGGGGCCGGAGCCGCCTTCTGCTTCGCCTCGGCAGCCGCGAGCACGTCCTGCTTGCGGATGCGACCGCCGACGCCGCTGCCGGTCAGCGACGCGAGGTCGATGCCGTGCTCGGTGGCGAGCTTGCGCACCAGCGGGGTGACGTACGGGCCGTCGGCCGAACCGTTGTCCGTCGCGGCGGCCGGAGCGGCCTGGGCGGGCGCGGCCGGAGCCGGGGCAGCGGGGGCCGGCGCCGGAGCGGAGGCCGGAGCCGCCGGGGCGGGAGCCGGAGCCTGCGCTGCCGGAGCCGGGGCAGGCGCGGGCGCCGGTGCGGCCGGGGCCGGTGCGGCCGGGGCCGGAGCCGGGGCGGCGGGCGCGGCAGCCGGGGCGGCGTTCGCGTCGCCGATGACGGCCAGGACGCCGCCGACCTCGACGGTCTCGTCCTCGCCCGCGCGGATCTCCAGCACGGTGCCGGCGACCGGCGACGGGACCTCGGTGTCGACCTTGTCGGTGGAGATCTCGAGCAGCGGCTCGTCCACCTCGACGGTCTCGCCGACCTGCTTGAGCCACCGGGTGACGGTGCCCTCGGTGACGCTCTCGCCCAGCTCGGGCAGCTTCACCTCGGTGCCGGAGCCGGCCGGCGCGGAAGCCGGGGCCGCCGGGGCAGCCGGGGCCGCGGCGGGCTCGGCCGCGGCCGGAGCGGCAGCGGCGGGTTCCGGCGCGGCGGCCGGTTCCGGAGCGGCGGCGGGCGCGGCGGCCGCGGGCACACCGCCGGTGCCGTCGTCGATCACCGCGAGTTCGCCGCCGACCTCGACGGTGTCGTCCTCCTTGGCGCTGATCTTGACGACCGTGCCGGCGACCGGCGACGGTACCTCGGTGTCGACCTTGTCGGTCGAGATCTCGAGCAACGGCTCGTCGACCTCGACCCGGTCGCCTTCCTGCTTCAACCACCGGGTGACGGTGCCCTCGGTGACGCTCTCGCCGAGCTCCGGCAGCGTGACGGAGTAGGCCATTGTTAGCTGGCTCCCTTGATCGCTAAGACGTGGTCTGGATTGTGCTGGTTGCGCGTCAGCTGTGCACGTGCAGCGGCTTGCCCGCGAGAGCGAGGAACGCTTCGCCGAGTGCCTCGGTCTGGGTGGGGTGCGCGTGGATCAGCGGGGCGACGTCCTCCGGGAACGCCTCCCAGCTGTAGATCAGCTGCGCTTCGCCGATCAGCTCGCCGACCCGGTCGCCGACCATGTGCACGCCGACGACGGGGCCGTCCGGGGCCTTCACCAGCTTCACGCCGCCGGAGGTCTTCAGGATCTGGCTCTTGCCGTTGCCGCCGAGGTCGTAGGTGAACGTGGTGACGTCCGAGCCGTACTTCTCCTTGGCCTGCGCCTCGGTCAGGCCGACGGAGGCGACCTCGGGGTGCGAGTAGGTGACGCGCGGGATGCCGCGCTCGTCGATGACCCGCGGGTTCAGCCCGGCGATCTCTTCGGCGACGAAGATGCCCTGCTGGAAGCCGCGGTGCGCGAGCTGCAGGCCCGGCACGATGTCGCCGACCGCGTAGACGTTCGGGAGGTTGGTGCGCAGTCGCTCGTCGGTGATCACGAAGCCGCGGTCGATGGTCACGCCCGCTTCCTCGTAGCCGTGGCCCGCCGAGTTCGGGCCGCGGCCGACGGCGACCAGCAGCAGGTCGGCTTCCAGCGTCTCGCCGGACTCCAGCGACACGGTGACGCCGTTGTCGTCCTGCTTCGCGCCGGTGAACCGGACGCCGGTCTTGAAGGCGATCTTGCGCCGGCGGAACGCGCGCTCGAGCTGCTTGGAGGCGTACTCGTCCTCGTTCGGGACCAGCCGCGGGAGCGCCTCGACCACGGTGACGTCGACCCCGAAGGAGGCCCACACGCTGGCGAACTCCACGCCGATCACGCCGCCGCCGAGCACGACGACCTTCTTCGGCACGTAGTCCAGCGTCAGCGCCTGGTCGCTCGCGATGACGCGGCCGCCGAGCTCGAGGCCGGGCAGCGAGCGCGAGTAAGAACCGGTGGCCAGGATGACGTTCTTGCCGGTGTAGCGGGTGCCTTCGACCTCGACCGTCGTGCCGCCGACGAACCGGCCGGTGCCCTCGACGAGGTTCACCTTGTGCGCCTTGGCGAGGCCCTGCAGGCCCTTGTACAGCCGGGAGACGATCCCGTCCTTGTACTTGTTCACCCCGGCGATGTCGATGCCTTCGAAGGTGGCCTTGACGCCGAACGTCTCGGCGTCGCGGGCCTCGTCGGCGACCTCGGCGGCGTGCAGCAGGGCCTTGGTCGGGATGCAGCCCCGGTGGAGGCAGGTCCCGCCCAGCTTGTCCTTCTCGATCAGCGTGACGGAAAGGCCCAGCTCGGCCGCGCGGAAGGCCGCGGCGTAGCCGCCCGATCCGCCTCCCAGGATCACGAGGTCGGCGGAGGTGTCGCTCACTTCAATAACTCCTCGGCAGCGATAGGGGTGGAGCTTCGGTCGCCGCGGCACCCGGTATAAACGCGCGCGCGACAACCGCCATCTTGTCACTACGCCGATCAGGGTTGCGACCTAGCCGGGCGAAGGGGCTCTCCGACACCGGCCACACGCGGTGCCAGGAATAATGGAATCGGACACCCGCCTGGAGAAAGGTGGTCGGAGTGGGGATCTTCGACTCGTTGCGCCGCCGCGGCCGACGCCGCCCGAGCGCCGGGAGCGGCCGGTCGAGCAGTTCGGCCGACACCCGCTACCTGGAAGAATGGGCCGCCGCGCGACGCGGCGTGGAGGCGTTCGTCGAGCCGAAGACGACCGTGACCGACACCACTGTGGTCCTCGTCGCGCACGACGGCGAATGGACCCGCCGCCGGATCGGCAGCTTCGACGCGGCGCTGCGGTTCGGCCACCGGCACACGATCCCGGTGTACGAGGTGGCGCGGGTCGGATATCCGCAGCGGATGAGGGACTACACCGAGCGGCAGAAGCGCCGGCCGGGCAGCTGAGCCACGCGCCGTCCGACGATCTCGGCGGCGGTTCCGGCGGGAGTCCGCCGGCCTGCTCCCGGTTGATCAGGCGCTGGCTTCCAGCAGCCGGTAGTGCCGCTCCAGCAACGCTCGGAACGAAGGGTGCGCGGTGCTGCCGAAGGTCAGGTCCACCTCGACGGTCCGCCAGTCGCCGCCGGTGTGGGCGAGCAGGATCGTCGCGGGGTCGGCGACGATCAGCACGGTGCCCTCGGCCCGGAGTTCGCGGGCGGGCAGCAGCCGGGGAAACACGACGTCGGCGGGCAGGCCGTCAGCGACCGCCAGGAACTCCCGGTAGTCCTCGGGCAGCCGGAAGCCCAGTCGCTGTTCAGCGGCGGCGAGGTCGGCTGGAGAAACCGGTGCGGGGGCGTGCTGGCCGCGCAGCCGGACGATCGACGCGACGAGTTCAGGCCAGGCAGCCGGGCTGGTCGGGTGGCGTTCCCGGAGCGCGGCGATCAACGCGCCGGCGCACTGGCCGGGCCAGTCCGGGCCCAGGTAGAGCGGATCGGCGCCGGCGACGAGGCGGGCAGTCAGCGAACGGGTCGCGGCGAGGGCCGCGACATCGGGGTTGGGGTGGTTCTCCATCAGCGCGGCCCAGGTGTCCAGGTCTCCGGCGGCGAGGGCGTCGCGGACTGGGTCGGAGCGTTCCGGGGCGATCTCGGAGACGATGCCGGCGATCGGCGAGCCGTCGAATAGACCGTCCAAATCGGACACGCGGCGGGCGAGGAAAGAGTTGTGGGCACGCTCTTCCGCGGCCAGGTCCAATGGCGGTAGCGCGTCTGCCCATTGTGGACGGTGGCCGCGGGCTTCGAAGAGCATCGCCCAGGCACGGGCTCGGAAGGCATCGTCGGCCAGTGCCGAGGCGGGGCGGTCGGTGATCGCTTGCCATTGCGTGACCAGCCGGTCCGCGGCTTCGGCGTCGCCGGAGGCGGCGAGGAGCAGCGCGGCGTGGGCGATTCGGCGGTCGACGGCTGGCTCGTCGGCGACGAGCACGTCGCGGACGGCGGTCTCGAGATACTCGTCGCGCTGCATGGTCGCGAGGATGCCACAGACGACCCTGCGCGGCTGGGGTTTGGCCCGTGGTCCGGTCCGCCGGTCCGTGAGGGGCCCTTCACGGAATCTAAGTCCGGCAAGGGGCCCTTCACGGAATCTGAGTCCGGCAAGGGGCCCTTCACGGAATCTGAGTCCGGCAAGGGGCCTCGCACGGAATCTGAGTCCGGCAAGGGGCCTCGCACGGAATCTGAGTCCGGCAAGGGGCCCTTCACGGAATCTGAGTCCGGCAAGGGGCCCCGCACGGAATCTAGGTCCGGCAAGGGGCCCTTCACGGAATCTGAGTCCGGCAAGGGGCCCTTCACGGAATCTGAGTCCGGCAAGGGGCCCCGCACGGAACCTGAGTCCGGCAAGGGGCCCCGCACGGAATCTGAGTCCGGCAAGGGGCCCTTCACGGAATCTGAGTCCGGCAAGGGGCCCTTCACGGAATCCAAGTCCGGCAAGGGGCCCTTCACGGAATCCAAGTCCGGCAAGGGGCCCCTTACGGGAATCTAAGTCCGGCAAGGGGCCCCGGACGGAATCCAAGTCCGGCAAGGGGTCCCGCACGGCATCTAAGTCCCGCAAGGGGCCCTTCACGGAACCCAAGTCCCGCAAGGGGCCCCGCACGGAACCCACGTCCCGCAGGGGGCCCTTCACGGACGTTCGGCAGTGGCGGAACTCAGCCCTGTTCGGCGATGTCCGTCAGGACCGCGGCGATGGTGCGGACCGGGACGCCGGTGCCGCCCTTGCCGGTGTAGCCCCACGGCGCGCCGGTGTTGAACGACGGGCCGGCGATGTCCAGGTGCACCCAGGGCAGGCCGTCGGCGACGAACTCGCGCAGGAAGACGCCCGCGACGAGCATTCCGGCCCACCGGGCGCCGGTGACGTTCGCGATGTCGGCCAGGCGCGAGTCGAGGTCGGCGCGCAGCTCGTCCGGCAGCGGCATCGCCCAGCCGCCCTCGCCGGTGGCCTGCATGTGGGCGGCGACGCGGTCGCGGAACTCGTCCGAGCCCATCACGCCGGCGATCCGGTTGCCGAGCGCGACCACCTGCGCGCCGGTCAGCGTGGAGGTCTCGATCAGGTAGTCCGGGTTCTCTTCGGCGGCCCGCACGATTGCGTCGGCCAGCACGATCCGGCCTTCGGCGTCGGTGTTGAGGACTTCGACGGTCTTGCCGCCGTACATGGTCAGGACGTCGCCCGGCCGGTAGGCGGTGCCCGAGGGCAGGTTCTCCGCCAGCGGGATGTGCGCGGTCACCTCGACCGGCAGCTTCAGCTTCGCCGCCAGCACCACCGACGCGAGCACGGCGGCCGCACCGGACATGTCCGAGGTCATGTGGTCCATGTTGGCCGGCGGCTTGAGCGAGATGCCGCCGGAATCGAACGTGATGCCCTTGCCGACCAGCGCGACCTTCTTGCGCGGCTTGGCCGGCTTCCAGCCGACGCGCAGCAGCCGCGGCTGGCGCGACGAGCCGCCGCCGACGCCCAGGATGCCGCCGAAGCCCTTGCGCTTGAGCGCCTTCTCGTCGAGCACCTCGAAGTCGAGGCTGTTCGCCTCGGCGAGCTTGCCTGCCCGGTCGGCGAACGACGCCGGGAACAGGTCGTTCGGCGGCGTGTTGATCAGGTCGCGGGTGATGATCACCGACTCGGCGACGATGGTCGCCGTCTTCAGCGTGGCCTTGTGCTCGCGCGCGGTGCCCTCGGCCGGGTTGACCAGGTCCGCCTTCGCCAGCGGGGCCTCGCCCTTCTCGGAGCGGTACTCGGTGAAGACGTACGCGCCGAGCGCGATGCCCTCGGCGGCGGCCTGCAGGTCGAGCGCGGACAGCGTGACGAACGCCCGCTCGGTGCCGCTCAGCGCGCGGGCTGCCGCGCCGGCCGCCCGGCGCACCTGCTCGGCGGTGACTTCGCCGTCGTTCTGTTTGCCGAGGCCGACCGCCAGCACGATGCCCGCGGGCAGCTTGCCCAGCGTCGGCAGCTTGACGATCTCCTCGGCCTTGCCGCTGGCTCCGAGGGTGCCGAGCACCTCGGTCAGCTTGCCGTCGAAGGCCGCGTCGGCGACCTCGGCGCCGGCGGCGAGCTCAAGGCCGTCCTCGCCCTGCAGGGTGCCGATCACGACGACATCGGCGCGGGTTTTGCCCACTGCCGTGTCCGAGTTCTCGGAGAGGGCAAGCTTCGGCACGGTCACTTCTGGCTCCTCGCGACGTCGCGGTGGTGGTGCCGGGCGATCTGCCCGGCCGATCGTGAGCCATGCTAATGACAAAGCCGTCCGGACGGGGGAAGGGGATCGACGTGCGTCTCGCGGGATCACTCCTGGTGACGCTGGCGGCCGCGGCCGCCGGGGCCGGGTACTGGGTCCTCGCCGGGGTCGTGCTCGCCGCCCTGGCCGCGATCGGAACTGCCCGCCTTCCCGCGCTCGGCGACGGCGTGGCGGACCGCTGCGTCGGCGGTTTCGTCCGGCTGGCGCAGGTAGTGGTGCTCGCGCAGGCGTTTGGCGCGTACGTCGTCCCCGCCGATTCCGCGTTCGCGGCGGCCGTGTTCGCAGTATGCGTGATCGCGGCCGATTTCTTCGGCCTGCGGTTGCCGGACCTGCTGGTCAAGTGGGTGCTGGGCGTCCTGCTGCTCGCGGCGGCGGTGCTGGTCGCGATGTGCCTGGCGGTCGCCCCGGTCACGAACGCGGGCGGGATCGGGAAGCCGGACGTGTCCGCGATCGTGGTCGCCGCGTTGATCATGCTGCCGTTCCTGATCCCGGAACCCGGGGAGCGGAGCACCCTGCGCGCGCTCGGGCTGGGGCTGGTCGCGGTCGCGATCACCGGGGCAGCGTTGCTGCAGCTGGGCCCGATTAGGCTCGGTTTGTCCGGAACCGCCTTCCGTGACCTGCTCTACGCGGCGGACGCCGGACAGCTGCAGCCATTGCTGACCGTGATCGTCGTGGTGGCGACGGTTCCGGCAGGATTCACGACTTTCGTCGGGGCTCGGCAGCGATTCGCACCGCCGTCCTACCAGACGGTGGTCTTCGGCGGCGAACTGCTGGCGGGAGTCGCCGCGATGTTCGTTCCGGTGTCCGCGGTGCTGATCGCGGGCGGCCTCGGCGCGGTCGCGGAACTAGTGCTGCGAGTGCGCGCTCGCCGATACCGTGGGGCGCATGACTGAGCACCACTGGGCGCCGGGACAGACTGTGGTCGAACGTTTCCTCCGCCCGGACGGCAGCATCGGCCAGCACCATCCGCTGCGGGTGATCTCGGACGACGGCCAGTCGCTGCTCGGCTGGCTCCCGGTGGGCACGCCGATCGTCGGCAGTCAGCTCGCGGACGGCCGAACCCTGCGCGAAGCGCCGCTGGAACAGCGGTTCCGCATCCCGCGGGTGACGGTGCCGGACGTCTGGCACGGCAGTTCGACGCTGCGGCTGATTCCGGAGAACGCCTGGTCGTCGGTGTGGTGGTTCTTCGAGCCGGACGGCCGGTTCCGGGACTGGTACGTGAACCTCGAATTGCCGTGCGGTCGCACCGAGACCGGGCCGGACCGGATCGACGGCGTGCTCGACCTGGTGGTGACGCCCGGCGCGGGCTGGCAATGGAAGGACGAGGACGAGGCGGCCGCGGCGGTCGATGCCGGGCGGCTCACCACCGAGCAGCTGGACCGGCTGCGCGAGGAGGGAGAACGGGTGGGCGGACGGGCGGAGCGGGGCTTGTTTCCGTTCGACGGCACGCACACCGACTTCCGGCCGGACCCGGGCTGGGCGGCACCGGCATTGCCCGCCGGGTTGGTCTGAACCGCGCGCGGTGGAGAAGGCCGGTGCCGCGGCTGGTTGCCTAGAAGCCGCTGCTGCCCGGTTCAGCGGCGCCTCAGAGCGCCAGCAGAAGCAGAATGCCGAACAGGACCACGTTCACGACGGCCAGGATCACCACCGACTTGGCGGGCAGGCCGCGCGGGATCATCGAACCGTGGATGGTCTTCCACCACCACAGCCCGGCGCCCGCCGCGACGATGCCGAGGAAGAAGCCGAAGCCGCTGGAGAGCAAGCCCCAGCCGACGAAGCAGAGCGTTCCGGCGCCGAAGGTCAGCAGCGCGGCGGTGCCGAAGGTCTTCAGGTCCGGCCCGGCTCCGGTCTTGGCCGGCTGTACGGATTGAGTGCTCACATCGGACATCGTAGTCGCAGTGACCCCGCGGACGCGGCACAGCGCGGCGAGTGAAACCGCAGGACTTCCGACTAACGCGCGTCCGACCAACCTCTATTATCTAGGCATGACCACAGCGACGCAGTTCACCCATGTCCCGCACCCGAGCCCCGCGAGTCCGGAACGCGTCGCGGAAGTACTTGCCAAGCCGGGATTCGGCACCTACTTCACCGACCACATGGTCACCGTCAAGTACAGCACCGAGAAGGGCTGGCACGAGCCGACGGTCGGCCCGTACGCGCCGTTCTCGCTCGACCCGGCCACGTCCGTGCTGCACTACGGGCAGGCGATCTTCGAGGGGCTCAAGGCGTACCGCCAGCCGGACGGCACGATCGCCGCGTTCCGGCCCGAGGCCAACGCGGAGCGGTTCCAGGACTCCGCCGAGCGGCTCGCGATGCCGAAGCTGCCGGTGGAGACCTTCGTCGCCGCGCTGCGCGAGCTCATCGCGGTGGACGAGCGGTGGGTGCCGACCAACCAGGGCGACTCGCTGTACCTGCGCCCGTTCATGATCTCGACGTCGGCCGGCCTGGGCGTGAACAGCCCGGCCGCCGAGTACGTGTTCGCGGTGATCGCCTCGCCGGCCGGTTCCTACTTCAGCGGCGGAGTGAAGCCGGTCAGCGTGTGGCTGTCCACCGAGTACGTGCGCGCGGCCCCTGGCGGCACCGGTGCGGCGAAGTGCGCGGGCAACTACGCGGCTTCGTTCGTGGCGCAGGCGCAGGCGGTGGAAAAGGGCTGCGACCAGGTCGTGTGGCTCGACGCGGTGGAGCGGCGCTGGGTAGAGGAGATGGGCGGGATGAACCTGTTCTTCGTCTTCGGCTCGGGCGACGACGTCCGTGTCGTGACGCCGGAGCTGACCGGCTCGCTGCTGCCCGGCGTCACCCGGAAGTCGTTGCTGCAGCTGGCCAAGGAAGCCGGCCACCGGGTCGAGGAGCGCCGGATCTCCACCGAGGAGTGGGAGAAGGCGGCTGCCTCCGGCGAGCTGACCGAGGTTTTCGCGTGCGGCACCGCGGCGGTCATCACGCCGGTCGGGCATGTGAAGCACGGCGGCGGCGAGTTCTCGATCTCCGGCGGCAAGCCGGGCGCGGTGACGATGGCGCTGCGCGAGCAGCTGGTCGGCATCCAGGAAGGCACCCGCAAGGGCCCGGAAGGCTGGATGGTCCCGCTCAGCTGAGCTAGCTGTCCGTGAAGGGAACCTTGAGGGACTCTCAGTCCCTCAAGGTTCCCTTCACGGCTTTCAGGACAGCGGACCGGAGACGCCGGACTGCTCGTGCGTGGTCATTTCGGCGAGCACGCGACTGGCCATCATCAGCAGCGGCAGCGCGGTGACCGCGCCAGTGCCTTCGCCGAGCCGGACGTCCAGGTCGAGCAGCGCACCCAGGTCCAGGTGCTCCAGCGCGAGCGCGTGCGCCGGTTCGCCGGTGAGCTGCCCGGACATCCACCAGCGGCGCGCGCCCGGAGCCAGCTCCTCGGCGACGAGCGCGGCCGCGCAGACCACCAGCCCGTCGAGCACCACCGGCGTGCGGCGGACCGCGGCTTGTGCGAGGAATCCGGCCATCGCGGCGATGTCCGCGCCGGACGAGGTGCGCAGCAGCGCCAACGGGTCGGCCAGCACTGTCCGGGCCCGGCGCAGCGCGTCGCGCACCGCCGCGGCCTTGCGCATCCAGGTGTTGTCGTCGATGCCCGAACCGCGGCCGACCACCGCCACCGGCTCGCTGCCGGTCAGCGCCGCGACCAGCACCGACGCCGGCGTGCTGTTGCCGATCCCCAGGTCGCCCGCGATCAGCAGGTCCGCGCCGCCGTCGACCTCGGCGTCGGCGATCTTGCGGCCGGCCTCGACCGCGGCCCGCACCTCGGCGTCGGTGAGCGCGTCCTCGACGTCGATCGATCCGGAACCGCGGCGCACCTTGAACTCGCCGATCGAGCGCATCGCGGACTCTTCGGTGTCCACCGCCATGTCGACCACGCGCACGCCCGCGCCCGCCGCGGCGGCGAGCACGTTGATCGCCGCGCCGCCGGTGAGCATGACCCCGACCAGCTGCGACGTGACCTCCTGCGGATACGCCGACACGCCCTTCTTCGCGATGCCGTGGTCGCCGGCGAACACGACGACGCGGGGCCGGGTAAACGGCCGCGGCGGCGCCTGGCCCTGGCACGAGGAAATCCACACGCCCAGCTCCTCCAGCCGGCCGAGCGATCCGGCGGGCTTGACGAGCTTGTCGTGCAGCGCGATCGCGCCCGAACGGGCCTGGTCGCTCGGCGGCTCGATCTCGCCGAACTCGATGCCCGTTTCGCCGGTGTCCACAGCCAGTTTCCTTTCGCCGCTGGGCGTCCCGGCGCCCAACCTACCGTCGCCGGGGCGGGGCCTTTAGGGTCGGTCGCCGTGCGGGAATCGACGGCGGCCGGAGTCGTGCTGGCCAGTGGTGCGGGAACCCGGGTCGGGGCCGCGCTGAACAAGGTCTATCTGCCGGTCGCGGGCCGGCCGGTGGTGGCGTGGTCGCTCGACGCGTTCGCCGCGGCGGACGGGATCGGCGTGCTGGTGCTGGTGATCCGTCCCGAGGACGCGGAGCTGGCCGGCGAAGTGCTGTCCGCCTGCTCCCGCCCGGTGGAGATCGTCGAAGGCGGCCCGACGCGGCAAGCCTCCGAACTCAACGCGCTGCGCCATCTGGCACCGCGGATCGCCGACGGGGCCGTGGATTCCGTGCTGTTGCACGACGGCGCCCGGCCGCTGGTGACCTCGGAGCTGATCGCTTCGGTGCTGGGGCGGACCCGGGAAGACGGGGGAGCGGTGCCGGGTCTGGCGGCGGACGACGTGGTGTCGATGGCCGGCCCGGACACGGTGGCCGGCCCGCTGCCCGGCGCGATCCGGGTGCAGACGCCGCAGGGTTTCCGCGCGCGGCCGCTGCTGGCGGCCTACGAGCAGGCGGCCGCGGAAGGATTTCTCGGCACGGACACGGCGTCCTGCATGGAGAAGTTCTCCGCGCTGCCGGTGCGGTGGGTGCCCGGCAGCGCGGAGAACATCAAAATCACCTATCCGCACGACCTCGCGGTGGCGGAACGGCTGCTGCGCCGCTGATCAGGGAGTGACGGTCAGCGCCGGGTCGGAGACGATGACGTCGGCGAGCGCCTCGTCGATCGCGGTGAGCAGCTCCGCGTCGAGCTTCACTCCGGCCGCCTTCACGTTCTCGTGCACCTGCTCCGGCCGGGAGGCGCCGATGATCGCGGACGCGACGTTCGGGTTCTGCAGCACCCACGCGACCGCCAGCTGCGCCATGGACAGCCCCGCGTCGGCGGCCAGCGGCTCCAGCTTCGCGACCGCGGTGAGGGTCTTCTCGTCCAGGAACCGCTTCACCGTGTTGGCGCCGCCGTTCTCGTCGGTGGCGCGAGTGCCGGCGGGCAGCGGCTGGCCCGCCTTGTACTTGCCGGTCAGCACGCCCTGCGCCACCGGCGACCAGACGATCTGGCTGAGCCCTTCGCGCTCGGACGCGGGCACCACCTGCGACTCGATGACCCGCCACAGCATCGAGTACTGCGGCTGGTTCGAAACGAACGGGATCTTCAGCTCACGGGCGAGCGCCGCGCCGCGGGCGATCTGCTCGGCGTTCCACTCCGAGACGCCGACGTAGAGCACCTTGCCCTGGCGGACCAGGTCGGCGAACGCCTGCATGGTCTCTTCGAGCGGGACGGTGCGGTCGAACCGGTGCGCCTGGTACAGGTCGACGTAGTCGGTGCCGAGCCGCTTCAGCGAAGCGTTCGCCGACTCGATGATGTGCTTGCGGGAGAGACCCTTGTCGTTCGGGCCCTTCGGACCGGTGGGCCAGAAGACCTTGGTGAAGATCTCCAGGCTTTCCCGGCGCTGGCCCTTCAGCCCGCGGCCGAGCACGGACTCCGCCGCGGTGTTCGCGTAGACGTCGGCCGTGTCGAAAGTGGTGATGCCGGCGTCGAGCGCGGCCTTGATGCAAGCCTGCGCCTGGTCTTCCTCGACCTGGGACCCGTGGGTCAGCCAGTTGCCGTAGGAGATCTCACTGATGTTGAGGCCGCTGCGGCCGAGACGTCGAAACTCCATGCGGACAGCGTAGCCGAATCGTTTGCTCGGCTAACTACTTCGTGCCGGACGGCTCAGATGCCGGTCAATGCGGCCCGGGAAACAGCACCGGCGCCAGCGGAAACCGCCGGCGCCGGTCGAACGCGACTCAGTTCGGGATCGGGTCGCCCGGGCGCAGCCGCGGCTTCGGCACCCGCAGCTTGCGGATCTGGCTGGCGCGGACGAACGCGTACCAGCCGACGCCGCGCAGGGCCGCCGGCGGCTCCTTCGGGAAGCGCTCGCGGGCCGCCTTCGAGATCTTGCGGCCGTTCACGACGCCCTCGATCGCCATCACCAGCAGCATCGCCATGCAGACCAGGGTGATGTACTGCTGGATCGCCGGGGCCGGCACCAGCAGCGCGACGAACACCAGGATCGCCAGCGGCATGAACAGGCCGAGCAGGTTGCGCCGGGAGTCGACGACGTCACGGACGTACGCCTTCACCGGGCCTTTGTCCCGCGGCGGCAGGTACTTGTCGTCGCCGGACATCATCCGCTCGCGGCGCTGGCGTGCGGCGTCGCGGCGCTCTTCCTTGCTGACCGGGTTGGCCTTGCGCAGTTCCTTATTGCGCTTCATCGCCTCGCGCATGCTGGTGGGCGGCGGCGCGACCGGCCCGCGCTTGCGGGCTTCAGCGTCCCGCCGCTTCGGCGTGGCCTTGCCCTTGGCCGGCGTGAACGCCTTGCCAGCGGACTCTGATTCGACGGCGTCCGACTCGGCCGCGGACTGGTCGGCGGCGGGGTCGGTGGTGCTTCGGCGCAGGAACCTCACGCCACCAGGGTATTGCAGGCGTCACGGCTTTGTTCACCAGGCCGTTGCATGTGCGACGATGGCGGGGGAACAGATCGGGTCCGTAACGTGTTGAGGGTAAGACACGAGATGTACCCGCAGCGAGTTCGACCGATAGGGAGTGCCATGACGACCGCTGAGACCGGCGCGGCTCAGGCCGAGACCGCCGAGGAGACCCACGGCGTGACGTTGACCGACGCCGCGGCCGCCAAGGCGAAGGCGCTGCTCGAGCAGGAGGGCCGCGACGACATGCACCTGCGCATCGCCGTCCAGCCCGGCGGCTGCGCGGGCCTGCGCTACCAGCTGTTCTTCGACGAGCGCACGCTCGACGGCGACCTGTTCCGCGACTTCGACGGTATGCGCGTCGCGGTCGACCGGATGAGCGCGCCGTACGTGTCCGAGGCCGTGATCGACTTCGTCGACACCATCGAGAAGCAGGGCTTCACGATCGACAACCCGAACGCCACGGGTTCGTGCGCCTGCGGGGACAGCTTCCACTGAGCCCAGTGCGAACAGAGGGCCTCGGCGCGGTCGCGCCGAGGCCCTCTGGCGTTTTCGGGGCATCCGACCCACGCGCTCGCGGGCCGTCGACGGCGTGCGGAAACGTGCGCTGTCTGTGAAAGGCCCGTAGAGGGACTTAGATTCCGTCAAGGGGCCCTTCACGGCTTGCCGGCGGCGCCAGCTCCGGTACGAATCGAGGGCCCCGGCGCGGTAGCGCCAGGGCCCTCGATTCGGTTCAGCGGCCGCCCGCGAAGGCGGCCGGGATCACACGTAAGCGTCGAGATCGGCGACCTGCGCGTGGCAGGCGTCGTCGACCGACCACGGCCGGGCGGCGCGCGGGCGTGGCAGGCGAGCCTCCGCGGCGGTGGCCTCTGGCCGCAGCGCGGACGGCAGGTGAGCGCAGTCGGCGATCAGTTCGCCGATGGTTTCCGGTTCGGTCGCGATGTTCACTCCCGGCACGCTATTGAGGCGGATGCGATCGGGAAAGGAGTACCGACCGGTAGGGTCGAGCGGCGGCGCAGGAACTACCCGTAAGGGTCATGACCAGCGGGTAACTTGCGTGTCAGGGCTATTCGAACGCTCGTGAGGAGAACCGGTGGCAGACAAGCCCAGGATCGCTGTGTCCGGCAGCATCGCGACGGACCATCTGATGCATTTCCCGGGAAGATTCGCCGAGCAGCTGGTCGCCGAGCAGCTGCACCGGGTGTCGTTGAGCTTCCTGGCCGACGACCTCGTGGTGCGCCGCGGCGGGATCGGCGCGAACATCGCGTTCGGGCTCGGCGTGCTCGGCGTGCGGCCGGTGCTGGTCGGGGCGGTGGGCCAGGACTGGGCGGACTACCGGTCGTGGCTGCAGCGGCACGGCGTGGACACCTCCGGGGTCCTGGTGTCGGAGATCGCCAGCACCGCGCGATTCGTGTGCACCACCGACGACGACATGTGCCAGATCGCGACGTTCTACGCCGGCGCGATGGCCGAATCGCGCAACATCGAGCTCGGCCCGGTCGCCGACCGCGTCGGCGGCCTCGGGCTGGTGCTGATCAGCCCGGACGACCCGGAGGGCATGGTCCGGCACGCGCAGGAATGCCGTCAGCGCGGCTACGAGTTCGCGGTCGACCCGTCGCAGCAGCTCGCCCGGATGGACGGCGAGCAGGTCCGCTCGTTCGTCGACGGCGCGAAGTACCTGTTCAGCAACGATTACGAGTGGGAGCTGCTGCTTCAGAAGACCGGCTGGACCGAGGCGGACGTGCTGGAGCGGGTCGGCCTGCGGATCACCACGCTCGGCGAGAAGGGCGTGGAGATCGTCGGCCGAGACGGCACCGCGCTGCAGGTCGGCGCGGTCCCGGAGCGCGGCAAGGCCGACCCGACCGGGGTCGGCGACGGCTTCCGCGCCGGGTTCTTCGCCGCGCTCGACGGCGGGCTGGGCCTGGAGCGCGCGGCGCAGCTCGGCTGCCTGATCGCGGTGCTGGTGCTGGAAACCGTCGGCACCCAGGAGTGGCGTTTCGAGCGCACGGACGCGCTGGAGCGGCTGGGCGCGGCGTTCGGCCCGGAAGCGGCCGACGAGATCGGCGCGATCCTGCCCGCCTGAGGCGTTCCGTCCGTGAAGGGAACAGTGAGGGACTCTGAGTTCCGCACTGTTCCCTTCACGGCTTTCAGAGCTTGACCGGGTAGACCGGCTCCGGGATTTCCGGCTTGATCCGGTGCTCCACGAAAATCCCGTGCCACAGCATGAACACCAGCAGCGCCCAGAGCTGGCGGCTGCGGTCCAGCTGGCCCTCCTTGTGCTCGTCGAGCAGGCGCAGCACGGCGTTCTTGTCCAGCAGCTCGTCGGTCTTCGAGTCGTTGATGATGCCGCGCGCCCAGTCGTACATCTCGTTGCGCAGCCACAGCCGGATCGGCACCGGGAAGCCCAGCTTCTTCCGGTTCAGCACGTGGCCGGGGATGATCTTCGCCAGCGCCTGGCGCAGCGCGTACTTCGTGGTGCCGTGCGCGAGTTTCTGGTCCAGCGGGATCGAAGCGGCGACCTTGAACACCTCGGCGTCCAGGAACGGCACCCGCAGCTCCAGCGAGTTGGCCATGGTGACCTTGTCCGCCTTGACCAGGATGTCGCCGCGCAGCCAGGTGTAGAGGTCCACATGCTGCATCCGGGCGACCGGGTCCCAGCCGCGCGACACGTCGTACCAGGGCGCGGTGACGTCCTTGAAGCCCACGCCTTCCTGGTACGTGCGAAGCACCGCGCGCAGCTGCTCGTCGCGGAAGTTGCGCGCGTTGCCGTAGTAGCGGTCCTCCAGCGGCAGCGCGCCGCGGCGCAGCAGGTCCTTGCCCCGGGTGCCCTCCGGGATCTTCGTGGACACCTTGCCGAGCAGCTTGCGCACGCCGCCGGGGATCTTCTCGAACGGAGCCAGCGAGATCGGCTCGCCGTAGATCGTGTACCCGCCGAACAGCTCGTCCGCGCCCTCGCCGGACAGCACCGCCTTGACGTGCTTGCGCGCCTCGCGGGCGATGAACCACAGCGGGACCAGCGCCGGGTCGGCCACCGGGTCGTCCAGATACCAGACGATGAGCGGCAGCGCCTGCATCATCTCGTCCGCGGACACCGTGCGCACCACGTGCTTCACGCCGATCGCCTCGGCGGTTTCGGCGGCCACGTCGACCTCGGAGTAGCCCTCGCGCTCGAACCCGGTGGTGAACGCGATCAGGTTCGGGTTGTGCTCCTTGGCCAGCGTCGCGGTGGCGGTGGAGTCGATGCCGCCGGACAGGAACGCACCGACGGTGACGTCCGGGTCGGAGATCATGTGCTTGCCGACCGAGTCGCGCATCACATCGGCGATCCGCTCGTACAGCGCTTCGGCCTCGGCCGGCCCGTGCACCGGCTTCGCGGCGAACTGCGGGTGGAAGTAGCGGGTGAACTCGGCCTTCCCGCCCGGCGCGAGCCGGAACGAGGTGCCCGACTCGACCCGGCGGATCGCGCTGTGCAGCGACTCCGGCTCCGGCACGTACTGCAGGACCAGGTAGTGCTGCAGCGCGGTGCGGTCCAGCTCCTGCGCGACGCCCAGCGTGTCCGACAGCTCGAGCAGGCTCTTCTTCTCGCTGGAGAACGCGGTGCCGTTCGGGCCGCTGCTGTAGTAGAGCGGCTTGATCCCGAACGGGTCGCGGGCACCGAAAACGACCTTTTCGGTCGAATCCCAGATCAAGAACGCGAACATGCCGCGCAGCTTTTTGACGGCTTCGTCGCCGAGGTAGTGGTAAGCCGCGACGATCGCCTCGCCGTCGCCCTCAGTGGCGAATTTCGCACCGAATTTTTCAGCAAGCTCTTCGCGCAGCTCGCGGTAGTTGTAGATCTCGCCGTTGAAGTTCAGCGTGTACCGGTTCGGCTCCTCCGGCGGGCCCCATACCAGCGGCTGGTGCGCGTGGTCGACGTCGATGAAGGCGAGCCGGTTGAAGCCGTAGACGACCTCCGCGTCAGCCCAAGTGTCCTGCTCGTCGGGGCCGCGGTGGCGCTGGCAGCGCATCGCCGCGCCCACGCTCGCGCGGGCTTTTCCGGCGTCGCTCTCGGTCGCGCAGATGAGTCCAAGCAGGCCGCACACGTGTACTCACACACCTCTGGGTCGGGCCGGTCCGGGAAGCGCCCAGTATGCCGGTCCCGGGCCCGGCGCCCGGGAAGCGGGTGACGCGTGGCGCAACTGGTTACCCCTTGGACAGCGCGAGCGGCCAACTCGGCTAGGCTCCGCCTGTCACGAAGATCGGTCGAACAAGGCTCGGTGTGAGAGGGCCTGTTGGGTGAAAGGGCAGGGCGCAGTGGGAAAACCAGAGCGCACCCCGGCGGGTAAGCGGGCCGGGCGAGTCGCAGTGCTGGCCGGGCTGGTAGCGCTGACCGCGACTGGCTGCTCCGGCGACGAGGTTCTCCGCTTCGGCTGGCCGGTCGGCGTCACGCCGCAGGCCGACCAGATGCGCAACCTGTGGACCTGGACGGTCGTCGCCGCGCTCGCCGTCGGCGTCATCGTGTGGGGCCTGATCTTCTGGACCGCGATCTTCCACCGCAAGAAGAAGGGCGCGGCGGCAGACGGCCAGGAAGAACTGCCGCGCCAGTTCCAGTACAACATCCCGCTGGAGATCTTCACGGTCGTCTTGCCGACGATCATGGTCTGCGTCCTGTTCTTCTTCACCGCGACGACCGAGAGCAAGGTCCTCGACAAGAAGCCGAACCCGGACGTCGTGGTCGACGTGATCGCCTTCCAGTGGAACTGGGAGTTCAAGTACGAGGGCGACGCCGCCAAGCGCGCCGACGGGACCCAGGTATCGACCGTCGGTTCCTCCGGCGAGATCCCGCTGCTCGTGCTGCCGACGAACAAGACCATCGAGTACCGGCTGCGCTCGACCGACGTCATCCACTCGTTCTGGGTGCCGGAGTTCAACTTCAAGCGCGACGTGATGCCGGACCCGGAGAAGAACAACCAGGACAGCTCGTTCCAGAACTCGATCGACCGCGAAGGCTCCTTCGTCGGCCGGTGCGCCGAGCTGTGCGGCACCTACCACTCGGTGATGAACTTCGAGGTGCGCGCCTTGTCCCCGGACAAGTACGACCAGTACCTCAAGCTGCGCACCGAAACGAACCCGAAGACGGGCAAGCCGAACTCGGCGTCCGAGGCGCTGGCGTCGATGAACTGCGGCGAGCTGTGCAGCCCGTACGCGGTGACCACGAAGCCGTTCAACACCGACCGCACCGCGCGCACCGCGTCCAACTGACCGGTTCCGGCGAACCAGAGGAGTAGGGGACAGATCCCATGAAGGTCGAAGCCCGGATTTTCTACATGGTGGCGGGATTCGCCGTCCTCATGACCGTCATCTACTGGGTCATGACCGCCCTCTTCACGACGGACCACAAGGCGGAGCCGGTCGGCATCGTCGCCCTGTTCCTGACCGGCGGTCTGGCTTTCCTCGCCGGCAGCTACCTGCAGTTCGTGTCCCGTCGGATCGAGGCGCGGCCGGAAGACCGCGAGGACGCCGAGATCAGCGACGGCGCCGGTGAGCTGGGCTTCTTCAGCCCGGGCAGCTACTGGCCGATCGCGCTGGCCGCGGCGGCCGGTCTGGCCGGTCTCGGCCTGGCGTTCTTCCACATCTGGCTGCTCGTGATGGCGATCGTGGCTCTGCTGATCGCGGTCGGCGGGCTGGTGTTCGAGTACCACACCGGTCCGAATCACGACTGACCCTCTTTGCGTCGCGAAGGCCCCCGGCTCACCTGAGCCGGGGGCCTTCGCGCGTTGTGCGCTACTTGCTGAGCTGGTGCTGCGGTTCGGCCGCGGGCGCCGGCGAGGGCTTCTTCGGGGCGAGCGCGGCGGCGAGCACGGCCACCATGCCGAGTCCTTCCGGCCAGGTCAGCCGGTGGCCGAAGGCGAGCATGTCCACGATGACCGCGACCACCGGGTACAGGTACGAGAGCAATGCCACCGTGGTGGTCGGCAGCTTGCCGATGCTCGCGTACATCAGCACGTACATCACCGCGGTGTGCACCGTGCCCAGCAGCAGCAGCCACAGCAGGCCGGGAGCCGAACTGGGCAGCGGGGTGAACATCAGCGCCGGGGCGAGCACGATCGCGCCGGCCGTCAGCTGGACCGCGGCGAGCAGGTGCGGCCGAATGTGCTTGAGCTGCTTGGCGATGAAGGACGCACCCGCGTAGAGCAGCGCCGCACCCAGTGCCAGGGCGATCCCGGCGAACCGCACCGGCTGGCCGTCGGCTCCGTGCGCGGAGAGGGAAATCACCACGACTCCGGCGAACGCGACTCCCGCTCTTGTCAGGTGGGAGCGGCCCACCTTTTCGCCGAGGAACATCGCCGCCATGCCGACCAGGATCAGCGGCTGGGTGTGATAGACCACCGTGCTCACCGAGATCGACGACAGCGCGTACGACGCGAACAGCAGCACCCAGTTGCCGACCAGCAGCAACCCGCCCGTGACGGCGAGCAGCAAGTCGCGGCGGCTCGGGTGCCAGTCCCGGAACCAGCCTCGGGCCAGCGACCACACGACCAGCAGCACGCCGCCGACGAGGCAGCGGGCGAAGGCGACGGCCGGGGCGGCCGCGCCGCTTTCGAGAACGACCGCGCCGATGGTGCCGGACAGCGCCATCGCGGCGGACCACTGCAGGACCGGGCGGGATTCGGAGTTCGTCATGCGGTTCAGATTCGGCCTTCCGGCCACGAGCAACCAGTGTCAGAGATGACAATGGGCGCAAAACTTGTGACACGATGTCTGGCATGGAAGTGCAGCGGGTCGCCGTACTGCTCGCGGACCGGGTTTCCCCGTTCGAGCTGGGGGTCGCGTGCGAGGTGTTCGGCACCGACCGCAGCGCGGACGGAATGCCGGGCTGGGACTTCGGCGTGTGCTCGCCGGGCGGGGCGGAAGTGGCCAGCTGGTCCGGATTCGGGCTCGCCGGACTGCGCGATCTGGACTTCGCCGCGTCCGCGGATCTGGTGATCGTGCCCACGTGCGCCCCGCGCACCGAGCCGCCGCCGGAGCCGTTGCTGGAATCTTTGCGGGCGGCGCGCGAGCGAGGTGCTTGGGTCGCCGGGTTCTGCGCCGGAGTGTTTTCGCTGGGGTACGCCGGCCTGCTGGACGACCGGCGGTGCACCGTGCACTGGGTTTACGAGCCGGAGTTCCGCCGCCTCTTCCCCTCCGCGCAGGTAGACCCGCAGGCGCTTTACGCGGACGACGACGGCGTGTTCACCAGCGCCGGCACGGTCGCTGCCGTGGATTTGTGCCTGCACCTGGTGCGTCGATTGCGGGGCGTCGCGGCGGCGACGGCGCTGGCCCGGCGTATGGTCGCGGCTCCGCATCGGGCCGGGGGACAGGCACAGTTCGTGCAAGCTCCGGTACCGGCTACCGCGGCGCCTTCGGACGCGGTCGTCGCCGAGGCGCTCGAATGGGTGGAACGGCGGCTGGACCAGCCGTTCACCGTCGCCGAGCTGGCGCGTAGGAGCGGCTTGGGGGAGCGGACGTTCCTGCGCCGGTTCTCCGCCGCGACCGGCACCACGCCGCACCGATGGCTGACCGAACGGCGCCTCGACCGCGCACAGGCGCTGCTGGAGGAGGGAAAACTGTCCGTCGAGGACATCGCGGTCGCGTGCGGATACGCGTCGGCGGCAGCGCTGCGGCACCAGTTCGCCCGGCTGCGCTCGACCACGCCGAGCGCGTACCGCGCGGCCTTTCTGGCCCCGCAGTAATTCGTGACCCGAATGCAATGAAGAAGGTCCGTGATGGGCCCCTTGCCGGAACCAGATTCCGGCAAGGGGCCCATCACGGACCAGGTGGCAGTGTGCGCAGGATCCGCAGAGGTCAGCGACCGGTGTTGGAGAACTCGATCCAGCGGTCCAGCAGCGCCGCTGCCGCCCCGTTGTCGATGGCCCGGTGTGCTCGGTCCAGACCGGCCGCCAAGTCGTCCTCGAGGGAACCAGAGAAGCCGACGAAGGCGGCCAGTGCGGCGGCGGCGTTGAGCACCACCGCGTCCCGCACCGGACCGGTCTTGCCGTTCACCAGGTCCCGCACGACTTCGGCGTTCGCCACGGCGTCGCCGCCGCGCAGGTCGTCCGCGGTCGCCCGGGCGATGCCGAGCGACTGCGGATCGAAGCTGTGCTCGGTCACCGCACCGCCGGAGACCACCAGCACCGACGTCGTCGTGGTGGTGGTGATCTCGTCGAGACCGTCGTCACCGCGCGCGACCAGAACCGACATGCCCCGGCCGGCGAAAATCTCGGCCAGCGCCCTGGTCTTGTCCGCGTATGCGCAGCCGATCAGCGCGCTCTGCGGCTGGGCCGGGTTGGTGAGCGGGCCGAGCAGGTTGAACGTGGTCGGCACGCCCAGTTCGCGTCGCGGCGGGCCGGTGTGCCGGAACGCCGGGTGGAACGCCGGCGCGAAGCAGAACCCGATGCCGATCTCCTCCAGCGAGGCCAGCACCGCCTCCGGCGGCAGGTCGATCTTCACCCCGAGGGTTTCCAGCACGTCCGCCGCGCCGGACTTGGACGAGGCGCTCCGGTTGCCGTGCTTGGCCACCGGCGCGCCCGCCGCCGCGGCGACGATCGTCGCCATCGTGGAGATGTTCACCGAGTTCGACCGGTCGCCGCCGGTGCCGACGATGTCGACCGCGGGGCGGCTCAGCGTGATCCGGCGGGCGTGCGCCAGCATCGCGTCCGCCATGCCGGAGATCTCCGCCGGCGTCTCGCCCTTGGCGCGCAACGCGACCGCGAAACCGCCGATCTGCGCCTGACCGGCCATGCCGGACATGATCTGGTCCATCGCCCACGCGGTGTCCTCGGCGGAGAGGTCCTCGCCGGCGATCAGCCGGGTCAGCAGCGCGGGCCAGGTCTGCGGGGTGGCGCCCATCGGGCTCAGCCGCCGTTGACGGCGGGAACCCGCCCGGCGCGCAGCACGCCGGCGACGGTCTCCGCCGCGGTCAGCGGGTCGAGCGGGTGCACCAGCACCGCGTCGGCGTGCGCCCAGGTGGCCAGCCATCGGTCGTCCCGGCGGCGGACCGCCACGACGATCGGCGGGCAGTCGGCGATCTCGTTCTTGAGCTGGCGGGTCAGGCCGATGCCGCCGGTCGGCTGCGCCTCGCCGTCGAGGATGGCCAGGTCGACGCTGCCCGAGTCCATCTCGCTGAGCACGTCGGCGATGCCGGCCGCCTCGACCCACTCGACGCGGCCGAGGTCGGCGGCCGGGCGCCGGCCGACAGCGTTCATGATCGCCTCGCGGACCTCGGCCTTGTGGCTGAAAACCAGGATCCGCTGGGACTGCTCGCTCATTGAGCACGCCTCCGTCTCGTCACGGGTGGAACGCCCGCGATCGTATCGGCCGAGATGCATCTCACGCCGAGGCGGTTGGCGAGTCACCCGGTTGCCGCGCCTCCCAGCCCCGCGCGTCGCCGCCGAGCCGCTGCGCCAGACCGGCCATCCGGGACCGTTCCTGGGCGCAGTGCAGGGCGTCCAGCACCTGCACGCGGCGCGCGTGCGCGAGGACCCGGTCGCCGTCGCGGCTCTGTTCGCGCAGGTCGTAGCCGTCCTGCGCGAGGATCGCCGCCGCTTCCTCGATCCGGTCGGCGGGCAACACGAGATGGTGGACCAGGACCGCGGGCGCGGAAGGCGCCCAGCCGGGTGAATCGGCGAGCACGGCGGAATCCGCGACCGCCGGATCGAAGGCCGAAACGACGACCCGCAAACCGGGCGCGTCTGGCTCCAGCACCACGCTTTCCGGCTTTTTGGCCAGGTCACGGAGCTTTTGCAGCCAACTCACGAGTAGCTCCTCTTGTCGCTGGTCCGCACCGCGCGCGCGGGTGTGACGCGAAGCTCCCACGACCCGCCGCAGACCCGGCGGGCGGGGTGCCCGCGCGAGAGGACATAATGCGATCCGTGACAACGGCAGCTCCCACCATCAGCCAGCGGGTCCACTCGCTGAACCGGCCGAACATGGTCAGTGTCGGCACCGTCGTGTGGCTGTCCAGCGAACTGATGTTCTTCGCCGGACTGTTCGCCATGTTCTTCACCGTCAAGGCGCAGAACCCGGCCGGGGCATCCTGGCCGCCGCCGTTGCACGGCGAGGAGTTCCACCTCAACGTCGCGTACGCGATCCCGTTCACGGTGATCCTCGTGCTGTCGTCGCTGACCTGCCAGCTCGGCGTGTTCGCCGCGGAGCGGGGCGATGTCTACGGCCTGCGCCGCTGGTACATCGTGACGCTGATCATGGGCGCGATCTTCGTGGCCGGGCAGGGGAACGAGTACCACAACCTGGTCGGCGAAGGCCTCACGATCCCGTCCGGTCCGTTCGGCACCGTGTTCTACCTCGCGACCGGTTTCCACGGCCTGCACGTGATCGGCGGGCTCATCGCGTTCGTGTTCCTGCTGATCCGCACCAAGCTCAGCAAGTTCACTCCGGCACAGGCCACCTCGGCGATCGTCGTGTCGTACTACTGGCACTTCGTCGACATCGTGTGGGTCGGCCTCTTCGCGGTGATCTACATCCTCCCCTGAGCACCGCACCGACCACCACCAACGGCCTGAACTGACAGCAAGGGTTGCCGCAAGATGACCACCAGCACCAAATCCTCGGAGCGCCGCTTCCGCGCGCGCTCGAAGATGCGCAGGCGCTTCGCTGGCCTGCTCGCACTCGGCGTCGCCCTGGTGGGGGTCGGCGCCGGGTACGCGGTTCTCGCCCCGGAACCGCAGACCGCGCAGGCGCAGGGCGACCCGGCGCTGCTGCGCCAGGGCGAGCAGGTCTACAACAACACCTGCATCGAGTGCCACGGCGCGAACCTCGAGGGCGTCAAGAACCGTGGTCCGAGCCTGATCGGCATCGGCGACGCGGCCGTCTACTTCCAGACTTCTTCCGGCCGGATGCCCGCGGCGCGCCAGGAGGCGCAGGTCGCCCGCAAGCCGCCGAAGCTGACGCCGAGCGAGATCGACGCGGTCGGCGCCTACGTGCAGGCGCACGGCGGCGGCGCGCAGCGGCCGCAGGAGCGCGGCGCGGACCTCCGCGGCAGCGACCCGGCCCGCGGCGGCGAGCTGTTCCGCCTCAACTGCGCCTCGTGCCACAACTTCACCGGTCGCGGCGGCGCGCTGTCGGCGGGCAAGTACGCCCCGCCGCTCGAACCGGCGACCGAAGAACAGATCTACGACGCGATGCTCACCGGGCCGCAGAACATGCCGAAATTCTCCGACCGGCAGCTCAACCCGGAGGAGAAGAAGGACATCATCGCCTACGTCAAGTCGGTGTCCAACGGCAACAACGACCCGGGCGGCAACGGTCTCGGCGGGGTCGGCCCCGCCTCGGAAGGCGTCATCGCGTTCGTCGTCGGAATCGCCGCGCTCGTCGGCGTTACGCTGTGGATTGGATCGAAGGCATGAGTGCCGAAGGGCCCCAGCCGCCCTCGGAGGCGGAGCTGGCTGAGATGGACCGCGACGAGCTGCTCAAGCTCGGCGGTCAGCTGGACGGCGTCGAAATCGTCGACTACCCGGAACCGTGGCCGGTCGAGGGGACCCGCGCCGAGCGGCGCGCGCAGCGAATGGTCGCGTTCTGGTTCGCGCTCTCCGCGCTGGCCGGGCTCGCGTTCGTCGTCGTGCTCGCCTGGCCGAAGTGGTGGGAGTACAAGGACCCGAGCAACCCGAGCGGGCACTCGACCTACAGCCTCTACACCCCGGCGCTGGGCGTCACGCTCGGCCTCGCGGTGCTGGGGCTGGGCATCGGCGTGATCCTCTACACCAAGAAGTTCGTCCCGGCCGAGACCGCGGTGCAGCAGCGCAGCGACGGTCCCTCCGCGGAGGTCGACCGGGCCACCATCCTGGCCCACCTGGCCGACTCCGGGACCCGCAACGGCATCGCCCGGCGTTCGCTGATCAAGCGGACCGCCGGCGCCAGCGCCGGTGCGCTGGGCCTCGCGGTGGCGGCGCTTCCGCTCGCGTCCTTCATCAAGGACCCGTGGAAAGACACCAACAACGAGAACAGCCTGTGGCACACCGGCTGGCAGCCCAAGTTCAAGGGCGAGAAGGTCTACCTGCGCCGCAACACCGGCAACCTCGAGGACGAGGTCAAGAACGGCGTCACCCTGGTGAAGGCCGAGGACCTCGACGCGGGCGCGATGGAGACGGTGTTCCCGTACCGCGACTCGGAGAAGGGCGACGAGAAGGCGCTGTCCGAGGCACTGATGCGGGTGGACAACCCGGTCATGCTCATCCGGTTGCGCCCGACCGACGCCGCGCGGGTGGTCAAGCGCAAGGGGCAGGAAGACTTCAACTTCGGCGACCTGTACGCGTACACGAAGATCTGCAGCCACGTCGGCTGCCCGACCTCCCTGTACGAACAGCGCACGAACCGCATCCTGTGCCCGTGCCACCAGTCGCAGTTCGACGCGTTGCACTACGCGAAGCCGATCTTCGGCCCGGCCACTCGCCCGTTGGCGCAGCTTCCGATCACAGTTGACGAGAATGGATACTTGGTCGCGACGGGCGATTTCATCGAGGCCATCGGCCCGGCCTTCTGGGAGCGTAAGTCATGAGTTCTCTCACCACGCCTACCAAGGGCACGAGCGCACTCCAACAGCACCTGGGCGAGGCGGCGGACAACGCTGACCAGCGGTACAAGCTGGCCAAGGGCCTGCGCCACCAGATGAACAAGGTGTTCCCGACCCACTGGTCCTTCCTGCTGGGCGAGATCGCGCTGTACAGCTTCATCGTCATCCTGCTGTCCGGCGTGTACCTGACGCTGTTCTTCGATCCCTCCATGCAGGAGGTGACGTATCACGGCAGCTTCACGAACATGCAGGGCATGCAGATGTCCCAGGCGTTCCGTACGACCCTGGACCTCTCGTTCGACGTGCGCGGCGGCCTGTTCGTGCGGCAGCTGCACCACTGGGCGGCGCTGATCTTCGTCGCGTCGATGATGGTGCACATGCTCCGGATCTTCTTCACCGGCGCGTTCCGCAAGCCGCGTGAGGCGAACTGGGTGATCGGCGGTCTGCTGCTGATCCTGGGCATGTTCGAGGGCTTCTTCGGCTACTCGCTGCCGGACGACCTGCTGTCCGGCACCGGTATCCGGGCGACCCTGTCCGGCATCGTGCTCTCGGTGCCGGTGATCGGCACCTGGATCCACTGGGCCCTGTTCGGCGGGGAGTTCCCCGGCGACCAGATCATCCCGCGCCTGTACACGCTGCACATTCTGCTGGTCCCGGGCATCATGCTGGCGCTGATCGGCGCGCACCTGGCGCTGGTCTGGTACCAGAAGCACACCCAGTTCCCGGGCGTGCGGCGCAAGGAGACGAACGTCGTCGGCGTCCGGATCATGCCGTACTTCGCCCTGAAGGGCGGTGCGTTCTTCGCCCTGGTGGTGGGCGTGCTGGCGCTGATGTCCGGCCTGTTCCAGATCAACCCGGTGTGGAACTTCGGTCCGTACAACCCGTCGATGGTGTCCGCCGGATCCCAGCCGGACTACTACATGGCCTGGGCCGACGGCATGCTCCGGATCTGGCCGGCGTGGGAGGTCTACCTCGGGAACTACACGATCCCGGCGGTGTTCTTCCCCGGTGCGATCGGGATGCCGATCCTGTTCGCGCTGCTGCTCGGGTACCCGTTCCTGGAGCGCAAGCTGTCCAAGGACAACGCGGCCCACAACCTGCTGCAGCGCCCGCGCGACGCACCGGTCCGCACCTCGCTGGGCATGATGGCGCTGGGCTTCTTCGCGGTCATCGAGCTGTCCGGGTTCAACGACATCATCGCGGACCAGTTCGACATCTCGCTGAACGCGACGACCTGGGCCGGCCGCATCGGCGTGCTGGTCGTGCCGCCGCTGGCGTACTACTTCACCTACCGGATCTGCATCGGCCTGCAGCGGTCGGACCGGGAAGTGCTGGAGCACGGCGTGGAGACCGGCATCATCAAGCGCCTGCCGCACGGCGAGTTCATCGAGATCCACCAGCCGCTGGGCGGCACGGACAGCCACGGCCACGCGATCCCGCTCGAGTACCAGGGTGCGTCGGTGCCGAAGAAGATGAACAAGCTCGGCACCGCCGGGCACGCGGTCCCGGGTTCGATCTGGACCCCGGACCCGGCCGAGGAGACGAAGGCGCTCGACCGGGCGCGCGGCAACGGACACGCGCAGATCGAGGGCTCGTCGGAGTCGACCGAGGTCGGTTCCGGACACTGAGTTCCCGGGTCCCGCAGAACGCCGAGAAGACCCCTTCCTCTTCGCGAGGGAGGGGTCTTCTCGTCTGTGCGGACGGGTTTCAGAGCTGGATGCCCGCGACGATGTCGTCGTCGTTTCGCCGGTCGGCCGGAAGCCCAGCCGCCGGTAGAAGGGCCCAGGGGCTGTGCTTGCCCGGCACCCAGCTGACCGTCCCGGATTCGGCGTCGCGGCGGCGGGCTTCGGCCAGGACCGCTTCGACGGCGAACCGTCCGCAGCCCTTTTCTGGTGTTTGGCGGCGATGTTCAGCCGGCAGTGGTAGTAGCGGTAGTAGTCGGTCGGGTTGGGCGGGTCGAAGGCGGCCATGACGGATCCGACGGGTTTCTTCCCGGCGTAGACCAGCCTCGGCCAGGCGATGTCCGGCTCGACGCGGGCTTCGGCGAGCGAGCGACCGAGGAAATGTAGTCGCGCTGCGGTTTCGCCATCTTGATATCGCAGGCGTCTTCCACGTTGCCGACCGTGATTTCGACCAGACACAGGGCCGTGACCCGAAGTACGATAGCGCGGCCCGAAGGGTTCAGAGCTGGATGCGGGCGACGACCTCGCCCTCGTGGATCTGGCCAGTGGGCTGGAAACCCAGCCGCAGGTAGAACGGTTCCGGGCTGTGCTCGCCTGGTTCCCAGAGCACCGTCGCCGATTCGGACCCGCGGCGGCGTGCTTCGGCCAGCACCGCTTCGACGGCGAACTTCCCGTAGCCCTTCTTCTGGTGTTCGGCGGCGATGTTCAACCGCCAGACGCCACAACGGAAGTAGTCGATCGGACAGTCCGGGTCGAAGGCGGCCATGACGAAGCCGACGAGGTCGTCGTCGGCGTAGACCAGCCTCGGCCAGGCCGTCTCCGGCTGGGTGTAGGCCTCGGCCAGCGACCGCGCGACCGGGGCCACGTAATGCTGCTGGTGGGGTGCCACCGACAAATCACAGGCCGCACCCACGTTGTCGCTGGTGACCTCGGCTAACCGCAGTGTCGTCATGCTCCGGACATTAATCCGGGGGTACGACAATTTCCGGCGGCTCAGCTGCCTTCGACGCCGATCTCGAACGCGGAGTCGGTGTCGGCCCGCGAGTAGGACCGGAACGCGATGTGGGTGACCGTGTCGAGGACGCCGGGGATCTTGCCGATGCGGCCCGGGATCAGGTCGGCGAGGTCTTCGTGGGCCTGCACGCGCACGGTCGCGATGAGGTCGACATCCCCCGCGCACGAGTACACCTCGGCGACCTGGTCGAGGTCCGCGATCGCCTGCGCGGCCTGCGGGATCTTCTCGGCCTCTACGTTGATCAGCACGATCGCCGTGATCACAGCGTTCCTCCCACTTCCTGACGGTCAGTCCTGGTGCGAGATGGTAGCCGGGATCACGTCCGCGGCGGCCGGTGCGGGGCGGTCAGCCGGCGAGATGTTCCAGCGAACGGGCGTCGGCGACCCGGGCCAGCCAGGCTTGCCAGCCGGCGATCGCGGCCGGCTCGGCCCACGGCCGGGTGGTGCGCACGAGCCGGACGCCCGGGCGGGCCAGCCAGCGCAGCAGGATGCCGACCTCCTCGCCGGGCGCGCCGCGCAGCGGACCCTCGCCGGGCAGCACGGTTTCCCCCGCGGCGACGAGCGACTCCACTACCGGCATCGGCGGTACGCCGCGCCGGGCGACCCCGGCCGACGCGAGCCTGCCGTGCCGGATGACGCTCAGCTCCCAGCCGCCGTTGCCGTCCGGGGCGGCGGCGATCAGTTCGGTGATCGCCGCCAGCGCGGCCTGACGGTGCGCGCGGCCGACGGCGCGGACCAGTCCGGCCAGTTCGTCCCGGTGCCGGGCGGCCTGCTCGTAATGCCGGCGTTCGGACATCTCCTCCAGCCGTGCCGCGGCCAGATGCAGCGGCCGGCCGTCGTGCCCGGCGATGAGACCGCGGGCGGCCTCGGCGGCGGGGGAGTATTCGGCGACGGTCTGCAGCCCGGCACACGGCGCTCCGCAGCGGCCCAGTTCGGCCAGGACACAGGGCGTGCCCTTCGCGGCCGTCGCGGAGATGCGCTGGGTGCAGGTGCGCAGGCCGGACGCGTCGGCGAGGGTTTCGGCGGCAGCGCGCGCGTCTGCTTGGCTGCGGAACGGGCCGAGCGTGCCCGCCCGGGGGAGCCGGACGACGGACAGGCGCGGGAAAGCTTCCTCGGTGAGCCCGACCCACCAGGCGTGGTGCGGGTTCTTCGACCGCCGGTTGTAGGCCGGGCGGTGCGCGGCGATCAGCCGCAGCTCCCGGATCTCGGCTTCGAGGGAATGCGAACACTCGATGGCGTCCACCCGCTCCGCCAGCGCGACCATTTCCCGGATCCGGCCCCGGCTCTCGGAACCGGTGAAATAGGTGCGCACCCGCCGTCTCAGGTCGCGCGCGGTGCCAACGTACAAGACTTCGTCGCGCGGTCCCTTGAACAAGTACACGCCCGGCCGGGACGGCAGGTCCGCGGCGAGGTTCCGTTTGCGGCGCTGCGCGGGCGTGACGTCCGGGAGGTAGTCGATCAACTCCTCGACGGTGTGCACGCCGAGGTTGCCGACCCGTTCGAGCAGCGCGTGCAGGACGTCGGTGGTGGCGCGCGCGTCGTCCAGCGCTCGGTGGGTCGGCCGGGTGCGAGCGCCGAGCAGCATGGACAGCGACGACAACCGGTAGCTGCGCGCTTCTTCGCGGGGGATCACGCGGCGCGCGAGCTTCACGGTGCAGACGACGGTCGGACGGGGCCAGACGTAACCGTGGCCTTCGCAGGCGGCTTTCATGAAGCTGGTGTCGAAGCCGGAGTTGTGCGCGACCAGCACCGCGCCGGAGATGAACTCGAGGAAGGCCGGCAGCACGCGCTCGATCCGCGGCGCGTCGTAGACCATCGACTGGGTGATCCCGGTGAGCTCGACGATCTGCGGCGGGATCGGCGCGCCCGGGTTGACCAGCGTCGCGAACTCGCCGAGCACCTGGCCGGCCTTGACCTTGACCGCGCCGATCTCGGTGATCCCGTCCGGGCCGGCCTTGGTGCCGGTGGTCTCCAGGTCGAACACGACGAACGTGGTGTCCCGCAGCGGGGTGCCGAGCTCGTCGAACGCCAGCTGAGCCTGGTTCGGCCTCGGTCGGGTCTCCATGATCGCGCACCCTAAGCGCGGCCACCGACAATCTCGGGCGGCAGCGGTCCGTGTCCGGAAGGTGATCAGGGGAACGCTGCCGGTGCGACGCGCGATCCGGCGGCGGGGCCTACCCTGGACCAATGCAGCCCCAGCCCGTCGAACCGGAAGAAGCCGAAGAGGCCGTCGGCCGCTCGGCGATTCCGGCGCGGGCGCAGGAGGACGCGGCGGCCCCCGAACCGGCGTCGTGGGCTGGCCTGCCGGAGGCGGTCCGCGAGCGGATCGCCGAGCTGGCCGCGGCCGCGGTCGCCAAGCTGCCCGCCGCCGACGTGCCCCGTCAGCTGCGGCCGGTCGCGAAGTTCGCGCCGGCCAAGCGCGCGAAGCTCGGCGGCACCGCGTTGCTGGCGGCGCTGGGCGATTCGGCCCAGTTCCGTACCGCGGTGCTGGAGTGGCTGCGCGAGCACCGCACGGACGCGCTGGACCCCAACGTCGCCGATTCCGTCGCGGCCGCGGCGGCCTCGGTGCTGCTCGGCGAATCCGGTGCGGCCGGCCGGGTGCGGCTGGTCGCGAAGAACGCCGAGGAAACGGCGTTGCGGGCGGAGCGGGACGCGGCGTTGGCGCGGAACCAGAAGCTCGAAGCCGAGATCGCCGAGCTGCGCGTCGAGCTGGAGGCGGCGCGCGGGTCGGTGGAGAGCGCTCGGGGGGAACGCGAGGCGGAGGTCGAGAAGCTGCTGCGCAGACTGCGCGAGCAGGGCACGCTGCTGCGCCAGGCTAAAGACGCCGCGGAGGCGGCGCGGGCAGAGCTGGCAGACGGCGGAGCGACGCGAGAGCGTGAGATCGAGGCGTTGAGCGCGCAGCTCGAGCGGGAACGCCGCCGCGTCGCCGCTGAACGCGCGCGTGCCGAGCGCGCGGTCGCGGACGCGGAGATGGCACGCCAGTCCGCTCGCGAGGCGCGAGAGGCCGACGAGGTCCGGCTGGCGCTGCTCGTGGACACGATCGACGGCGCGGTGCATGGCCTGCGGCGCGAACTCGCGCTGGGCGACCGCGGCGCTCGGCCGGCCGACATGGTCAGCGGTGCGCGGTCCGGGCTCGGCGCGGGCGGGCGGATCCAGGACGTCACTGCCCTCGACCGGCATCTGGCGCTGCCGAACGTCCATCTCATCGTGGACGGGTACAACGTCACCAAGACGGGTTATCCCGAGCTGGCGCTGGCCGATCAGCGCGACCGTCTCGTGCACCAGCTTTCGGCGCTCGCGGCGCGTACGTCGGCGGAGGTGACGGTGGTCTTCGACGGGGCTGGCGTGTTGTCCGTCCCGGCGGCGGTGCCACGCGGCGTGCGGGTGCTGTTCTCCGAGCGCGGCGTGCTCGCCGACGACGTGATCCGGTCGCTGGTCGCGGCCGAGCCGAAGGGCCGGCCGATGGTCGTCGCGACGTCCGATCGAGCGGTCGCGGATTCGGTCCGGGCGGCCGGCGCGCATTCCGCGCCGTCGTCGGTGCTGGTCAGCCGATTGGGTCGAGTTTGACCGCGCGCTGAGCCCGTGCTGAGCGCGGGCCGCGGAAATTGTCGGTGGTGGTTCTTACCGTTTCTTCTCGCGAGGCGCTTCCCGGGATCGGCCCGGGCGGGCCTCGCCGAGGAACGGGAGGTTCGGCCATGGCGCGGAGCGTGCGGAGGGCAGCGATCGGTGCGGGGGTCGGCGCGGAAGGGCTGTTCCCGGCCGACGCGGCGGTGACCCTTGCCACCGCGGTGAGTCCGGCCACTGCGGTGAGTCCGGCCATTGCGGTGAGTCCGGCCACTGCGGCTAGCGGTCGCGATCAGGATCTCGAAGCGCGTGGCAAACCGGACGATCCGCCTGCCCGCGACCAGCGGACCGGCGCGGGTTCGCCGACCGCCGGAGCGCGGTTCGACAGCGTGCTGGACCGCGTCGCCTCCCTGGACGAAGCGCGCCGGCCGGCGGGCGCGGTGGACGTCGCGCTCGAGGACATCGACGACTTGGTCATCGACTGCGGCCGGTGCGCCGTGCGCGGCGACGCGTGCGCCGATTGCGTGGTCAGCGTGCTGCTCGGGCCGCCCGCCGGCCTCGCATGGGATGCCGACGAGCGGCGTGCCGTCGATGCGCTCGCCGAGGCGGGGATGGTGCCGCGGCTGCGCTTGGTTTCGGGGCCCGACAGTAAGTCGGCGTGACACCAGTGGGTGACACTGGCGCGCTGAGCGGTCGGATACGTGCGGTGAACGGTTAGTAGCGGAAGGAGCCTTTTTCGCGGCTGGAGGCTGTGGTCTAGGTCACAGTCGGCTCCCGTGCTGGTCCGATGGTGTTTCGGCGGACTACGGAGAGTTTTTACGGGGGCCGCGGTGGACGCGCCGACGGTCTTTTCGTAACCTGGCCGAGATCTCGCGCCAGTCAGCCGTCGGACGACGGCGACGCGGGATCGCCGCCGGTTCGGCTTTGTCGGGGAGTCAGATCGGAACCAACACCGTGCGCGGGAAAGCTGTTGCGTCAGACGACGGCCGGAACGCGGACGGGCAGTGTGCGCGAAGAGGGCCCCCGACCTCTTGCGCGCCGGGGTTCCGGCCACGGCGGCCCGACAGCAAAGGAGACCCGCGCGGCCGTGCAGTCGCATCCAGTCAAGCGCGTGGTGTCAGGCGCCCTCGCGGCCGCTTCGGTGATCGCAGTCATCGCCGTGGCGCAGCCCTCGAGCACCGCAGCCGCTTCCCCCCTCCCCGTCCTCCAGGCCCCGCCGAGCTCCGGCTCGGACGTTCTTGCCAAGTACCGCGACCTCGCGGCGCAGGCCGAGAAAGCGAATGAAGACCTGCTCAAAGCGCAGGACGACCTCAAGGCCCGCCAAGGCGACCTCGACAAGGCCAACGGAGATGTGACGAACGCGCACAACCTCTCCGCCCAGGCCCTGGACAACGAGAAGAAGTACCAGGTCGACGTCGACAAGTTCGCGAAAGCGTCGTTCCTGTCCGGCGTGCAGATGAACAAGCTGTCCGCGCTGCTGGCGGGCACGTCGACGCAGGAGTTCCTCGACCGCTCGTCGGCGCTGGACCAGATCGCGTCTCAGAAGGCCATCGCGCTGGAGAAGCTCCAGGGCGCGGTCGACCAGGCCAAGTCCGCCGAGAAGCAGGCGTCGGACGCGGCGTCGCGGGCCACCGCGGCACGTGACGCGGCAGCGAAGCTGGCCAACGACATCCAGACCAAGAAGCAGACCCTGGACGACCAGGTCGCGGAGCTCAAGAAGACCGAGCCGCTGTTGAGCCAGGCCGACCGGAGCTCCCAGAAGGACACCGGGGCCGACGTCCCGACCGACATCAAGGCTCCCGGGCCGGCTGCGCAGGCCGCGCTCGACGCCGCGCTCAGCCAGCGCGGTAAGCCGTACGTGTGGGGTGCCACCGGTCCGGACTCCTACGACTGCTCCGGGCTCATGCAGTGGGCCTACAAGCAGGCCGGGATCACGCTGCCGCGCTCCAGCAGCCAGCAGAGCACCTTCGGCACACCGGTCGCGCGCAGCCAGCTGCAGCCCGGCGACCTGGTGTTCTACTACTCGCCGGTTTCGCACGTCGGCATGTACATCGGCAACGGCCTGATGGTGCACGCGCCGACCAGCGGCGACGTGGTGAAGATTTCGCCGCTGCAGAGCCAGTACGTGGGTGCCCGCCGGGTCGCCTGACCGCTCGTTTCCGTCCCCGGGGCGGCACCGCACTCGCGGTGCCGCCCCGGGGACGTTTCTGGGCCCGGAGCACGTCGGTAGCCTTCAGGGGTGCTGAGGACCCTGCTCGTGACGAACGATTTCCCGCCGCGCCCTGGGGGTATCCAGAACTACCTCAACTCGCTCGCCATCAGACTGCCCGCCGATGACCTCGTCGTCTACGCGCCAGCCTGGGAACGCAGCAGCGGCTCGCACACCGAGTTCGACGCGGCCGCGCCGTTCGAAGTGGTGCGCCACCCGACGTCGCTGATGCTGCCGACCCCGGACGTGCTGCGCCGCGCGAAGCAGATCATGCGCGCCCGAGACTGCGAAGCGGTGTGGTTCGGCGCAGCGGCCCCGCTCGCGCTGCTGGGCCACCCGCTGCGCCAGGCAGGTGCCCGCCGGATCGTCGCGTCCACGCACGGCCACGAAGTCGGCTGGTCGATGCTGCCCGGTTCGCGACAGGCGCTGCGGCGCATCGGCGAGACGGTCGACGTCGTCACCTACGTCAGCAAGTACACCCGTGGCCGGTTCGCCGCCGCGTTCGGCCGGCACGCCGGACTCGAGATGCTGCCGAGCGGTGTCGACACCACGGTTTTCGCGCCGGATCCAGCCGGCCGCGAGGAAATTCGTGCCCGGCACGGACTCGGCGAGCGTCCGACCCTCGTGTGCGTCTCGCGGTTGGTCCCGCGCAAGGGCCAGGACATGCTGATCAGCGCGCTGCCGACGATCCGCGAACGAGTGCCCGGCGCAGCCCTGCTGCTCGTCGGCGGCGGCCCGTACCGCAAGCGGCTGGAAGCACTGGCCGAGGCGTTCGGCGTGGCCGAGCACGTCGTCTTCACCGGTTCGGTGCCGTGGGAGGAGCTGCCCGCGCACTACAACGCCGGAGACGTCTTCGCGATGCCTGCCCGCACCCGCGGCAAGGGCCTGGACGTCGAGGGCCTGGGGATCGTCTATCTAGAGGCGTCGGCGACCGGGCTGCCGGTGGTCGCGGGCACCTCCGGAGGCGCGCCGGAGACGGTGCTGGACGAGGTGACCGGCCACGTGGTGGAGGGCCGCGACCTGGCGCAGCTGGCCGACACCCTGACGGCGCTGCTGCTGGACCCGGTCCGGGCCCGCCGGATGGGCGAGGCGGGCCGCTCGTGGGTCGCGGAGAACTGGCGCTGGGACACGATGGCGGAACGGCTGGCGACCCTTTTGGACGGCGATCCGGTGGCCGCGATCCGCTGACGGCTCAGGTTCAGCTGGCGGCTCAGCTCGGCTGGCGGGCCTGGTTCGGCTCGAGGCTCGGGTTCGGCCAGCGAGGCCGGTTCTGGTGGCGGCTCAACTACTAGGGCCTGGTTCGGCTTCCGCTGGTGGCCGCGGTTGAGGTGCAGTGCAGCGATCAGGGCTCGTAGATCGCCGGATGCCGCGGATCGTCCATCCGGACCACCACGTCCGCGAGCGCGCTCGGATCGACCTCGCTCTCGTACCGTTCGTACGCGGGCAGCGCCCACTCCTCAGCCACGCGTCGACGCAACGCGCCCGGCGAAAGCCACAGGTGCACCACGAAGTCGAACGCCAGCCCTGCCCCGAGCAGGAATTCGCCGTCCACCAGCACGACTCCGCCAGCCGGGACCGGCACTCGCGGGAGCCTCGTCGCGCGGTCGCGTTCGGTGTCCCACAGCGCGGGCAGCACCTCGCCGGTTCCTTCGTCCGACAGCGGATCCAGGACTTCGCGGCGCAGACCGCCCAAATCCAGCCAATCCGTATAGCGCGCGTCCGGATTTCTCTTGCCGTGCTCGAAGCGCAGTGACGCAGGTCGCAGAAAACCGTCGGCCGGCACTCGCAAAGCGGCTCTGCCCAGCAGTTTCAGCGGATCGACCAATGCCTCGGCCAGCGCCGCGGTGCCGACCGCTCCGTCGACCGCGACGGCGATTCGTCGGCGGTGCGTGAGCAGGGCGATGCGCTCGGTCAGTTCGGCGGCGAGAGCGTCGGGAGAGATGGGGCGATAGCGCACGATCGTATGATCCCGCACCGGTTTCGGCGGATGCGCGATGCCATGATGACGGCATGGCCAACGAGGCGGGCAAGACCGCGCGAAGTGGTTGGGAGACAGCCGTTTCCCGGACGATGCCGTACCCGGGCAGCAGGGTGTGGGACTTCCTGGTGGGGGACGGGCTGGAGATCTGGCTGGGGCCGGGGGCGGAGCTGCCGCGCGAGCGCGGGGCCGGGTACGAGACGGCGCACGGCACGGCCGGGGAAATCCGCAGCTTCGATGCGGCGCACGTGAGTCTCACGTGGCAGCCGAAGGATTGGGACCACGATTCCGTTGTACAGGTGGAAGTCGCGGATCTGGGCAAGCGCAGCACGCTGAGGATTCGCCAGGATCAGCTTGCGGACGTGGCGGAAAAGGCCGAGCAGCGGGCATATTGGGAGCACGTGGTCGAGCGCGTCGAGGCGGCATTGGCCGAGCGCTGACCGGAAAGCTTCAGGGGGCAGGGTGAGCGTCGAAGAAAGCGCGGCGGAATTGCCGGTCGCGGACAACGAGCTGTACCAGAACACGCACGAGTGGCTGGCCAGGCAGCGCGAGGCCGGCCCGGTCTGTCCGGTCGCCACCCGGCACGGCATGCCGTCCTACCTGGTCAGCGGATACGACGAAGCACGGGCGCTGCTGAACGACCCGCGGATCAGCAAGGACAACAAAGGCGCCTACGACCTGGTCGCGGCCAAACTCGGCCAGGACTCGGTGATTCCGGAGTTCGGCAGGCTGTTCAGCCAGCACATGCTCAACAGCGACCCGCCGGATCACACCCGGCTGCGCAAGCTGGTCAACAAGGCGTTCACCAGCCGCGCGATCGCCCGGCTGAGGCCGCGGATCGAGGAGATCACCGAGTCGCTGCTGGACGAGGTGGCGCGGCACGACCAGGTCGACCTGATGCCGGTTTTCGCCGAGCCGTTGCCGATCACGGTGATCTGCGAGCTGCTCGGGGTGGCCCCGGAGGACCGCGGCGAGTTCTCCGGCTGGTCGCACACGCTTCTGTCGGCGAGCCCGGACGAGGCGAGCCGCTCGGCGGCCGAGAACATGCAGGCGTACCTGCAGCGGCTGGTCGCGGGCAAGCGCGCCGAACCGGGCGAGGACCTGCTGTCGGCCATCGTGCACGCTACCGACGAGGGCGATTCGCTCACCGAGACCGAGCTGGTGTCGATGGCGTTCCTGCTGCTCGTCGCCGGGCACGAAACGACTGTCAACCTCATCGGCAACGCCACCTTCGCGTTGCTGCGCGCGCCGGAGCAGGCGGAGAAGCTGCGTGCCGATCCGAGCCTGCTCCCCGGCGCGGTCGAGGAGTTCCTCCGGTTCGACGGGCCGATCAACTTCGCGACGCTGCGCTACACGGTCGAGGAGGTCGAGGCGGGCGGTGTCACCATCCCGCCGGGCGAGTTCGTGCACGTCTCGCTGGTCTCCGCGAACCGCGACGAGAACAAGTTCCCTGACCCGGCGACGCTGGACGTCACCCGGCCGCCGGGCGGGCACCTCGCGTTCGGGCACGGCATCCACTACTGCGTCGGCGCGCCGCTGGCCCGGATGGAGGCGGAGGTCGCCATCGGGGCGCTGCTGAAGCGGTTCCCGAAGCTCAGCCTGGCGGTCCCGGAGGAGGAGCTGGCCTACCGGCCGAGTTCGCTGGTACACGGTCTGCTGTCGCTGCCGGTGCGGCCGAACGGCGGGTAACGGCGGTCACCAGCCGTCCGCCGTCGGCGCGGTTAGGGTCGGCTCGTGGACTCTCGTGCTGCCGAACTGCTTGCCCTCGATGCCGCGCACGTCTGGCATCCGTACGCGCCGATGCCGGGCCGGGTGCCGTCGCTGCTCGTCGAAGAGGCGAGCGGGGTGCGGCTGCGGCTCGCCGACGGGCGGGAACTGGTCGACGGCATGTCGTCGTGGTGGGCGGCCGTGCACGGCTACCGGAACCCGGCGCTGGACGCGGCGCTCGCCGCGCAGGCCGGGCGGATGAGCCACGTGATGTTCGGCGGGCTCACCCACGAACCGGCGATCAGGCTGTGCGAGACCCTGGTCGAGATGACCCCGGACGGGCTGGAGCACGTGTTCCTGTCCGATTCGGGCTCGGTCTCGGTCGAGGTCGCGGTGAAAATGTGCCTGCAGTACCAGCGTTCTCGCGGCCTGACCGGCAAACGCCGCCTGCTCACCTGGCGCGGCGGCTACCACGGCGACACCTTCACGCCGATGAGCGTGTGCGACCCGGACGGCGGGATGCACTCGCTGTGGCGCGGAATCCTGCCGGAGCAGGTGTTCGTGCCCGCCCCGCCGTCCGGCTTCGACCGGCCGGTCGACGAGTCCTATGTGGACGAACTGGGGAAGGCCCTTGCCCGGCACGCGGACGAGCTGGCGGCGGTGATCGTCGAGCCGGTGGTGCAGGGGGCGGGCGGGATGCGCTTTCACCATCCGGGGTACCTGCGCGCGTTGCGCGAGCTGACCAAGGAGCACGACGTACTGCTGGTGTTCGACGAGATCGCGACCGGATTCGGCCGTACCGGGAGGCTTTTCGCCGCCGAGCACGCCGGTGTGACGCCGGACGTGATGTGCGTCGGCAAGGCGCTCACCGGCGGCTACCTGTCGATGGCGGCGACGTTGTGCACGCCGGACGTCGCGGGTGGTATCGCGCGCGGCGAGATGCCGGTGCTCGCGCACGGGCCGACGTTCATGGGCAACCCGCTCGCTTCGGCCGTCGCGAACGCGTCGCTGGGATTGCTGGCGGAGGGCCGCTGGCAGGGCGACGTGGCCCGGATCGAGGCGGCGCTGCGGCGCGAACTCGAGCCGGCGAGGGAACTGCCGCACGTGGTCGACGTGCGAGTGCTCGGGGCGATCGGGGTGCTCCAGCTGGATCACGACGTGGACATGGGCGTGGCGACCGACGTGGTGACGGCCGAGGGCGCCTGGCTGCGGCCGTTCCGGGACTTGATTTACGCGATGCCGCCGTATGTGAGTACGGACGAGGACTTGGCGGTGGTCACGTCGGCGATGCGGGCGGCTGCCGCGAAGGCGTGACGCGGCGGGTGCCAGAGCGCAGGACGGCCGGTGTTTTCGCCGAGCCTGGGCGGACCGGCCGACCCTCGGATCGCGAGGGGCATTCGGGTAATCCGCCCGCCAAGGTCGCTGCTCGTAGTGGTTATTGACCAACCGCGCAACCCGATCGTGGGTAAGTTGGCAAAAATCCACTCTTTCGGGTCCGGCATAGCGGACATTTCACCTCGGTACCGGTTTCCTGGTGATCATGAGACGACTTGCCGTGCTGCGCCACGACGTGCCCGCCTCGCTCGTGGTTTTCCTTGTCGCTGTACCTCTTTCGCTCGGGATCGCGCTCGCCTCCGGGGCGCCGATCGTCGCCGGGCTGATCGCCGCCGTGATCGGCGGCGTGGTCGCCGGTGCGCTCGGCGGGTCTCCGCTGCAGGTCAGCGGGCCGGCCGCGGGGCTCACCGTGCTGATGGCCGAGACCATCGCGACCTTCGGATGGGCGGTCACCTGCCTGATCACTGTTCTCGCCGGCGCGCTGCAGATCCTGCTGGGGCTGAGCCGGGTCGCGCGGGCCGCGCTGGCCATTTCGCCCGCGATCGTGCACGGCATGCTCGCCGGGATCGGCATCACGATCGTGCTCGGCCAGCTGCACGTGATGCTCGGCGGGAAGGCGCAGAGTTCCGCGCTGGCGAACATCACCGGACTGCCCGCCCAGATCGCCGCACACCACGACGCCGCCGCCATGATCGGCCTGCTGTCCCTGGCGATCCTGGTGGGATGGCCGAAACTGCCGAGCTCGATACGGAAGGTCCCGGGGCCGCTGGTGGCGATCGCGGTCGCCACGCTGGTGTCGGTGGCGGCCGGGCTGACGCTGCCGCGCGTCGAGCTTTCCGGCGACCTGCTGCAGATCCGGTTCGCCCCGCAGCCGCCCGGCGGCGGCTGGGGTCAGGTCGCCGTCGCGGCGATCACCATCGCGTTGATCGCCAGTGTGGAGAGCCTGCTCTCCGCGGTCGCGGTGGACAAGCTGCAGGACGGTCCGCGCGCCAACCTCAATCGCGAGCTGATCGGCCAGGGCACGGCGAACATGGTGTCCGGCGCGCTCGGCGGACTGCCGGTCACCGGTGTGATCGTGCGAAGCTCCACCAACGTCGCGGCTGGGGCGCGCACCCGGATGTCGGCGATCCTGCACGGCGTGTGGGTACTCGTGTTCACGGTCGCACTGGCCGGCGTGCTGCAGTCGATTCCGCTGGCCGCGCTGGCCGGGCTGCTGGTGCACGTCGGCGTGAAGCTGGTCAACCCCGGCCACCTGCGGCAGGTGCTGCGCCACGGCGACCTGCCGCTGTATCTGGTCACCGTCGCCGGGGTGGTCGTGTTCGACCTGCTGACCGGCGTGCTCGCGGGGATCGTGCTGGCGATGTTGCTGATGCTGCGCCGCACCGTCTGGTCCGGCGTGCACGCCGAGGAACACGGCGGCGAATGGCGCGTGATCGTCGAAGGCGTGCTGACATTCCTGTCCGTGCCGCGGCTGACGAAGGTGCTGGGCACCGTCCCGGCCGGGTCGAAAGTGACGCTGGAGCTGGTCGCGGACTATCTCGACCACGCCGCCTTCGAGAGCCTTTCGGCGTGGCAGCAGGCGCACGAACGAGCTGGCGGCACGGTGGTCGTCGACGAGATCGGGCACCCGTGGTTCGCGAAGGGCAAGGAGGGCCGTCCGACGGTCCGCCGCACCGCGGCCGCCCGCGCCATGCCGCGGTGGCTGGCCCCATGGTCGGCCTGGCAGGCCGCGGACCTGCGGCTGCCCGGACAGCGCACGCACCGCGGCGCGACCGAGTTCCAGCGCCGGGCCGCGCCGTTGCTCAAGGACACGCTCAGCGGCCTCGCGAACGCTCAGCAGCCGCACACGCTGTTCATCACCTGCGGCGATTCCCGGGTCGTGCCGAACCTGATCACCACCTCCGGCCCGGGCGACCTGTTCACCGTCCGGAACATCGGCAACCTGGTGCCGCCCGGGCAGGCGGACCCGTCGACGAACGCGGCGGTCGAGTTCGCGGTCGGGGTGCTGGGAGTGCGGGAGATCGTGGTCTGCGGGCATTCCTCGTGCGGCGCGATGGGCGCGCTGGCGAGCGGTCCGCCCGCGGACACCGCGCTGGCCGCCTGGCTGGTGCACGCGGAGCCGAGCCGTCGCCGCCAAGGCGCGGTGCTGCTCGACGGCGGCCTGCCGGAACGCGAGGCGGACCGGCTGGCATTGCACAACGTGTTGCAGCAGCTGACGCATCTGCGGCAGTACCCGTTGGTGGCGGAGGCGGAAGCGCGCGGGGAGCTGCTGCTGACCGGGCTGTACTTCGACGTCGGCGCCGCGCGGGTGTACTTGTCCGACCCGGTGACCGGCGAATTCGTGGCCGCCGCGACCGCCGCGGTCGGCGGCTGACCGCCCCGGGCGTGGTGCGGGTGCGGAGCAGGTGACTAAATTGGGTGCCTGTGACCACGCTCGTGATGACGGGGACCGGGACAGACGTCGGCAAGACGGTCGCCACCGCGGCGATCGCGGCGCTGGCGCTCGCACAAGGGCGGCGCGTCGCCGTGCTGAAACCGGCACAGACCGGGGTGCTGCCGGGCGAAGCGGGTGATCTGGACGAGGTGGTGCGGCTCGCGGGCAAGGATCTGACGATCCGCGAGCTGCGCCGCTACCCGGATCCGCTGTCGCCCGAGGCCGCCAGCCGGCGCAGCGGCCTGCCCGCGCTCGGCCCTGGCGAGATCGCCGGCGCGGTGGGCGAGCTGGACGCCCGCCACGATCTGACTCTGGTGGAGGGCGCGGGCGGGCTGCTGGTCAGATTCGACGCGCAGGGCAGCAGCCTCGCCGACGTCGCCTGGTCGCTGGGCGCGCCGGTGGTGATCGTCGCGCAAGCCGGGCTGGGCACCCTCAACGCGACCGCGCTGACCGCTGAGGTGGCGACCCGGCGGGGACTGAACGTGGTCGGGGTGGTGATCGGGTCCTGGCCGGCGGAACCGGACCTGGCGGCGCGGGAGAACCTGCGCGACCTGCCGGTGGCGGCCGGCGCGCCGTTGCTGGGCGTGCTGCCGGCCGGGATGGGCGCGGTGGACCGGGAGACGTTCGCGGAGCAGGCGAAGGCGGGGCTGTCTCCGTGGTTCGGCGGGGAATTCGATCCGGAGGTTTTCACCGCGGAGGCTTCGGCTTCGCAGTGAGCCGGGCCGAGCGGCCCGTCCATTGTGGATGGACGCGGGGCTGGTGGCTGAGCGGGCTGAATCGGGTAGCCGCGCGATGTGACGCGGGTGCGGGGCGTGAGCCGAGAGTGCCCCGTGTGGGTGATGCAGAGTCCGCGGCCGGGCTCGGGTCGCCGGGCGCTTCGGGTGCCGGTGAGCCGAGCGAGCGGGTCCGGATCACCGCCGCGCCCGGTGGGACCAGATACCGCGCTGCTCCTGCCCGAGGCTGGGGGAGACCGCGCACCGCCCGTTGGCCCTGCCGGACGCGGCCAAGCGGGGCGGAGGCCGGGGGAGACCGCGAGCCGCGCATGACCCCGGGGCAGGCGACCGGTTACGCTCGGTCCCGGACATGCGCAGGGAAGGAGTCCCGGGGTGGTCGAATCCGCGGGCAAAGCGGCACACCGGTCGTCAGCGGTCGCCGAAGAGTGGTCGGTGCCGGTGTTGTTTCCGCCGCAGCGTCCGCGGGTGGTGGTGAAGGCGGATCTGCTGCCGGCGGTGAGCGTGTTGTCGACGGCCGCGCTGCTGGGGATTCCGATGGGCTGGCTCTGGTCGTTGCTGGCGCCCGCGGAACGGGTTCGCGTGATCACCTCGAACGGTCAGCTGGCTCCCCTGGAACTGGAAAGCTGGCACCGCTTCGACGATCTCGCCATCTTCGGCTTCCTGGCGATGGCGACCGGCCTCCTGATCGGCGTGGTGGTCTGGTTCCTGCGCGAACGCCGCGGACCGGTGGTCCTGGTCGCGGCAGTCGGCGGTGCGCTGCTGGCCGCCTGGCTGGGCACCCAGATGGGGCCGGCGTTCGCGAACTCGAAGTACTCCATCGACGCCCCGCCTGCCCTGGGCGCCGTCATCTCCCAGGCTCCCCGCCTCGAAAGCGGCTGGGTGATCCTGGCCGCCCCGCTGGTGACCTGCCTGGTCTATGCCCTGATGGCAGCGTGGAACGGTCGCGAAGACCTCGGCCGTCGCCTGGGCTGACCAGCCGCGAGGGCACCGGGCCGCGCGGCACCGCTCAACCCAGGGCCGCATCCTGCGGCCCGATCCGCGGTCGCGCTCCGGCGTCCGGGATGCGCGTCAGTTCAGGTCCCCCGGCTTGGTGAACCCAGCCACCTCGCTAGGCGGCAACGGCACCGCGCCCAGCGTCTCCAGGAACCCGGCCTCCCTCGTCAGGAACCGGCACACGATCCGCAGCCTCCGCAACGGATTGGTCTCCTCCAGCAGCAGCTGCCGGTCCTCCAGCGGCAACAGGCAATCCGCCGCCAGCTGATATGCCAGGTCCTCGAGCGAGGCATCGTCATGCGGCGCGCGCCAGTCATCTTCATGCCAGGCGGCTTCGCAGTACCGCTGATGCGCCGCTCGGGCCACCTCCGCCAGTCGTCGCGCGGTCGGCTCCGCGGCCGAGGGCACCGGGTCGTCCGGAAGCCACTCCACGGTGCCCATCAAATACGGTGCCGCGCCCGTGTCCAGCTCGCGCAGCCGGAACCGCCGGGCCGCGAGGGTCACCACGTCGAACCGGCCGTCGGGCAGCCGTTTGGCCTCGCGCAGCACCGTGCTGCACCCCACGCCGTACAGGTGGTCCAAACCATTGACCTCGCGCACCAATGGTGCGCGCAGCGCCACCACACCGAACTCCCGTTCCGGCACCGCTCCGGTGACCAGATCGGCGGTCAGCTGCCGGTAGCGCGGCTCGAAAATGTGCAGCGGCAGGTGCACGCCCGGAAGCAGCACAGTCTGCAGCGGGAATAACGGCAGGGTCGCCGTTCCGCTGGGGCACTGCTCGGGCTCGGTCACGCGCTCCACGGTACGGGCACCGGCGCGGCGGCGCAGTTCGTGTTCACTTCCGCGGTGGCGGCTTCAGAACCGCGAACGGGTCGGTGATTTGCATGCCTTTCCCGGCGAACGAGAACAGTGCGGCAGGGCGTCCGCCGGCCCGGCCGGGCGCCGCGGTGTGGCCGGTGGGGAGCAGCAGACCGCGCCGTTGCAGGACGCGTTGCAGGTTGGTCGCGGACACCTTGTAGCCCAGCGCCGCCGAGTACAGGCCGCGCAGCGCGGAGATCGTGAACTCCTCCGGGGCCAGTGCGAAGCCCAGGTTCGTGTAGCTCAGCTTGGACCGCAGCCGGTCGCGGGCGCGCAGGACGATCGCCTCGTGGTCGAACGCGGTACGCGGCAGGGCGTCCACGTCGTGCCATTCGGTGTCCTCGGGCACCGCCGGGTCGACGTCGGAGGGGACCAGGCCCAGAAACGCCGTCGCGACCACGCGCGGGCCGGGCACCCGGTCCGGCGCGCTGAACACCGACAGCTGCTCGACGTGTTTGAGCTGGCGAACGTCCACCTTCTCCGCGAGCTGGCGCCGGATGGACGTTTCGACGTCCTCGTCCGGGCGCAGCCGCCCGCCCGGCAGCGACCAGCGGCCCAGGTGCGGATCGAGCGCGCGGCGCCACAGCAGCACGCGCAGTGTGTCCGAGCGCACTTGCAGGACTGCTGCCAGAACCTCGTGGGCGAGGGGCGTCTGGGTGTTAATATGGCTTCGCACAGTTTTCGATTATAAGGCGAAAACCTCAGCGGAGCGGAACCGGGGCCGACCCGGTCTCGCCAGCGGCGGAGTTCGAGAGGGCCGAAGACATGACCACCACGCTTGACCAGGACTTGACCCCCTACGGCGGGGTCGAGGCGGACGCGGACTGGGCGGCTCGGGTGCGGGAGCTCGCCCGCAAGCGCGACGCGGTGCTGCTCGCGCACAACTACCAGGTTCCGGAAATCCAGGACATCGCCGACTTCACCGGCGACTCGCTGGCGCTCAGCCGCATCGCGGCCAGCAGCGACGCGTCCACCATCGTCTTCTGCGGCGTGCACTTCATGGCCGAGACGGCGAAGATCCTCGCGCCGCAGAAGACGGTGCTGATCCCGGACGCGCGGGCCGGCTGCTCGCTCGCCGACTCCATCACCGGCGCGCAGCTGCGCGAGTGGAAGGCCGAGCACCCGGGCGCGGTGGTCGTCTCCTACGTGAACACGACGGCCGAGGTCAAGGCCGAGACCGACATCTGCTGCACGTCGTCGAACGCGGTCGACGTGGTCGCCTCGATCCCCGCTGACCAGGAAGTTCTCTTCCTGCCCGACCAGTTCCTCGGCGCCCACGTCAAGCGGATCACCGGGCGGCGGAACATGCACGTCTGGGCCGGGGAATGCCACGTGCACGCCGGCATCAACGGGGCCGAGCTGGCCGAGCGGGCCGAGGAGAACCCGGACGCGGACCTGTTCATCCACCCCGAATGCGGTTGCGCGACGTCGGCGCTCTACCTGGCCGGCGAGGGCGCGGTCGCGCCGGAGCGGGTCAAGATCCTCTCCACCGGCGACATGGTGCACGCGGCGCGCGACACCAAGGCGACTTCGGTGCTGGTGGCCACTGAGATCGGCATGATCCACCAGCTGCGCAAGGCCGCGCCGGAGATCGACTTCCGCGCGGTGAACGACCGGGCCTCGTGCCGGTACATGAAGATGATCACCCCGGCCGCGCTGCTGCGGTGCCTCGAGGAGGGCGCGGACGAGGTGCACGTGGACCCGGAAACGGCGGCGAGGGCGAGCGCTTCGGTGCAGCGGATGATCGAAATCGGCCAGCCTGGCGGTGGGGAATGACCGACCCAGTTAATGCTCAGGAGGCGAAAACCTCGCCGGCGGCGCGCTGGGAGGCACGCGCTGACGTCGTGGTGATCGGCAGCGGGGTCGCCGGACTGACCGCGGCGCTGCGGGCCCGCGAACTCGGGCTGCACGTGCTGGTCGTGACCAAAGCGGCGGTCTCCGACGGCAACACCCGGTGGGCGCAGGGCGGCGTCGCGGTGGTGCTCGACGGCGAGCGCGACGAGGGCGACACCGTGGAGAAGCACACCTCGGACACGCTCACCGCCGGTGCCGGGCTCTGCGACGAGGCGGCCGTGCAGTCGATCCTCGCCGGCGGGCCGGCCGCGGTGACCGAGCTGCGGCAGAACGGCGCGGTATTCGACCGCGGCACGTCTGGTCTGTCGAGGGCGCGCGAGGGCGGACACAGTGCGTTCCGGGTCATCCACGCGGGTGGCGACGCTACTGGTGCGGAGGTCGAGCGCACTCTGGTCGCGCAGGCTGGTGAGCGGCGGATCCCGGTGCTGGAGCACCACCTCGCGGTCGACGCGCTGCGGACGCCGGCGGGGGAAGTGGCCGGGGTGACGGTGCTGGACCGCAACGGGGTGCCGGGGGTGGTCCGGGCCTCCGCGGTGGTGCTGGCCAGCGGCGGATTCGGGCAGCTTTACCAGGCGACGTCGAACCCGGAGATCGCGACCGGCGACGGGCTCGCGCTCGCGCTCCGGGCCGGTGCGGCGGTCGCGGACATCGAGTTCGTGCAGTTCCACCCGACGGTGCTGTACACGCCGGGCGCGCGCGGACGCTGCCCGCTGGTCACCGAGGCGGTGCGCGGCGAGGGGGCGACGCTGGTCGACGGCGCGGGCGCGTCGGTGATGGCCGGCGTGCACCCGCTGGGCGACCTAGCACCGCGCGACGTCGTGGCGGCCGCGATCACCCGGCGGCAAGTGCTGGCGCCGGGCGGCATCGACGATCACGTTTTCCTGGACGCCACCGGGATTCCTGGCTTCGCGAAGCGGTTCCCGACCGTGCGCGCGGCGTGCGCGGTGCTCGGGCTGGACCCGGCGGTGGACGCGATCCCGGTGACCCCGGCGGCGCACTTCGCGTGCGGCGGCGTGGTGACCACTGTGGACGGACGGTCCAGCGTGCGCGGGCTGTACGCGGCGGGAGAGGTGGCGCGCACCGGTCTGCACGGGGCGAACCGGCTCGCGTCGAACAGCCTGCTCGAAGGACTGGTGGTCGGCCAGCGGGCCGCGGAAGCGGTCGCGGCGGACTTGGCGGCCGGGCTGCTGCCGGACCCGGCGCGCGGCCGGATCCCGGACCGCACGACCGCGCCCGCGGCGGAACGCGATGCGCTGCAACGAGTCATGAGCCGGTACGCGGCGATCGGCCGGGACTCGGACGGCCTGGCCGCCGCGGCTTCGGTGCTCGACTTGTCGACAACGGACAGTCCGTTGTGGACGCACGCGGCAGTCGAGGACGCGGCGCTCACCCTGGTGGCGCAGGCGTTGCTCGCGGCGGCGGGACGGCGGACGGAATCGCGCGGCTGTCACGTGCGGACCGATTTCCCGGAACGAGACGAGCAGCTGTGGCGGCGCAGCCAGCTGATCCGGTTGAGCCCGTCGGGGCAGCCGGTGCTGGCCGAGTCGACGTCGCTGGAAGGGGTGGCATGAGCGGGGAATTCTCGGCACCGGTGACCCGGGCGCTGATCGCGGCCGGGCTCGACCTCGCCGACGTGCGGCGGGTCGTGACCACGGCGTTGGAAGAGGACTTGCGGTACGGGCCGGACGCCACGACCGACGCCACAGTGCCGTCCGCCGCCCGCGCGGTGGCGGAGCTGACGCCGCGGGTGGCTGGTGTGGTGGCTGGGGTGCCGGCCGCGCTCGCGGTGTTCGACGAGGTGCTCGGCCCGGACTACGAGGTGGTGTCGATCCGCGAGGACGGTTCGCGCGCGGTCGCCGGGGAACCGGTGCTGGTGCTGCGCGGGCCGGTGCGCGGACTGCTGACCGCCGAGCGGACGGCGTTGAATCTGCTGTGCCAGCTGTCCGGAGTGGCGACGGCGACCGCGGCTTGGGTGTCCGCGATCGAAGGAACCGGTGCGGCGGTGCGGGATTCGCGCAAGACCACGCCGGGATTGCGGCTGCTGCAGAAGTACGCTGTGCGCTGCGGCGGCGGGGTGAACCACCGGATGGGCCTCGGCGACGCGGTGCTGATCAAGGACAACCATGTGGTCGCTGCCGGTTCGGTCACCGCGGCGCTGGCTGCGGCGCGCGAGCACGCGCCGCAGCTGCACTGCGAGGTCGAGGTGGACAACCTGGACCAGCTGAACGAGGCGCTGGCCGCAGGAGCGGACGAAGTGCTGCTGGACAACTTCACGCCGGAGCAGTGCGCCGAGGCGGTCGCGCGACGCGACGAGATGTCGCCGAAGACGCGGCTGGAGTCGTCCGGCGGGCTCACGCTCGACCGGGCGCGCGCGTACGCCGAGTCCGGGGTGGACTTTCTCGCGGTCGGTGGGCTCACCCATTCCTCGCCTGCGCTGGATCTGGGGATGGACCTGCGCTGACCCTGTCGCCGCGGCCCGCTCTCCACTAGAATCCCGTTGTCGGGCAAGGGGGAAGGGGGCCGCGGTGCGGGGAATCGCCGCCGGAGCGGTGGCTGCGCTCGCGGCAGCCGGGCTGCCCGTTTTCGCGGCACCCGAAGCGCAGGCGGCCGCGTGCGCGAATCCGTCCGGCACGTACACCGGCGCGGTGTCCTGGGGGCAGCGGCTGATCGACCCGCCGAAACTGTGGCCGTTGAGCCGGGGCGACGGTCAGACCGTCGCGGTGATCGGCACCGGCGTGGACAAGCAGAACGCGCAATTCGGCCCCGGCCAGCTGCTCGGCGGCGCGGGCACCGCGGATTCCGATTGCGACGGGCGCGGCACGATCGCGGCCGGCATCGTCGGCGCGCAGCCGCAGAACGAGACCACGTTCACCGGGGTCGCACCCGGGGTAAAGCTCCTTCCGTTGCGCTACACGGAAAGCAACGGTTCGGCCGCGGACGGCGGCGGCGACCCGGGCGCGCTGGCCGGAGCGATCACGACGGCCGTGGACCGTGGTGCGGGCGTGCTTCTCATCGCGGTGCCAGCGGGTTCGGACAGTCCGGCGCTCAGCGCCGCGGTCGACCACGCGCACTCGCGCGGTGCGGTGGTGATTTCCGCGGCGGCGGCGACGCAACAGGGCGCGCACACGTATCCGACGGCGTCGGCGGGAGTGCTGGCAGTCGGATCGACCGACGAAGCGGGCGCGCCGGTGCAGACGGAAGCCGGAGACTACCTCGGGATTTCCGCGCCCGGCGCGAACCTGGTGAGCACGTCGGCCGGAGGCGGCGGCGCGGTGGCGCACCGGTGGCCGGTGACCGACCCCGGCCTGGCCGCGGCATACGTCGCCGGAGTGGCGGCGCTGGTCCGGTCCGCGCATCCGGAACTGACTGGCGACCAGGTGGTGAACCGGCTGACGCTCACCGCGTCCCGGCCGCCGTCCGGCGCGCACGACCCGAAGCGCGGCTGGGGCATGGTGAACGCCTACGCCGCGGTGTCCTCGACGTTGCCCGCCAACGCGCCGGGACCGAGCGCGGCACCGGCACGGTCGGCGCTGCCGGTGGTGGTCCCGGCCGCGGCGGAAACTCGGTCCACTTCGGACGCCACTGCCGGGATGGTCGCGGTGGGCGGAGTCGTGGTCGCGGCCGCGGCGGGGATCGGGGTGGCGGCGTTCCGGCGGGGAAAGCGGCGCGGCTGGAAGCCGTCGAGGTTCAAGGCTTAGCTATCAAGGCCTCGGCTTCAAGGCTTAGGCCTCAAGGTCCAAGGTTTCAAGTCCGTGAGGGGCCCCTTCACGGAATCTAAGTCCGTGAAGGGGCCAATCACGGAATCTGAGTCCCGCAAGGGCCCCCGGAATCTAAGTCCGTGAAGGTGCCCGTCACGGAATCCAAGTCCCGCAAGGGCCCCCGGAACCTGCGTCCGTGAAGGTGCCCGTCAGGGAATCTAAGTCCCGCAACGGGTCCTTCACCGCAGGCTGGAGCAGCGGATCAGGCCGTGACGCACCGGGTGGAGCCGATGATCGCCACCCCGCGTCCGTCCCGTGCGATGTGCACGCTGAAATCCGCGCCGTCACGGGAGAACCGGGCGATCACTTCGCGATAAGTGCTGCGGTCGTAGGATTTCCAGCCGGCCGCTTCGAGCGTCGGCCGGACCGCCTCGCTCAGCCGGCGCGGCGCACCCGGACTGCCTTCCAGCCGGAGACCGTACTGCCAGCACACCAGATGCCCCGGTTGCGCCGGATCGCAGTCCAGCTCCCCGTTCACGGTGCGCACCGCGCTCGCACCGAACGCGGCCGCGACGCTGTCGAGCACGTTGGTCAGCTCGGCGGCGAGGTCTTCGAGTTCCTGGGTGATCACGGCAGCGCCACCGCCGGGGCCGGCTGTGGCGCTTCAGTGACGTGTCCGCCGGTCAGGACGCCGTAGATGTTCTCCCACGAGTCCGAGCCCGGCTTCAAAACGCCGCTGTGCGAAGTAAGACCCCACTGCAGGTCGCCGCTGGCGTCGCGGCCGGTGGCCAGTTCGGTGACGCCTGGGAACGTGTCCGGGTCGGCGCCGTGGCCGATCCCGGTCCACTCGAACAGGCCCGCGTTGCCCTGGGCGATGACGATCGGGTCCAGCGGTGCGGTCATCGAGTACCGCTGCACGCCGGCTTGGCTCGGCGGCAGGTCGGCTGGGCTCCAGACCCCGTGTCCCATGCCTGCCGACTCTACGTGCAGGACCCGGTCCACCGGCAAGCCCTGCTGGTCGGCGAGGCCGACCGTGGCGCCGCCATAGCTGTGCCCGATCGCGGTGATCGTGGCCGCTCCGCCGGTCTGGGAATCGACCTGGTCGCGCAGTTCGTCGCCGAACGCCTTGAGGTTCGGGGCCATGGTCTGCGCGTAGCTGGCGTCCGCGCCTTCGGTGGTGACGTTCTGCGGGAAGACTCCGTCGGCCCACACCACCATCGCGGTCCGGCCGGACGGATCGGCGGCGACGAGGCTGCGGCCGAGGTCGGCGTAGGACTGGAAGGTGTCCATCCGGGTGTGCACGCCGGGCACGAACAGCCCGACGTTGCGGGTGCCCGGCTGGATGTCTCCGACCAGTTCGGCGATCCGTCCGTTGCCCGACGGATCGAACCGGAGGATCTGCCGGTGGTCGTCGAGAATGCTTTGGTACAGCGCGATCCGGCGCTGCGAGCGGGCGATCTCGTCCGCGTCGGCTAGGCCGGACAGCCGCTGCCGCTCGGCGGCGAGCGCGTCGGAGACCTTCGCGCGGTTCGCCGCGATGGCACTGGCCCACCGGCCGCTTTCGGCCGCCCCGCTCGGTTTTCCGGCCGAGGGAACGGCCTCTTCGGGCAGCAGGGACCGGTACCAGGTCGCGACCTGCTCGTCCGCGCGCCGGTAGCCCGACGAGGACGCGGTGAGACCGTCCCGGAGCACCTGCGCCCGGAGGATCTGCTTGTCGACATCGGTGGAAAGCTCGCTGAGCGTCTTCGCGAGCGCCGCCGCGCAGTTGGCGGACGCGGACACCTGGCCGAAGGCAGCGGCGGGCACTCGTTCGCCCGCCACGGCCTGCTGCGCGGTCCGGAGCGCGCTGGCGCGAGCGTCCAGTTCGGACGCCGCGCCGGCGAGTTTGGCCGGGGCGACCCGGTAGCCGCCGGTCACGGCTGGTCGAGCGGCTCTTCGCCGATGACCGAGGGCGCGACCGGGGCCTGCTGGCCCCAGACGTTCTCGGTTTCGACCAGCCAGGCCGGAATCCGCCTGCCGGAGCCCAGGTCGGCGCCGGCGCCCATGCCGCCCATCGGCATCATGGGCATCATCGGCATCGCGCTCTTGGCAGCCGCGCCGGCCGCCCCGGCCGCGCCGCCGGCGAGCCCGCTGAGGACGTTGGACGAGGTGGTGCCTGCCAGCCCGGAGTGCGCCGCCGGCGCTTCGCCGGAGCCGCTGAGACCGCCGCCGGACGGGACGCCGCCGCTGTCGATCGACGGAGCCTGCCCGCCGCCGACCGGGACGCCGCCCCCGCCGCCGGCCGGACTGGCGCCGCCGAGCTTGGTGCCGGGCGCTTCCTCTTGCTTGTCCTTGCCGTCCTTGTCCTTGCCCGAGGCCCACGGCGGCAGCTTCGGCATGATCGACCCGAACCGGCCGAACGCGGCGGCCGAAGCGGCCGCCAGACCGGCGGTGAACATGTCGCCGAACAACGGGCTGCCGGACTGTGCCGGGTGCGCCGGGTCGGTGATCGCCGGCTGGACGCCGTCGGTCGGCAGCGGGTGCGAGGCGACCGGGGCGCCGACGATCGCCGGGGCGTCCGGGCTGTTCCCGACCACCCCGATGCCGCCGCTGGACGCGCCGCCGCCGGGAACCGGCTTGGGCGGCGCGGGGGCCGCGTTCGGCGAGACCGGGATGGACTCCTCGGCGGTGTCGTAGTTCGTCGCGAGGTTGTTCATCACGACGATCGCCTTCGCGTGCGCGGAGCCGGCGGCGTTGGCGGCCTGTTGCTGCGCTTCGACATTGGCGATCGCCTGCTGCCGCTGCTGGGCCGCGGCGATCAGGGTGGCTTGCGGGGTGTCCGCGGGCAGCATCGGCGGGTTGAGGGCCAGCGCGAGGTCGGCGGGAGCGACGTCCGGCACCGAGACCGGCGGCGGCATCTCCGTTTTCGCCTTGGCCAACGCGTCCGCCGCGTCCTCCAGCATGTCGCGCATGCCCTGCGCGGTGACCGCGACCTTGCGGATGCCGCCGACCAGGTCGACCATCATGTGCCGGTACTCGTCGGCCGCGCCGCCGGTCCACGCGCTGGAGAAGTCCTTGAGCTGATCCGACAGGTTCTCCGCCTGGTCGTAGAGCCCGCGCGAGGCGGAGTTCCACTGTTCGGCGGCGGAGCGCGCGGTGGTCGGGTCGCCCGCCTGCAGCATCGCGTAGAGCTGCTGGTGGCTGAACGCGCCGAAGTTGGTGCGAGGCCCGGTCATGCTTGCTTACCCCCAGCGGAATCGAGGCCCAGCAACGAGAAAAGCGGGTCCAGCAGACCGGTCTGCTGGCCCGATTGGTGCAGATCGCCCGCGACCGACTGGTCGGCCTGGGCGTAACCGTCGGCGACGGTGGTGGTGACGTCCTGTGCGAAGGTGATCGCCCCGCGGACCTGTTCCAGCAGGCCCTGCATCTCGGCGACCGCCGCGCGGTGGGCGTCGACCAGCGAAGACGCTTCCCCGAACTCCCCGAACAGCAGCGGATGCTCGCCGAGGGTGCGCAGGAAGTCGTTCGGCCGGGACATCGCGTGGATCTGGGTTTCCAGTTCCCGGACGAAGTCCGTCAGCGATTCCAGGTGGACGTAGTACGACTGGTCGGGCATCGGCCGGTGACCTCTCGTGCGGCAGGACGCGGGAAAGCCGGCCGTCCGGGGCGGGCGGGGGGATGTGGTCCCGCCCCGGACGGCCGGCGTCGGGGCCGGATCAGGCGAACAGGCCCTGGTTGCGGTTCTCCAGCTGGTGCTGGAGGTCGTGCGCGTCGCCGACCTTGGCGCCGAACTGCGCGATGATCGCGACGATGTCGGCGGTCGCCTGGCGCAGCCGGGTCTCGGACGCGCGCGCCGCTTCACCGGCGGAGCTGCCCGAGGCGTACCAGGTCTGGGTGATCGGCTGCAGGTTCTGGTGCAGCTGCTCCAGCTGGGACGTGAGCGCCTTGGCCTTGGCGGCGAGCGAGGCCGAGCTGTGCTGCAGGGCCCCGAAGCTGATTTCTACGACGTCAGCCATGGTGTCTGATCCTCTCTCAGAGGTTGAGGCGAGGGATCACGTTGCCCTCGACGGTGTGGCTGACGCTCTGGAAGCTCTGGTGCACGTCGGCGTCGCCCGCGTTGTAGTTCGTGTGGCTGGTGTGCACCAGCTGCGACATGGTGTCGAGCTCCCGGACGGCGGCAGTCATCTTTTCCTGGAGCCTGCGCTGCAGGTCCCAGAACGCCACGGCCTGGTCGCCCTTGTAGTTCCGCAGCGACTCGGTCAGCTCGGACTCCAAGCTGGCCATCGTCGTCTTCGCGCTCGACGCGGTCTCCTCGAAGCCCTGGACGGCGCGCGTCATGGCAGCGGAATCTGCCTGGAATCCCGGACTGGACATGTGACGGGCCACCTCCTTCCCTCTCGTGGAAAATCCCGGTGCGCGGCGGGCCGCGCGGTGTGAATGTCACGCTAGAAAAAGAGGCGGTGCGGTCAAACGGCACAACTGCCGGTTTCTTTGACGGCACTATTACCCACAAGCGGTGCCGGTGGGGTTGTCCCCACCCTCGGCAAGGGGGTCCGCGCCAGTGCCTGGAAACCCGCCGTTGACCAGGCTGTAAGCATGACTTCCTGGGGTGCACGACTGTTTCGGCTGCACCGCCCGCTGGTGCTGCTGGCGGGTGCGATGACGGCGTTGCTGATCGCTTCGGTGCTGGGGCTGCTGTTCGACGATCGTACGTTGGTGAACGCCCCGATCTGGGCGAAGCCGTTCAAATTCGCGGTATCGGTGGGCATGTACGCGCTCACGCTGGCCTGGCTGCTGTCGCTGGTACAGCGCGGAAAACGGGCCGGCTGGTGGATGGGCACGGTGTTCGCGGTGGGCATCGGCGCGGACATGGCGCTGCTGGTGTGGCAGGTCGTCTTCCGCGGCCGGACCCTGCATTTCAACAAAGCGACCGAGGCCGACGTGATGATCAATAATTTCGTCGCCGGCGGCGCGTACACGGCTTGGCTGGCGACAGTGGCCGTGGTGATCTTGTTGCTGTGCCAGAAACTGCCGGACCGGGCGCTCGCGTCGTCGCTGCGCTGGGGCACCGCGCTGGCCGCCGGCGGGATGGCGCTGGCGATGGTGATGTTCTCGGCGACGAAGGCGCAGCAGGCGGTGTTCGCGACCGGCGGCAAGCCGTCGACGTTCGGCGCGCACACGGTCGGCTTGGAGGACGGCGGGCCGGGTCTGCCGCTGATCGGCTGGAGCACCGTCGGCGGGGACCTGCGGATCCCGCACTTCGTGGGCATTCACGCGATCCAGGCGCTGCCGCTGATCGCTCTCGCGCTGGCGGCGCTGGCCCGCCGGTACCCGGCGTTGTCGACCGATCTGGTGCGCCGGCGTTTGGTGCGGACCGCGGCGGTCGGGTACGCCGGGCTCATCGCGCTGGTGGCCTGGCAGGCGCTGCGCGGCCAGTCGATCGTCCGGCCGGACTTCTGGACGCTCGCCGCGTTCGCCGGCCTGGTCGCGGTGGTGGTGCTCGGGGTCGTCGGGTCCCTGCGGACCGCGGCGGCTGCCCGCGAGGCAGCGCTGATCTCGTAACCACAGCTGGCCGTGAAGGGCTCCTCGCGGGAATCAGATTCCCTCGAGGAGCCCTTCATAGACGGCGCCGGGCGCGGGTCAGACTCCGGCGGTCTGCTTGATCCAGTCGCGGCTGTTCGCCACGCTGGCGTAGTTCTGCGTACCGTGCGGGTCGCTGCCGCTGTTCTCGCCGGTCGAGCACACGCCGACCTGGACGCCGTCGGCGAGCTGAGGGCCGCCGGAGTCGCCGTGCCAGGACGAGCCGGTGACGCCCTTGCTCGCGATCGCCTTGCCGTTGAAGGCATCCGTGCTGGAGCCGGTCACCTCGACGTCCGCGGTTTTGAGCGTGTCCGACGGCGGGCTCTGGTCCTTGGTGCGGCCCCAGCCGTAGATCTGGTTGGTCGCCCCGTTGGCCGGGTCCTTGTCGGCGAGCTTCATGAACGTCGTGTCCACCGCGGTCTTGAGGTGCAGCAACGCGATGTCCCCGTTGGGCGACGCCTTCTTCTGGTCGACCGCCGACTCGGTTCCCTTGCCCAGCGCGACATCCCCGACCTTGACGTGCATGTCGCCCTTGTTCAGGCAGTGCTGCGCGGTGAGCACCCACTGCGAGGCGATGATCGTGCCGGAGCACTCGAAGCCGCCGTAATCGGTGACGTCGTCCCAGAAGATCTGCGCGCCCCAAGGCGCGGAACTGACCGTGCTTCCGCCGATGATCTGTGTGCCGGCGCTGGCCGGGACTGCCGCCCCGACGCCGAACGCCATCGCCGCCCCAGCAGCCACTGCCGCCGCTTTCGCGAAACGCATGTGGAAAATCCCTCCGCCTTCGGTAGTGATTTCCCGACCGTAGGCGGCTAATGGAAATCCGGTAACCTACGGAAGTCGGTCTTCGGCGCGGGCGGGTGCGGTTGATGGAGAGCCGTTCCGGCGCACGTTGGCGCGCGGCCGCCGTGGCCCTACTGACCGCGTCAAGCGACGGACCTGGCCACCGAATCTGCCTCAGTCCTCCACCGGCTTCGTCCACGCCACCTGCACCAGCTCCGTCCCGTGCCGCCGCGAGACCAGCGTGCCTCGGCCAGCTGGCTGCGGCGACGGCTTCACGTCGCCGAGCAGCACGCCTTCTTCCTTGCCGCCGGACATCACCAGGCCCGGCGAGCCCAGCTCCCGCACCCGCTGGAGCACCGCCTCGAACATCCCTCGCCCGGCGCCGCCGGAAGCGCGCGCCAGGATCAGATGCAGGCCGATGTCCCTGGCCTGCGGCAGGAATTCCAGCAGCGGCAGCACCGGGTTCCGGCCCGCGGTCGCGACCAGTTCGTAGTCGTCGATGACCACGTACAGGTCCGGGCCGCGCCACCACGAGCGGTTGCGAAGCTGTTCGGGCGTGACGTCCGGGCCGGGGAGCCGGTTGCGCATCGCGGTGGCGCACTGGTTCACCAGGTCGGTCAGCGTGTTCTCGGCCCCGGCGTAACCGAGCAGGTGCGGCTCGTCGACCACGCCCAGCAGGCCGCGCCGGTAGTCGCCGACCAGGATCAGGGCCTCGTCCGGCGAATACGTCTGGCACAGGCCGGTGACGACGGCGCGCAGCAGCGAGCTCTTCCCGGACTCCACGTCGCCGAAGGCGAGGAAATGCGGGTCGTTCCGGAAGTCCAGGGCGACCGGGCTCAGGGTGGATTCGGCCAGGCCCAAGGTGATCCGGCCGCGCTGCGGGGCGGGCAGCGAGTCCAGCGGGACCTCCGGCGGCAGCAAGCGGACCTGCGGTGCGCGCGGACCGGTCCACGCCGCCGACACTCGCCGCACCAGGTCCAGTCCGCCGGCGCCGACGGATTCCGGACGCTGGTCGCCGTCGATGCGCGGGAGGGCGGCCAGGAAGTGCAGTTTGTCGGCGGTCAGGCCGCGGCCGGGGCGGTCGGCGGGCACGTTCTGCGCCACCTTGCGGTCGATCGACGAGTCCGCCGGATCGCCGAGGCGCAGCTCGAACCGGGTGCCGATGGCGTCGCGCAGTTGGGCCCGGGCGCCGATCCACTGGTTGAGCGTGACCAGGACGTGGATGCCGAAACCCAGGCCCCGCTGGGCGAGCGCGGTGATCTGCTCTTCCAGCTTCTCGTACTCGGATCGGATGGTGGTCCAGTTGTCCACGAACAGGAACACGTCGCCGAACTCGCGGTCGTCGCTGCTCTCGGTGAACTCGCCGCGGCGGCTGCGGAACGCGGCCATCGACTCGATCCCGTGCGCGGCGAAGAACTCTTCCCGCTGTTCCAGCAACGTGACCAGCTCCGCGACGACCCGGCGGCAGCGCTGCGGGTCGCGCCGCGTGGCGTAGCCCGACACGTGCGGCAGGCCGGCGATCGGGGCCAGCGCGCCGCCTCCCATGTCCAAAATAGACAGCTGTACCTCGGCTGGCGTGTGGGTCAGCGCCAGCATCGCCGCGATGTCCTTCAGCAAAGTCGACTTGCCGCTTTGCGGCGCGCCGACGATCACCGCGTTGCCCGCGGCCCCGGAGAAATCCGCCCACAACATGTCGCGGCGCTGCTCGAACGGCTTGTCCACCAACGCCACCGGGACGGTCAGCTTGCCGTTGCCGCCCCAGCCCAGCGGGCACAGGCCGCGTTCCGGGTCTTCGCCGAGCGGCGGCAGCAGCTGGTCCAAAGTGGGCGGTTCGGTCAGCGGCGGCAGCCAGATCTGGTGCGCGGCCGGGCCGCGGTTCTCCAGCCGGGACAGCATCGCGCCGATGATGGTTTCGCCGGTGCCCTTTTCCGGGACGTCCGCGGCGATTTCCCGGGCGACCGGTACCTCGACCGGGCCGAGCGTGAACGGCAGGACGCCGAGCTGCTGCCCGTCCTCGCGGACGATCCGGCTGCGCGGCGGCAATTCGCCGGACACGTAGGCGGCCTTCAGCCGGATCAGCGTGTCGTTGTCCGACTTCAGGTACGCCGAACCCGGCACCGGCGGCAGCTGGTAGGCGTCGGCGACCCCCAGCACGGCCCGGCTTTCCGCGGCGGAGAAGGTCCGCAGGCCGATCCGGTACGACAGGTGCGAGTCGAGCCCGCGCAGCCGGCCTTCCTCCAGCCGCTGCGAAGCGAGCAGCAGATGGATGCCCAGCGAACGGCCGAGCCGTCCGATCGCGACGAACAGGTCGATGAACTCCGGCCGCGAGGACAACAGCTCGGAGAACTCGTCGATGATCACCAGCAGCGACGGCAGCGGCTGCAGCGGCGTGCCGTCCGCGCGCGCCTTTTCGTAGTCTCGCACCGAGGCGTAGTTGCCCGCCGAGTGCAGGAGTTCCTGCCGTCGCAGCAGTTCGCCGTTCAGCGCGTCCGCCATCCGGTCGACGAGCGCGAGGTCGTCGGAGAGGTTCGTGATCACCGCGCAGGTGTGCGGCAGGTTGGTCATGCCGGCGAAGGTCGCGCCGCCCTTGAAGTCGATCAGCGCGAGGTTCAGCTTCTCCGACGAGTGCGTCACGGCCAGCGCGGTGACCAGCGTGCGCAGCAGCTCGCTCTTGCCGGAACCGGTCGCGCCGATCACCAGGCCGTGCGGGCCCATGCCGCCCTCGGCGGACTCCTTGAGGTCCAGGTCGACCGGACGGCCGTCGGGGTTCACGCCGAGCGGGATGCGCAGCCGGTCGCGCGCCGAGCGCGGCGCCCAGGTGATCGCGGTGTCGGTGTCGCGCGGGTCGCCGATGCCGAGCAGCGCGGCCAGACCGAACGTCGAGGACATCGGTTGTTCGCTGATCACGGCACCGCCTTGGTGCAGCGGAGTCAGCATGCGCGCCAGTGCCTCGGCCGCGCCGTGGTCCAGCCGGTCCGGTACGCCGAGGAAGCCGAGCCGGGCTTCGGTGCCGTCAAGCACCACCATGCCGAGCTGGTCCGGCGCGACGTGCAGGCTCAGCAGCTGGTCCGTCGACGTCGCGCGCGGCTGGTCGACTCCGATCTCGAGCACCGTGATGCCGAGGCGTCCTTCTTCGGCCAGCAACCGGGGCTCGGTGTGCGCGCTGCCGCCGTCGACGATCAGCACGATGTGCGGCAGGTCCGCGCTGTTGCCGCGCCGCGTGAAGGCAGGCCGGTCGCCGAGGTCAGGACCGAGCAGCCGGGCGACCTCCGCGGCGTCGTCGGCGAACAGCCGGCGCGCGCCGGTCGCGTCGGCCAGCGCCGGCGCGGTCGCGTGCGGCAGCCACTTCGCCCATTCCCAGTCGTGCGAGCGGTCCTGCGCGACGCAGAACGCGACGCGCAGGTCAGCCGGGGAGTGGAAGGTCACCAGCTGCGCCAGCATCGCGCGGACCATGCCGAGCACGTCGTACCGGCGGCCGGACAGCGTGGCAGCCGCGTACGAGCGCAGCGAAACCGAAACCGGCAGGCCGTCGACCGTCGAGAAGGTCTGGATGAAGTGCTTGAGGTTGGTCGAGGAAACCGGGTCCAGCTCCTCCAGCGGCGCGATCTGCGGCGCCCGCAACGGCGTCGCGAGCGGCTGCGGACCGGTGGCGGCGCGCACCATCGCGAACGACCGGTCGGCGCGGCGACGGTCCCAGTGCTGGTCGGTTTCGACGTAGGCCCACAGGTCCGCCGGATCCGGCTGCTGCGCGATCAGCGTGGCCCGCTGCTCGTCGGCGACCGCGCGCACGCGGGTGCGCAACCCGGCGAGATAGCGCTGGTAGTCGCGCCGTTCCTCGTTGATCTGCGCCTTTTTCGCCATGCCGCCGCGGCCGAGCGACATGATGATCATGCCGCCCATCGCGGTGACGAACAGCGCGCCGAAGATCCAGGTCATCACCCCGCCGTCGCGTCCGATGTAGACGAACGACATCGCGCCCATGCCGAGCATCATCGGCAGGAACATCATGAGCTGCATCACTCCGCCGGAGCCGCTCTTGGGCAGCATCGGCGGAGACTGCAGCATGATCTCCCCGGGCTGCTCGCCGAGCAGGCCAAGGCGGTCACGAGGGGCACTCATGCCCCGTATTTTGGCCACCTCGTGTCCGCTCGCGGTGGGTACTTTTGCCGTCCGCTCGCCCGCCGCGCCGAACTTACGCTCTGCCGAGACCCGCCGCGCGGCGCGTCGTCCGCACGGATCGGAAGGAGAGCCATGGGCACGACCGGCGAGTACCGGGCCGAGCCGGAGGCCATGCGCTCCACGGTCGGCAACGTGGGCGGGATCATCGCCCACGGCATCAACGCCGTCGCCGACCTCGAAAAACTCGTCGTGGCGCCGATGAGTTTCGCCAGCTTCGGCAGCGTGGTCGCGGCGGCGAACGAGGCGCTGCACTCGCAGCAGGTCAGCGCGGTGCGGTCGCTCCTGCAGTTGCTGCAGGAGATCAACGGCCTGGTCAAGAACAGCGCCGACGCCTACCAACGCGCCGACGAAGCGGTCTCCGAAGGCTACGGCGGCGGCCGGGCCGCGCCTTCGTCCCCGCTCACCTCGATCTGGGGCGCCCCGCACGCCGCGCACCTGGCCGCGGCCGCGATCACCGACAGCGCCGGAGCGCACGGGGAACCGGCTTCGGTCGGCAACGTCCTGCGCTACCTCGGCGACGCCGACCTGGGGCGGCTCGCCGAACACCCGCTGACCGACGCCCGTTTCCACGGCGTCGCCGATTTCAACGACTGGCTAGCCGGAGACGCGGACAACCAGGCGCGAGTCGGCCTCATCGAGGTCTACTCCGGCACCGCGCGCACCTTCGGCGACGTGCCCGGCGGCGTGCACAGCGGCGATGTCGTCGTCGTCGAGCCGCTGCGGCATCCCCACCACAGCCCCGTGATCGCCGTCGCCGGGGACGGCGGCGCGCTCTACAACCACGGCCGGATCGATCCCGGCCTCGGCGGACTCGCCAAGGTCAGCGTGTACCGGCCCGCTTCCGTCTGATCCCGAACCCGACCAAGTGAGGACCACGGCGATGTTCTTCCCGAACTCCAGCGCGATGGACGCCACCGCTTCCGGTGGCGGCCCGATCACCGTGCTGCCGCAGATCGTCACCGGCCAGCCCGAGCAGATCGCCAAGCACGTCCTCGACCTGCTGCACAAGGCCGCCGAGCTGACCTCCCTCTACACCGAGCTGAGCAAGGCCGCCGACCAGCTGGGCAAGGTCTGGTCCGGCGACGCGTCGGAATCGGCGCTGCAGAAGATCTCGCACTCGCTCGACCAGCTGACCAAGATCATCAACGTCATCGAGAAGGGCGCCGAACTGCTCGGCGTCTCCGGCACGCTGGTCAAGGCGGCGCAGGAGGCGTACCGGTCGGTGGTCGCCGCGGTGAACCCGACTGTCGCGTCGCTGATGTCGAACTGGTGGACCTACGGTGCCGCGGTCGCGCTTTCCACCGCCACCAGTGCCACTCTGCGCGGATTCATCACCGCGGTCGGCGGTCTGCTGAAGGCGCTCGGGGCGGGCGACCTGGCCAACCAGATCACCCAGGTGGCGACGATCATCGGCGATATCGAGAAGCTGTTCCACCACGGTTCCCCGGATGCCGACATCTCGGCGGGGAACGCGGCGGTGGCGGGCGCCCCGGTGTCCGCGCCGCAGCTGCCCGCTCCGGTCGCCAGCGCGTCCGGACAGGCGGCGATCGGCGGCAGCGGCGGCGGCCTGCCCAGCGGCAGCCCGTCGTTCACGAACTACACCCCGCCCGCGCTGGCCCAGGGCGGCGGCTGGCCGGGTGGCAGCGGTACCGGCGCGATCAACCCGGCGAACAGCTGGATCGCGGTGGACCCGGCCCCGGCGCCCGCTCCGGCCCCGTCGGTGCCCGCGCCCTCGACCGGCGCGCACGAGGTCGTCATCCACACCGACCTGAACACCGGGCAGTCGACGGTGGAAGCGCCGTCCGGCCAGGACCTCGACATCGACGTGGATATCAACTACCAGGGCAAGCACTTCCAGCAGCACGTCGACATCGACGCGAAGGGCGCCTAACCGGTGGCCGTGGACGCGTCCGGGTACGTCAGCGCGGTGCTGAACGGCTATCGGCAGGTGCTGGCCGGACACCAGCGCCGGGTGACCGGCGACCCGGCGACGCTGGAGGCGGCCGCGAACCGCTGTGGTGCCAACGCGTCCGCGGTCGCCGGCAAGGCCACCGAGATCGCGGACGGCGCGACGGCTTTGCACGCGGACTGGGACGGCGACGCGTACACCGCGTATGCGGCCGCTGCTTCCGATGTCGCGCTGGCATTGAATGAAGACGGGGAGAAGCTGTCCGATCAGGGGCAGCGGCTGTCGATGGCCGCGCAGGTGCTGCGCTCGGCGCGCGCCGCCGTCGATTCGGTGATCGCGCAGTTCGACCAGTACGGCGACCAGCTGATCAGCCAGGCCCGCTCGGCGGACCCGAACGCGGTGCAGGCTTTTCTCAACGCCGCCAGGAATCTGGGCGAGCAGGCGGTTTCCGCGGCGTCCGAGGTAGCCGACGAGCTGTCCGGCTACCTGGCTGAGCTGTTCCCGGCACTGTGGGCCGGGCCGATGAGCAAGCCAGGCAAGCTGGGCAAGAACGGCTACGGCCCGCTGCGCTGGGTCAACGGCGACACCCTCGACGGCCGAAAGCGTCCGCGCGGAGTGCCGTCCTGGTTCGGCAACTCCGGCTGGAAGAAACTTACCTGGGACGGGTTGTCTGGCACCCGCGCGCCGAAGAAGGCGGACACGCCGTTCGGCCAGCCGAAACCCAAGGACGCCAGGGGAAAAATCCGCGCCGCCACCGAGATCACCTACGCCAAGGCTTCGCACGAGCAGGACGGTTTCCTCCCGGAGTACGACGGGAAGGTCACTTCGCAGAACGGCGAAGTGAAGCTGTCCGGGCACACTGAGCTCGGCTTCCGGGAAGACATCGGCGGCAAGACCGGCTACGGCGTCGCGGAAGCCAGCGCGCGCGGGTCCGCGTTCGTCGGCGGCGAGGCGTCCGGGTCGGCGCAGTTCGGCACGCACGGCGTCGGCGTGCACGCCAACGCGTTCGTCGGCGGCAAGCTGGAGGGCCAGGTCGCGGCGGATGTGGCCGGGATCGGCGTCGGCGCGAGCGGGAACGTCCAATATGGACTCGGCGCGCAGCTGGACGGGCAGTTCGTCTACGACAACGGACATCTGAAGATGAACTTCAAGGCGGGTGCCGCGCTCGGGCTCGGCGCCGGGGTGGGCGCAAAGGTCGACATCAACCTGCCGAAGATCGGCGAAACCATCGGCGAGTACGGCGGTGCCGCGGTGGACGCGGTCGGCGACGCGGCCGGGCAGGCCGCGGACGCGCTCGGCGGGGCTTGGGACGATGCCGCGCAGTATGTGGGTTCCTGGTGACTGCCATGGCTGATTCGGTGACGCTTCCGCTGGGCTTCGACGTCCCGGACGGCTGGACGCCGGTGCCGCCGATCGCGCCCGGCCTGGTGTTCGTCGCGGTGCACCCGGAATCGGCGGCGGAGTTCACGCCCAACCTCACCCTCGGCCTCCAGCAGCGCGCGGATTCCCTGCCACTGCCGGAAATCGCCGACGAAGCGGTCGAGCGGCTCGGCCGTACGATGGCCCGGCTGGAGGTGCTCGACCGGCGCGAGGTGGGCACCGCGGCCGCGCCCGGCTGCACCCAGACTCTGGGGCTGCAGACCGGCGAGGGCCAGGACCTGGTGCAGGTCCAAGTGTTCCTGACCGTTCCCGGCCCGGCCGGGCGGGTGGTGCTGGAGCTGGTCTGCACCGCCGATCCCGCGGACGCGCGCGAGCTCGTCCCCGACTTCCGGAAGTTCGTCGCCAGCGTGCACGTGCGCCGGGAAACCCTGCAGGAAAAGGAGAACGACGGTGACTGACCCGTATGCCGTGCCGGACCTGGACGAGCTGCTCGCGCAGGTCCGCAAGCAGACCGAGGAGGTGCAGCGGATCCAGCGCACCGTCGAGGCGATGGAGGTACGCGCCGCCTCCCGCCAGAACGAGGTGACGGTGACGCTGCGCGGCGACGGCCGGTTCACCTCGATTGACATCGATCAGCGCGCGATCCGGGAGTTCGACGCGCGGACGCTGTCGGAGATCGTGCTCGAGGCGGTGAACGCGGGTCTGCAGAAGCTCGCTGAGGCGAGCAGCGCCAAGTTCGCCCCGGTGATCGAGGCGTCCAGGTCGACTCAGTGAGCGCGCCGACCGTCGCCGGATCCACCCGGCGCGTCACGATCGTCACCCCGCGCGCCCGGGTGGACGTCGCGCTGCCGCAGCAGAGCACGTTCGCCGAGCTGGTGCCACAGCTGGTGCGGCTGGCCGGCGCGGCTGGGCAGGCGTCGGCCGAGCATCCGGGCTGGGTGCTGTCGCGCCTCGGCGGCGCGCCGCTCGCGCTCGGCCTGACCGTGGCCGCCGCGCAGGTGCGCGACGGAGAGGTGCTGCACCTGACCCCGCGTGAACGTCCGCGCGGGCCGCTGCTGTTCGACGACGTGGTGGATTCCATCGCCAGTGTCGGCGAATCCGCGACGAGCGCGTGGGGGCCGAAGGTCGCCCGCCGCGCCGGGATCGCGGTGGCGGCGGTGCTGTTGTTCGCAGGCGGCCTGCTGATCCAGGCGTCGCTCGCGGGCAGCGTGCTCGCGCCGATCGGTACCGGATTCCTGGCTATCGTGCTGCTGATCGGCGGCGGTGCGCTGAGCCGCGCGTACGGCGACTCGGGTGCTGGCGCGGCTGGCGCACTGGCTGGAGTCGGCGTGGCGATGCTGGCCGGAATGTCTTTGTTGCCACCGCATCGCGTGTTCTCGCTGGCCGCTGGACCGCTTGCGGCGGGCTTGGCGGCGGTGGTCGTGTACGGCGTGCTGGCCGCGGTTTCGGTCGCGGACCGGCTGCCGTTCTTCGTGGCCGTCGTCGGCTCGGCCGGAATCGGCGCGATCTCGACCGGCGTGGTCCTGCTCAGCGGCGCGAAGCCGGTCGCCGCGGCTTCGGTGGCGGCGGTACTGGCGACGGCACTGGCCGCGATCGCGCCGATGCTGGCGCTGCGACTGGGCCGGTTGCCGCTGCCGCGCGTGCCGGACGACATGGAATCCTTCCGTGCCAACGAACAGCCGTCCCTCGGCGCGGAGATGGCCGGCCGGACGACGTATGCGCAGGCGCTGCTCACGAGCCTGCTGGTGGCGCTGGGCCTGGTGGTCATCGGCTCGTCGTTCGTGCTGGCGACCGGCGGTCCGTGGGAGGCCGGCCTGGCCGCGCTGCTGGGGGTCGCCTGGATTCAGCGTTCGCGTGCCTATGTGGCCCGCACGCAGCGGCTCGTGCTGGTCGGGTTCGGATTGGTCGCCCTGCTGGCCGCCGGGAAGTGGCTGATCGGGGACAACCAGCGGATCGCACTGCTGGTCGCCGGGGTGGTACTGGTGGTGGCCGCGGTGGTGTGCGCGGCGTACGCGACGCGGGTGGCCCGGGGCGTCCGGTCGCCGTATTGGTCGCGGTTGCTGGACATTTCGGAGTTCTTGGTGCTGCTGGCTTTGGTGCCGTTCGTCGGCATGATCGCCGGGGTGTACGAGGCGGTCAGCGGCTGATCGGGCCGGCCGGGTTCAGCGGGTGCGAGCGGCCCCCCCACCTCGGCGGCTTCGCGGATCGCCCTGACCAGTGCCGGCGGCACTGGCTGTCCTGATTGGACACACGCGTACGGCAGAGCCGGGACCAGCACCGTGTCCGCGTCCGCAAGAGCGTCGAAGCCGTGCTCGCTGTGCTGCCGGAAGCCGAACTCGGTGCGGGTTTCGGGCGGGGCGGCGGCGCAGAAACGCAGGTCGTACCAGGGATCGGCGAGGTCGGTGCGAGCCGGGCCGAAGATCTCGGACGCGATCGCCAGCTCGAACAGCGGCATGTCGTCGACGAGGGCGACCGCGATGGTGCGCATGAGGAGAGGGTACGGCAGGAATTTTGCGAAAGGAGTCAGTCCTGCCACTCGTCCAGCGGCCGGCGCGGTGGCAGGTTTCTGGGCGTGACCGTTGTGGAGCTTCGCCAGTACACGCTTTTGCCCGGCAAGCGGGACGCGTTGATCGAGTTGTTCGACCGCGAGTTCGTCGAGTCGCAGGAGGCGGCCGGCGCCACGGTGATCGGCCAATTCCGCGACGCCGACGACCCGGACCGGTTCGTGTGGTTCCGGTCCTTTCCCGACCTGACGGCGCGGCACGCGGCGCTGACCGAGTTCTATGTCGAGGGCGAGGCGTGGCGGCGACACCGCGCCGCGGCTAACGCGACCATGCTGGACAGTGACGACGTCCTGCTGCTCCGGCCGGCCCGCGCGGACTCCGGCTTCCCCTCGCCGGACGTTCCCCGGCCGGCCGTCGGCGCGGCCGAAGTCCCGCGGTCGCGGGTGCTGGTCGTGGTGTGCTCCCGCCCGACGATGATCGACCAGGACTTCTTCGAACGCGAGGCCGGACTGGCACCGACGGCATCGTTCGTGACCGAGCGAGCGGAGAACACCTTCCGGGCACTGCCGGTGCGGGAAGGGGAGTGCGTCCGGGTCTGGGTCTGGCTCTTCCCGGACACCGCCGCGCTGCGCGGCTACCAGCGTCGGCTGACGTCGCTGGAGGGTTGGACGCGGCTGTCCGAGATGGTGCAGGTGTTGCGGCTGGTTCCGACGGCTCGCTCCTGGCTTCGGTAAGCCAACGGCTCGGTCTGGCTTCGGTAAGTCAGCCGTCACCCCAGCGCCAACGGCAACGTCCGCCGGACCGCCTCCCCGTGCCCGCCGTGCAACGGCACCACCGCCACGCCCGGGGGCACCACCGCCGCGTCACCCCGAACGCCAACCCGAACCGTCAACTCCAACCGCTCGCGGCCCCCGGCAGTCCGCAGCAGGGTCGCCGAAGTCGCCGTGAACGCAGCCGAAGGAACCACCGTCGCCAACGTCTGCGCCACCTCCCGCGCGGACCGGGGCGCGAAGCACACCTGAGTCAACCCGCCCCACCGCCAGGCTTTCCAGAAATCCCCGTCCGTCTCCGGATTCCCCATCGAAACCCCCAGCGCCACGCGAAGCTCGTCGGTCAGCTCCCGAGCCTCCAGCACCGTCGACGGATAGCCCGCCTCCGCCAACGCCACCATCAAGCTCAATGCCGCGCTCGCGGTACTCCGCAACGCGCCCAGTTCCCCGCCGCCCCGGGCGAGCGCGGCGATCGGCGCGTCGTCCGGCCGATACCGCACCGCCAGCCACCGCACCCGGTAAACCTGTCCCTGCCGGGGCACCGCCCAAGTCAGCAATTGCACCGCGGCCAGCGGAATGTCCGTCCCCCGGAACGCGGTGCGGAGAATCGCCAGCAATTCGTCATTCGACGGTTCCCCCGGGCCGGGAACGAGCCGGACGATCGCGCTCCAGTCACCGTCCACCTCGGCCACCCCGAACCGGTTCCCGGCCCGGTCCACGTGCTGGCGCACCTTCACCGCACCGGCGATCCGGTACAGCGCGTCCGGGCTGTCCCGCCTGCTGTCGTGGCGCCGCAGCCGGTGCGCGAGCCAGGTCCACGCCCATCCGGCGAAATGCCGTCCCTCAACCCGGATCGACGTCGTCACCAGCAGCAGGCCGGCGAGCGCGGCGACCGTGATCTGCAGCGGCTGCGCCACCCCGCGCACCGCGAAGACGAGCAGCAAGGCCAGCCCGGCGATCTCCCACCCGGCCGCCTGCAGCGGGCGGATCGGCAGCAGCCACGGCCACGGCGCGGTCCCGGAGACCCGGGCCGCGTGCGGCGTCCGAGGGCGGGCCGGCGGGGCGGGCGCGGACACGGACAACGGATTCCCCTGTTCCCCGGGCAGCGACCCGGCCCCGGGAACGCTAGCGCTCGCGCGCGGGCGCGTGGGCGTAAAAAATACCCTCGTGCGCGGTTCCCGGTATCCCTAATCTGCGCGAGAAGCGGATGTGATCTTCGGGGGGCCGGGAAAGCGTGTGGACGCAGCGGGATCAGATCCAGGCGTACCAGTTCCTGCGCCGCCGTCTCGTGTCCGCGCTCGTCGCCGCGGACGCCAACCATCCGGTCTCGCCCAGCCGCCGTCTGGTGCTCGGCACGGTGCTCGGCCTCGGCGCGGCGCTGCTGGTGACCGCGGTGTTCGGCGTGATCGGCCTGGTCAGCCCCTCCGGCGGGAAAGACTGGCTGGCCGGCGGGAAGGTGATCGTCGAGGAGGGCAGCGGGGCCCGGTTCGTGCTCGGCGCGGACGGCGCGGTGCACCCGGTGCTGAACTATGCGTCCGCGCGGCTGCTGGCCGGCGGCAACGGCCAGGAGACGGTCACCGTCCCGGCGGCGAAGCTCGGCACCGCGCCGCGCGGCACCCAGATCGGTATCGTCGGCGCGCCTGATTCGCTGCCCAGCACGCTGATCACCACCGCGTGGACCAGTTGCAGCCGCACCACTCAGGACGCTCCCGCGTCGGCGGAGCCACTGGTCGCGGTCCTGTTGGAGCCGGCTGCGTCCGGGGTCGAGCTGCCGCGCGACTCCGGGGTGATCGTGCACCCGCCGCAGGGCGGCCGGTTCCTGCTCGCCGGCGGCCACCGCTACCGGCTGAGCGACGAAGCCGCCGCGGCGCTGCAGTTCGACAGCTACCCGACGATCACCGTTTCGGCGCGGTGGATCGACACCGTCCCCGCCGGACATGACCTCGGCGAGCTGCCGGTGGCCGGCGCGGGCGAGCACGGCCCGCGGGTCGGCGCGCAGGACACGAAGGTCGGCCAGGTGCTGTCGGTCGTCGATCCGATGGCCGGCGCGGCGAACGCGTCCACCTACTACCTGGTCCGGCCGGACGGGCTCGAGCCGGTGGGCCAGACCGAGGCCGCGCTGCTCGTCTCCACCCCGGCGAACGAACCGGCGTACGCCGGGCGCCCGGAGCCGGTGCGGGTCCGGGCAGCGGACGTCGCGTCGGCGAAGAAGGTCGCCGAGCCCCGCTCCGGCGGCGCGGATCCAGCGGCCTATCCGGACCGCATCCCCGGCAAAGCCCCGATCACCGGCACCGCGGTGACCCTGTGCGCGCAGAACGGCCGCGTGACGGTCTCGGCGGACCTGCCGGTGCCGAACGGCGCGCGGGCGCTGCCGGTGCAAAGCCGCACGGACGCCCGGGTCGCCGACGTCGTCTACGTGCCGCCGTCGCGCGGGGCGGTGGCAGTCGACACCGGGTCCGGCACCATCTACCTCATCACGGACACCGGAAGAAAATATCCGGTGGCGAACGGCGCCGCGCTCAAGTCGCTCGGCTACGGTTTGGGATCCGGGCATCCGGTGCCGGGCGGACTGCTCGCGCTGATGCCGACCGGTCCCGCGCTCGACCCGGCCGCGGCGGGGCAGCCGGCGGGAATGGGGTGAGCGAACCGGTGCACACGACAGCGGAAAGACCCGGCGAAGCGGAATCGGAGCAGCCGGGAGGGGCGGAGTCGAACGTGGGGGATGTCGTCAGCGCGGCCGGGACGGAACCGGATGCCGAGACGGTGCTGGCCACCGCTGGTCCTGTGCCGGGCTTGTCCGCCGGGCCGGATCCCGCCGGTCGGGTCGCTGCCGGGGCGGAGCTTCTCGGTGCGCGATCCGTTGTGCGGCAGGGCGAACCGCCGGCCGGCATCCGGGTGGCCGTGATCGAGGACCATCCGCTCTACCGCCGCTCGGTGGCGCGAGTCCTCGCCGAGGCCCCGGACATCGACCTCGGCGCGGTGGTCGACTCGGTCGCCCGGTTCCACGTCGCGCGCCAGCCGAACGGCAGCGTCGTCTTGCTGGACCTGGGCCTGCCCGGCGTCGCCGGCGCGGCCGCGGTCCTGGAAGTGGCCGAGCTGGGCCACCACGTGCTGGTGGTGTCCGCGCAAGCGGAACCGGAGACCGTGCTGGCCGCGATCGCCGCCGGAGCCAAGGGATTCCTGTCGAAAGACGTGGACGTCGACGAACTGCTGATCGCGATCCGCGCGGTCGCGGGCGGCGGCGCGTACGTGTCCGCGGTGGTCGCCGGGATGATCATCAAGGACAACACCGACCGCCCGGTGACCCGCCCGGAGATGGAGCTTTCGCCGCGCGAGGAACAGGTGCTGCGCCTGGTCGCGGCGGGTGAACGAGACGTCGACATCGCCCGGATCCTCGACATCGGCGTCCGCACGGTGCGCGGCTACCTCGACCGGATCCGCGACAAGACCGGCGAACGGCGGCGGCCGGGCCTGGTGAAGGAAGCCATCCGCCGCGGCCTGGTGGGGAAGGAAACACTGACGTGAAGACCGACGAAGGGCGGCGCCGGACCGGCCCCATCCAGGTCGGGGTGATCGAGGACCACCCGCTCTACCGGGACGCGGTCGCCCGGGTCCTGAACGAGGCCCCGGACATCGAACTCGGCGCGGTCGCCGACTCGGTCGCTCGCTTCGCGGTGCAGGACCAGCCACCCGGCAGCGTGATCGTGCTGGACCTGAAGCTGCGCGGTGTCCAGGACGCGGCAGCGGTGCTGGAGGTGGGACAGATGGGGCACAAGGTGCTCGTGGTGTCCGCGCACGCGGAACAGCCCGAGGTGCTGGGCGCGATGCAGGCCGGCGCCAAGGGGTTCCTGTCGAAGGACGTCGACGGCGACGAGCTGCTGCGCGCGATCCGGACCATCGCCGAGGACAACGCGTACGTGTCGCCGACGCTGGCCGGGATGATCATCCAGGACAGCGACGAACGGCACGCCGGACCGAAGATCGTGCTGTCGGAACGGGAGAAGCAGGTGCTCCGGCTGGTCGCCGCGGGGGAGCGCGACGTGGACGTCGCGGAGATCCTCGACATCAGCGTGCGGACGGTGCGGTCGTACCTGGACCGGATCCGGGACAAGACCGGGGAGCGGCGGCGGGCGGGCTTCGTCCGGGTGGCGATCCGGGAAGGCTTGCTGCGCTGAGCTTTCCGTCGCTGCGGGGGTGCGCTCGGCGGTTGGCCGGGTCGTGAAGGGAACAACGAGGGACTCAGAGTCCGTGAATGTTCCCTTCACGACCCGGCCCGCCGCGTGGGGTGCGATTGGATACGCCCGAGGCGCTTGCCGGGCTGCGGCACGGCTGGGCTGGGCCGGGTTTGCTCGCTCGGCTTGCTGGGCTGGGCTGGATTGCGCGCTCGGCTTGCTGGGCTGGGCTGGATTGCGCGCTCGGCTTGCTGGGCTGGGTTTGCCGCCGCCGGGCTTACTGCGGTTCGGCTTGGCTCACCTCGGCTGGCCTGGGCGCGCCGGTTTGAGTGTCCGTGAAGGGCCCCTTGCCGGACTTAGATTCCCTCAAGGGGCCCCTCACGGACACCGAAAGCGCGGCGAACGTGGCACGCCGCCCGGTCGCGGTGAACGCAAGGCGAACGCGGGCGTTCGGGCGAAGCACCAATGCCGCCGTCGAATTCGCCGGACTCGGCTCACAACCGCCGGAACCGGCTCACAACCGCCGGACTCGGCTCACGACCGCCGGAACCGGCTCACAACCGCCGGACTCGGCCTGCGACCGCCGGACTCGGCCTGCGACCGCCGGACTCGGCCTGCGACCGCCGGAACCGGCTCACACCGCCGGACTCGGCCTGCGACCGCCGGAACCGGCTCACAACCGCCGGACTCGGCCTGCGACCGCCGGAACCGGCTCACAACCGCCGGTTCGCCAACGTCCCGGTGGCGACCCGGGCCTTCCCGGCGACCTCCGGATCCACGTCCACCACCACCATCTCCGCCCCGGCCCCGGCCTGCCCGGCGATCCGCCCGAACCCGTCCGCCACCAGCGAGTACCCCACCCCGGTAGGCGCCTTCGGGTTGACCTCCGTCCCGGTCGCCGCCGGGTCCGCCTGTCCGCAGGCCGCGACCCAGCAGCCCGAGTCCAGTGCGCGAGCCCGGACCAGCACCTCCCACTGCTCTCGCTTCCCCGGCCCGGCACCCCACGACGCGGGCACCGCCACTACATCCGCTCCGTCGTCCGCCAGCCGCCGGAACAGTTCCGGGAACCGCAGGTCGTAGCAGGTCGCCACGCCGAAAACCACGCCGTCCGCGGTGAACGTCACCGGCGAGGAGCCCGGCGCGACGGTGTCCGACTCCGCGAACCCGAACGCGTCGTACAAGTGGATTTTGTCGTACCCGAGGTGCTGTCCCAGCCCCGTGATCAGCAGCGTGTTGCGCACTCGCCCGTCGTCCGCGGGCGTGAACATCCCGGCGATCACCAGTACGTCGTGCTCGGCCGCCACCGAGGCGACCCCGGACGCCCACGGGCCGTCCAGCGGCTCCGCCACCGGACCGAGCGGCCGGCCGAACCGGGCCATCGTCGCTTCCGGGAAGACCACCACGCGCGCTCCGGCCTCCGCCGCGGCGGCCGCTCCGGTGTGAACGGCTTTCACGTTCTCTTCCGGGTCGTCGCCCGAGTTGAGCTGGCACAACGCGATCCGGGGCACGAACGCCTCCCTGGTCCGGGTACAGCGGGTCGCCACCGAGTATCCCTGCCGGGCGCGCCCGGGCCACCTCGTACCCTGGACCCATGCTGAACCGCACCGACCTGCGTGGGCAGGTCCCCTCCGCTGCCGAGCTCCGTGCCGCGCTTCCGCGCGCCGAGTACGACGTGGACGCGGCACTGCATCGGGTCCGTCCGGTGGTCGAGGCGGTGCGCGAGCGCGGGGTCGAAGCGGTCCTCGAGTACACCGAGCAGTTCGACAAGGTGCGCCCGGAGACGGTGCGGGTGCCGGTCGAGGAACTGGCCAAGGCGCTGGCCGAGCTGGATCCGCAGGTCCGCGCCGCACTGGAGGAGTCCATCAAGCGCGCCCGGAAGGTGCACGCGGACCAGCGCCGCCAAGACGTCACTACCCAGGTCGTGCCCGGCGGCACGGTCACCGAACGCTGGGTGCCGGTCGACCGCGTCGGCCTGTACGCGCCGGGCGGCCTGGCGGTGTACCCGTCGACGGTCGTGATGAACGTGGTCCCGGCGCAGCTGGCCGGCGTGCGTTCGCTGGTCGTCTGCTCGCCGCCGCAGGCCGCGTTCGGCGGGCGGCCGCACCCGACGATCCTGGCCGCGGCCGCGTTGCTGGGCGTGGACGAGGTGTGGGCGGTCGGCGGTGCGCAGGCGGTCGCCCTGGTCGCCTACGGCGGCGTCGACACCGACGGCGCGGAGCTGGCTCCGGTGGACATCGTGACCGGGCCCGGCAACATCTTCCTCACCGCGGCCAAGCGGCTCGTCCGCGGCGTGATCGGCATCGACTCCGAGGCGGGCCCGACCGAGATCGCGATCCTGGCCGACGAGACCGCCGACCCGGTGCACGTCGCGGCCGACCTGATCAGCCAGGCCGAGCACGACCCGCTGGCGGCGAGCGTCCTGGTCACCACGTCGGAGGAACTGGCCGACGCGGTCGAGTCGGAACTGGCAACCCGGGTCGCCGGGACGAAGCACTCCGAGCGGGTCGGCGAGGCGCTGGGCGGCAAGCAGTCCGGCGTCATCTTGGTGTCCACTGTGGAGGACGGACTGCGCGTGGTGGACGCGTATGCCGCCGAGCACCTGGAAATCCAGACCGCGAACGCGCGCGAGGTCGCCGCGCGGGTGCGCAACGCCGGCGCGGTGTTCGTCGGCGCGTACGCCCCGGTTTCGCTCGGCGACTACTGCGCGGGCTCGAACCACGTGCTGCCCACCGGCGGATTCGCGCGGCACTCGTCGGGGCTGTCCGTGCAGAGCTTCCTGAAGGGGATCCACGTCGTGGACTACTCCGAGGAGGCGCTGCGCGAGATCGCCCCGCGCGTCGTCGCGCTCGCGAACGCCGAAGACCTGCCCGCGCACGGCCAAGCCGTCACCGCACGTTTCGAAGGAGACGGCCGATGAGCGACGCCATCCCCGGCGGCGAGGTCACCCTCGCCGATCTCCCGCTGCGCGAGGACCTGCGCGGCCGCACCCCGTACGGCGCGCCGCAGCTGGACGTGCCGATCCGGCTCAACACCAACGAAAACCCGTATCCGCCGCCGCCGGAGCTAGTCGCCGACGTCGCCGAGGCGGTCCGCGCCGAAGCGGCGTCGCTGCACCGCTACCCGGACCGCGACGCGATCGCGCTGCGCACCGACCTGGCCGACTACCTGACGGTGTCCACGCGCGTGGTGCTGTCCGAGGCCAACGTGTGGGCGGCGAACGGGTCGAACGAGATCCTGCAGCAGATCCTGCAGGCGTTCGGCGGCCCCGGCCGTACCGCGCTGGGCTTCGAGCCGTCGTATTCGATGCACCCGATCATCGCCACCGGCACGCGCACCGACTGGCTGCCGGTGCCGCGCCGCGCGGACTTCTCGCTCGACACGGAGCAGGCCGCCAAGGCGGTCGCGGAGCGCCAGCCGGACATCGTGTTCGTGACCAGCCCGAACAACCCGACCGGCGGTTCCATCCCGCTGGAGCAACTGCGCGGCGTACTCGACGCGGCGCCGGGGATCGTCGTCGTGGACGAGGCGTACGCGGAGTTCTCGTCGCAGGCCAGCGCGATCGAGCTGATCGCGGAGTACCCGGCGAAGCTCATCGTGTCGCGCACGATGAGCAAGGCGTTCGCCTTCGCCGGCGGACGGCTGGGCTACCTCGCCGCCGCGCCCGCCGTCGTGGACGCGCTGCAGCTGGTCCGGCTGCCGTATCACCTTTCCAAGGTCACCCAGGCGGCCGCCCGCGCCGCTCTCCGGCACGCCGACGCCACCCTCGCGTCGGTGCAGCGGCTCTCCGCCGAGCGCGACCGCGTGGTGGAAGCCTTGCTGGGCTTGGGATTCATCCCGGTCCCGAGCGACGCGAACTTCGTCCTCTTCGGACAGTTCAGCGACGCCCCGGCCAGCTGGCAGTCCTATTTGGACCACGGCGTGCTGATTCGGGACGTGGGCATCGAAGGCCACCTGCGGGTGACCATCGGGACGCCGGAAGAGAACGACGCTTTCCTGGAAGCGAGTAAGGAAGTCAAGCGATGAGCCGCGTCGGCAAAGTCGAGCGCACCACCAAGGAGTCGTCCATCCTGGTCCAGCTGGACCTCGACGGGACCGGACAGGTGGACATCGCCACCGGCGTGCCGTTCTACGACCACATGCTCACCGCGTTCGGCGTGCACGGCTCGCTGGACCTGAAGGTCGAAGCGACCGGCGACGTGCACATCGACGCGCACCACACCGTCGAGGACACCGCGATCGTGCTGGGCCAGGCGCTGCGCCAGGCACTGGGCGACAAGAGCGGCATCCGCCGCTTCGGCGACGCCTGGATCCCGATGGACGAAACGCTCGCGCACGCCGCGATCGACGTCTCCGGCCGGCCGTACTGCGTGCACGTGGGCGAGCCGGAGGAGTACAACACGTTCACCATCGGCAACAACTATCCGTTCGTCCTGACCCGGCACGTGTTCGACTCGCTGGCGTTTCACGCGCAGATCGCGCTGCACGTGCGAGTGATCCACGGCCGCGACCCGCACCACATCGCCGAGGCCGAGTACAAGGCGGTCGCGCGGGCGCTGCGGGCGGCGACCGAACCGGACCCTCGGGCGGGCGGGATTCCGTCGACCAAGGGCGTGCTCTAACCACCGGGGAGGGGTGCCGTTGGCAGGCCCGCGGCACCCCTCAGACCCGGAAGACCGTGCGCGGTGCCGCGTACGCCACCGGCCCGGAAAAGTGTTCCGCCGCAAGCCGAACCGCTTCGCGCACAGTCACCGTGTGCCCGACGTGCGTCAACACCAGGCGTCCCGCTCCGGTGGCGGCGCGCCCAGCTTCGGTGGGAGTCAGATGCTCCGCCGACGGGTCGATGCCGTCCGCCTCGCACAAGAACAGGTCCGCCCCGTCGGCCAAGGACGCGAGCGCTTCGCACGGCCCGGTGTCTCCGGAATAGGCGAAAGTCCGTTCGCCGTCGGTGATCCGCACCCCGAAAGCCGGGAATCCGTGCGACACCGCGACCGAATCCAGCGTCAGCCCGCCGACTCGTGCCGAGTGCCCGTCGTGCAATTCCCGCACCGCGAACACTTCCTCGATCGGCGCTCGTCCGGTGTTGCTCAAGAACGCCGAGATTCGCGCCGCCGTCCCAGGCGGGCCGTACAGCGGGATCGGGCGGCGCAGCCGCAGATCCGCGAAGAGCAGCGCGTACACGGCCGGCAGCAGGTCCGCGACGTGGTCCGCGTGCAGGTGCGAGATCCAGATCGCGTCCAGATCGGCTGGCGAGAGGTATTCCTGCAGCGCGGCAAGGGTGCCCGGCCCGGCGTCGAGCCAGATTGAAGCTTCCTCGTCGCGCACGAGATACCCCGAGCAGGGCGCGTTCGGGCGGGGGTACGGCGTCGCGCTGCCCAGTACCGTCACGGTGAAAGCCATGTGGCACGCTAACCCCTGTGAGCAAAGAGTGGATCGCGGTCCTGCTGCTGGCCCTCGGCGGCTTCCTGATCGGCGGGGTCTACTCGCTGTGGAAGACGGCGAAGGCCTTCGCCGTCGTGCTGGGTATCGCCGCGGTACTGGCGGTCGGCGGCGCGGTGGCCTGGCTGGTCAGCTGACCGGTCGGCGGGCAGCCGAGCCCGGCTCGCGGTCAGCCCAACCGGCCGCGATCGCGAGCAGCCGGCCAGACTGACCGCCGAAACCGCCAGCGGCTAACGCGAGCAGCCGGCCAGACTGACCGCCGAAACCGCCAGCGGCTAATGCGAGCAGCCGGCCAGACTGACCGCCGAAACCGCCAGCGGCTAATGCGAGCAGCCGGCCAGACTGACCGCCGAAACCGTCGGCCGCTAACGCCGATAGACCGCCTCCGCCAGGGTGGCGTGCTTCTTCCACCCCAACGTCTCGTACAGCGCGCGCCCCTGGTCCGTCGCGCCGAGCACGCCGAGCACCGCACCGTCGTCGAGCGCGTGGTTCGCCAGCGTGCGCATCACGAACCCGCCGAGCCCGCGCCGTTGATGCGCGCTTTCGGTGACCACCCGGTCCACCACCACGGCCTCGCCGACCGCTGCCATCTGCCCCTTGGCCGCCTGTTCGCCTGCCGAGTCCTGCACCCGGACGAACGTGACGGCTCCGCGCCGCCGCACCGACGCGGTGTACCCGTCCGCGAGGACCGGGTTCGCGGCCTGCAAGTCCGTCGCCATGATGTGCCCGGTGTCTTCCCAGGCGACCGCCCAGCCGTCGGTCAGCCACGGTTCGATGGTCTGCGGCTCGGCGGTCGTCTTCAGCCACGTGCGAGGCGTCCGCGTCGCTTCGGCGGCGGCGCGGACCAGTGACTCCTCGGCGCGGGGGAGGACGTGCCGCCCTGCTTCCGAAGCGTTGCCGGGCACTTCGATGTGCAGCCCCCACGGCTTTTCGACCGGTGGCGGGGTGTCGCGCGAAAGCGCCCACCCGGCCACCCAGGTCCGTATTGTTTCCTCGATCAGCACGGCCGAAGGATACGAGCGGACACCGACAAAAACCGTCAGACCCGGGTCAGTTGCCGCCCGTCGTCTTCCGGCGCGGACAGCTCCCGCACCAGGCCCTCGCCCTCGACGTCGACGTTCGGCAGGATCCGGTCCAGCCACTTCGGCAGCCACCACGCGCCGCGGCCGAGCAGCGACATCACCGCGGGCACGATGGTCATCCGGATCACGAACGCGTCCACCAGCACGCCGAACGCCAGCGCGAACCCGATCGACTGGATCAGCGTCGACTCGGCCAGCACGAACCCGGCGAACACCGAGATCATGATCAGCGCGGCCGCCACGACCACCCGCGAGCCGTGCCGGAAACCGGTCACCATCGCCTCCTGCGGGTCGGCGCCGTGCACGTGCTCCTCGCGCATCCGGGTCACCAGGAACACCTGGTAGTCCATCGCGAGGCCGAACAGCACGCCGATCAGCAGGATCGGCAGCATGCTCATGATCGGGCCGGTCGAGGCGACGCCGAGCGGGCCGGTCAGCCAGCCCCACTGGAACACCGCGACCACCGCGCCGAACGTCGCGACCACGGAGCCGAGGAAGCCGAGCGTCGCCTTCAGCGGCACCACGACCGAGCGGAACACCAGCATCAGCAGCACGAACGCGAGTCCGACGATCAGTGCGAGGTAGGGCAGCATCGCGTCGGACAGCTTCTGCGACACGTCGATGTTGGCCGCGGTCTGGCCGGTCACCGCGAGGCTGCCGCCGGTAGCTTCCTGCAGCGGGGCGGACGTCGCGCGGATCGCCGAGACCAAGTTCTCGGTCTGGGTGCTGCTCGGGCCGCTCTTCGGGATCACGGTGAGCAGCGCGGTGTCGCCGGACGGATTGGCCATCGGCGGCGTCACCGCGGCGACGTCCGGCAGTTTGCTGATGTCGGACGCGGCCTGCTTGATCGCCGCCGGGTTCTTGTCCGGTCCGGTGTCGACGACGATCAGCAGCGGCCCGTTCGCGCCTTCGCCGAAGCTCTTGCTGACCAGGTCGTACGCCTTGCGCTGGGTGGAATCCGGCGCGGCGGTGCTGTCGTTGGGCAGGCCGAGCTGCATGCTCAGTGCCGGCACGGCGACCACGGCCAGCCCGACGAGTGCCGTCAGCAGCACCGGAACCCGGTGCCGTGCGACGAATCGCGCCCAGCGCTCGCCGTGCGACGGACCACTCGTGCGACGGCGGACCCGGATCCGGTTCTTGGCGACGCGCGCGCCGGCGAACCCGAGCACGGCGGGCAGCAGCGTCAACGCGATGAGCACCGCGATCGCGACCGTCACGGCGGCGGCGACGCCCATCTGGCCCAGGAACGGGATCCCGATGACGGTGAGCCCGGCGAGCGCGATGATCACGGTCAGCCCCGCGAACACGACGGCGGACCCGGCGGTGCCGATCGCCCGGCCGACAGCTTCTTCCGGTTCCCGGCCTTCGGCCAGCTCGTGCCGGTAGCGGGAAACGATGAAGAGCGCGTAGTCGATCCCGACCGCGAGGCCGATCATCAGCGCCAGCACCGGAGTGTTCGAGTTCAGTTCCATCGAACCGGAGGCGAGCAGGATGCCCGCCATCCCGACGCCGACCCCGACCAGCGCGGTGAGCAGCGGAATGCCCGCGGCCAGTAGCGAGCCGAAGGTGATGATCAGGACCACCGCGGCCACCGCGACGCCGAGCCCTTCGGTAGCCCCGGTTGCCGGGACGCCCTGTGCGGCGTCGCCGCCGTATTCGACCTGGAAACCCATCTGCTTCGCGCGGTCTCCGCTGGCGAGCAGCGCCTGCCGGTCGGCGTCGGCGAGCTCGAAGCCCTTGACCTGGTAGCTCACCTGCGCGAGCGCGACCCGGCCGTCCGGCGAGAGCGACTTCGCCTGGAACGGGTCGACGACCGAGGCCACCTTCGGCGCGGACCTGAGCTTCTGCACCACCGATTCGACGGCTGCCTGCCCGGCCGGGTCGGTGACCTTCTGCCCGTTGGGCGCGGCGATCACGACGCGCGCGGTGCCGCCGCCCGCGGACGCCTGCGGGAAGTGCTCGGCCAGCCGGTCGATCGCCTGCTGCGATTCGGTGCCCGGGATGGTCACCGAATCGGACAGCGAGCCGGACAGCGTGAGCGCGCCCGCGCCCAGCGCCATCAGAACCGCCGCCCACACCGCCGCGACAAGAGCTCGGCGGCGGAACGACAGCCTGCCGAGCCGATACAGGAAGGATGCCACGAGTCGTCTCCGTTTCGCCCGGAATGGGCTCTTCACCTGAGGGTCCGCACCTTCGAAGCTAGCCGATCGGCAAGGAGCCGCCAAGCCGATCGGCTAGGATGTGACTAGCCGCACGGCAAGTGTCCCGCTAGCCGGACGGCAGGTATGCTCGTGTGCCGCGGAGCCGCGCACTCCGCTTGACGAGGAGGGCGCGATGACGACCGCCGGACCGGTCGCGGACACTCGCACCAGGCTGCTCGCGACCGCGTTGAAGTTGTTCGCGGAGCACGGCGTGGAAGGCACGTCGCTGCAGATGATCGCGGACGAGCTGGGCGTCACCAAAGCAGCGGTGTACTACCACTTCAGGACGAAGGCGGAGATCACCGAGGCGGTCGCGGCACCCGGAATCCGCGAACTGGACGAGCTGGTCGTCGAAGCGGCGAAGCATCGGCGGCTGGGGGCCAGGGTCGATCATCTGCTGGAGGGGTTCGTCGAACTGGTGGTGCGGCACCGGGTGCTGGTGGCACTGTTCTCCAGCGACCCGGGCATCGACGCCGCGCTGGCGAAAAGCGCGCATGGCGTAGAGGGCTTCAAACAAGCGCTGATCACGATCGTGGCCGGACCGGAGCCGAGCGTGACAGACCGGGTCGCGGCGATGGTGGCGTTCACCGGGATCGCCATGGTGGGCGGGGCGCCGGACCTGGCCGAGGTGGACGACGAAACGTTGCGGCAAGAGCTGGTCGGGGTGGGCCGCCGGTTGCTGGGGCGGCCTCGGCGCCGGGTTTGCTGAGGGCTGCGGCTTCGGCTTCGCGTCAGCCGGAGTCTTCGCTGTCGGATTCGGCTTCGCGTTAGCTGCGGGCTTCGCATGCGCCTTCGCCTCGGCTGCGGCTCGGTGTGGCCGTTGTGAAGGGCCCTTTGAGGGAATCTACGTCCGGTAAGGGGCCCTTGACGGACGTTCGGCAGTGTCGGGGCGGGAGAATTCGGCGGTGGCGGGGCGGGGAGTGTGCGGCAGCGGCGGGGCGGAAAGCGTGCGGGGAGCGTTCGGCAGCGGCGGGGCGAATGCGTGCGGCGATGGCGGGCCGGAAACGTTCTGCGGCGGTGGAACGCGGCGGGGGTCAGGGCAGGCGGGAGTCTTTCAACTCGCGTGCTTCGCGCAGTTCCTCGGGGCTGAGCTGTTCCGGCGGGACCTGGACGACGCCGCGGAAGCGGCGGCACACCGGGCATTTCTGGACTCGGCGGTCACCCAGTCGAATCGCCTTCAGTGACACAAAAGGGATCCAGATGGTCGAGAAGTAATGCCCCTGGCTGCATTGCACGATCGTGTACTCGGGCATCGTCGTCTCCTCGCCCAGCTGGACTCCGCCGCCATTATACGGCCGCTATTCCTCCCCATCCCGGAACTGCGCCGCACCCAACCCCACCGTACCGAACCCTGCCCTACCGAACTCTGCCGTACCGAACTCTGCCGTACCGAACTCTGCCGTACCGAACCCCGCCGTGCCGAACTCTGCTGCCCGGAACTCCGTCGCCGGGAACTCCGTCGCAAGAAATTCCGCGGGCACTGCCGCGGTGAGCCATACCCCGTTGTCGCTCACCTGGAACACGTACCCCTGCTCGGCCATTTCCGCTGCCGCGACGGTCAGCACCACCGGTTTCCCGTGTCGTGTGCCGACTTTCACCGCGGTTTCCCGGGACGGCGACAAATGCACCGCATGGCGTTTCATCGGGCGGAGGCCTTCCGACCAGATCGCGGGCAGGAACCTGGTCGCGGTGCCGTGGTAGAGGATTTCCGGCGGGCTCGCGTCGGGGAGTTCCAAATCCACCGCCGCGCTGTGGCCCTGGTTGGCGCGGATCAGAGTCCCGGTCTCGTCGAAAGAGAACCGCTGTTTCGCGCACAGCGCGACGACCTCGTCCAATTCCGCCCGGCTCACCGGCATCCGGTTCCGGGTCAGGGCGGCCAGCAAGTCGGCGACCGGGACCCAGCCGCCCGGGGCGAGGGTCAGGCCGAGGCCGGCGGGGTCGTGGCGCAGGTGGCGGGAAAGCCGCTTGGAGACCCGGGTTCGGTGTTTCTCGTTCATCCGCGTCCAGTAACCCACGTCGACCCCCGCGGCGCAACGGAATTCAGATGCCGCCCTCGGCGACCGGCCGCAGTTTGCCCGCGCCGGGGCCGAACCGGGCCAGTTCGTCGTCGGCGTTGTACAAGCCGCAGCTGCGCAGAGACAGGCAGCCGCAGCCGACGCAGCCGGTCAGGCGGTCCCGGAGGCGTTGCAAGGCGTCGATCCGGGCGTCCAGTTCGGTCTGCCATTCGCGGGACAGCCGTGCCCAATCCGCTTTCGTCGGAGCGTGGTCGGCGGGCAGGGTCTCCAGCGCCGCGCTGATGTCCTCCAGTGACAGCCCGACTCGCTGCGCCGCCCGGATGAACGCGATCCGGCGCAGCACCGAACGCGCGTAGCGGCGCTGGTTGCCCGCGGAGCGTTCGGACGTGATCAGGCCGCGGTCCTCGTAAAACCGCAGCGCGGTGTGCGGCACTCCGCTGCGTTCCGCGACCTGTCCGATGCTCAGCTTGTCCGCCAACCTCGTCATTGCTTCAGGTTAGCGCTTGACCTTCAGCTTGGTCGAGGTTGCATCGTGACACTCATGACCATGACGACGAACGTGCCCGGCTACGCCGACCTGCCCCGGCTGATCTCGCTGATGACCGGGGACGACAAGCACAGCGCCGCTGCGGAGTCCACTGTGGACGTCCTGTGGGTGCTTTTCGACCGGGTCCTGCGGACCAGCCCGGCGACCGCGCGGGATCCGGCTCGCGACCGGTTCCTGCTGTCCAAAGGGCACGGCCCGATGGCGTACTACGCGATCCTCGCGGCGAAAGGCTGGCTGAGCGAGGACGAGCTCGCCGACTGGAGCTCCGCGCGCTCGCGGCTCGGCCACCACCCGGACCGGATCCGGGTGCCCGGCGTGGAGATTTCCAGCGGCTCGCTCGGCCATGGTCTCCCGATCGCGATCGGGACCGCGCTCGGCCTGCGGGCCCGCCGGTTCCGCTCGCGCGTCGTGACGCTGGTCGGCGACGCCGAACTGGACGAGGGCTCCAACAGCGAGGCGATCGCGGTCGCCGCGCGCCTCGGGCTCGATCGGCTCACCGCTGTCGTCGTGGACAACCAGTCCTCGACGCATGGCTGGCCGGGCGGCATCGCGCGCCGGTTCGAAACCGAAGGCTGGGCCGCGCGCACGGTGTCCGGCCGAGATCACGAAGCCCTGTACGAAGCGTTCACCAGTACGCATCCGGGACAGCCGCTCGCGGTCGTCGCCGTCGTGGAACCGAAAGGCGCGCACTGATGCCGAACATGCGAGAAACCTTCCTGGCCACCGCCGAGGAGATCGTCCACGCCGATCCGGACGTGGCGATCGTCCTCGCCGACATCTCGGCCGCCCAGCTGGCCGGCGCCGCCCGGCGGCACCCGGACCGGGTGATCAACGTCGGAATCCGCGAACAACTGCTGGTCAGCACCGCCGCCGGGCTCGCGCTCGCCGGGCTGCGGCCGATCGTGCACACCTTCAACGCGTTCCTGGTCGAGCGCGCCTTCGAACAGATCAAGCTGGACCTCAGCCATCAGGAACTCGGCGCGGTGCTGGTGTCTTACGGCGCGTCCTACGACATGCCGATGGAGGGCCGCACCCACCAGGCGCCCGGCGACGTCGCGTTGATCGACACGCTGCCGGACTGGTTCGTGCACGTGCCGGGGCATCCGGACGAGGCCCGCCGGCTGCTGCTCGACTCGGTTCCCGGCGACAGCCGCACGTACCTGCGGCTCTCCGCGCAGCAGAACTCCGCCCCGCACTTGGGCATCGGGCTTCAGCGGATCCGACGGGGAACTCGCGGCGCGGTGATCGCGGTCGGGCCGACGCTCGACCGGGTACTCGAGGCGACCGAGGGGATGGACGTGTCGGTTCTCTACACCTCGACTGTCCGGCCGTTCGACGCCGAAGGGCTGCGTGCCGCCGTGGGGGAAACGGCCGAGGTGGCGTTGGTCGAGCCGTACCTGCGGGGCACGTCCGCGCACCAGGTGTCGGACGCGCTCGCGGACCGGCCGCACCGGCTGCTGAGCATCGGCACCCGGCGCGACACCGAGGTCCGGATCTATGGCACGCTCGCCGACCACGACCTCGCGCACGGGCTGGACAGCGGCTCGATCGCGTTGTCCCTCAAGGAATTCTTCACCAGCTGAGCCGACTGCCGGGCAATGGGCAACCGGCCGTGGTCACCAGCCGCGGTCGGTGTGTCGCGGGGCGTGCGGCACGGGCGCGACGCGCCGGCGCGTGCGATCGATCTCCGCGCGGGTGGTCTGCTGGGGGATGGCCAGCTCCCTGAACTGCGGAAACGGCACGCTTTCGATGTCGTCCCGCCAGGCTTGCAGCATCCGGTTAAGCAGGTCGGACTCGGACATTTCGTCCTCTTTCCGGGTCCGGGGGCGCCGGCGGCGCCTCAGGCGGATAGGGGGATACCCAGATCGGCCCGCGGCGAAACGGGGTCAGCCGGGAAATCTCGTGGGGACTAGGCTCGTCCTGTGTCTCGTGTGGTGATTCTCGATTACGGTTCCGGCAACCTCCGCTCCGCCGAACGCGCCGTCGCGCGCGCGGGCGCCGAGGTGGAGGTCACCGCGGATCCGCATGCCGCGCTCGAAGCCGACGGCTTGGTGGTGCCCGGCGTCGGTGCGTTCTCCGCGTGCATGCGCGGGCTGCTGGACGTGCACGGGCACCGCATCATCGGCAAACGGCTCGCCGGCGGCCGCCCGGTGCTGGGCATCTGCGTCGGGATGCAGATCCTGTTCAGCCGCGGCGTCGAGCACGGCGAGGAGACCGAGGGCACCGGCGAATGGCCGGGCACGGTCGAGCGCCTGCACGCCGGCGTGCTGCCGCACATGGGCTGGAACACCGTCCGCGCCCCGGCCGATTCGCAGTTGTTCTCCGGCATCGACCCGGACGAGCGGTTCTACTTCGTGCACTCGTACGCGGCCCGCGTCTGGGAACTGGACTCCGGCCTGGCCGGCCAGCAGCCGAAGGTCACCTGGGCGAACCACGGCGAGGACTTCGTCGCGGCGGTGGAGAACGGTCCGCTGTGGGCGACCCAGTTCCACCCGGAGAAGTCCGGCGACGCGGGTGCGCACCTGCTCCGTAACTGGCTCGCCACGCTCGGCTAGGTTCCGGCACGGCAGCGGCCTTTCCCTGGGCGACCGAGCTTGCCTCGGGCCGCTGACAGCGTGCCCGAGGGACGTGCAGTCATCGCCGATCGCGCCTGGGCGGACGTCGACGCGGGTGTCCCGGTGGACCTCGTCCGTGGCTGACCAGCATCCCCCGGACGGTGCCGCTGCCCCGCGCCTCTAGTCTGTGCGCGTGACTTTCACGCTCCTTCCCGCAGTTGATGTGGCCGACGGCCAGGCAGTCCGACTCGTCCAGGGCGAGGCGGGCACCGAGACGTCCTACGGCAGCCCGCTCGAAGCGGCGCTGCAGTGGCAGCGCGACGGCGCCGAGTGGATCCATCTGGTGGACCTCGACGCGGCGTTCGGCAAGGGCAGCAACCGCGAACTGCTCGCCGATGTCGTCAAGCGGCTCGACGTGCAGGTGGAGCTCTCCGGCGGCATCCGTGACGACGCCTCGCTCGAGGCGGCGCTCGCCACCGGGGCCCGCCGGGTCAACCTGGGCACCGCGGCGCTCGAAGACCCGGACTGGACGGCCAAGGTCGTCTCCGAGTACGGCGACCGGGTCGCGATCGGTCTCGACGTGCGGATCACCGAGGCCGGGCACCGGCTGTCCGCGCGCGGCTGGACGTCCGACGGCGGCGACCTCTGGGACGTCCTCGAACGGCTCGACCGCGACGGGGCGAGCCGCTACGTGGTCACCGACGTGAGCAAGGACGGCACCCTGCGCGGCCCGAACCTGGAGCTGCTGCGCGAGGTCACCGCCCGCACCGACGCGCCGGTGATCGCCTCCGGCGGAGTGTCCAGTGTGGACGACCTGCGCGCGCTGGCGGCGCTGTCCGGCGACGGCGTCGAAGGCTCGATCGTGGGCAAGGCGCTGTACGCGGGCGCGTTCACGCTGCCCGAAGCGCTCGCGGCGGTTCGCTGACCAACGCTTCCGAAATGCGGTGCCGGGCCGACTGGCACCGCATTTCGCGTTTCAGGCCGGCACCGCCGCTTCCCTGGCCGGCTGCGTCCGCCCGGCCCGCCGGAGCTCCTCGACGCGGGCCAGATTCCGTGCCCGCCAAGCATTTCGCCCTCGCCGCGGCGAGCACCGCCGCTCCCCGCGGCCGGCTCGGAGGCGTCCGGCGGGCCGGAACTGTCGTCCGCGCGGCCCGGTCGATCGTCAGACAGCTGGCCGGCTGGGGGCGATGGTCCAGGTGGTGGAGCCGGAACGGTCCGCGCCGAACTCGCCCGGATCGGCCACGAACCGACTGAGCGGTACGCATTACCCGCCAGGTAATCGACGGCATGCAGCGGCGACGGCAGGATCCTTGGCAGACAAGGAAATCCGGTCGAAGGAGCCAGAAATGACCGCGTACGCCATCGCCCAGCTGCGCCAGCCCGGCCTCGTCGCCGACGAGGTCTATCAGTACCTGGAGCTGATCCAGGCGACGATGGACCCGTTCGAGGGCCGGTTTCTCGTGCACGGCGGCCGCACCCGGGTGGTCGAGGGCGCCTGGCCCGGCGCGACCGTCGTGCTGGAGTTCCCGGACTTCGCCGCCGCGCAGGCGTGGTACGAATCGCCCGCCTACCGCAAGATCCTGCCGCTGCGGACGGATTTCCTCGTGAGCGACACGATCCTGGTCGAGGGCTGCGGGCCGGACCACGACTCGGCCGCGATGGCCGCCGCACTGCGTGCGGCCCGGTCAGCGTGAGGACCGGCTCACCCGTCGACCTTGATCGCGATCCCGATCGTCCGCTCCGGCCCGCCGCGCAGCCGGCTGAAGAACATCGACACCCGGCCGACCACGCCGTAGTCGCGGGCGATCACGCGGCGGGCGTGCTCGCTGCCGTCGGCGTCGAGGAGCCGGGCCGTCCCGGTCGCCTCGGCACCGTGCAGCCGCCGTCCGCGCAGGTCGCACGCCTGCAGCCGGACGTCGCCGTTGTTGCGGATCCGCTTGACCTTGCCCGCGGTGCGTTCGGAGAACAGCACCAGTTCGTCGCCGTCGCGCGACGCCCACACCGGCGTCGGCACCGCCCGGCCGTCCCGGCGGAAAGTGGTGAGCACGACGTACTTCTCGGCGGCGAGACGTTCCAGTTCGGACATAGCGTCACGGTAGTCGGTAGCGGGCAAGGCGCCGCTCGCCGCGCCGATGCCGATCCCGCGCGCCGCCTTGGACAGCGTCGAACGTGCTTCCCCCAGGTCGGACCCGGCCGTGCCGCTACCGGTCAGCTGCCGCCCAGCCAGCCGTAATCCGGTGCCGAATCGAGGACGATTCCTTCCGCCACCGCGACGAGCTGGTCCTTCGGCACCCGTCCGGACGCGGTCAGCCACCGCCCGGACGGCAGCTTCACCGAGACCAGGGCGTCCGCCGGCCCGGACGCCGGGACGTACGCCCCGGTCAGCGCCCGGACTCGGACCGGAGCCGACCCGCCGAGCGAGGGCGGGGCCCCGGCGACGGTCACGTGCACCGTTCCGGTCGGCCCGCTCGCGTCGAGCACCGTTTCGGCGTTGGCGGAGTCCGGTCCGCGCACGGTCGTCGCCTGCTCGCGCATCCCCGCGGGCAGCGGCCCGAACCGCGCCTCGCCGCGAACCCGCACCGGCGAGGCGGCCACCGAATCGGCCACCTGCTCGGCGACCGTCCTCGCGTCCGGCAGGCCGTCGACCGTCGCGGTCAGGACGTGTTCGTCGTCCGGCATCCAGGTCAGCGTGGCGGCGGTGCCGGACGAGCTGGTCACCATTCCGACCCTCCCGTGCACCACGACCTGGTCGGGCAGGGCGGAAATGCGCAGCGCGGTCTGCGCCCACGCCGGATCGGCCGTGGAATGCGAAGCCAGCTCGATCCGGCTCGCCCCGGACTGCCACTGCCGCACCTGCGGGGCGATCCCCGGCCCGCCCGAGCGGTACTGCTCGGTGAAGCCGCCGGGCAGCCAATCCGGCGCGTAGGTGAGCACCGGCTGTCCGGCAGCCGGGGTGAGTTGCGCGGTCGAGTCCGTCACCGCGGTGACCGCGAGCGGCACTCCGGCGGCGACGGCGACCACCGCGGCCGCCGCGGCCGCCAGTGCCAGCCGGGGACGGCGCCGCCGCTGCCGGGCGCGGGCGAGCGCGTTGAGCACCTCGTTGCCGTCGGGGGCCCGCTCGGCGAGCCGTTCGAGGCTGTCGCGCAGCAACGTCTCGGTCTCGTTCGACGGGGTCATTCTCCGGCTCCGGTGGTGAGGGCGGTCGGCAACGGACGGGCATCGGCGCGCAGAGCGGCGAGCGCGCGCGAGATTTGGCTGCGCACGGTGGAAACGCCGCAGCGGAGGAACTCGGCGATCTCGGCGTCGGTGTAGTTCTCGTAGTACCGGAGCACGATCGCGGCCCGTTGCTTCCGCGGCAAGGCGGCCAGCCGGGCGAGCATTTCGTCGCGCTCGTCGTAGGCGGCGCTGGGATCGGCGGTCGGCGGCCCGAGCGAGTCGAGCACCGAATGGTTCGACGGGATCACCCGGCGGGCCGCCCGGCGGCGCCAGGACAGGTACTCGTTGGTGATCATCCGGCGGACGTAGGTCGGCGGCGATTCGATCTTCGCCCAGCGTTCCTGGGCACGCAGGAGCACGTCCTGGACGATGTCCTGGGCCAGGTGCGGATCGTCGGCGAGGACGGTCGCATAGCGGAGGAGCCCGTCGAGGCGGTCCGCCACGAACTCGTCGAAACCGGTGGTCACGATCATGAGACGCGCGAGGGCCCGATTCTGATGCGTCTCGTTCGAATTTCAGTTTCGACTAGCCTATGCTGGCATCGGTGAACGACGAGCTGCGCGGCTGGGTTGACCGGGTCGCCGACTTCCTGACCAGCGAATACCACCTGCCGCCGATCGCCTGCCGGGTGCTCGGCTGGCTGATGGCGTGCGATCCGCCGGAGCAGTCCGCGGCGCGGATCGCGGAGGCGGTGGGCGCGAGCCGGGCGTCGCTGACCACCAACCTGCGGCTGCTGACCGATGCCGGGCTCGTCGTCAAACGGCCGGGGCGGGGCGAGCGCACCGTTTACTACCGGATGGACGACGACGCCTGGCAGCGCGTCCTCCGCCGCCGGATCGCGACCCTCGACTCTTTCCGCGACCTGACCCGCGCCGGCGTCGGCCTGGTGGAGCGCGCCGGCGGCGACGCGAGCCGGGTCCGCAGCGCGGGCGATGCCTTCGCCTCGATGGCTGAGGCTCTCGCCGATGCCGGACGCCTGCGCTCCAGCCGGGTTCCCCTGAGTCACCTTTCGTGAGGGGCCCTTGCCGGACTTCTCCTCCGTGAGGGACGCCTTGCCGGACTTAGATTCCGTGAGGGGCACCTTCACAGTCCTGGATTCCGTCGAGGGCACCTTCACGGACGCACCACGCCGGTCCGCGACAAGTGCCGGGCACGCGCATGGGCTGGGACTGGCGACCGCCGTCGTTCCGAGCCCGCCGACTAGGCTGACAGGCATGGCTGTGGCGGTACGGGTGATCCCTTGTCTCGACGTCGACGCGGGCCGGGTCGTGAAGGGTGTCAACTTCGCTGACCTGCGCGACGCGGGCGATCCGGTGGAGCTGGCGCGGCGGTACGACGCCGAAGGCGCCGACGAGCTCACCTTCTTGGACGTCACCGCGTCCTCCGGCGACCGCGAAACCACCTTCGATGTGGTCCGCCGCACCGCGGAGCAGGTGTTCATCCCGCTGACCGTCGGCGGCGGCGTCCGGTCCACTGACGACGTCAACCGGCTCCTGCGGACCGGGGCGGACAAGGTGAGCATCAACACCGCCGCGATCGCGCGGCCGGAGCTGCTGCGCGAGGCATCGCGGCGGTTCGGGGCGCAGTGCGTCGTGCTGTCCGTCGACGCTCGGCGGGTGCCTGAAGGCAGCGAGCCGACGGCGTCCGGCTTCGAAGTCACCACGCACGGCGGGCGGCGCGGCACCGGCATCGACGCGGTCGAGTGGGCCGCGCGCGGTGAGGAGCTGGGCGTGGGGGAGGTGCTGCTCAACTCGATGGACGCGGACGGCACCAAGAACGGCTTCGACCTCGAACTCATCGGCCTGGTCCGCGAGGCGGTCCGGGTCCCGGTGATCGCCAGCGGCGGTGCGGGCGCGACCGAGCACTTCCTGCCCGCGGTGGAAGCCGGCGCGGACGCGGTGCTCGCGGCCAGCGTGTTCCACTTCGGACAGTTGGCCATCGGCGACGTGAAGGACGCGCTGCGCACCGGCGGGGTGGTCGTCCGATGAGCCTCGCCCCGCAGCTCGCCGAGCGGCTGAAGCGCAACGGCGACGGCCTGATCGCGGCGGTCGTGGTCGATCACGCGACCTCCGACGTCCTCATGATGGCCTGGATGAACGACGAGGCGCTGGAACGCACCCTGACCACCCGGCGCGGCACCTACTGGTCGCGCAGCCGGCAGGAAATCTGGGTGAAGGGCGAGACTTCCGGGCACGTCCAGCACGTGCGCGAGGTCCGTATCGACTGCGACGGCGACACCGTGCTGCTTCGAGTCGATCAAACCGGTCCGGCCTGCCACACTGGCTCGCACACCTGTTTCGACACAGACGACCGGCTGCTCCTGGCCGACGAAAGCGAGTCCGCTCGATGACCGTGGTTGCGAACGTGCTGGTCGGGCTCGTCGCCCTGATCCATCTGTACATCGTGGTGCTGGAGATGGCTTTGTGGACGACGCCGCGGGCACGCGCGGCGTTCGGCACCACCGAGGAATTCGCCGTCGCGACCAAGACGCTCGCCGCGAATCAGGGGCTGTACAACGGTTTCCTCGCCGCGGCGCTGATCTGGGGCCTGATCGCCGCCGACCCGGCCGGGTTCCAGCTGAAGCTGTACGGCTTGGCCTGCGTGATCGTGGCCGGACTGTTCGGCGCGGCGACCGCGTCCAAGCGGATCCTCTTCGTGCAGGTGCTGCCGGGCGTGCTGGCGCTGGTCTTCGTGCTTCTCGCGCGCTGACCTGGTCGGGGCCCGGCCACCCGGTTCGTTCCGCGAAGGGCCCGTTGAGGAATCAGATTCCCGCAAGGGGGCCTTCACGGACAGTCGGCAACGGTGCCGCTGTCGCGCCAGTCAGCCGATGTCGCGCCAGTCAGCCGATGTCGCCGGTGAGGTAGCGCTGCAGCGTCGGCGCGACCGCCGTCACCAGCGTCTCCACCTCCGCGGCCATCATCGGCGGGAACTGCGCGACGTACCGGATCAGCCCCATCCCGACCAGTTGCGACGCGCACAACGCCATCCGCAGTTCCGGCCGGTCCACCCCGAGATCGTCCAGCAGCCGGGCGAAGAACTGCGAGAAGAACTCGCGCAGCACGCTGCTCGCCGCGTTGTGCCCGGCGATGCTGCGGACCAGTGCCTGGAACGTTTCGCCGCCGGCGCCGTCCCATCGGGTGAGAAACGTTCGCGCGATCCGGGTGCCGAGTTCCTCCTCCGGGCCGTCGCGCAGCACCGCGAGCAGTTCCTCCGGCTCGAACGGCAGCTTCAGCACCGCTTGCGCGAACAAGCCTTCCTTGCCGCCGAACCAGTGGTTGACCATGGCCGCGTCGACCCCGGCGCGCGCGGCGATCGAGCGGACCGTCGCGCGCTCGTAGCCGTTCTCCGCGAACACCGCGCGGGCGGCTTCGATCAGCACCGACCGGGTGTCCTGACCGGCGGGCCGTCGGCCGCGGCGGCGGGCGGTAGGGTCGTCCGAGCTCACTGGGGCATCGTGCCCGCTCCCGGCCAGAAATTCAACACCCAGTGAATACCGCACCCGGCGACCGCCCGGCACGGCGTAGCGGCACAATGAGGCGCATGGTCAGCTCAGCAGCCGCGTCCGGGCCCGGCCCGGTCAGCCCTTCCCGCGCCGAGTTCCGCGCACTGGCCGAGAGCCGCCGCGTGATCCCGGTGGTGCGCAAGGTCCTCGCCGACGGCGAAACCCCGCTCGGGATCTACCGCAAGCTCGCCGCCGACCGGCCCGGCACCTTCCTCTTCGAGTCGGCGGAAAACGGGAAGTCGTGGTCGCGCTGGTCGTTCGTCGGCGTGCGCAGCCCGGCCGCGCTCACCGTCCGCGACGGCAAAGCTGTCTGGACCGGCACCCCGCCGGCGAACCTGCCCGTCGAGGGCAACCCGCTGCAGGTGCTGCGCGCGACCGTCGAGGCGCTGCACACCGAGCCGCTGCCCGGCCTGCCGCCGCTCACCGGCGGGATGGTCGGCTACCTGGGCTACGACTCGGTGCGCTGGCTGGAAAAGCTGCCCGAGCTGGCCGAACGCGACCTCGACATCCCCGAGATCACCATGCTGCTGGCCACTGACCTCGCCGCGTTCGACCACCACGAAGGCACCGTCACGCTGATCGCGAACGCCGTCAACTGGGACGACTCGCCGGAACGGGTGGACGCCGCGTACGACGACGCGCTGGCGCGGCTGTCCGCGATGACCGAGCAGCTGCGCGTGCCCGCGCCGCCGACCGTCGCCACGTTCGACCGTCCGGCGCCGGAATTCCGGCGGCACCGCACCAAGGAAGACTTCCACTCGGCGGTCGACAAGGCGGTCGAGGCGATCAAGGCCGGCGAAGCGTTCCAGGTCGTGCCCTCGCAGCGATTCGAGATCGAGACCGGCGCGGACGCCCTCGACGTGTACCGCGTCCTGCGCACCTCCAACCCGAGCCCGTACATGTACCTCCTGCGGCTGGAGGGCTTCGACATCGTCGGTTCGAGCCCGGAATCGCTGGTGACGGTGCGCGACGGCCGCGCGACCACGCACCCGATCGCCGGCACCCGCTGGCGAGGCGCGGACCCGGAGGAGGACGCGCAGCTGGCCAAGGACCTGCTCGCGGACGAGAAGGAACGTGCCGAGCACCTGATGCTCGTCGACCTCGGCCGCAACGACCTCGGCAAGGTCTGCAAGCCGGGCTCGGTGCACGTGGTCGACTTCTTCCAGATCGAGCGCTACAGCCACGTGATGCACATCGTCTCCACGGTGACCGGCGAGCTTCGCGAGGACGCCACGGCGTTCGACGCGGTCGCCGCGTGCTTCCCGGCGGGCACGCTGTCCGGCGCGCCGAAGGTGCGGGCGATGCAGCTGATCGAGGAGCTGGAGCCGGTGCGCCGCGCGCTGTACGGCGGCGTGGTCGGGTACTTGGACTTCGCCGGCGACGCGGACACCGCGATCGCCATCCGCACCGCGCTGATGCGCGATGGGGTCGCCTACGTCCAGGCGGGCGGCGGCGTGGTGGCGGACTCGGTGCCGGACTACGAGGACACCGAGTCGCTGAACAAGGCCCGCACGGTGCTGTCCGCGATCGCCGCGGCGGGAACGATGGTCCCGGCTGGGCAACTCGACCCGGCAGAGGACTCGGCCGGTGTCTGAGCAGTCCGCCGGCTCGGACGAGGCAGGGCCGGGCCGTGGGGCGCAGGAGGACGAAGTGACGCGTGGGGCGGCTGGTTCCGGCGGTGAGCAACGGGAATCCGGGGATTCGGCTGCCGGGGGAGCGGCTGCGGCCGGGGTGGCCTCGGCTGACGCGGGCCGGGTACCGGGCGGTGGGGAATCGGCGGCCGGAGCTGTCCCCGCGGAACCAGCTGTCGCGGATTCGGCTGCCGCCGGCGAAAAACTCGCCCCTTCGGAGCGGCCCGCCGCCCGGTCCCGCGGTCCACTGTGGACAATCGTGCTCGCCCTCCTGCTCGGCGCTCTCGCCCTGTGGGGCGCCTCGAAAATGACCTGGTTCGCCGAGTTCCGCGACGAGGGCGTGCGCGGCACCGTCCGGTACACCGAGTCCGGCGAACAGCGGGCGAGCGCGCTGGTGCCGCTCGCGATCCTCGCCCTCGCCGGCGTCGCCGGGGCGATCGCCACCAGCGGCTGGCCGCGCCGGGTGCTCGGCGTCGTCCTGGTGCTGGCCGGCGCGGCGGGCGTCTGGGCAGGTCTCGACGGCATCCGCTTCGGCGGTTTCGCGCCCGGCGTTCCGGGCACGCAGATCGTCCTCGGGCACCTGATCGCGGCGCTCGGCGGAATTCTTCTGGCCCTCGGCGGGTTGGCAGCGATCAAGTGGGCGGGCACCGCGCGGAAGCTCGGCGCCCGCTACGCCGCGCCGGGAGCCAACGCCGCGCGCAAAGATCCGGACACCGAGCTGTGGGAGGCGCTGTCGGAGGGAAGCGATCCGACCGAGCCGCCCGGTCCTCGTCGCTGACGCAACCCGGGACCGGCCGGTCATCGAGCGGGGGTTAGCATCATTTCGGCGGGAAGGGGAAGGTTTTTGTGAGCGAGCTAGCGAGCGTTGCGCAGTGCACGGCAGCGGGTGAGGACGTCTGATGACCGTGCTCGAAGACATTGTCGCCGGCGTGCGCGAGGACCTCGCGCAGCGGGAATCCGCGCTGCCGTTCGACGAACTCAAGGCCCGGGCGGCGAAAGCGGCCCCGGCGCGCGACGTCATGGCGGCGCTGCGCGAGTCCGGCATCGGCGTGATCGCCGAAGTCAAGCGGCGCAGCCCCTCCAAGGGCGAGCTGGCCACCATCCCCGACCCGGCCGCGCTGGCCCGTGACTACGAGGACGCCGGCGCCCGCGTGATCAGCGTGCTCACCGAACAGCGCCGCTTCGGCGGCTCGCTGGCCGACCTCGACGCGGTGCGCGCCGCGGTGGATATTCCCGTGCTGCGCAAGGACTTCGTCGTCAGCCCGTACCAGGTCCACGAGGCCCGGCTGCACGGTGCGGACATGGTCCTGCTGATCGTCGCCGCGCTGGAGCAGAACGCGCTCGTCTCGCTGCTCGACCGGGTCGAATCGCTCGGCATGACCGCCCTCGTGGAGATCCACAACGCCGAAGAAGCCGACCGTGCGCTGGAAGCCGGTGCGAAGGTCATCGGCGTCAACGCCCGCAACCTGCACACCCTCGAAGTGGACCGCGACGTGTTCTCCCGCCTCGCGCCCGGCCTGCCGATGGACGTGTTCAAGGTCGCCGAGTCCGGTGTCCGCGGCCCGGGCGACCTGATGTCCTACGCCGGCCACGGCGCGGACGCGGTGCTGGTCGGCGAGGGCCTGGTGGCGTCCGGCGACCCGAAGGGCGCGGTCGTCAAGCTCGTCACCGCCGGTTCGCACCCCGCCTGCCCGAGGCCGTCGCGGTGACCGCCCGAGGCAAGCACGACCCGGACGAACGCGGCTACTACGGCCCCTACGGCGGCCGGTTCATGCCGGAAGCGCTGATCGGCGTGGTCGACGCGGTCGCGGCGGAGTACGAGAAGGCCCGCCACGACCCGGCGTTCACCGGCGAGCTCAGCCGTCTGCTCACCGAGTACGCGGGCCGTCCGTCACTGCTCACCGAAGCGAAACGGTTCGGCGAGCACGCGGGCGGCGCGCGGGTGTTCCTCAAGCGCGAGGACCTCAACCACACCGGCTCGCACAAGATCAACAATGTGCTGGGCCAGGCGCTGCTCACCGTCCGGATGGGCAAGAAGCGTGTCATCGCGGAGACCGGGGCGGGCCAGCACGGCGTCGCCACCGCGACCGCGTGCGCGCTGCTCGGCCTCGACTGCGTCGTGTACATGGGCGAGGTCGACACCGAGCGGCAGTCGCTGAACGTGGCGCGGATGAAGCTGCTCGGCGCCGAGGTCGTGCCGGTGAAGACCGGGTCGCGGACGCTGAAGGACGCGATCAACGAGGCGCTCCGCGACTGGGTCACCAACGCCGACACCACGCACTACCTGTTCGGCACCGCCGCCGGTCCGTACCCGTTCCCGATGATGGTGCGCAACTTCCACCACGTCATCGGCGAAGAAGCCCGGGCGCAGATCCTGGAGAAGGCGGGCCGGCTGCCGGACGTCGTCGCCGCGTGCGTCGGCGGCGGGTCCAACGCCATCGGCATCTTCTCCGGCTTCTACGACGACGAGTCGGTGCGGCTGGTCGGCCTCGAGCCGGGCGGCGAGGGCATCGAGGGCAACCGGCACGGCGCGACGCTCACCAAGGGCACCCCGGGCAACCTGCACGGCGCGATGAGCTACCTGCTGCAGGACGAGGACGGCCAGACGGTCGAGTCGCACTCGATCTCGGCCGGCCTGGACTATCCGGGCGTCGGTCCGGAGCACGCGTGGCTCAAGGACTCCGGCCGCGCGGAATACCGTCCGGTCACCGACGCGGCGGCGATGGACGCGTTCCAGCTGCTGTCGCGCACCGAAGGCATCATCCCCGCGATCGAGTCGGCGCACGCGCTGGCCGGAGCGCTGGAACTGGGCCGCGAGCTGGGTCCGGAGGGGCTGATCGTCGTCAACCTGTCCGGCCGGGGCGACAAGGACATGGACACCGCGGCGAAGTGGTTCGGACTCGTGGACGGGGAAGACAAGTGAGCGGCCTGGACGATCTGTTCGCGGCGACGCGGGCGGAGCGCCGCGCCGCACTGGTCGGCTACCTGCCCGCCGGCTTCCCGACCGTCGAGGGCTCGAAGGACCTGCTGGCCGCGACGATCGACGGCGGCGCGGACCTGGTCGAGGTCGGCGTGCCGTACTCGGACCCGGTGATGGACGGCCCGACCATCCAGGCCGCCGCCGAGGCCGCGCTGTCCAGCGGCTTCCGACTGAAGCAGCTGTTCGAGGTCGTCGAATCGGTGTCCTCGCGCGGCGGCAAGGCCGTGGTGATGACGTACTGGAACCCGGTGCACCGTTACGGCGTCGACGCGTTCGCGCGCGACCTCGCCGCCGCGGGAGGGCTGGGCCTGATCACGCCGGACCTGATCCCGGACGAGGCCGACGAGTGGATCGCGGCGTCGGAGAAGCACCGGCTCGACCGGATCTTCCTGGTCGCGCCGTCGTCGTCGGACGAACGCCTGGCGAAGACCACAGCGGCGTCCTCGGGCTTCGTGTACGCGACCGCGGTGATGGGCGTCACCGGTGCCCGCGACGCGGTGGGCGTGCACGCGGAAGACCTGGTGGAACGGACTCGCGCGCACACGGAGCTGCCGATCGGCGTGGGCCTCGGAGTCCGCTCGCGCGAGCAGGCCGCGCAGGTGGCCGGGTTCGCGGACGCGGTGATCGTGGGATCCGCGCTGGTCACCGCCGCGGCGGACGGTCCGGCTGGCGTGGCGAAGCTGGCTGGGGAACTGGCGGAAGGCGTTCGCGGGGCAGTAGCACCCGCCTGATCTTCAGGTCCGTGAAGGGCCCCTTGCGGGACTTGGATTCCCTCAAGGTCCCCTTCACAGACAGCGCACCGGCTCCCGCCGACCGACCGGGGCTCCCGCGTGACCGGCCGGTTGTACGCATCGTGTACGCGGTCCGCGCACGCTGCCGCGCATGGCTTTCGACATCGGACACCTGCCCCGGAGGACATTCCTGCGCGGAGCGGCCGGCTTGAGCGCTGCCGCGGCAGCGGGGCTCCTGCTGCCCGGCCTCTCGCAGGCCGCGACCGCGCCGCGCATCTACAGCTGTGCCGAATGGGGTGCGCGCCCGCCCGCGGATCCGCTCACCACGCTCGACCATCCAGCCAACCGGGTGCTCGTGCACCACATCGACTGTCCCAACAGCACCGATTACTCGCTCCAGCACGCGTTCCAGGTCGCGCGCGACGACCAAGCCGACCACATCGACAACAACGGCTGGTCTGACACCGGCCAGCACTTCACGGTCTCCCGCGGTGGCTACACGATGGAGGGTCGGCACGGCAGCCTCGACGCGCTGCGCAGCGGCAAGAAGATCGTCCGCGCGGCGCACTGTCCCGGCCAGAACGACAACGCGATCGGCATCGAGAACGAGGGCACTTACATGCAGGTCGCCCCGCCGAAAACGCAGTTCGACGCGCTGGTCGTGTTCGTCGCGTACGTCTGCGGCCAGTACGGCATCCCGGTCACGGAAATCAAGGGACACCGCGACTACTACAACACCGACTGCCCCGGCGACAAGCTGTACGCGATGCTTCCCGAGCTGCAGTCCCGGGTCGCCGCGCTGCTCGGCTGACCTCGTGCGAACGGGCCTTCTCCGCCAGCGGAAGGCCCGTTCGCACGGTCAATGCAACCAGCGCATCACTCGGCACAACTCCGCGTCCGGCAACGCCCCCAGTTCCGCCGCTTCGGCGCGCCGGACGTCCAGCAAGGTGGTCCCCAGCTCCTCCCCGAACGCTTTCGGCAAGACGTCGTCCGCCTCGAACGCGGCGATCGAATCCGGCAGCGACGTCGGCAACCGCACTACTCCCGCCGCGGCGGCCTCGTCCGGGGACAGCGAACCCGGATCGACGTCGATCGGGGGCGGCAGCCGCTCTTCCGCGTCGATGCCGGCAAGTCCGGCGAAGATCAGCCCGGCCAGCACCAGGTACGGGTTGGCAGTGAGGTCGAAGCACTTCACTTCCCAGTTCGCCGCCGTGCTGCGCTGCCCGGCCGCCCCGCGGATCAGCCGCAGCTGCGTTTCGCGGTTTTCGCAGCCCCACGCGGTGAAAACGCCGGCCCAGTGATGCGGCGTCAACCGCAGATAGCTGATCACTGACGGGGCGCCTACCGCGAGCAGCGCGGGCAACCGCCGGAGAATGCCCGCCCCGAACGCTTCCCCGGCTGGGGTGAGCTGGAAGGGGCCGTTCCCGGCGGAGCAGAGCGGCTGGTCGCCGTGCCACAGGCTCAGGTGCACGTGCCCGCCGTTGCCGACGCCACCGGGCTGGAACTTCGGCGTGAAAGACGCGCGCAACCCGCACGCTTCGGACACCCGTCGCACGGTTTCCTTTGTCAGTACGGCTAAATCCGCCGCACGCACCGGATCAGCCGCCGCCACCGACAGTTCGAACTGGCCCGCCGCGTACTCCGGGTGGATCTGCTCCACCTCCGCCCGCTGACTGTCCAAAGCAGACACCAGCTTGCGCAGATAGTCGTGGTGCCTGCTCAACCGCGCGTATCCGTAGGCGGGGCCAGGTACTGGCACTTCGTCCGGGTCAGTCACGACCCATTCCAGCTCGAACGCCGCCCGCACGCTCAGCCCGCGCTCGGCGAGCTGTCCGACCGCCGCCGCGGTGAGCGCGCGCGAGTCCTGTGGGTGGGCACGTCCGTCCTGGTCGTATCGCCATGCCGGCGCCCACGCCCAGCCCGGCTGGGCCGCCAGGACGGTGAGCGCGTCGAGGTCGGGGTGCAGCCGGAGGTCGCCGACCGGGCCGAGGGAGTGCGCGCCGCTGGCGATCGAGTCGGTGGCGAGGAAGAAGTCGAACGAGTTCGACGCCCCGACGCCCCACGCCGCGACCGACGCCAGCTTTCCGGCCGGGACCGCTTTGACCCGCGAAATGCCCGAGTTGTCGACGAAACTCAGCGCGACCAAGTCCACCCCCGCCCGCAGCAGCCGTTCGGCCGCCGCCGCGCCGAGGTCGGCGAGCCGCTCCCGGTCGAGCCGCGTGGAGAACATTTCGGGATGAGCCTGCACGAGCCTCTCCTCTCCTCCGCTGGAGTCCGTGAAGGGAACATTGAGGGACTCCGATTCCCTCAAGGAGCCCCTCACGGACTCCAGCATCGCGTACCGCGTGCCCTCGAGATAGCGGGCGGGCGTCCGTATCCACCGCACTTGGTCGTCGCGATGGAGGAGCCGGATTCCGTGTCTATTCTCGACCCGTCGGGACGAGCAGAAGGAGGGGCATGACCGCACTGCTGGATTTCGTCGCCGAGCTGCCGCTGGTCGACCACCACTGCCACGGCGTGCGGATCAGCGGCCTCGACCGGCTCGGCTTCGAGCAGCTGCTCACCGAAGCGGACACTGTCTCCCCGCTCGGCACCTCGCTGTTCGACTCGCTCATCGGCCTGGCCGTGCGCGAACGCTGCGCACCGCTTCTCGACCTGCCGAAACACGTACCGGCGGACGAATACCTCCAACGCCGCGCGGAACTCGGGGCAGCCGAGGTGAACCGGCGCTTTCTCCGCGGTACCGGCATCACCGACTACCTCCTCGACGGCGGCTTCCTCCCTGAATCCCTCACCGCGACCCCCGAGTTCGCCGAGCTGTCCGCCGCTCGCGCGCACGACATCGTCCGGCTGGAACAGGTCGCCGAGGACGTTTTCCGCGCCGGAACCACCGGCGCCGGATTCGCCGCCGACTTCGCGGCCGAGCTGGACCGGCGCACTGCCACCGCGGTCGGCGTGAAGTCCGTCGCGGCCTACCGGGTCGGTCTCGAACTGTCCGGCGACCGCCCCGGCCCCAGCGAAGTGACCGCGGCCGCCGGCCGCCAGCTGGCCCGGGGCGAGCCGTTCCGGCTGGCCGACGAGGTCCTGCACCGCCACCTGATCTGGGCCGGCCTGGACCGGCGGCTGCCGGTGCAGTTCCACGTCGGCTACGGCGATTCCGATGTCGATCTGCACCGCTGCGATCCGTTGCGGCTCACCGGTTTTCTGCGCGCGACTCGCGATCTCGGCGTCCCGGTCCTGCTCCTGCACAACTACCCGTTCCACCGCAACGCCGCCTACCTCGCGCAGGTTTTCGAGCACGTCTTCGCCGATGTCGGCCTGATCACGCACAACGCGGGCCTGCGTGCTCCCGCGATCCTGGCCGAAACTCTGGAGCTGGCCCCGTTCGGGAAGCTGCTGTTCTCCACCGACGCGTTCGGCCTCGCCGAGCTGTATCACCTGGGTGCGGCGCTGTTCCGGCAAGGACTGTCCGACTTCCTGCGTGCCGGGCTCGCCGCCGACGCGCTGTCCGAAGTGGACGCGGTCCGGCTGGCGGCCTTGGCCGGACACGAAAACGCGACGAGGATCTACCGGTTATGAACGATCTCGCACAGCAGTGGCGCGCGGCGCTGGCCGACGAACTCCCGGATGCGATCGAGCTGCGGCGGCGGATCCACGCCGATCCCCGCGGCTCCGGCGACGAGGACGACACCGCCCGGCTGGTGGCCGGCGCGATCGGCGCCGGCGAGGGGGAACGGGTCGCGCGAACCGGACGGCTGATCGAGTTCCCGTCCGAGCACCCCGGTCCGGCCGTCGCGCTCCGCGCGGAACTCGACGCGCTGCCGATCGTCGAGCGGACTGGCGTGCCGTGGGCGTCGGCCAACGGGCTGATGCACGCCTGCGGCCACGACGTCCACCTCGCCGCGCTGACCGCGGTCTGCCGGGCCGCGCGCCGGGTCGGCCTCCCTCGGCCGCTGGTCGCGATCCTGCAGCCGCGCGAGGAAACGTCGCCGTCCGGAGCGCTGGACCTGGTCGAATCGGGCATTTTGGAAGACCTGGCAGTGGACACGGTGATCGGCGCGCACGTCCAGCCGCGGCTGCCGTACGGCGTGGTCTCGGCCGCGCCCGGCCCGGTGAACGCCTCGACCGACGAATTCGAGGTCGTGCTGCACGGGCAGGGCGGGCACGCCGGGTATCCGCAGCTGCTGCGCGACCCGGTGCTGGCGATCAGCCAGCTGGTGGTGAGCCTGCAGCAGATCGCGAGCCGCCGGATCGACCCGGTGCACGGAGCGGTCTGCACGATCGGACGGCTCCGCGCGGGCAGCGCCGCGAACGTGGTGCCGAACAGCGCGTCGGCGTTCGGTTCGCTGCGGCTGATGCGCGCCAGTGACCGGGACAGCGCGCTCGCCGTGCTCGACGAGATCGTGCACGCCACCGCCCGCGCCTATGGCTGCACCGCCGACCTGCGGATCAGTCCGTGCGAACCGGTGCTGGTGAACGATCCGGCGCTGGCCGCGGCCGCGCAGACCTGGCTGGTGCGCGGCGACGCGGACGTCGACGTCGATTTCCGGTCGTTCGGCGCGGACGATTTCGCGCACTACTGCGGCAGCGGCAGGCGAGGCCTGATGCTGTTCGTCGGCCTCGGCGAAACGGCCGGCGCCTCCAGCCTGCACGACGAGATCTTCCTGCCCGAGGACGACGCGGTCGGCCAGGTCGCGCATGCGCTGCTCGCCGGATACCTGGCCGCGGTGTCCGACGCGGAGTACCCGGAGACCGCCGTGACCGGGCTGTGACCAGGTCTTGACTAAGGGTTCGACGGCACCGCGGCCACGGCGGACCCGCGACGCGCTACGGTGGCCGCGTGTACTCCGCAGCATTCCTGGCCACGATCCCGAGCCCCGACCAAGGCGTCTGGCACTTGGGCCCGATCCCGATCCGGGCATACGCGCTCTGCATCATCGCCGGCATCATCGTCGCGATCTGGTGGAGCGAGCGGCGCTGGGAGGCGCGGGGCGGCACCAAGGGAGCCATCCTCGACGTCGCGGTGTTCGCGGTGCCGTTCGGCCTGGTCGGCGGCCGGCTCTACCACGTGATCACCGACCCCGAGCTGTACTTCACCGAGGGCAAGAACCCGTGGAACGCGTTCGCCATCTGGGATGGCGGGCTCGGCATCTGGGGCGCGGTCGCGCTCGGCGCGGTCGGCGCGCTGATCGCCTGCCGCCGCAAGGGGATCCCGCTGCCCGCGGTGGCCGACGCGATGGCCCCCGGCATCATCACCGCACAGGCGATCGGCCGGGTCGGCAACTACTTCAACCAGGAGCTCTACGGCGGGCACGCCGACCTGCCCTGGGGCCTGGAGATCTACCAGCGCTTCGACCCGGCCACCGGCGCGCCGGACGCACTCGGCGGCGTCGCCACCGGGCACATCCCGCTGCCGGACAGCCCGGTGCACCCGACGTTCCTGTACGAGCTGATCTGGAACCTGCTGATCGCGCTGCTGGTCGTCTGGGCGGACCGCAAGTTCAAGCTCGGCCACGGCCGTGCGTTCGCGCTCTACGTCGCCGGTTACACGGTCGGCCGCTGCGGCACCGAACTGCTGCGCAGCGACCACGCGAACCACATCCTCGGCCTGCGGGTGAACGTCTGGGTGTCGATCCTGGTGTTCCTCGGCGCGATGGCGTACCTGATCCTCGCTGCCCGGCGCGGGCCGCGGGAAGCGCCGGAGACATTGCGCGGCAAGGACGCGGTGGTCGTGGAGTCCACCTCGGACGTTGCGGGACCGGCGGCCGGGGAGAAGCAGGCCGACGCGGAGGAGACGGTCGACGCCGGGGTGCCGGGGGAGAACGGCAAGTCCGAGAAGTCCTGACCTGAGCTGAACGAACGGCTCCTGCCCGGGTGGGCAGGAGCCGTTCGTCGTCGCCGGGACTGTTCGGCCGCCGAACGACGAGAGGTCCCCGCCGCACCGGGCAGGGACCTCTCGTCGTGTTTCGAAGCTACCGGAGGAACGACCCGCCGAAGTAGTCGTCGTCCTCACCGGGCTCGTCGCGCCGGGCACGACGGCCGGACGACGGCGGAGCGGACCGGGGAGCCGACGGGGGCTCCGGTCGCGACTGGCCGCGATCGGTCAGCGGATTCGCGAAGTCGTCCTCCACCTCCTCCGCGCGGTGGCGCGACGCCCGCGGCGCGGCCGGCGGCACCTCCGGTTTGGCAGGCGGCTCCTCCTCTTTCTCCTCCTTCGGCGGCTCCGGACGCGGGTCGCGCACCGCGAGCGGGTCGTCGTTCGAGTACTCGGCGGGCTCCGGCTCGGCCGGGGCCGGGTACGCCGGGCTGCTGCTGCTCGCCAGCGGGTCCGCCGACGAGTAGCCGGCGGGCTCGTCCTGTGCGGGGGCCTGGTACGACGATCGCCCGTTGTCGGCCAACATGCTGCCGCTGCCGCCGGTGCGGGCCTCGAGAATCTCGTCCGGGGACTGGCCCTCTTCGAGTTCCTCCATGATCTCTTTGGCCTCGCCGAGCTTCTCGTCGGCGAGGGCACGGACGTCCGGATCGGCGAAGGCTTTTCCGGAGGCGACGTCCTCCCAGGTCAGCTTGCCTTCGTCGACCTTCTTCTTGATCAGCCGCAGCTGAGCGGGCGCGTCCGGCTTCGCCGCGGCCTTCTTGATGGAGTCGATCCGTGCCTGGATGTCGACCTTGGGCAGCGGCGGGATCTTGATCTTCTCCAGATCCTTCAGCAGCTGCTGGGACTTGCGGACGGTCCGGTCGAGAGCGGCCTCGGCCTCCCGCAGTTCCGGCGTCTTCCACGAGTCGTCGTCGATCGGAGTGGACATCTCGGTGCTTTCTCCTCAGGCCTACAGGTGGCCGTGAATAGTGCCGGTGCGGTGATGCCGCGGGAACGGCCGCGTCGGGTCGTGCGGCTCGGTCGGCGGCTGGCTCGGCGGCGGGGTCCGAGGCGGCGTCGGCGGAGTACGCGGCGGAGGCGGCGTCTGCTGCTCCGGCGGGCGCGGCGGCCGGTTCGGCGGCGTCGACGGCGGCTGCGACGGCCGGGGCGGCGTCGTCGGCGGCGTCTGCTGCTGCGGCGGCTGCTGCGGGTGCTGACCATTCTGGTCGGTCCGGTGGTGCTCCTGCTGGTTCCCGCCGTTGTCCTGGCCGTGGTGCGACCGGTTGTCCTCGGCGCTGGACGAGCTGGTGCTCTCGTCACCCTCGTGCGAGTGCCGGCCTTGGTTGTGCGCGTCCTTCGCGCCCTCGACGCCGTCCTTGGCCGCGCCGACCGCGTCCTTCGCGTCCTGGCCGATGCCCTTGGCGTTGTCCTTGATGTCGCCGACGTCGCCGCCGACGTTCTTGGCGATGTCCACCAGGTCGCCGATGCTGCCGACGTCCTTGATCTTCTGCAGCTGCGACCCGATGTCCTTGATCGAGTTCCAGATCGCCTGGACCTTGCTGATCACGTCCTGGACCAGCTCGACGATCGAGATCAGCGCGTCGATCAGCGGGATGATCGTGCTGACCGCGGTGATCGCGTCGGCGACCCATCCCGCGATCGGGACGCACGCCTCGGCAGCCATCACCAGCAGCCGGTCGATCAGCTTCTTCAGCAGTTCGAGCGCCTTGTGGGCGAGCTTCTTCGACGTGTCGGACAGCACCTCGAAGCCCTTGGCGATGAGCTTGGCGATGCCCGCCTCGGCGGCGAGCCCAGCGCGCCAGCCTGCCTGGACGTACGCCTTGTGCTCGAGCGAGGCAAGGCCGTCCCAGGACGAGCTGATCGCCTTCTCGTTGGCGACCATCACCTCGGAGAACGCCTTCATCGCGTCGGCGATGTAGCCCCATGCCACGGCGTCGGCGGACATCTTCGAGAAGTTGCCCGTCAGCGGCTCGATGAACTGCTGGGTCAGCGTGGTCCCGGTGATCTTCTGATACACCCACTCGACCGCGTAGACCTCGGCGCCGACGTCCTTGGCCAGGTCGATGGCGTCCGCGCCGGAGGTGTCCTCCGGCTGCTGGAGGGCCTCGACGATCGATTCGCCGGTGTCGAAGTCGCCGGTGTCGGCGCCGCCGGAGTTGGAGTCGCCGCCGGTGGAGCCGGAGTCGCCGCCGGTGCCGGACGGGATGGTCGTGCCGGGATCGCCGGGGGCTTGGCCTCCGTCGCCGCCTTCTCCGCCGTTCCCGGAGTCGCCTCCGTCGCCCCCGCCGCCGTCGGGACCGTTGCCGCCTCCGCCGCCGCCGTCGGGGCCGTTGCCGCCTCCTCCGCCGCCGTCAGAGCCGTTGCCGCCGCCGCTGTCGGAGCCGTCGCCGCCGTGGTCTCCGCCCTTGTCTCCGCCCTTGTCGCCGCCGCAATTGCCGTTGCAGTTGTCGTCGTCACAGCAGCGGCCGTTGCCTTTGCCCTCTCCGCCATCGGGCGGATTGCCGTTGCCGCCTCGGTGCTCGCCGCCGTGGTCGCTGCCGCCTTCTCCGCCGTGCTCGCCGCCGTGGTCGCTGCCGCCTTCGCCGCCGCCGTGCTCGCCGCCGCCTTCGCCGCCGCCTCGGCGGTCGTGTCCGCCGTCGCCGCCGCCGTGGTCGCCGCCGTGCTCGCCGCCGTGGTCGGTGCCGCCTTCGCCGCCGCCGTGCTCGCCGCCGCCTTCGCCGCCGCCTCGGCGGTCGTGTCCGCCGTCGCCGCCGCCTTGCGGGTCATGTCCGCCGTCGTTCGGAGGCTGGGGTCCTGGGTGCGGACCAGGACCAGGGTGCGGGCCGGGGCCGGGCTGGGGTCCGGGCTGCGGGCCGGGGCCGGGGTGTGGGCCGGGCTGGGGTCCGGGGTGTGGTCCGGGGTGTGGGCCGGGCTGGGGTCCGGGGTGTGGGCCGGGCTGGGGTCCGGGGTGTGGGCCGGGCTGGGGTCCGGGGTGTGGGCCGGGCTGGGGTCCGGGGTGTGGGCCGGGCTGGGGTCCGGGGTGCGGTCCGGGCTGGGGTCCGGGGTGCGGGCCAGGCTGGGGGCCCGGGTGCGGTCCGGGCTGCGGTCCGGGGTGCGGGCCAGGCTGGGGGCCCGGGTGCGGGCCGGGCTGAGGTCCGGGGTGCGGGCCAGGCTGAGGACCGGGATGCGGACCCGGGTGCGGTCCAGGGTTGTGCGGTGGGTTGTGCGGCCCCCCGTTGTGCGGTGGGTTGTTATGCGGGCCCCCGTGGTTCCCGCCGCCGCCTCGCCGTGCCATGTCTTATTCCCCCTTGCCAGAAACGTGGTGGCTCATCGACCCGACGATCCGGAGTCGATGCCTTCGAACTCGGCGATGAACTTCTCCAGCAACTTCGCGGAGTTCGCGTCGTGATTCGTGTACGCCTCCGCCGCCTGCTTGACGCCCTCGGTGAGCGACGTCAGCCGCGAGTGGCCGAACTTGAGCGTTTCGCCGTACAGGTTCGAGACGAGGTCCACCACCGGCTGCAGCACGATGAACAGTCCGGTGAATCCGGTCTTGTCGCACGCGGTCGACTTCATGTAGTCGTCGATCTTGCTGATCTTCTCGTGCAAGCCCTCGAGCGTCGCGGCGTACTGATGCAACTGCTCCGTGCTGACTTTTATGCTGGACATGGCGGTGCGCCCTCCCCGTCGTCATGTGGTTGCCGAACACTATGGCAACTGACGATCACCGACGGTGGGTGGTTCCCGGAAATTTCCGCCTCGACCTGCGGATATCGGACTAATAAGCCCTAATCGGGCAAACGTTCGCCGCGGCCTGCCGGCCGACTGCGTCACGTGACGGTGCGCGGGGCCGCTTCCGGGCTTATGCTTCGAAGACCGAAGCATCTCGGAACCCATCCGGAACTATGTCGTTCCGCGCTGCCGGATCGTTACCGTTCCTCCCTGTTCAGGGAGCTCCAAGGCGCTGCTGGGGTGTTTCCCAGGTGTTAAAGTCGCGCTAACAAGCGGGCCATCGTCGTCCCGTGCGCTCCCCTCGGCCGGTTCGCCGGCCACCGCACGAAAACGACGAAGGAGGTCCCTTCTTCATGATCTTCTCCGCCATCCCCGGCAAGCAGGGTCTGTACGACCCGGACACCGAGCAGGATTCCTGTGGTGTGGCCATGGTGGCCGACGTCCTCGGGCGTCGCACGCACGGCATCGTCGCCGATGGTCTCGCCGCGCTGACGAACCTCGACCACCGCGGTGCCGCAGGGGCCGAGCCGACCAGCGGCGACGGCGCCGGGATCCTCCTGCAACTGCCCGACGAACTGCTGCGCGCCGAGGCCGGCTTCCCGCTGCCGGAGGACGGCCGGTACGCCGCCGGTCTCGCGTTCCTGCCTGCCGACGCCGAGCAGCGCCGCAAGGCGGTCGGGCTCGCCGAGCAGATCGCCGCCGAAGAAGGCTTGACGGTGCTCGGCTGGCGCGAGGTCCCGGTGGACACCGACGGCGCGGAAATCGGTCCCACCGCCCGTTCGGTGATGCCGCACTTCGCGATGCTGTTCGTGTCCTCGCCCGGCGGAGAGACCGGCCTGGAGCTGGACCGGCTGGCGTACTGCCTGCGCAAGCGCGTCGAGCACGAGAGCCTCGCTTCCGGCTGCGGCAGCTACTTCCCGTCGCTTTCCGCGCGCACGATCGTCTACAAGGGCATGCTCACCCCGGAGCAGCTGCCGCGGTTCTTCCCGGACCTGCGCGACTCCCGGCTCGTCAGCGCGATCGCGCTCGTGCACTCCCGGTTCTCCACCAACACCTTCCCCTCGTGGCCGCTCGCGCATCCGTTCCGGTTCGTCGCGCACAACGGCGAGATCAACACGATCCGCGGCAACCGCAACCGGATGCGTGCCCGCGAGGCGCTGCTCGAATCCGACCTGATCCCCGGCGACCTGACCCGGCTGTTCCCGATCTGCTCGGCCGACGCGTCCGACTCGGCGTCCTTCGACGAGGTGCTGGAGCTGCTGCACCTGGCCGGCCGCTCGCTGCCGCACGCGGTGCTGATGATGATCCCGGAGGCGTGGGAGAACCACGCCACGATGGATCCGGAGCGGCGTGCGTTCTACCAGTTCCACGCGAGCCTGATGGAGCCGTGGGACGGCCCGGCGTGCGTCACCTTCACCGACGGCACGCTGGTCGGCGCGGTGCTGGACCGCAACGGTCTGCGCCCGGCGCGCTGGTGGCAGACCGCCGACGGCCGTGTCGTGCTGGCCAGCGAGGCCGGCGTGCTCGACGTTCCCGCGGGCGAGATCGTCGCGAAGGGACGGCTGAAGCCGGGCCGGATGTTCCTGGTGGACACCGCCGCCGGCCGGATCGTGGACGACGAGGAAGTCAAGTCCGCGCTGGCGCGCCAGCAGCAGTACGGCGACTGGCTGCACGCCGGCCTGCTCAAGATCGCCGAGCTGCCCGACCGCGACCACGTGGTGCAGAGCCACGATTCGGTGCTGCGCCGCCAGCTCGCTTTCGGCTACACCGAAGAGGAACTGAAGATCCTGCTCGCGCCGATGGCCGCGAACGGGGCGGAGCCGATCGGCTCGATGGGCTCGGACACCCCGGTCGCCGTGCTGTCGAAGCGGTCCCGGCTGCTCTACGACTACTTCATGCAGAACTTCGCGCAGGTCACCAACCCGCCGCTGGACGCGATCCGCGAAGAGCTGGTCACCTCGATGAGCCGGATCATGGGGCCGGAGCGCAACCTGCTCTCGTCCGGTCCGGCGTCCTGCCGGCACCTGAACCTGCCGTACCCGGTGATCGACAACGACGAGCTCGCCAAGCTCATCCACATCAACGACGACGGCGACCTTCCCGGCTTCGCCTGCAGTGTCCTTTCCGGACTGTACGAAGTGGACGGCGGAGCGGAGGCGCTGGCGACGGCGATCGAGCGGGTGCGCCGAGACGCGTCCGAGGCGATCGCGGCCGGAGCGCGCACGCTGGTGCTGTCCGACCGCGATTCCGACCACCGGATGGCGCCGATCCCGTCGCTGCTGTTGGTTTCCGCGGTGCACCACCACTTGGTGCGTACGAAGGAGCGGCTGCGGGTCGCATTGGTCGTGGAGACCGGCGACGCCCGCGAGGTGCACCACATCGCGCTGCTGCTCGGCTACGGCGCGGCGGCGGTGAACCCGTACCTGGCTTTCGAAACGATCGAAGACATGATCAGCCAGGGCGCGATCACCGGCATCGAGCCGGGGAAAGCGGTCCGCAGCTACGTGCAGGCGCTCGTTAAGGGCGTCCTGAAGATCATGTCCAAGATGGGCATCTCCACGGTGGGCGCCTACACCGCGGCGCAGGTCTTCGAATCCCTTGGGCTGAGCCAGGATCTGCTGGACGAGTACTTCACGGGCACCTCGTCGAAGCTGGGCGGCGTCGGGCTGGAAGTGCTCGCCGAAGAAGTCGCGGTGCGGCACCGCCGTGCCTACCCGGACAACCCGACCGACCGGGTCCACCGCGGGCTCGAGACCGGCGGCGAGTACGCGTACCGCCGCGAAGGCGAGCTGCACCTGTTCACGCCGGAGACGGTGTTCCTGCTGCAGCACGCGTCGAAGACCGGCCGCGACGAGGTGTACCGGCAGTACCGCGACGAGGTGCACCGGCTTTACCGCGAGGGCGGCACGCTGCGCGGGCTGTTCAAGTTGCGCGACGGCGTGCGCGAGCCGATCCCGCTGGACGAGGTCGAGCCCGCGTCGGCGATCCTGCGCCGATTCAACACCGGGGCGATGTCGTACGGCTCGATTTCGGCCGAGGCGCACGAAACCCTGGCCATCGCGATGAACCGGATCGGCGGCCGGTCGAACACCGGCGAAGGCGGCGAGGACCCGGAGCGGCTGTACGACCCGCAGCGGCGCAGCGCGATCAAGCAGGTCGCCAGCGGCCGGTTCGGCGTCACCAGCGAGTACCTGGTGAACGCGGATGACCTCCAGATCAAGATGGCGCAGGGTGCGAAGCCGGGCGAAGGCGGTCAGCTGCCGCCGAACAAGGTGTACCCGTGGATCGCGCGCACCCGGCACTCGACGCCGGGCGTCGGGCTGATCTCGCCGCCGCCGCACCACGACATCTATTCCATCGAGGACCTGGCGCAGCTGATCCACGACCTCAAGAACGCCAACGAGCGGGCCCGCATCCACGTGAAGCTGGTGTCCTCGCTCGGCGTTGGCACGGTCGCCGCGGGCGTGTCGAAGGCGCACGCGGACGTGGTGCTGATTTCCGGGTACGACGGCGGCACCGGCGCTTCGCCGATGAACTCGCTCAAGCACGCCGGCACGCCGTGGGAGATCGGGCTGGCCGAGACGCAGCAGACGTTGCTGCTGAACGGTTTGCGCGACCGGATCACGGTCCAGGTGGACGGTGGGATGAAGACCGGCCGCGACGTGGTGGTCGCGGCGCTGCTCGGTGCCGAGGAGTACGGGTTCGCCACCGCGCCGCTGGTCGTCGCGGGCTGCGTCATGATGCGCGTGTGCCACCTGGACACCTGCCCGGTCGGCGTCGCGACGCAGAACCCGCTGCTGCGCAAGCGCTACACCGGGCAGGTCGACCACATCGTGCGGTACTTCGAGTTCGTCGCCGAAGAGGTGCGCGAAACCTTGGCACAGCTGGGTTTCCGCACCATCGACGAAGCGGTCGGGCACGCCGAGATGCTGGACACCGACGAGGCCGTCCAGCACTGGAAGGCGTCCGGGCTCGACCTCCGGCCGGTTTTCGACATGCCGGAGGAGACCCCGTACGGCGGCGCGAAGCGGCGGGTCCGCGAGCAGGACCACGGCCTGGAGCACGCGCTGGACCGCACGCTCGTCCAGCTTTCCGAAGCGGCGCTGGAAGACGCGCACCCGGTGCGCCTGGAACTGCCGGTGCGCAACGTGAACCGCACCGTCGGCACACTGCTGGGCTCGGAGATCACCCGCCGCTACGGCGGCGAGGGCCTGCCGGACGGCACCATCCACGTGACGCTCACCGGTTCGGCCGGGCAGTCGCTCGGCGCGTTTCTCCCGCGCGGCATCACGCTGGACATGGTCGGCGACGCGAACGACTACGTCGGCAAGGGCCTGTCCGGCGGCCGGATCGTGGTCCGCCCGGACCCGGCCGCGAAGTTCGTGGCCGAAAAGCAGACCATCGCGGGCAACACGCTGGCCTACGGCGCGACGTCCGGCGAGATGTTCCTGCGCGGCCAGGTCGGCGAGCGGTTCTGCGTCCGCAACTCCGGCGCGACGGTGGTGGCCGAGGGCGTGGGGGACCACGCGTTCGAGTACATGACCGGCGGCCGCGCGGTGGTGCTGGGCCGGACCGGCCGGAACCTGGCGGCAGGCATGTCCGGCGGCCGCGCGTACGTGCTCGACCTGGACCGGGCGAAGGTCAACCTGGACATGGTCGACCTGCTCCCGCCGGATCCGGAGGATCTGGCCTGGCTCAAGCAGATCGTGCAGCAGCACTACGACCTCACCCGCTCGTCGGTGGCCGCGTCGCTCCTTGGCGACTGGACGCGGCGCTCGGCGGCGTTCACCAAGGTGATGCCGCGCGACTACCAGCGGGTCCTCGATGCGGCCAAGGCAGCGCGCGCTGCCGGCCGCGATGTCGACGAAGCGATCATGGAGGCCGCTCGTGGCTGACAATTGGCGGAGCCCCGGCCGCGAGTGCCGACTGGGCGCGGGTATCCCGCAGAACACGGAGGCCGCTCGTGGCTGACCCGACCGGTTTTCTCAAGTACCAGCGGCAGGAACCGAAGAAGAAGTCTTACGAGGAACGGCTTTCCTCGTGGGGCGAGGTTTATGCCGAAGTCGACCCGGCGGAGCGCAACGAAGCGGTCCGCGTCCAGGCTTCGCGGTGCATGGACTGCGGCATCCCGTTCTGTCATTCCGGTGCCTCGGGCTGTCCGCTGGGCAACCTGATCCCGGAGTGGAACGACCTGGTCCGTCGCGGCGACTGGGCGGCGGCCAGCGACCGTCTGCACGCCACCAACAACTTCCCGGAGTTCACCGGGAAGCTGTGCCCCGCGCCGTGCGAGGCGGGCTGCGTGCTGTCGATTTCGCCGCTGTCCGGCGGGCCGGTGGCGATCAAGCGGGTCGAAGAGACGATCGCGGCCCAGTCGTGGGAAGCCGGTTATGTGCAGCCGCAGGTGTCCGAGGTGTCGTCCGGTCGCAAGGTGGCCGTCGTCGGCTCCGGCCCGGCTGGTCTGGCCGCCGCGCAACAGCTGACCCGCGCCGGCCACGAGGTGACCGTTTTCGAACGCGATGACCGCCTCGGCGGCCTGCTGCGGTACGGCATTCCCGAGTTCAAGATGGAAAAGAAGGTCTTGGACCGCCGCCTCGCCCAGTTGCGCAAGGAAGGCACCAAGTTCGTCACCGGCTGCGAGGTCGGCGTGGACTTGTCGGTGGAAGACCTGCGCGCGCAGTACGACGCGGTGGTGCTCGCCGTCGGCGCCCTGCGCGGCCGGGACGACCGCACCACGCCGGGCCGTTCGCTGGACGGCATCCACCTGGCGATGGAACACCTGGTGCCCGCCAACAAGTTCGTGGAGGGCGCCGGCCCGTCCCCGGTCGACGCGAACGGCAAGCACGTCGTCATCATCGGCGGCGGCGACACCGGCGCGGACTCCTACGGAACCGCGACCCGGCAGGGCGCGCTGTCGGTCACGCAGCTCGACCAGTACCCGATGCCGCCGCAGACCCGCGACGACGAGCGGTCGCCGTGGCCGACCTGGCCCTACCTCCTGCGCACCTACCCCGCGCACGAGGAAGCCGGCGAACGGAAGTTCGCGGTGGCGGTTCGCCGATTCGTCGATGACGGCAACGGCCGGGTCAAGGCGGTCGAGCTGCAGGAAGTCCGCGTGCAGAAGGACCCGGCAACGGGCCGTCGCGAGGTGCGGCCGGTCAACGACCACGTCGAGGTGCTGCCCGCGGACCTGGTTCTGCTGGCGATCGGGTTCGAAGGCGTGGAGGAAATGCCGCTGCTGGAAGACCTGAACCTGACGCTGACCCGCCGGGGCACCCTGTCGTGCGGCGCGGACTGGCAGACCGAGACCCCCGGAGTCTTCGTCTGCGGCGACGCGCATCGAGGCGCTTCGCTGGTGGTGTGGGCGATCGCGGAAGGCCGCTCGGTCGCCGCGGCGGTGGACGCGTTCCTGACCGGCGCTTCGGACCTGCCGGCACCGGTGCACCCGACGGCGCTGCCGCTCGCGGTGGTGTGACCCGCCGCTGATCTCCGGCCCCGGCGCAATGGCGCGCCGGGGCCGGCTTCTTTTCCCGCCCGCGGCGCCGTCGATCACCCGAACGACACCGAAGCGTGACCCTGCCCGCCCACGCCCCCGTCCACCTGTCGGAACGCCTATCCTGAACCTCGTGAACTGGACAGTCGACGTTCCCGTAGACACGCTTCCCGAACTGCCGCCGTTGCCCCCTGAGCTTCGGGAGCGCCTCGACACGGCTCTGGCGCTGCCTGCCGCGCAGCAGCCGGAGTGGCCGGACGTCGCGCTGGCGCAGCGGGTGCGCGGGGTGCTGGAAAGCGTGCCGCCGATTACCGTTCCCGCCGAGATCGACCGGTTGAAGAACCGGCTCGCGATGGTGGCTCGCGGCGAGGCGTTCCTGCTGCAGGGCGGCGACTGCGCGGAGACCTTCGAGTCCAACACCGAACCGCACATCCGGGCGAATCTGCGCACGCTGCTGCAGATGGCTGTCGTGCTCACCTACGGGGCCAGCCTGCCGGTGGTGAAGGTCGGCCGGATCGCCGGGCAGTACGCGAAGCCGCGCTCGTCCGGCACGGACGCGCTCGGGCTGCCGGTCTACCGCGGCGACATCATCAACTCGCTGGTGCCCAAGCCGGAGCTGCGGGTGCCGGACCCGGGCCGGATGATCCGCGCCTACGCGAACGCCGGCGCGGCGATGAACCTCGTCCGCGCGCTCACCGGGGCCGGGATGGCCGACCTGCACCAGGTGCACGACTGGAACAAGGACTTCGTGTCCTCCTCGCCCGCCGGGGAGCGGTACGAGGCGCTCGCCGCGGAGATCGACCGCGGGCTGCGGTTCATGAACGCGTGCGGGGTCACCGACGCGTCGCTGCAGTCGACTGAGATCTTCGCCAGCCACGAGGCGCTGCTGCTCGACTACGAGCGCGCGCTGCTGCGTCTCGACAGCTCGGACTCCGCCAACCCGAAGCTCTACAACCAGTCCTCGCATTTCCTCTGGATCGGCGAGCGCACCCGGCAGCTGGACGGCGCGCACATCGCCTTCGCCGAGCTGCTGGCCAACCCGATCGGGCTCAAGATCGGCCCGACCACCACCCCGGAGCAGGCGCTGGAGTACGTCCAGCGGCTCGACCCGCGCAACGAACCGGGCCGGCTGACGCTCATCTCGCGGATGGGCAACGGCAAGGTCCGCGAGGTGCTGCCGGCGATCGTGGAGAAGGTCGAATCGTCCGGGCACAAGGTCATCTGGCAGTGCGACCCGATGCACGGCAACACGCACGAGGCGTCCACCGGCTACAAGACCCGGCACTTCGACCGGATCGTCGACGAGGTCCAGGGCTTCTTCGAGGTGCACCGCAAGCTCGGCACCTACCCGGGCGGCATCCACGTGGAGCTGACCGGCGAGGACGTCACCGAATGCCTCGGCGGCGCGCAGGAGATCTCCGACGTCGACCTGGCCGGTCGCTACGAAACCGCCTGCGACCCGCGGCTCAACACCCAGCAGTCGCTGGAGCTGGCGTTCCTGGTCGCGGAGATGCTGCGCGGCTGACTTGCCGCTCAACGTCCGGGCAGAGCCTCAAGGGGCCCTGCCCGGACGTTGACGCGGTTACGAAGCGAGCAGGAGTTCCGCTGCCGACTTGGCTACCGCGTCGCGCAGCGAGCCCAGATCGCCGACCGCCTCCGCGTTGGCTTGCAGTCCGATGTGGACCGAGTCGCGATAGGGCGCGATCGCGATGCCGACCGCTTGGCGCGGAGCCAGCGGCACGAACGGGTACACCTGCGTCAGCGGCGCGCCGTCGAGCTCGAGCCGGGCGGGCGGTACCGGCACCGTCGTCACGACCAGATCGAACAGCAGGGGTGCGGCCAGCCCGGCCGTCCGCGTGCCCAGCCGGTGCAACACCGTCGGCATGCGATCGGCCAGCAGCGGGAAGGCGCCCGCGCCGCGGGCCGGTCCCGCCGCCTTGTTGCGCGCCATCGCGGCCTTCACCACGGCGAGCCGCCGTACCGGATCGTCGACGCCGACCGGCAGATCGCACAGGTAGCCGGACAGCTTGTTCCCGCCCACCTGCTCCGCTGCCCTGCCGCGCACGCTGACCGGGATCAGCGCGCGCAGCGACCGCCCGTCCGGCCGGACTCCGCGGTTGACCAGCCAATCCCGCAACGCGCCGGACAACACCGCGAGCACCACGTCGTTCGTCGTACCGCCATGGGCGCGGCGGATCTGTCGTAGGTCAGCGGCGCACAGCCGGGAGAATCCGAGGGACCGGCCAGCGGTAGCGGGCGCGGACAGCGGCGTCCAGGGCGGCCGGGCCGCACGTACGACCGACGAAGCGATCCCGGCGGTCTCCAGTGTGTCGCGCATGGTGCTCAGCGGAGTTCGCGGCCGGGGGACTGCCGGAGCAAGCGGCCGGGCCGCGATGCCGTCGAGCAACCCGACGGCCACGGCGTAGGCACCGGCTCCGTCGGTGAGCGCGTGGTGAAGCTTCAACAACACCGCGAAGCCGCCGTCCGGCAATCCGGTCACCACAGTGAGCTCCCACAGCGGCCGGCGCGGGTCCAGCGGTTCGGCGATCCACCGCGCCGCGAACTCCGGCAGCGGGTCCGGGTCGTACAACGTGCTCAACCGGTGTTCGTGAATGTGTTTCAGGGCAGCGAAATCCGGGTCGCGCACCCATTCCGCGGACCCGGGCGGGAACAGTCCGGCGCGGATTTTCCGGCGCAGCTGCGGGATTTTCTCCGCGCGGCTCGCCAGCAGTGCGGTCAGCCGCGCCGGATCGACCGGCCGCTCCGGCGCGAAAATCAGCACCGCGCCCATCTGCATCGGCGAGGTTTCCCTGGAAAGACAGAGAAAAGCGACATCGAGGGAGCTGAGCGGCGTACGCGTCATGGCGGGCCTTTCGCGGACGGCTGCGAGGGAGACAGTCACCACACCACTCCGATATGACCGGTGGGTGGTCGCTGTGTTTCGCGGGCGCTAACTACCCGCGGTTTCACTCGCCTGGGGCACGCCGGGGGAGCCGCTGCGGCAGTTCGCTCGCCCCGTTGTGCTCGGCCGCGCTGATGTCCGCGGCGACCTGCCGCATCGCGACGCCGTTGCCCGGCCGCTTCGGCAGGCCCGGCCACAGCTCGCCGGCTTCGAGCGAGGCGGCGCGGAGCAGGGCTCCGTCGAGCTTGGTGTGCGTTTCCTCGATGCCGCGGTCGAGCCACTGCACGATCAGCTTCACCGGACCGGCGCTGGGCAGCGGCCAGACGAACACCGGGTGCTCCTGGTGGAACGCGGAACCGGTGCCGTCCCCCACGCGCAGCACCGGTTCGTGCGGTTCGCCCGCGGTGGGCACCGAAATCGTCTCCGAGCTGGCCCGGCTCCCGTCCGGGAACAGCACCCCGACCAGCAGCGCGTTGTAATCGGGGATGCGCCGGTGCGCGACCAGGGGACCGTGGTCCATCCGGTCTCGCGAGTACACCGCGATCCGCAGCGTCATCGCCTCCGGCCACACTTCCACGCCGCGCAACGCGACGATGGTGCGCTCGGACCGGCCGAGCGGCATCGCCCACGGCAGCAACGCCGGCACGATGTGCTCGTTCGGCGGGCCTGTCCACGGACGGCCCTCATAGCCGAACAGCTCCTGTTCCCGGACCGGAAACAGGGGGCGTTCGCGAGGACCGTCCGTGAAGAAGCTCATCAGTCCTCGCGCGGGGCCAGGCCACCGTCGGACTCGGACGAGGAACCGGACTGCTTCGGCCCCATGGCGTCCATCAGCTGGCGCGCCAGGCCGAGGCCGGTGCCGCCGAGGGACAGCGCCTTGGTGAACATGTCCGACATCCCGTCCGCGCCGTTCAGGACCACCATGTGGTCGATGTTGCCGAATGCCTGTGCCCCGGCTTCGACGATTTCCGGCCAACGCTCAGCCAACTGCTGTGCTACCACAGCTTCCTGGTTCTCCGCCAGTGCGGCGGCCCGCGCCTTGATCGCCTCAGCTTCGGCGAGACCCTTCGCCTTGGCCGCTTCGGCCTCCGCGAGCCCCTTGGCCTTCGCCGCTTCGGCCTCCGCCAGGCCCTTGGCCTTCGAGGCCGCCGCTTCGGCCTCACCGGTGGCCTTGGTCGCGCTCGCGCTGGCTTCCGCCCGCGCCTTGGTGGCCTGCGCTTCCGCGTCGGCGGCGGTCTTCACGCGGGTCGCGTCCGCGCCTGCCCGAAGCTCGGTCTCCTTCGCCTGGGCCTGCGCGCGGGCGATCTGCGCGTCGCGCTCCGCGTCCGCGGTCGTCCGGGTCTCGTACGCCTTCGCGTCGGCCGGCTTGCGGACCTGGGACTGCAGCCGCTGTTCGGACAGCGCCGCTTCCAGTTCGGCCGCGCGCGTCTCCTGGACCACGACCTCCTGACGCGCGGTGGCCTCGGCCAGCGGACCGGACTGGCTTGCCTTGGCCTTCGCCTGGTCGACCTCGGCCTGGTAGCCGGCCTGCTGGATCTGGCTCTCCCGGATCGCGCCCGCCTTGCGCGCGGCGGCGACCTGCTCGGCCTCGGTGGCCTCCTGGTCGCGCTGTGCTTCGGCGATCCGCGCGGACGCGGCGATGGCGGCCGCGTGCGGCTTGCCCAGGTTGAGGATGTAGCCGGACTCGTCGTCGATCTCCTGGATCTGCAGCGAGTCCACGATCAGCCCGAGCTTGATCATCTCGGTCGCCGACGACTGGCGGACCTCGCCGGTCAGCGCGTCGCGGTTGTGGATCATCTCCTCGATGGTCAGCCCGCCGACGATCGAGCGCAGGTGCCCGGAGAACAGCTCGTGGATGGTGTCGTTCATGCCCTTCTGCTGGTCGAGAAACCGGCGGGCGGCGTTGGCGATCGAGGCGTAGTCGTCGCCGACCTTGTAGATCACCACCGCGCGCACGGTGACCGGCAGCCCCTGCTTGGTCACGCACGAGACCTGCAGGTTCACGCCGCGGGTGTCCAGTGACAGCCGGCGCGCGGTCTGGAAGCCGGGAATCACGTTCACCCCCCGGCCGGTGACGATCTTGAACCCGAGACTGTCCGCGGTCTCGGTCCGCTCCACGCGGATGCCCCATCCGGAGATGATGAGGGCCTCGTTGGGCTCGGCGACCCGGTACAGGATCCGCAGCAGCCCGAACAGCAGGATCACGGCAACGACCGCGATCACCACGATGACCCAGATTTCCATTGCCCCTCGCAGGTGTCAGCACTCGACTGGCATTCAGTCGACACTGCGACGCGCTCAGGCGCGCAGCGGTTGCCACCTTTCCACGTAGACCGTGCGCGGAGGCTCGAAATCGACCACCAGAACGGGGGTGCCGACGGGAAAACTGGTTTCCGGGTCGGCCGGATAGGCGTAAAAGGCTTCCGTGCCGCCGCGGACGCTGAGCAGCACCTCGCCGATCAGCCCGGGCCCGACCGTGCCGGTGACCCGGCCGCGGTTGCCGATCATCCGCCGATCCCCCGAATCTTCACCTTGGTGCCCTTGGGCACGAACGACCCCGGTGCCGGGTCCTGCTGCATGACGAAGTTGATCCCGCCGTGCCCGTGGTCGCCGCCCTTGCGGTCGACGTCGAGCCCGGCCGCCTTGAGGATCTGGGTCGCCTCGTCGAACTGCCGGAACCGCACGTCCGGCACCTGGACCGCGTTGGAGACCCAGACCTTGACCGTCTTGGTGCCCGGCGAATTGGCGGGCGGGTCGGTGCGGGTGACCAGGCCGGCGGCGACCGAGGGCGAGAACTCCTCGCCGCCGTCCACCGGTTGGAAGCCGGCCTGGCGCAGCAGCTGGAACGCCTGGTCCTTGGGCTGCCCGGTGACGTCCGGCACCGCCGGCAGCGGCTCGGGTCCCTTGGACAGCACCAGCGTCACCTGGCCGCCGATGTCCAGCGGGGTGCCCGCGCCGGGGCTGATCCGCACGACGGTGCCCTCGGCCGCCTTGTCGTTGTACTCCGGCGGGCCTTGGACGACGGAGAGCTGCTGGGCCTGGATCGCCTTGGTGGCCTCGTCGAGCGTGGCGCCGACCCGGATGTTCGGCACCGTCGGCTTGCCCTTGGACACCACGACCGAGACGGTGGCGTCCTGCTCCAGCTTGGTGCCCGCCGGCGGGTCCACCTTGATCACCCGGTTCGCGGCGACCGTGTTGCTGAACTCCTGGCTGTACTTCGGGGTCAGCTTCGCCGCGCGCAGCTGGTCGCCCGCCTCGGCCTGGGTCACCCCGGCGAGGTTGGGCACGGTCGTCGTGGTGCTCTTGGTGTCGGTGAGGATGAAGGCGAACGCGCCGATCAGCCCGCCCAGCACCAGCACGCCGGCGACGGCGAGCGCGATCAGCTTCCGCTTGTCGCGCGGCTTCGGCGGCTCGTTCGGCTTCGTCGGCCCTGGGGTGGGAGGGAGCGCCGTGGTCGGCGGACCGGCGGGCAGCGCCGCCGCCGGGGTCGCCCGGGTCATCGCGCGGGTGCCGCGCGGTCCGGCCGGCGGCACTGGCGGCACCTGCTGGGTCTGCGCGGCGTCGGCCGGAACAGCCGGGATGTTCGGCAGCGTCTGCTCCACGTCCGACACCCGATCGCCGTCCGGCGGCGGAGGCACCGGGATCGCGACCGGCCGCAGACCGAGTTCGCCGGCCACGCCCTGCAGTTCGGCGAGGAACTCGCCGGCGTCGGCCGGCCGCTGCTCCGGGTCGCGCCGGGTGGCGCGGAAGATCAAATCGTCCAGCGCCGACGGCAGATCCGGGCGCTTCTCGCCGGCGCGCGGCACGTCGTCGTTCACGTGCCGGTAGGCGACCGAAATCGCGGTGTCGCCGGTGTAGGGCAGCTCGCCGGTGACCATCTCGTACATCAGGACGCCCGCCGCGTAGACGTCGCTGCGGGCCGTGGTGTCGCCGGTGGCGACCTGTTCCGGGGCCAGGTAGCCGACGGTGCCGAGGATGACGCTGGAGCTGGTGGTGCCCGGGCTGGCCACCGCCCGGACCAGACCGAAGTCGCCGACCTTCACCACGCCGCCCGCCAGCTGGCCGCTGCGGCCGATGAGCACGTTCTCCGGCTTCACGTCGCGGTGCACCAGCCCGGCCGCGTGCGCGGCGGCCAGCGCGGCCAGCACCGGCTCGGCGACGCTCAGCGCGAGCGAGACGTCCAGCTGGCCCTGCTCCTCCAGCAGGTCGCGCAGGGTGCCGCCGTCGACCAGCTCCATCACCAGAAAGGCGAGGCCGGAATCCTGGCCGGCCGGGGTGTCGAAGCCCTGGTCGTGCACGGCCACCACGTTCGGGTGATGCAGCTGTGCGGCCGAGCGCGCTTCGCGCACGAACCGGTCGACGAACGACCGGTCGTCGGCGAACCGCGGATCCATGATCTTGATCGCGACCGCCCGGTCCAGCCGGGTGTCCACGCCCCGGTAGACGGCCGACATCCCGCCCCGGGCTAGCAGCCGGTCCACGCGGTAGCGGCGTTCGAGCAGGGCGCCGACGAGACTGGGCTGGGTGCGGGTCACAGTCGGCAATCGTAGAAGAAGGGTGCCCCGCCGGGGCGGGTCACCCGTGCGTACCAGCGAGCGCGCCGGACGAATGTGGCACAGTGTCACGTGTGAGTGGGATTCCTGTCGCCGACGACATCCTCGAAGCCGCGGTCGCGGTCCTGCCGTTGCCGAAGGTCGCGGCCGCGTTGGGCGTGTCGGCAAGCAAGGTGCGCCAGATGCTGAGGGACGGCCAGCTGATCGCCGTGCGCCGTGACGGAGAGTTGTGCGTGCCGAGCGACTTCTTCGTCAAGGACGGCATCGTGAAGGGGCTGACCGGCACCATCACGGTGCTCGCGGACTCCGGGTTCAGCCGCACCGAGATGCTGCGCTGGCTCTTCACCGCCGACGACACGCTGCCCGGCTCGACCCCGATCAACGCCCTGCGCACCTCCCACGGCACCGAGGTCAAGCGGCGCGCTCAGGCGATGGCTTTCTGACGCTCCACCACGGATGCGCGACTGCCGCCAGCAGTTGAATCCCCGCCGCCGCGGCCAGCCCGGCGGCGGGGGAGTGCCCGGCCAGCGGCCCCGCCAGCGCGGTGCCGAGCGCCATTCCCGCGATCTTCACGCTCGCCGCGGTGGTGAACACCTGTGCGCGCACGGCCGGCGGAGCTTCCCGATGCCGGACCGCGAACAGTGCGGCCAGCTGCGGCCCGTCGCCGATCCCGGTGATCGCTGCGGCGGTGACGAGCAGCACCGCGTTCGGCGCCACGGCGGTGCCGGCGAAGCCGAGCGCCAGGACGACGGTGCTGAGCCGGATGACGAGGTCCGGGCTCCACGTGCGCTTGGCGAGCACTGCGTTGGCGGCGAAAGAAGCGATCGACGACGCGACCAGCAGCAGCGTTCCGTAGCCCGCGCCGCCAAGCCGTTGCTCGCCGATCAGCGGGTAGCAGACGAACGCCATCCCGATCCCCGCGAACGACAGCGTGGAGGTCGCCGTCGACTGGCGCAGCGCCGGATTGCGGAGGAGGACCGTGGCTGCGTCGCGCATTCGCGGCCGTTCGGTGCGTTCTTGCTCCGGAAGTCGCCACGCGAACGGCACCGCCACCAGTACGAGTCCGGCGGCGGCGACCATCGCCGTTTCGGCACCGGCGCCCGTCGCCAGTGCTCCGGCCAGCCCAGGCCCGGCAAGGGCGGCCACCGTGAACGTCATCGCGTCGAGCGTGCTGGCCCGCGCTAGCTGTCCGGTCACCGAGGGCACCTGCGCGGTCCATCCGCCCGCGATCGCTGGCCCGAACAGCCCGGTCGCGATCACCACTGCTACCACCAGCGCAAATGGTGCCGTCTTGGCCAGTGCGGTCACCATCGCCAGCCCCGTCGCGTACCCGGCGAGCGCGATCGCGAGCACCCGGCCCGGCCTGCGGGACCGGTCCAGCACCGCGCCCAGCCACGGTCCGCCGACCGCCGCCGCGGCGGTGAGCCCAGCGAGCAACGTCGACCCCGCGACCGCCCCCGCCGCAGTGATGCCGAGCAGCAGCAACGCGGGCCCGGACGCCTCGTCGCCGATGCGTGCCGCGGTCGCCCCGGTGAGATAGGCCGCCAGCCTGTAACGGCTTGTCATCATCTAGATGTTACAGTGGGCTATGCCTGGAACGCAGCCGGATTTCGCGGGCCGCTCCGCTCGGGACGCGGTCCGGCGCGCCGTCGCGCTCCTGGACGTGCTGCTGGCTGAGGCACCGGCTGCGGGTTCGGTAGCCGCGGTCCTGGTCGAACACGGCGAACCGGAGCCCCGGCTTTCCCCGGAAGAGGTCGCCGAACTGCAGGACGCCGCTCGGAAACTGCGCGAGGTTTTCGCCGCTCCGGATATCGCGGCAGCAGCTTCGGTGCTCAACGCGCTGTTCGCGCAGTACGCCGGACCGCCGCGGCTGACCGCCCACGACGACGCGTTCGGCTGGCATCTGCACGCGGACTCGGCGGACGACGGGCCGTGGGGTGCCTGGCTGATCACCTCGTCTGCCTTGGCCCTCGCGACCCTGCTAGCCGACCGGCAGGAGGTGCCCGGCGGCTTGTGCGCTTCCGCTTCGTGCGGCAGGCCATTCGCGCACCTGGGCGGCGGGAGCCCGCGTCGCTACTGTTCAACCCGTTGCGCGACAAGGGAACGCGTCGCCGCTCACCGGGCGCGGAAGGGATGAGGGGAGATCTGTCCGTGAAGGGCCCCTGCACGGACTTGGATTCCCTCAACGGGCCCTTCACGGACAGATCGGCACACACTGGCCGCCGGCCGCCCAGGCGTCACGACAACACCCGGTGCGACCTGCTCTGAGTTCAGCCGGTACCCGGGCTTACTTCCCGCGCCGGGCCAGCACCGCGATCAGACCCGGCAACGCGACCGCTGCCCGACGAGCCTTCCCGACGACGGCGCGCCGGTTGAGCACGTCGTAGTCCATCGCGACGATCTCGTCCAAGATGCCCTCGTACAACGTGATCGCCGTCCGCACGCAATGCCGCGATTCCGGCCGCAGCAACGGAATCCCCGCGTCCGCCCGCCGGTACACCGCCCGGGTCCGCGAAACCGCCACCGCCAGTGCCGCTCGCACTCGCGGGTCCGGCCGGTCGCGTCGGCGCGCCTCGACCAGCCGTTCCCGGTCCACGCCGAACGCGGCCAGTTCCGCGGTCGGCAGATACAGCCGTCCCCGGTCGAGGTCCTCGCCGATGTCGCGCAGGAAATTGGTCAGCTGGAACGCTTCTCCCAGCGCCGCCGCGCTCGGTTCGGCCTCCGGCAGCGGCACCACGGTGCCGAACACCGGCAGCATCTGCAGCCCGATCACGCACGCCGAACCGTAGACGTACTCGGCGAGATCGGCGTACGTCGCATACTCGGTGACCGTCAGGTCCATCCGCATCGAATGCAGGAACGCATCCACCAATTCCCGGCGGATCTCGTAGCGCCGCACGGTGTCCGCGAGCGCCGCGAGCACCGGATCGGCCGGCGCGCCGCCGCCGTAGACCTCGTCGACGAGCCCGGCGACCTTGTCCAGTGCGACGGCCGGATCAGTGCCGGGCTCGGGGTTGTCGACCAGTTCGTCGGCCATCCGCGCGAAGCCGTACAGCGCGTGCGCGAACGGCCGGGCCCGGGCCGGCAGCAGCCGGGTGGCGAGGAAGAACGTGCGGCCGTGGTGCGCGTTGATGCGACGGCATTCCGTGTAGGCAGCCCGCAGCGCCGGCTCGGCGATGCCGGCCGCGTCGAGTTCGGTCACCGTCCGGTGATCCTTTCCGCAGCGAGTCGTCCGGAGATCAGCACCGGCGGAATGCCGACGCCGGGGGTGGTCCCGCAGCCCGCGAGCACCACGTTGTCCGCTGCCCGCACCAGGTTCGCGGGGCGGAACGGGCCAGTTTGGCGGAACGTGTGCGCGAGCGAGAACGGCGTGCCGGCGGCCAGCCCGCGCGCTGCCCAATCCGCGGGCGTGAGCTGTTCGTCCACCACGAATTCGTCGCCGAACCCGGTGAGCCCGCGCGATTCCAGGGTTCGCAGCAGTTCTTCGCGGTAGGCCGGGCCGACCCGCTGCCAGTCGATCGGGCCGGTCCTCAGGTTCGGGGCCGGCGCGAGCACGGACACGATCTCGCCGCCGTCGCCGGCTAGCGTCGGCTCGGTCGCGGTCGGCCGCGTGACCAGCAGCGACGGATCGCTCATCAGCTTGCCTTCGCGCACGATCTCGGCGAACGTGCGTTCCCACGCGTCGCCGAAGAAGATCGTGTGGTGGTCCAGTTCCGGCCACGAGCGGTCCGCGTGCCCGTGCAGCACGAAGGCAGACGGCGAGTACTTCAGCGGCACGACGCGGCGTGGACGCGCACCGATCAGCCGGTACGCCGCCGAAAGCTCGGTCGCGAGCACCACGGCGTCACACTCAATACGCTCCCCGGCGCGCGTGCGTACAGCGCGTACGCGCTGCGACACTCGCTCTAGCCAAGCGGCCTCGGTACCGAACCGCAGTTCGGCACCGGCGCGCGTTGCAGCGTCGCTCATCGCACGGGCGATCGCGCCCATGCCGCCGCGCGGGTAGTACACGCCGCCGACGGTGTCCATGTACGCGATGACGCCATACGCGCCGAGTGCGCGCGTGGGATCGAGACCGGCATACAGCGCTTGGAACGAGAAGAGCCGCCGTACGCGCTCGTCGCGCAAGAAGCTGGCGACGCGCGGCCCAAGCCGTCCGAAGCCGCCTAGCGCGGCAAGCTTCGCCAACTCAGGACGAAGCAGGTTCAGCGGCGAGTCGAAATTCGCGCCGATGAAGTGGTCCTTTTGCGCCGCGTACAGGTCGGTGAGCCACTGCCGCAGCCGACGGTACCCGGCAGCTTCTCGCGGGCCGGAGAACTCGCGAATCTCGGTTTCCATCGCGTCGCCGTCGGTGTGCACCGCGAGCGAGCTGCCGTCCGCGAAACGGGCGCGGTAAGCCGGATCGAGCCTGGTCAGCGGCACCGTGGCGGCCAGCGATTCGCCGACCGCGTGCAGTGCTTCGTCCACCAGCTCCGGCATGGTCAGCACGCTGGCCCCGGTGTCGACCGCGTTCGCGCCGAAATCCTGCTGCCCGGCTCGCCCGCCGGGCATCTTCTGCTGCTCCAGCAACGTCACCCGGCGGCCGGCTCCGAGCAGATGCAGCGTCGCCGACAACCCGGCCAAGCCCGCGCCGACGACCACGACATGGTCGGCATGCCCGTTGACAGTCCGCATCAGAAGGTCCGCTGAGTCGCCAGCCGGATCAGTTCGGTCAGCGCCGACGGGGCAGGCTCGGCCAGGTGCGCGCGCTCCAGCGCGACCTCGGCGGAAGCGGTCAACTCGTCGATCTGCTGCTCGACCGCCGCGACCGCGCCGACCGTGGTCAGCGCGTCACGGACGCGGTCCACGGCGGCACCGGCCAGGTCCGCGGCTCCGATCGCGTCGGCGATCACCCGCGCCGCGGCGGCGTCGCCGCGCTCGGCGGCCAGCTGCAGGCCCAGCGCCACGAGCAGAGTGCGCTTGCCCTCGCGCAGGTCGTCCCCGGCCGGCTTGCCGGTGACCGACGGGTCGCCGAACACCCCGAGCAGGTCGTCGCGAAGCTGGAACGCCACGCCGACGTCGCCGCCGAACTCCAGCAAGGTGGCGATCAGCTGCTCGTCCGCCCCGGCGAGCGCGGCACCGAGGTGCAGCGGCCGCTGGACGGTGTACGCGGCGGTCTTGAGCCGGTCGATCCGCAGCGCGGCCTCCGGCGAAGCGTCGCCGACCGCTTGCGTCCGCACGTCGAGGTACTGCCCGGCGAGCACCTCGGTGCGCATCGCGCGCCAGGCCGGCCGGGCGGCGGCGAGCGTGGCGGCGGGCAGCGGGGCGTCAGCGAACATGTCATCCGCCCAGGCCAGCGCGAGGTCTCCGACCAGTACTGCGCTCGCCAGCCCGAACGTCGCCGGCGAGCCGAGCCAGCCGTGGTCGGCGTGCAGCTTCGCGGACGCGACGTGCACCGTCGGGTTGCCGCGGCGCGAGTCGGAGGAATCGATGAGGTCGTCGTGGATCAGCGCGCACGCCTGGATCAGCTCGAGACTCGACACCACCTGCAGCGCGCCCTCGGCGAGCGGACCGGACGCCGCGCCGCCCGCGCCGCGCCAGCCCCACCAGGCGAACGTGGGCCGGAGCCGCTTTCCCCCGCCCAGCACGAAGCCGGACAGCAGGTCGATGCCTGCCTTGACGCTCGGTTCGACGCGCAGGATCTCGCCGGAGGCCCGGCCGAGGAAGTCGGCCAGCGCACGCTCCACGTGCACGGGGAGATCGGCGTCGAATCCGGGCGCGTCCATGCCGCCCATCCTCCGGGACGCCTGCGTCCGAGGTCACGCCGGGTGCCCCCGGATGTGGCGCACCAGACGTGCTCAGCCGCTCCGAAACGCGCCAGCCTGCCCCTTCGCGACGAAATACTCCTTGGCCGCGGCCGGTCCGCGCATCCGGTAGCCCGGCTCGAGACAGCCCGCGTACCAGTCCTTCGCCAGCTCCCACAACGGCTCGAGCCCGAGCGTGGGCCCCGGACTGTCCACACAGGACTCGCTGCAGTACAACCGCTGCTTGCGCCGGTCTTCCGCCAGCAGGTGCGGCGCGGCCGGGAAGTACGCGACGTGCGATCCCTGCGGCGGCTTGTCCCGCCGCACGACCAGCGCGGACGGCTCGCCGCAGCCAGGGCAGCGCGTCGCCACCAGCACCTCGGGTTCGCCTTCCACCAGGTGCGGGATCGCGAACGAGTCCCAGGCACAGCCGCCCCACCACATGGTGTGCTCGCCCATCACCGCGAACCCGAGCGGGACCGCGGCGAACGGCGCGGCCAGCGCCACGTGCTCGCGGTCGTCCAGCCACAGCCACCTCGGGTCGGCCATCCGGTGCAGTGCCTGCTTCGCCACCGCCAGCGACCCGTGCGCGGCGTCCGCCAGTTCGGGCGCGGTGGGCGGGCGGCCGCGGGAGGAGAACGCGCGGTAGACCGCGAGGCGCACGTCTTCGTCCCAGGCCAGATCGTCGTCACTGCTCATGGCGCGGTACCTCCGTCAATCGACGGTACGCGCGGCCGGGCCTGCCGGACAGCTCTGCACTGCTTTGAGGTGAGGCCACTACGATTCAAGGCATGACGTCGGTGATCGAGCGGCTGCGAGGGGACGCACCCGCGTTCTCCGTCGAGTTCTTCCCTCCTCGCGACGAAGCAGACGAATCCGTCCTGTGGCGGTCGATCCGCGAGCTCGAGCAGCTGGACCCGGCATACCTGTCGATCACCTACGGTGCGGGCGGTTCCAGCCGCGACGGCACGATCCGCAGCATCGCCCGGGTCGCCACCGAGACCACGCTCTGCCCGATGGCGCACCTGACGGCGGTGGACCATTCGGTGGCCGAACTGCGAAACGTGATCGGCTGGTACGCGGCAGTCGGCGTCCGCAACATCCTCGCTCTGCGCGGCGACCCGGCCGGCGACGTCTACGGCGACTGGGTGCCGCACCCGGACGGGCTGACCTACGCCGAGGAGCTCGTCGAACTGGTGCGGTCGCTCGGCGATTTCTGCGTCGGCGTCTCGGCGTTCCCGTACGGCCACCCGCGCTCGGCCGACCTCGAAACGGACACCAAGTACCTGGTGCGCAAGTTCCGGGCGGGTGCCGATTTCGCGATCGCGCAGCTGTTCTTCGAGGCCGAGGACTTCCTGCGGCTGCGCGACCGGGTCGCCGCGGCGGGCTGCGACGCGCTGGTGCTGCCCGGCATCATGCCGCTGACCACGTTGCGCACCCTGCACGCCACCATCAAGCTCTCCGGCGCCCCCGCGTCGCAGCGGCTGCTGGACCGGCTCGAACCGCTGTCCGAGGACCCCAAGGCGTTCCGTGCGGCCGGCCTCGACTGGGTCACCGAACTGTGCGAGAAACTGCTCGCCGAAGGGGTGCCGGACCTGCACTTCTACACCTTCAACCGGGCCAAGGCGACGCGCGAGGTCGTCACCCGGCTCGGACTGGTGCCCGCCCGCGCGTAACTCCGTGGGCTCCGGGCAGCTCCGGCCGGTAGCGTGCCGGACATGGCATCCACCGAACAGAGCGTGCCGGAAATCTGCGACCGGTACGTCGACGACTACGTGGCCGTGGACCCGGTCGCGGCCACCATGCTCGGCGTCGCGGGCTACGACGACCAGCTCACCGACTATTCGCCGGCCGGCCACGCGGCCCGCGCGGACCTGGCGCGCAGCGCGCTGGCCGCGGTCACCGCCGCGGAACCGGCGAACGCGCAGGAACAGGTCGCGAAGGCCGTCTTCACCGAGCGGATCGGCCTCGAACTGGAGATCCACGACGCGGGCCTCTTCGAGTCCTCGCTGAACGTGATCGAAAGCCCGGTACAGGGCCTGCGCATGGTGTTCGACCTGATGCCGACCGACACCCCGGACGACTGGGCGAACATCGCGGCCCGGCTGCGCAAGGTGCCCGAGGCACTGGACAACGTCCGCGCGTCGCTGCTGGCGGCGGCTGGCAAGGGACGCGTTTCGGCGCTGCGGCAGGTTTCGAAGGTCGCCGAACAGTGCGATACCTGGGCCGGCCTCAAGGACGGCCCCGGCTTCTTCGCGACCCTGGTGGCGGACGCCGGCGTCCAGTCGCTGAAGGACGAGCTGTCCGCGGGTGCGCGGATCGCCGAGGAAGCGTTCGCGGAGTTCGCCGGCTTCCTGCGCGCCGAACTGGCCCCGAAGGCGCCGGCGAAAGACGCTGTCGGCGAAGACGTGTACCGGCTGTGGTCGCGCTACTTCATCGGTGCGGAGCTCGACCTGCACGAGGCGTACGAGTGGGGCTGGAACGAGTTTTCCCGGCTGGAAACGGAAATGCGCGCGGTCGCGAACCGGATCCGTCCGGGCGCCACCCCGGCCGAAGCCGCCGCCGTGCTCGACGCCGACCCGCGCTACCGCGTCCAGGGCCGGCCGCAGTTCGAAGCTTGGATGCAGCAGCTGTCCGACGACGCACTGAAGTCCTTGCGCGGCAAGCACTTCGACATCCCGGACCGGCTGATGGCGCTGGAGTGCCGGATCGCCCCGCCGGGCGGCGGTGTCGGCGCGTACTACACCGGCCCGAGCGAAGACTTCTCCCGTCCCGGCCGGATGTGGTGGTCGCTGCCCGCGGACAAGAACGAGTTCACCACGTGGCGCGAGGTCTCGACGGTCTACCACGAGGGCGTTCCGGGTCACCACCTGCAGATCGCGACCGCGGTCAACCAAGCGGAGACGCTGACGAAGTACCAGCGCCTGATGACGTTCATCTCGGCGCACGGCGAAGGCTGGGCGCTGTACTCGGAGCGCCTCATGCAGGACCTGGGCTACCTCTCCGACGACGGCAACCTGCTCGGGATGCTGTCCGAGCAGCTGTTCCGCGCCGCCCGCGTGGTGGTCGACCTGGGAATGCACCTGGAACTGGAGATCCCGAAGGGAACCGGCTTCCACGAGGGCGAGCGGTGGACGCCGGACCTGGGCCTGGAGTTCATGCTGACCCGCACGATCACCGACCAGGCACACGTCCACGACGAGATCGACCGGTACCTGGGCTGGCCGGGCCAGGCCCCCGCGTACAAGCTCGGCGAACGCCTGTGGCTGGCCGCGCGGGACGAGGCGCGGGAACGGCAGGGCGCGGCCTTCGACATCAAGCAGTTCCACACGAAGGCCCTGCAGATGGGCGGAATGGGACTGGACACCCTGCGGGAGCAGCTGGCAAAGCTCGACTGACCGTTCGCGCGCCACCGCGCCGTTGTTCCGTGAAGGGAACATTGAGGGACTCTGAGTCCCTCAATGTTCCCTTCACGGCCGGGCGGCCGGGCGGTCGCGCGGTCGCGCGTGGTCGCGGCGCCGCCCACGGCGCGGCGCAAACCCGTTGGCCGATCCCATTCCTCCGGCTAAACTCCCGCCCGTGCACCGGATCTTCCTCGTCACCCCACCCCCCGCCGCCTGAGCGGGGTAGTTCCCGCCGCGCGCCCCGCCGGGGCCCGCGGCCGGCCAGTGACGCCTTGATCCGGCCGAGCACTGCCCCGCGTCGTCGACGTCCTTGTCCTTCGACGCAGGAGCCCACTTCCGAATGTCTGCACCCTCGCGCGCCCGCTCGTCGGCCGCCCTCATCCTCGCCGGCGTGCTCTGGGGGACCGGTGGCCTCTCCGGTTCCCTCCTCGCCCAACGTGCCGGCCTGCATCCGTTGGCCGTCGCCGCCTACCGCTTGCTCATCGGCGGCACCGCAACCGCGCTCTACGTAGCCCTCACCACCGGACTACGCCTGCCGGACCGGCAAGCTTGGCGCCGTCTCCTCCTGATCGGCGCGCTCTTCGCCTTCTTCCAAGCCAGCTACTTCGCCGCTGTCGCGTTGAGTTCGGTCAGCGTCGCGACCATGACCACCATCGGCAGCTCCCCGGTTGCCCTAGCCGTAGCGTCCGCTGTCCGCACCCGCCGAGCCCCGCGTGTGACGACGCTGATGTCCGTTTGCGGCGCCGTAGGCGGCTTGGTCCTCCTACGCTGGTCTCCCGACGCCGTCGCGCAACCCGCAGGGATCATTTTCGCGCTCCTAGCGGGCGCAGGCTTCGCAGTACTGACGACAGTCACCGCGAGGCCTGGCTTAGACCCGCTGTCCACCACGGCGTACGGCTGTCTCCTCGGCGGCGTCCTGTTGACACCAGCCGCACTGTGGCTGGGCATGGCGCTCCCCATCCACCTGGACGTCCTGCTTACCGCCGCGTACTTCGGCATCGTGCCGACAGCCGCTGCGTACGCTGCGTACTTCCGCGGCCTGTCCGGCGCGCACCCGGTGCTAGGCGCACTGTCTGCACTGCTAGAGCCGCTCACCGCGACAGTGCTGTCCGTCGCCTTCCTGCACGAACGGCTGGGCGTACTCGCGTGGGTTGGCGCGGGACTCCTGGTTGCCGCACTGGCCGTCGGCTACTGGCGCCCCGAGCCGGCTAGCGCGGGTCCAGCGGCAGCGAACGGCCGAGAATCGCGAACGGGCGCGGGTCGCCGGTGAACTGGTAGTCGCGCAGGACGTCGACGAACCCCAGCCGGCGGTACAGCTTCCACGCCCGGCTCGTGCCCTCGGGCGTGGAGAGCAGAACGTTCGTGCTGGGGACGCCGGCGAGCAGGCGGCGCAGCAGGTCCTCGCCGATCTGCTTGCCCTGGTTCTCCGGGCGCACGTGGATCTCGGTGAGCTCGAAGTAGTCCGACAGCCAGCGGTCGGCCTCTTCCTGCCCGGCGCGGCGGGTGAGGCCGTGCCGGACCTGCTCGTGCCACCACTGCCCGGCGCGGCCCTTGTATCCGTACGCGACGCCGAGCAGCACGCCGTTGTCGTCGAGGGCGGCCATGCAACGCCAGCCCTCGCGCAACGCGTGCGTGAGCCACATCGGCGCGCGCTGCTCGGCGGTGCCCTCGGGGTAGCGCATCGCTTTCACGTAGATGGCCAGCGCTTCCGGGAGCCGGGACCGGAACTCGTCGGCGGAAAGCTGCACGTACCGGGAGCACCCGGAGGACATCGCGGTCACAGTCGGCCATCCTCCCCTTCGCCGGCCAGATCGCCCGGGGTGCCCCCGGTGAGCGCGACGAGATCGTCGAAGGTGGTCGGGAAGACCGACTTCGGGTGCCCCGCCGCGGCCCACACCTCCGGATGCGCGCGCAGCGCGGTGTCCACGAGCGTGACGAGCTTCGCGGGATGCCCGATCGGCGCGACGCCCCCGATCGGCTGTCCGGTGTGCGTCCGGACGAACTCCGCGTCCGCCTTGCCTATCTCGGCCAGCCCGGCGAATGCGGCCAGCCGGGACTCCTTCGCCCGATGCGCGCCTGAGGTGAGCGCGAGCAGAGCGGTCTCCCCGCCGTCGGCGGTGCGGGCGCGGAAGACGAGGCTGTTGGCGATCGCGCCGACCGGCACGCCGAGCGCTTCGGCAGCCTGCGCCGCGGTGCGCACTTCGGCGGGCAGTACCCGCACTCCGTCGGCGGCGGCCTGCTGCCCGGCTTCGGAAAGCGCGGCGGTGACCTTGGCGACAGCGGGATGGTCGTGGGTACTCACCCTGTTATCAGACCACGACAGGGAGGCCGTGTCCCGCACCACGTGCCCGGATTCCACCGGCGGGGTTGAGCGGACCCGCCGGGGCGGCTACTCTGGAAAACAGATCGAACAGATGTTCGATTCCGGTGGGAGCGCACCGGCCGGTCCCGGGGTGGGGGAAGCACCTCGGGCCTCCGGCCGGGCTCGCCCGAGCAGCAGGAGGAGGGTCGCCATGTCCGTCTCGGCCGTGTTTCCCGCGGGCCGTGCGTCCGAGGGCGGCCCTGTCCTGGGCCGGTCGCCTGTCCCTTCCGAGGGCACCGCTGAGCAGCTGTCCTTCGCCGTGCCCGAAGAGCCGTCCGGCGAAGCGTCGTCCGAGGTCCCGGTCCAGCTGGCTTTCGAACCGGCAAGCCAGCCAGTCGCCGACGCCAAGCTCGCGGCCGCACCGCAGGCCGCCGCACCGCAGGCCGCCGCACCGCAGGCCGCTGGGGCCGCACCGCAAGCCGCTGGGGCCGCACCGCATGCCGCCGCGGCCGCACCGCATGCCGCCGCACCGCAAGCCGCTGGGGCCGCACCGCATGCCGCCGCACCGCAAGCCGCTGGGGCCGCACCGCATGCCGCCGCGGCCGCGCCGAGCCCCCGCCAGATCCTCCACCGCCGCCGCACCGACGACCCGACGCGGCGGACGATCTCGGCCAAGCCGCCCGTGCGGCACGTTCCGGCCAGCCGTTCTGACGTTGATCAGTCGTCCTCCGCCCAGCGCCGCCCTCACGAAAGCCGACGCGCCATGGACCGGTCACCAGTCCCGTCCGCCGCTCACCGCACTTCCCGGCTCCCGTCGACGGGAGCCTCGGCGACCCGTTCGTTCCGCCAGCCTCAGCTCCCGCTGGCGGAGCCGGCCGCAGACCAGCTCCCCGAGGCAGTTCGCCCGGCCGCGGCGGTCGACTCGGCAACCCGCCGCAGCTCAGCCGAGTCCGGCCAGCCGTGGCTTCCGCTGGCCGAGTCGTCGGCGCACCGGCTTCCGGATGCTGTTCGGCCGCCGGTCGCGGCTGCCGAACCTGCCGGCCGCCGATCCGGCAACTCCGTCGAGTCGCGGCTCTCGCAGCCTGAGCACCAGCTCCCCGCCGACATTCGCACACCGGTCGCGGCCACCGAATCGGCTGCCCGCCCCGGCGACCCCAGCCAGTCCCAGCTCCCGCTGTCCCTGCGCCCACCGGCCCCGCCCGCCGCGGAGGCGTTGCTGGCCCAGGCCAAACGCGGCCTCGACCAAGCAAGCAAGGAACGAGACCCGGCCGAGTGCTTCATCGGCGCCTACCTCGCCGCCTTGCGCGGGGCGGCCGCGGTGCTCGCCGTGCGCGGGCGGCCCCGCCGTGGCCGCGGGCGTCCGGCCAGTGGCTGGGTGCTGCTCGACGCGGTAGCTCCCGAGCTGCGGGAATGGTCCGCGTTTTTCGCTGCCAACTCCGAAACCCGCGCCGCCGCCGAAGCCGGCATCACCGGCCGGGTCACCGCGGAACTGGCGTCCGGTCTGCTGCAGGCGACCGCGCAGTTCCTGGAACTGGTCCGCCGAGTCGTGCATGGCCAGCCGATCTCCGGGAAAGCCCATGTCGCCTGAACTCGGCACGGTCGACCACGGCCGGCTGCTCGAGGCGTTCTCGGTGGAAGCGGAGCTGCTGGGCGAGGCGGCCCACTCGGCTTCCCCCGATTCGCCGGTGCCCACCGCGCCCGGCTGGACGTTGAGCGACCTGGTCCAGCACGTCGCCAGCCGGTACCGCAAGACCTTGGGCTGGCTCCGCGAAGGCCGCCGTCCCGAACATTGGCAGCGCGATCCGTTGCCCGGCCAGCCGGTGTCGGAGTGCTACGCCGAGGCCCGTGCCGAGCTGGCCGCCGAACTCGCCGCCCACGACCCGGCCGACCGGGCCGCCACCTGGTGGCCCGCTGACCCGACCCACGGGTTCTGGCGCCGCCGAATGCTCCACGAAACCCTGGTGCACCGGGTAGATGCCGAAAACGCCGCCGGAGCAGGTGATTCGTCCGTCCCGGAGGATCTGGCCGCCGACGGTGTCGACGAAGCCCTCACTCTCTACTATGGACACAAGCTCACCGTCATGGGCATCTCCGGAACCCGAAACGGCACCGTAGGTTTCCATGCTGGCGACTACAGCTGGACAGCCCGGGCCGGCCCAGGCGAAACCGAAGCCTGGCGCTGCTCGGCCCGCGAAGCCGGCGCGGCGGACGCTGTGGTGAGTGGCTCGCCCGCCAGCGTGTACCTCTGGCTCTGGGGCCGAGTCCCGGTGACCATGGTGCACACCGACGGGGACCACGAGCTGTCCGCCCAGACCTGGGCCCTGCTGCGCTTGGCGACTCGCTGACTCCCCTCCGGCCCGAACCGAAAGCGGGGAAGCTTCCCGGTTCACCCGTCGCCGGAGATAGCGACCGCCTGGTTTCGGCAACGAGCACTCCGCGCTTGCCGAAACCAGGCCTGTCGAGTTGTCCTTGCGGCTTCGGCTGCCGGAATCCCTTTCGCGACAACGGACTTCCCGGAAGCTTTGTGGTGGCAGCGTTGAGCTGGCGCCACAAACTCTGTCCGCCAATGAGGATCATCTCCTTGGGGCAGGTCTCACCTGGTGCGGTCGTGCTGCCTGGTCGGCCGCTGGCCAGGTTGCTCTCTGTCCGTGAAGGGCCCCTTGAGGGAATCCAAGTCCCTGCGGGGTCCCTTCACGGACAGACCAGCGGATGCCGGAAGCTTCAACGGGAGACGCAATCTTCACCGCAATGGCCGACTACGTGTGTTCCGGGTGCCCTGGGGTGAGTCGTTGAGGCGGCCTGGCAGTGGGTCTGCCGGGTACCTGTGCACGGCCTGGCCATGGCTCGCCGTGCCGCGTTGATCCGGGACCTTCGTCACGGCCCCGAAGACGTTCGGCCCCCGTCGCGACGTCCTCTTCCTCGTTACGGTGCGGCGGACCGGAAGACAACGAGGAGTGGCCATGGCTCATCCCGTCGTGCATTTCGAGATCGGTATCCGCGACAGTGAAAAGTCGATCGCTTTCTACCGGGACCTGTTCGGCTGGGACGTCCAGGACGCCGGCCCGGACTACTGGCTGGTGAGTCCCGGGAACGGTGGCATCGGCGGTGGCCTGATGCGGGGGCGCGAGGACATCCCGCCCTACGTGACCGTCTACGTCGCTGTTGACGACCTGCAGCCCAGCTTGGACCGCGTAGTCGAACTTGGCGGCGAGGTGCTCGTCGGGCCGACGCCCATCCCGGACATGGGGTCGTTCGCGCTGTTCCGGGACCCTGACGGCAACGTCATCGGAATCATCCAGCAGTAGTTCGTCAGCTCGTACCCGGAGGACGGCGTCCCGGGGCGGGCAACCGCACGGTGCCCGCGGCTATTGACTACGCGCTCAGTCGGCAGCCCACTCGTAGGACAGCTCGTAGCGGGTCTGCGGCGAGGACCATGTCGTTCATCTCCAAGGGCGCACCGTCCTCGCCGCGAGCAACGCGCGTGACGGTCACGACCGGCACGCCTTCGCGAGCTGCAGCAGTGACGCCTCACCCGGGGTGGGCATCCGCGCGCCGACGACCCCGCGATCTAATCGCGCCGTCTTCGAGCTGCTGGTGCCCGAACTTAGCCAAGGCGACGTCCCCTGGGGCGACTTCGCCAGGCGGAAGGCAATGAGTTCTGCCTGCTCACCCGCGCTGAGCGGGGATGTTTCGCACAGATCACCGCGACTGAAGGATCTCTGACGCACTCGAAACACCAAGCGCGCCCTCCGGTTACCTGCGTCGGGAACGGTAGCCGTCATGGAGATATCTCGCAGCCACCGCGCCGTTCCGCACTGCCCCTCGTTCGCCCAGCCAGGTCCCCACCCGGAACCGAATGCATCGCGCTCCGCCGAAAGACCCGCGACGAAGCGCCTCTTGCGAGTGCGGATAAAGACCGACGACCTCCCGGAAACGCTGGCCCGCCTGACAATCCGCCTGGCCGACCTGGAATGCCGAATCCTGGCCTTCACCAGACATTCGACTCCGGAAGGCATCCTGGACGACCTGGTGCTGTGCCCGGCAACCGGGCTGCCCCCGCACCTCGTAGTCGATGCCATCAACGACGAAGGCGGCGAATGCCTGGGCCTCACCGAAACCACGGTCCCGGACGCGCCGGTGGCGACTGCCAACGCATCCGCTGCGAACGGCCGCACCTCGGCCGCTGTTCGATCCGACGGCTACGGATCTGCCTCTCACCCAGCGGTGTCCGCCCGAACTGGCGGCGACCCAGCGGTGTCTGCCCTAACTGGCGGCGACCCAGCGGTGTCCGCCCTAACTGGCGGCGACGAGTCCGCCATCAGGCCATCGGCCGCCGATCTTCCCGCCAGCGAGGCCCCTGATGCCCAGCCAGCGGCGGCTTCGCCCAGCGACTACCGGGTTGCCATGCCGGAAACGGTGGCGGAGCTGCTTTCCAGCTGTGACGCTGCCGCTCACCCAGCCGACAACGCGCCCGCCGACGAGTCGGGTGCATCCGCGGAGACCGACGCTCGCGTATTCCACGACGCAGCCAGCTCCGCCCTCGTCGCCGCCCGGCAAGCGATCGCCGATCCTGATCGCCGGGCTCAGATGCTGCAGCAGGTGCTAGCGGCCGACTTCGTCACGCTCGTCCCTGCCGTCGAAGCCAACCCGGGACGCACCGAAGGCGGCCACCGCGCCGTTTTTCGCTTCGGCGACCGGCAAGCTTTCGTCGCCCGACGTCGATGGGCACCGTTCGCCGGCCATGAAATCGTCCAGGGGAAGGCATTTCTCGACGTGCTGGCCGAAGCGAAACAGAACCTGGCCGGCCCAGTCGTTCTCAGCCGACCGGACGGAGCAGCGATCGTTTTGCGGCTGGGCACGCCACGGGACGTCGACGCGATCGGCGCGCTGCACAGCCGCTGTTCGGCGAAGACGTTGTTCAGCCGCTACCACACCGGTTTGCGCACAGTGCCACGCCGATGGCTGCACCGGCTCCTCTTGCCGCCACGTGGTTCGAGTTTGCTCGCGGTGTGCGGCCGCGACGTGGTCGGCTTCGGCCAGCTGATCTTTCTGGGCGACCGGACAGCCGAGGTATCGCTTCTCGTCGAAGACGCTTGGCAGCGCCAAGGAATCGGTACCGCGTTGCTCGCCCGGCTGGCCGACCTGGCCGCGGCCAGCGGGATCACCGAACTGTCCGCGGTCCGGCTGCCCAGCAACGACGCCATGATCCGCACTGCCCGGTGCGCCGGTCTGCGGGCCGAACCGGATCCAGCCGACAGCACCGTCCTTCGGCTCGTCGCCGCCGACGACTTTGCCGTTGTTCCGCGAACCGGGTCGGTCAGCGGTTCCAGAACCAGTCTTTGCCCCGAGCCTCGCGCAGCGCCTGCTTCTTCCGCTCAGCAGTGAGCCGGTCGAGGTAGAGCATCCCGTCGAGGTGGTCGGTTTCGTGCTGAAGGCACTGAGCCATCACGTCGACGCCCTCGACCTCGATCGGCTCGTTGCGCAGGTCGACGCCCCGTACGACCGCGTGCTTCGCGCGGACGGTCGGGAACCACAGTTCCGGCACCGACAGGCAGCCCTCGCCGATCTCGTGCGTCTCGTCGGAGAGGTGGACGATCTCCGGATTGATCACGTACCCGGTCTGCTTGCCGACGTCATAGCTGAATACCCGCAGCCCGACCCCGATCTGCGGCGCGGCGAGCCCGGCTCGACCGTCCGGCTGGACGCTGTCCAGGAGATCTTTCACCAGCGCCTCGATCTTGCTGTCGAACGTGGTGACCGGGTCGCACACGGACTTGAGCACCGGGTCACCGAAGTAGCGCAACTCGCGCATCGCCATGATCGAAACGTCCTTATGTCCATCGAGGGGCCACGCGAAGTCTAGTAACACGCCCGGGTTCCCCGACGCGGGTCTGCCGACCACGGCCCGGCGCCGGGCTGGCCGAGGCCCCGAGCCCGGCAGCGGCCACATCGCGAGTGCTCGACCTGCGCGAGCGCCCGAAAGCCCGCACGGGAGCAGGCGTGCGCGTCCTCGACGGTCAGCCGGCCGCCAGCGCCCCTTGCCCGGACCGCGCGGTGCGCAGTGTCAAGCTCGCAACCGGAGTCCCTTCGGGGTCGCGCGGAAACCGGCTTCCCGCAGGATCTCGGCCAGTTCCGACGTCAGGGCATGCTCTCCGTCGGCGCGTTGGACGGCCAGCTGGCCCAGCCACCCTTCCCGCACCGCGGTCGACAGTGCGGAGGCGGCGGCTTGCAGCGAGCTGCGTTCCTCGGTGAAGCTCAGCAAAGAACGACCGCCGCGCTCGACATAGAGGGCGGGGGTTCCGTCGACCAGGACTGCTAGTGCTCCGGCTTTGCGCGCTGGGCGATGTTTCGTGTCGCCGGTGGCGGCGGGCCAGGGCAGGGCTGCACCGTACGGTTGTGCCGGGTCTGCGGCAGCGAGCACGACGGCGCGGGCGCTGTCGGCGCGGGTGGCCGTTGCTGGTGCGGAGTTGGACAGCGCGCGGAGCCGGTCCACTGCGCCTTTCGCGGCGAACTGCGCCGCGCCCAGCCCCTCCACCACGTAGCCGCGGATGACTTGACCGGTGTCCTCCATGCCGCGCAATACCTTGTAGATGCCGGAAAACCCACCAGTTACGCGTTCGGCGTCGAGGGCGCCTCGAGTGAGCACGCCATGCCGTTCCAGGAATGCTTCGGTGCGGGCATGAGCGCGACGGGTCGGGTCGGTCTCGCGAACGGGAGTGAGCGCCCAGCGGCCAGCGGCGGTGGGCGGGCCGGTGCGCGCGGGTATGGCTGGGCGGCTCGCACGCATCCGGGCGTATCGGCCACGCGGTGCCTGCCGACGGGGTTTGTGGGCGCCATGGCCGGCTACCTGTGCGCGCAGCGGGGCGAGAGTGTCGCCGGTGACCAGACCGGCCCACACCAGATCCCACAGCGCGGCCACGACGTCGCCGTCGTTTGGCGATTGTTCGAGTCCGGGCGTCACGCGTTCGACGATCTGCCGGAAGAACAGTGCGCCGCCTGCCAGCGCCGCCATGATCGCGTCGTGCAGCGGGCTGGTCGGCGGGTTCTCTTCGACCTCCGGCAACAGCAGGTCCGCGACGTCGGACGGGGCCAGCGCCAGCCAGCCGTCTCCGCCGGCGAGTGAACCGCAGCCTGCCCAGGTGACTTCGCCCGCGGCGGTGAGTTCGTCCAGCAGCGCGGGGGAGTAGCCGGGCAATCGGCTCGGCAGGATCAGCGACTCGACCGCGCTGGCGGGCAGCGGCGCGCCCGCCAGTTGTTCGACCACCGACAGCACGTCGTCGGCGGTGGGCGCGGACCGCAGCCGTGCGCCGATTCCGTGCCACGCGGGAAGGAAACGGCCCAGTGCCGCGGGTTCTACCGGTTCGACCTCGGCGCGCAGCCGGGCGAGCGAAGCTCGCCGCAACCGCCGCAGCACGGCCGAGTCGCAGTATTCGACGCCTACGCCGTGGGTTTCCGGGTGACCGACCGGGCTCAGTTCGCCGCGCACCAGCCTGCCCTCGCCGGTGAGCCGGTCGAGGACACCGGTGACGACCGCGTTGCCCAGCCCGAACCGGACGGCGGCCGCTGCCGCGGTGAACGGGCCGCGCGATCGCGCGTAGCGGGCGAGCAGGTCTCCCAGCGGATCCGGGACAGGTTCGGTGAAGGCTTCGGGCACGCCGACCGGCAGCGCGACGCCCAGCGCGTCCCGGACTCGTCCGGCGTCCTCGATCGCCAAATAGCGTTCTTCGCCGCCGATCCGCACCCGGATCGCGCGGCGGGCCGATTCGAGTTCGGCCAGCCATTCCGGCTGGATTCCCCTGTGCGCCGCCTCCGCGACGGACAGGTCGCCGAGGAACCGCAGCAGGTCGGCCGCGTCCTCGGCGGACCGGGCGTGCCGGTCCGCCGCGAGCCGCTGCAGCGACTGCTCGACCTCCGCCACCGCTTCGGGATCGAGCAGTTCCCGGATCGCCTCGGTGCCCAGCAGTTCGGCCAGCAGCGCGGAATCGAGCGACAGCGCCGCGGCCCGCCGTTCGGCCAGCGGTGCGTCCGTCTCGTACAGAAACATCCCGACGTAGCCGAACAGCAGGCTCCGCGCGAACGGAGACGCGGCCGGTGTCTCGACCTCGACCAGCCGGACCTTGCGCGCCCGGACGTCGGCCATCAACTCCCGCAGCCCGCCGACGTCGTAGACGTCCTGCAGGACTTCGCGCATCGCCTCCAGCACGACCGGGAACCGCTCGTACTTCGCGGCCACCGACAACAACTGCGACGCTCGTTGCCGTTGCTGCCACAGCGGGGTGCGCCGGCGAGGGTCCCGTCGCGGCAGCAGCAAGGACCGCGCCGCGCATTCCCGGAACCGTGCGGCGAAGACGGCGGAACCGCCGACCTCGGCCACGATCAGCTGCTCGACCTCCTCCGGGTCGAGCAGGACGTCGTCGGCGCCGATGGTGATCTCGCCGCCGTCGGCGTCGAGCGCGTCGGGCAGACGCAGCACGATGCCGTCGTCGGAATGCGCCACCTGCGCGTCGACTCCGCGGTTTTCCCGCAGCCGCGCGGCGATCGCCAGCGCCCACGGCGCGTTCACCTGCGCGCCGAACGGGGAGTGCAGCACGATGCGCCAGTCGCCCAGTTCGTCCCGGTAGCGCTCGAGCAGGATGACCCGGTCGTTGGGCACATGCCGGGTCGCGGCCTTCTGTTCTTCCAGGTACGCCAGCAGGTTGTCGCACGCGCGCTGGTCGAGTCCGGCCGCGGCGGCCCGTTCCCGCGCGACCGCGGAGTCCGAAGTGGACAGTTCGCGGACGAACGCGCCGAGCGCCCTGCCCAGCTCCAGCGGCCGTCCGGCGGCGTCGCCCTTCCAGAACGGCATCCGGGCCGGCTGCCCGGGTGCGGGCACGACGATCACCCGGTCGTGGGTGATGTCGGTGATCCGCCACGACGAGGTGCCGAGCAGGATCGTGTCGCCGACCCTCGACTCGTACACCATTTCCTCGTCGAACTCGCCGACCCGGGACCCGGGCTTGCCCTCCGAGCCCGGCGTCATCACGGTGAACAGGCCGCGATCGGGGATGGTGCCGCCGGACGTGACCGCCAGCCGCTGCGAGCCCGGCCGCCCGCGCAGCTCGCCGCTGATCCGGTCCCAGGTGATCCGCGCGCGCAGCTCGCCGAACTCCTCGCTCGGGTACCGGCCGGCGAGCATGTCCAGCACCGCGTTGAGCGCGTCGTCGGGCAACGAGCTGAACGGGGCGGCCCGCCGGACCAGCGCCGCCAGCTCCGGAACCGTCCACGGTTCGAGCGCCACCATCGCGACGATGTGCTGGGCCAGCACGTCGAGCGGATTGCGCGGGTAGCGCACCGCCTCGATCGCCCCGCTCGCCATCCGCTCCGCGACCACCGCACAGGACACCAGATCGCCGCGGAACTTCGGGAACATCACGCCGGTCGACACCGCGCCGACCTGGTGCCCGGCCCGGCCGACGCGCTGCAGCCCGGACGCCACCGTGGGCGGCGCTTCGATCTGCACCACCAGGTCGACCGCGCCCATGTCGATGCCGAGCTCGAGCGACGACGTGGCCACCACGCACGGCAGCCGCCCGGACTTCAGCTCTTCTTCGACGTGCGTGCGTTGCTCGCGGGACATCGATCCGTGGTGCGCCCGCGCGATCACCGGAGCCGCGCCCGTGGACACGCCGGACTGCCCGACCGCCTCGGCGGGGAACGCGTCGCCCGGGGCCAGGCCGGTTCGTTCCAGTGCCAGTTCGTTCAGCCGCGCGGTGAGCCGTTCGGTGAGCCGGCGCGAGTTGCCGAACACGATGGTGGAGCGGTGCGCGCGGATCAGTTCCAGCACCCGCTCTTCGACCGCCGGCCAGATCGACGGCCGCTGCACCGCGGCCCCGGACACCTCTTCCTGAGTGCCGATTCCGCCCTCCGACGGCAACTGCGACAGCGACGTGAGGTCGTCGAGCCGTTCCATCGGCGAGGGTGCCGGCCCGTCGAGGTTCGCCATGTCCTCGACCGGCACCTCCACCCGCACTTGGATGGTCTTGGCGAGCTTCGGCTGCACCACCTTGACCGGGCGGCCGCCGGCCAGGAACGCGCTCACCTCGTCGATCGGCCGCACGGTGGCCGACAGGCCGATCCGCTGGGCGGGCTTCGGCAGCAGCGCGTCGAGCCGTTCGAGAGACAGCGCCAGGTGCGCGCCGCGCTTGCCGCCGGCGACCGCGTGCACCTCGTCCACGATCACCGTTTCGACGCCCTTCAGCGATTCGCGCGCGGAGGACGTGAGGATCAGGAACAGCGATTCCGGCGTGGTGACCAGCACGTCCGGCGGTGTCTTCCCGAACGACCGGCGTTCGGCCGCCGTGGTGTCGCCGGTGCGCATTCCGACTTCGATCTCCGGCACCGGCAGACCGAGCCTGCGCGCGGCCTGGGAGATGCCGGCCAGCGGTGCGCGCAGGTTCCGCTGCACGTCGACGGCAAGCGCCTTCAGCGGCGAGACGTAGAGGATGCGGCACCGCTCGCGCGGATTCGCCGGGACCGGCTCCACCGACAGCCGGTCCAGCGCCCACAAGAACGCGGACAGCGTCTTGCCGGACCCGGTGGGCGCCACGACCAGGGCGTGCTGCCCGGCGTGTGCGGCCCGCCAGGCCCCTTCCTGCGCAGCCGTCGGGGCGGCGAAGGCGCCGGCGAACCAGGAGCGGGTCGCCGGGGAGAAGAGGTCGAGGACGTCGGTTGCCACGGGATCCATCATGCGCGGCGCCTCCGACAATTTCGGCGGGCCGTCCGGGTCAGCTCGTCCCGGATCCCCTCGGGTGGGTGACCGCCCGGGTCAGATCGCGTACTTCCACACGGTCAGCGAATAGGCCGAAAACCACGACCCGACCAGCACGAACGCCACGGTCGCGATGATCATCGTGGACGTCTTGCGCCGCGCCAGCCCGATCGCGATCGGCAGCAGGAGCGCGAAGGCGGGGAGCAGGAACCGCGCCTTCAGCGCCGGCAGCCCGGCGCTGCACAGCACCAGGAGCACGACGCCCGCCGCGTAGGCGGCGAGCGGCCAGGGCATCCGCTTGCCAGTGCAGCAGACGATCGCCAGCGCGATCGCCGCGATCGTCACGAACGCGACCATGGTTTCCCAGGTATTGCCGGGCCCGAACAGCGTGTTCGTGATCCAGTCCCAGGCTTCGGCCCCGCCGTCGAACCGGGTGTTCCAGCCGCGCAATTCGACGTCTTGCCAGCCGGTCAAGCTGCCGGTTTCGGCGGCGACGACGGCCCAGTACCCGAGCAGTCCAGTCGGAGCGACGACCGCACACATGATCGCGGTGCCGCGCTGTCTGCCCCGCCACGCGTCAATCACCGCAGCAACCACTACGACGGCGATGAGTACGCATGCGGTGGACCGGGTGAGGCCGGCGAACAGCGTCGCGATAGCAGCGAGTTGCCAGTTCCGTTCGAGCACACCGACGAGCGCCCACGCCGCGAAGGCGGTGAAGAGCGCCTCGGTCATCACCATGCTCTCGGCGATCGCCATCGGCGCCGCACCCCACAGCACGACCAGCAGCAGCCCGGTACGCGGACCGTTGACCAGCCTGCCGATGCGGTACAGCGCCGTGGCCGCGGCGATCCCCGCGAGGGTCGAAACGAGGATGCCTGCCGCGAAGTACGACACGCCGGGCAGCCTCTGCAGCAGGCCGGTCAATGCCGGGTACAGCGGGAAGTAACCGTACGACGCCGCTGGGTAGGGCAGCCCGGCGGCGTCCAGGGGATTGCTTACGCCGGTGTAGTTGTGCTCCGCGATCTGCAGGTACCACCAGCCGTCCCAGGATCGCAGCCGTTCGCCCAGGGACAGGTCCCTGGGCGCAGCCATCGCGGCTAGGGCACCGATGCCGACCAGTCTCACCGCGAGAAACAGCGCCGCCGCGCGTACGTAGCCTGAGCTGGCCCATTTGCCGGTGACGACCTGAAAAAGGCGCGCTGGGCCCTCTGGTACTGCTTGCGCGAACGGCTCCGGGCGCGACTTGTCCGCGAGTTCTGTCATGATCTCCTCGTCCTCGTGGGGAAGGACGTGCCGCTGGCTGGGAAAGTTGCGTGCGTCGCGAGTTTCGCGGGTCCGCACGCACGGTGACCGGCCGCATGGCAGCATCTCCGCCAGCGCTGCTTGAGCTGAGGGGAAATTACTGTGCGGATCCTGTCGGTGGACCTCGGGACGTCCAACACCGTTGCCGTCCTTTCCGCGCACGGTAGGCCGCCCCGCGTCGTAGAGGTGGACGGCTCGGCCAACATGCCGTCCGCCGTCTTCGCCGGCGAGGACGGCACGCTCATGGTCGGCCGCGACGCGGAGCGTCGCGCGCGGCTCGACCCGACTCGCTTCGAGCCCAACCCTAAACGGCGCATCGACGAGCAGACACTGCTGCTCGGTACCGATGTGGTGCCGGTCAACGAGGCGCTGGCCGCGATCCTGCGCCGGGTGCTCGAAGAAACCACCCGTCAGCTCGGCGGCGAACAGCCGGACGAAGTGCGGCTCACTCACCCCGCGCAGTGGGGTCCAGTGCGTCGCAACGTGCTGTTGAGCGCCGCGCGGCTCTCCGGGATCCGAGGGAAGGTCGTCCTCGTCCCGGAGCCTGTCGCGGCTGCGGCGCACTTCGCGTCCTTCCCCGACCGCGCGCTGGCCCCAGGCCAGGCTCTCGCGGTGTACGACCTTGGCGCGGGCACGTTCGACGTCGCTGTCGTCGGTGCCAACCAGAACGGCTACACCGTGCTCGCCGAGGACGGCCTGCCCGACCTCGGCGGCCTCGACGTCGACCAGGCGCTGATGGTGCACGTCGGCCGCGAAGTGTCGCACTCCGACCCGCAGCGGTGGCAGCGGCTGCTTCGCCCCGAGTCGACGGCAGACCGGCGTACGCGACGCGCGCTGCAAGAAGACGTGAAGGCGGCGAAGGAGGCACTGTCCCGGCACCCGCAGACCGAAGTGCCGATGCCGGAGCCGTTCAAGGACGTGCTCGTAACGCGCGGAGAGCTCGAGGGCTTGGTCCGTCCGGCGATGTTGCGCAGCGTGGAGCTGCTGTCGCGGACGCTGCGTTCGGCTGGGCTCACCCCGGACCGCCTCGCCGGCATCTACCTGGTCGGCGGTTCGAGCCGGTTGCCGCTGGTCGGGTCGATGATCGCGGAGAAGCTCGGTGTCGTGCCTGCGAGCCTCGACCAGCCGGAGACGGCTGTCGCGCTGGGAGCGCAGCACGTCGCCCAAGACGGGCTCTCGATGCGCACGCAGAACGTCGAAGGCCAGGTGGCGGCCGGTGCTCCGTACCAGCCTCCGGCGGCCCCTCAGGGCAACTACCAGGGGTACGCGCCGACGCCGCAGCCCATGCCGGCGTTCCAGGCTTCGCCCGCGCCGTCCAACTTCCCGACGTACACGCCTTCTGAGCCGGAGAAGAAAAGCAAGAAGAAGCTGTGGATCGGGATCGCGGCAGCGGTGGTCGTCGTGCTCGCCGCGGGGCTGACGGTGTTCCTGACGCAGGGCTCTTCGGCGAAGACGTACACCGCTGATGAGTGCCGTACACCGGGCCAGGCGGACTCTTCGGGCTTGACCGGCTGTATGCGTCAGCTGGCCGGCAAAGTCGCCGACAGCGGCAGCTGCGCGGCAGGCTTCGGCAACGGTCCGGCTGCGCCCGCGAAGAAGCTCGGAACCGCCGCTACGTGCGCCGCGCCCGGGCGCGCGGGTACTCAGGTGACGTACGTGCAGGGAGAGTCGGCAGCGGATCTGAAGCAGTACACCGACGGCCTGCTCAGCTCCGCGGGCGGCGACCGTACCGAAGCGGACTGGAAGGGCAACGGCCTCGAAGGGCACTATTCGTCGGCGGCCGGGCAGTCGTCGGCCGTTCTCGTGTTCACGGTGAAGGACCGGCCTCTCGTCGGGTTCCTCTATCAGGTGAATTCCGGCGGACAGGCAGCCGCGCCGGGAGCGCTGGCCGACTACTTCGAACAGAACGTGCAGCCGGGGGAGTGACCCCCGCGCGGGCGGGAAAGCTAGCATTCGCCCGATGCGTATCACGGTTTTCCGACGGCTGATGGCCGAGGAGTTCGGGGCCGGCCGGGCCGACGTCCTCGCCAAGGACCACGTGTTCAGCGGGCTCGGCGGCCGCACGGTCGAAGAGGCGTTGACCGCCGGGATGCCGGCCAAGGAGATCTGGCGCGAGGTCTGCGTGGCCTTCGAGGTGCCGCCCGAACGGCGCTGACCGGCGGTTTTCTCGGAAACTCCGGCGAACGGCGTGTCGCTGCGCGCCTCGAACACTTGTTCGTCTATGGTGTTGTGCACAACGGGGCCAGCGATCCACAGATCGGTCGCCGTGCCTGGAATTGTCGGTCCCTCCCCGTAGCGTCGGACCGGACAGAGCTTGGACCCCCGGGCGAGCTTGAACTGGACAACCGAACACACACAGGCCCCAACCAGCGAGGTGGACTTCCATGGCAGCAGCACCCGACAAGGACAAGGCGCTCGAGCTCGCCCTTGCGCAGATCGACAAGCAGTACGGCAAGGGATCGGTGATGCGCCTCGGCGAGGACAGCCGTCCGCCCATCTCGGTGATCCCCACCGGTGCGATCGCCCTGGACATCGCGCTCGGCATCGGCGGCCTGCCGCGCGGCCGGGTCATCGAGGTCTACGGCCCGGAGTCCTCCGGCAAGACCACGGTCGCCCTGCACGCGGTGGCGAACGCGCAGCGCGCCGGCGGCATCGCGGCGTTCATCGACGCGGAGCACGCGCTGGACCCGGAGTACGCCAAGAAGCTCGGCGTGGACACCGACGCGCTGCTGGTCTCCCAGCCGGACACCGGCGAGCAGGCGCTCGAGATCGCGGACATGCTGATCCGCTCCGGCGCGCTCGACATCCTGGTCATCGACTCGGTGGCCGCGCTCGTGCCGCGCGCCGAGATCGAGGGCGAGATGGGCGACTCGCACGTCGGCCTCCAGGCCCGCCTGATGAGCCAGGCGCTGCGCAAGATGACCGGTGCGATGAACAACTCCGGCACCACCGCGATCTTCATCAACCAGCTGCGCGAGAAGATCGGCGTCATGTTCGGCTCCCCGGAGACCACCACCGGTGGCAAGGCGCTGAAGTTCTACGCGTCGGTCCGGCTGGACGTGCGCCGCATCGAGACGCTCAAGGACGGCGGCGAGCCGGTCGGCAACCGGACCCGGGTCAAGGTCGTGAAGAACAAGATGGCCCCGCCCTTCAAGCAGGCCGAGTTCGACATCCTGTACGGCCACGGCGTCTCCCGCGAGGGTTCGCTCATCGACATGGGCGTCGACCAGGGCATCCTGCGCAAGTCCGGTGCCTGGTACACGTACGAGGGCGACCAGCTCGGCCAGGGCAAGGAGAACGCGCGGAAGTTCCTGCGCGACAACCCGGACATCGCCAACGAAATCGAGAAGCGCATCAAGGAGAAGCTCGGCATCGGCCCGCAGGTCGACGCCGAAGCCGAAGCGGTGCCGGCTCCGGTCGACTTCTGATCCGGGGAGGGGAGGGGATCGGCTGATTCCCTCCCCGGCGCCCGGTGGCAGTCGCTCCGGGCCCGCCGGGGAAACCGGCGACCGGCAGCGGCGGCGGTCCCGCCGGTGCGGAGCAAGATCGGAAAGCCGACCCAGCGATCCGGACGGCAGATGAGCCGGACGGCGGCCGGGCCGGGGTTCCGGCAGAAGCGGATGTCGAGGCAAGGTGCCGCTGTTCGCGGTGGCGCGGGAAACAGGAGTGCGGTCGTGGCCAGGGCACCGAAGGTCGAGCCGGCGGAGCTGTCGCCGGAGGAACGGGCCAAGAAAGCCAAAGAAATCTGCTTCGATCTCCTCGCCGCACGACCGCGGGCGGTCGAGGAGCTGCGACAAGCGTTGCAGCGCAAGGGTTTCGACAGCGAGACCGCGGAAACCCTGCTCGGCAAACTCGACCGGGCCGGGCTGGTGAACGACGCCGAGTTCGCCGAAGCCTGGGTCCGGAACCGGCACGCCGGCCAAGGTTTGTCACGCACCGCGCTCGTCGCCGAGTTGCGGCGGAAAGGCGTCGACGGCGAGATCGCGGCCCAGGCCGCCGAAGAAGTCGACCGGGACGCCGAGGAACAGCGGGCCCGCGAGCTCGTGCGCAAGCGGCTGGGGTCGCTTGGCAACGTCGACGAGCAGACGGCGATCCGCCGGCTGCTGGGGTTCCTTGCCCGGAAGGGCTATCCGCAAGGGCTGGCGTACACGGTGATCCGCGAAGAGCTCCGGGAGTTCGGGGCGGAATCCACGCTGCTCGACGACGCGACGATCGACTGAACCCGGGCCGGCAAGGAACCCGCCGCCTCCGGCCAGGAGACGACGGGCTTCCGGGAAGAACTCAGCCGCGCAGTGCGGCGGCCTCCGCGGCCAGCTTCTCGACCGCGGCGAAGTCCTTGGCGGCCAACAGTTTCGCCGGTGTCAGCCACGAACCGCCGATGCAGCCGACGTTCGGCAGCGCCAAATAAGACGGTGCCGACGTCACCGTGATGCCGCCGGTCGGGCAGAACCGTAGCTGCGGCAACGGGCCGGCGATCGACTTCAGGAACGCGGCACCCCCGCTGGCCTCCGCCGGAAAGAATTTCAGCGCACTCAGCCCCCGCTCGGCCAGTCGCATGGCTTCCGACACGGTGCTCGCGCCGGGCAGGAACGGCAGCCCGGTGCCGAACGCCGCGTCCAGCACGGCGTCGGTGCAACCCGGCGTGACCAGGAACTTCGCGCCCGCGTCCGCTGCCTGCTTGGCCTGCTCCGGCGACGTCACCGTGCCGGCGCCCACGACGATGTCCGGCACTTCCGCGGCCACCCGCTCGATCGCGGCCAGCGCGACCGGCGTGCGCAGCGTCAGCTCGATCACTCCGATCCCGCCGGCATGGAGGGCGCGGGCGGTCGGCACCGCGTCTTCCACGTCGTCGATCACCACGACGGGCATCACGGGGGACAGGGCGAGCAGGTCCGTGCCGGTGGTCACTGACCAACCTCCTGAGTCTGGAGAGCGTAGCGGGACGAATCCATTGTCCCGCTTCCGTATGGCGGGAAGCCCCGGGCGAGGTCCAGCTCCGGAGTGAGCGCCCCGAACACACTCGCGCCCTGGTCGGCGGGACCGACCGCACGGCGCAGCGCGCCGAACAGCTCCCTTCCGGTCCCGGTCCACGCCGCCTCCGACGGCGGTGCGTCCACCAGGTCGCGGCGGGCCAGCTCCTCGTCGGCGACCAGCACGTCGAGAGTGCCGGACCGGGCGTCGAACCGGACGAGGTCGCCGTCGGCGATCCGCGCGATCGGCCCGCCCATCGCCGCTTCCGGCGTTACCTGGATCGCCGCCGGGACCTTGCCGGACGCTCCCGACATCCGGCCGTCGGTGAGCAGCGCGACCTGGAAGCCGCGGTCCATCAGCACGCCCAGCGCGGGCGTCAAGCCGTGCAGCTCCGGCATTCCGTTCGCCTGCGGTCCCTGTTGCCGCAACACCACGACCAGGTCCCGGTCCAGTTCCCCGGCCTCGAACGCGGCCCGGAACGCCTCCTGCGACGTGAACACCCGAGCGGGCGCCTCGACCACGCGGTGCTCCGGCGCGACCGCCGACACCTTCGTGACGGCGCGGCCCAGGTTCCCGGACACCATCCGCAGCCCGCCGTCCGGTGCGAACGGCCGCCGAACCGGGCGAAGCACTTCCTCGTCGAGGCTGCGGGTCGGGACGTCCCGCCACACCAGCTCGCCGTCCGACAGGATCGGCTCCTGCGTGTACCGGCGCAGCCCGAAGCCCGCGACGGTGTGCACGTCCTCGTGCAGCAAACCCGCGTCGAGCAGCGTGCCGACCAGGAACTGGATGCCGCCCGCCGCGTGGAAGTGGTTGATGTCCGCGCTGCCGTTCGGGTACACCCGCGCCAGCAACGGGACGACGGCCGACAGATCGGAGAAATCGTCCCAGCTCAGCACGATCCCCGCCGCCGCGGCGATCGCCACCAGGTGCATCGTGTGGTTCGTGGATCCGCCGGTCGCCAGCAACGCCACGATGCCGTTGACGAACGCCTTCTCGTCCAGCACCCGGGAAACCGGTGTGTAGTGCTCGCCGCGCGACAGTTCGACGACGCGACGTCCGGCCTCTTCGGTGAGCGCCTTGCGCAGCGGAGTGTTCGGCGGCACGAAGCTCGCGCCGGGCAGGTGCAGGCCCATCACCTCGACCACCATCTGGTTCGAGTTGGCGGTGCCGTAGAACGTGCAGGTGCCAGCCGAATGGTAGGACGCGGCTTCGGCGTCGAGCAGGTCTTCGCGGGTGGCGAGGCCCTCCGCGTACAGCTGTCGCACCCGCGCTTTTTCCTTGTTCGGCAAGCCCGAGTTCATCGGCCCGGCCGGCACGAGCACCGCGGGCAGGTGCCCGAACGACAGCGCGCCGATCAGCAGACCCGGCACGATCTTGTCGCACACGCCCAGCAGCAGCGCGGCGTCGAACATGTCGTGGGACAGCGCGATCGCCGTCGCCATCGCGATGACTTCGCGGCTGAACAGCGACAACTCCATGCCCGGCCGGCCCTGCGTGATGCCGTCGCACATCGCGGGCACGCCGCCGGCGAACTGGGCGACCCCTCCGGCGGCGCGGACGGACTTCTTGAGCCAGTCCGGGTACTCCTGCATCGGCTGGTGCGCCGAAAGCATGTCGTTGTAGGAGGACACGATCGCCACGCCCGGTGCGCGAAGCTGGCGCAGCGCCTGCTTGTCGACACCGTCCATCGCGGCGAAACCGTGGGCGAGATTGCTGCACGCGAGGCCGCGACGGACCGGCCCTTCCTCGAAGGCGGCCTCGCTTCGTGCGAGGTGCGCTGCTCGCGTCGCCGCGCTGCGCTCGACGATCCGGGCGGTGACCTTCGCGACTACGGGGTGCACCGCGACGGTCGGGTTCGGGCTGCTGCTCATCTCCGGCTCCCGGCTCACAAATCGTGCTGGGTTCGCGAGACGGCGGCTCTGGCGTCGCGGGAACGTGACGGCTGCCACGGTAACCCGAAATCTCCGGGAAACAAAATCGATTCAGACGGTCGGCAGAAGTGACCCCGGTCACTTCTGGGTCTGCCTGGAAGTCGCACCGGCCGAGTGGATCTTCGCGCTTCGCGGCATCGTGGCTCGCTGGAAGGCACCTTGCGATCGACGGACGCGAGCCTGCGCGGCCCGCGAGCGAACAGCATCGCGCCGGAAGCGGTTTCGGTGCCCGGGACCGCGCCAAGATCGATACGATCGGTGGCGACGGGCGGGAGGCGTGATGGCGGAGGATCCTCTGCCGGGGGTAGACCTGGAGCGGCCGAACGTCGCCCGGGTCTACGACTGGTATCTCGGCGGCACGGCCAACTGGGCGGTCGACCGCGAGTTCGGCAAGAGGGTGCTGGCGACGTTTCCGGCCGGAATGTACTGCGCCAGAGCGAATCGCGCGTTTTTGCACCGCGCGGTCCGGCACCTGGTGGCCCGGGGAGTGCGCCAGTTCGTCGACATCGGTTCGGGCGTCCCGACGATGGGCAACGTGCACCAGGTCGCCGACGAGGTCGCCCCGGATTCCCGCGTCGTCTACATCGATTGCGAGCCGGTCGCGGTCGCGCACTCCCGGATCCTGCTGGAGCGGCACGGAGATCCCGCTCGACACGCGGTCATCCAGGGAGACCTGCGCGAACCGGACGGAATCTGGGCCGCTGTCGCGGAAACCGGCGTGGTCGATCTCGCCGAGCCAGTGGCGCTGCTCGTCACCGCGGTGCTGCACATCCAGCAGGCCGGCCCGGACGGGGAGGACATCGGGCCGGCCGCGATCGCGCAGTACCGGGAGCTGCTGGTCCCCGGCTCGTATCTGGTGCTGTCGCAGATCACCCACGAAGGCTTGCCAGCGGACCTCGCGGGCCAGCTGCACGCGACCATCCAGCTGTACGACGACAACGTGAACAAGCACGTCCTGCGGTCGAAGGCCGAGTTCGGGGCGTTGTTCGGCGACTTTGAACTACTGGCGCCTGGGGTCGTGTGGACGGCGTCGTGGCGGCCGGAGGAGAGCGGGCCGAACACGCCCGCTGTCGACTTCGACGATCCCAGCGAGGCGGTCATGCTGGCGGGAGTCGGCCGGAAGCGCTGACCCGGCCGGGCAGGCCGCCGAGCGCGGTCGCACCCGCCGTCACAGTTCGTAAAGACGACGGAACTCTCTGCCCCGGCGCCCGTGTCAAGAGGTGCCGGCCGGTGCGCCCGCTAGGCGAGAACATCGCCGTGCTCGTCGAACTCGCCCGGAACCGCGGCTCAGGTGGCGAGTCCCTCGCTGATGGCGAGCTGGCAGGTGGCGGCGATCCGGACGGTGAACCAGTCCATTCCGGTGTCGTGGACGCGCGCGAGCGGCAGCGCGTCGCCGGGAATGTCCGTGCCGACGTAGTCCATCGCGCGGCTGAGCACGTGCAGGTAGAGGGTCAGGGTGGCCCGGTCGAGCGGTGCACCAGCCGCGGAGAGTTCGGCGCGAACCTCGTCCTGGTGATGGTCGAGCACGGCTGATCGCCAGGGATCGGCTGCCATTTTCGCGATGGTGGCGCGGATCGGTCCGGTCGTCCAGGTCTCCAGCGCTATCGGCTCGCACATGCGTACGCGCTCCTCTCGTCGCCGGATTGCCGGGCCGCGTCGTACGTGGCGTCTGCCCGCACCGGTCGCGGGCGACCCGCGGGCCAGCGAGCTCGCGGGACCGCTGGCACTCCGCCGCCGGCGGAGTAAATCTATGCCGAAGGGGGTAGACATTCGCGTCCAGGGGTGGGTAATGTTCTCCTTGTTCGGAGAGAGACAACGTCAGATGGCGCGGGAGATGACGTAACTGCCCGCGAAGAGTCAAGCAAGGCCGGCACGCGGAACGGAGCCGATCACGAGAAGGGGTTCCGGCTGGTGGCGGACGGGGCTGGGGGTCACGACGAACCCGCTTTCGGCCCCGGTGCAGCAAGGCGCGGACGGAGCAGAAGCGTTCGCGCAGAGTGATGTCAGTACGCAGTGAAAGTTCGCAGTACGCAGTGAAGAAGACGGGGTGCATGCGGGGCAGGGCAAGCGTGACGGCTCCGCATCCCCCGCGCGGCGTCAGGCGTGGTGGGACCGATTTCGGTAAGGGGTTCCATCCGGTGACGATCGCGGCGGTACCGAGTAAGAGTGAAACACCGGAAAGAAGGGATAGGGCACATCATTGGATCGCCCGCAGCGGCTGTGCAGCAATGCCGCGCGGGTACCGCAGTCCCATCGGATTGGAGGGTGGTTCTCGGTTACGACTCAGCGATCCCCGCATGGTTCGCGCGTTGAGCGGATGCGGGTACAACAGGCCGGCGGTCACGCCGGTTGGCAATGATGAAACCCAAACCCCTGGGACCCCGGGTGCCGTGATGGCACCCGGGGTCCCTTGTGATGCGGAGGTGGAATGATCCCTGGCCAATACGACCCGGCAGCGCCTGACGGCGGAGCCGACAAGTTCGACGACGAGCACTATCCCGCCTACACCATGGGCCGCGCCGCGGACATGATCGGTGCCAGCCAGAACTTCTTGCGAGGCTTGGACGAAGCCGGTCTGATCGAGCCGCAGCGTTCCGCCGGCGGGCACCGCCGCTACTCCCGCCACCAATTGCGCATCGCCGCGAGGGTGCGGGAACTGGTCGACCAGGGCACCGCCGTCGAGGCGGCGTGCCGCATCGTGTCTCTCGAAGATCAGCTGCACGAAGCGAGGCAGCAGAACAACGCTGAACGCCGGCAGCCGGGCTGACGCACGGTGGGTGTGCCGCCATCGCCGGCGGTGCACCCGCATCCGGCTCTGCGAGGGGTCGAAAGGCTGGCCGGGCTGGGAGCCCCTAGTTCAGCCGTCGCTTGCCCGACCCGTCTGCTTCGTTTTCGTGGCGGCAGCCGCTTACTCGCTTTGATGGCGCGCGGCCACCTTGCTCGGTGCGGTCATCAGATACGCGGCCGCGCGCCGAGTCGGTGCGAGCAGCCGAGGATGTCGTGGCGGGGAGTGCCCTAGAATGGTGCGGACGTAACGGGAGTTGTCGTAGCCGCGGGCCGCGCAAGTGCTTCGCCCGGAGCGATTTCGGCTCGTCGCGCCACACCGCTCGGATGCCGGACACGCGCCTGGTCAGGATTTCTCGGCTGAGCGGGTTTATCCCCTGAGGGCGGACGCCTGGGAGGTCGAGATCGGAATCGCGTCCTCATTGTCGACGCGCTTGGTCGGGAAAACCCGCGTGCGACGGGCAAGACGCGATGAGCGCTTCTGCCTGGCGTGCCGTGTCAACCGCGCAGTCACCCGGGTTTCGCGGACTTCGGCGAGATGACCGCCAGCTGCCTCTGGAGCGTGGTCGTTCATCGGTGCCGCGACGCGGGCATTCCGTCAGGAGAAGACGAAAACCGAATGCCGCGGCTACGGTGCTGGTCGGCGTCGGAGAGCACGCGGCCAGCGGAGTGCGAGACGGGATGGCTGAACAGCACCGGCGATACCGAGGACCGGGCGATGCGGGAATACGCGGGCAGGCGCAATGGAATAACTCCTTACCGGGGCCGGACCGCGAATACGGCCGGCGATGACACTTGAGGACCGAACGGCGACGTCGAATGCCTGTCGGTGCGTTGGGTCCGGAACGTAGTGGTCGCAGACTGGGCGGCATCGTCGAAGCTCTTGGCGGCCAGTTCGGAAGTACAGCGCAAGCCTGCGAGGTCCGACGCTACGCGCACCGGAACGCGACCACTCGCACGGGTCGGGACGCGGGTCCTTGCTTGACAGTCGGCCTGCCGGCATGTTCCACTTCCCCTGGTTAAAGATTTTTGTGCTCGTTGTTGTTGACGCCCGCAGAGGTTTTTGGCGAGCGTCGTCTCGGTGCCTCTTCCGGCTTCCTTGATTTTCTGCTCGCAGCCCGGCTGCCTCGATCGAGGTTGCGCCGCATGTTCGAAGCGACAAGGAATAAGCGAATGTCCCAGGGCACTGTGAAGTGGTTTAATTCCGAAAAGGGATTTGGTTTCATCTCCCCCGACAACGGCGGCAGCGACCTGTTCGTCCACTACTCGGAGATCAACGGCGGAGGCTTCCGCAGCCTCGACGAGAACGCCCGCGTGCAGTTCGAGGTCGGCCAGGGCAACCGCGGCCCGCAGGCCACGGCGGTGTCGGTCCTCTGACCACCGCCGCGCCAGCTGGGCGTCTACAACGTCGTGGACGCCCAGCGGCACTTGCTCACCAGCCCGCGTTCCCGCCGCGACCGACTCTCCGGGCCTCGTCGTGCCCGACCTGACCTCGACTCGCGCCCAGCCGCGCGCGGGCACCGCGGCGCATCTCGATTCCTGTCGGACGAGCCACCTGCGTGAGCACCAGCAACGCCGTGTGCGCGCAGCTCGTACGGTCGCGCGGATGGCGCGCGATCCGCAGGACGAGGACCTCTTGCTGTCCATTCTGGACCTCGAACTCACGGGCGGCGCCACGACGCCGGACCTGGAGATCGTGCTGGCGGACTATGTTCGTGCGGTGGCCCAGCGAGCCGGTATTCCTCTCCATGCGGTGACGCACGAGGTCACCGACACCGCGACCGCGTACCTCGGGCTCGCCCGCGGCACCGCTGACTCCCCGCGGCGCGACCTGATGCTGGTCTGGGACGAACGACTCGGCTGGTCCATCGCGATCGAACCCCGCGGCAACGACCACCCGCCGGTGATCTGCCACCTCAGCGGTCACGTCGCTCCGCCGCCCGGCACTGTCGCACAGTTTGTCGCCGACGTCCTCGGCGGACGCCTCAGCGGCCAGCTGAGCCCAGTGCCAGCCCGGCTCGACCGGCCCGCGCTGGCCGCCCACCTCAGCGGAATCCTGGCCTGACCCGCCGACCTCCGAGTGGTTCGGACCATTGCCGACGGTGGACATTGCCTGACCTGGTGCCGAGGCGCGGTGCGGGCGCCCACGTCCAACGCCGGGTAGTCCAGTGGCGTCGATGACCGGGACAGCAGCCTGCCGCGGATGTCGTCACATGGAGCGAGCAGTGCGGCACTCTGTGCTTACCGGGGTCATTCGGCCGAGGCTTTCACTCTCCGTGTCTGCGCTGTCATGGAGACCAGTCATGGCCCGGCGACAGCGTCTTCTGTCTCTCCGGTCAGCTTGTCGTTGGCGGCCTGACCTGCGCGGCTTGGTCTCCGGTGTCCCAGTTGGGGCCGGGCAACGGCCCTCGGCTCCAAGGTCGAGAGGCACCTCCCTGGCAAATGTGCTACTTGTCACATTGCGCAGACCGAGGCAGAGTCGTGGGTGACGACAGTGATCGTCGCTCGAACTGCCGGCCCCACCATCAGGGAGGCTCCCGATGTCCACCACCACAGAGATCGCCGAACTGCGGCGCACGATCGGTCAGTTGCGGCAGTGCGTGGGCGCATTGCGGTCCCGCTACGGCGACGCTTCCGCGGTGCGCCGGCTGGCCAACGACGTCGAGCGCCTCGACATCGACAGCGCCGATCTCGACGGTCATCCGCCGGCTGTGCCCGCTCAGGCGAAGGCGGCTGAACGCGTGCCTGTTCCAGACACTCCCTACGACCCGGCGCTGTGGAGCGGCGCCGACGACGAAGGCGTCGGTGGCTACAAGCGCGACCAGCGGTGAGCGCGCCCGCTGACAACGACGTCAGCCGCGCCCGCACCGGCGTCCGATCGCCGGGGCGGGCGCTTCTCGCCGCCCGGACCCTGCGTACTGACCGGTGGTGGCTGCAACCCCTGCTCACCGTGCTGGGGCTGGCCACTTTCGTCGTCTACGCGACGGTCCGGGCGTTCGTGCGCACTGCCTACTGGGTGCCCGAGTATCACTATCTGACGCCGTTCTACTCGCCTTGCGTGTCCACCTCGTGCGTCCCGGGATCGAGCCATTTCGGGCACTGGTTCGGCGAAATGCCGTCCTGGCTGCCGCTCGGCGTCCTGGTGCTGCCGTTCCTGCTCGGATTCCGGCTGACCTGCTACTACTACCGCAAGGCGTACTACCGCTCGGTCTGGTTCTCGCCGCCGGCTTGCGCGGTCGCGGAGCCCCACCCGCGCTACTCCGGCGAGACGCGGCTGCCGCTCATCGTGCAGAACGTGCACCGCTACTTCTTCTACGTCGCGTGCGTTGTCTCGCTCGTCAACACCTACGACGCCATCGTCGCGTTCCAAAGCCCCACCGGGTTCGGGTTCGGGCTGGGCAACGTGATCCTGGTGGTCAACGTCGTGCTGCTGTGGGCGTACACGCTGTCGTGCCACTCGTGCCGGCACGTCACCGGTGGCCGGCTGAAGCATTTCTCGAAACATCCCGTCCGGTACTGGATCTGGACGCAGGTCACGAAGCTCAACACCCGGCACATGGCTCTCGCCTGGACGACGCTCGGCACGCTCGTGCTGACCGACTTCTACGTGATGCTCGTGTCGAGCGGCGCGATCCCGGACCTGCGATTCGTGGGCTGAGCCCCGAAATCCAGCAGCGCAAGACAGTTCTCCCAGCTCGTGAGGTGGCGTATTCCATGACCGAGGTCGAACGGCACAGCTACGACGTGGTGGTGATCGGTGCCGGCGGCGCCGGTCTGCGCGCGGTGATCGAGGCGCGCGAACGCGGGTTCAGCGTCGCGGTCGTGTGCAAGTCCCTGTTCGGCAAGGCGCACACCGTGATGGCCGAGGGCGGGTGCGCGGCGTCGATGGGCAACGTGAACTCGAACGACAGCTGGCAGGTCCACTTCCGTGACACCATGCGCGGCGGGAAGTTCCTGAACAACTGGCGGATGGCCGAACTGCACGCCCGGGAAGCACCGGACCGGGTGTGGGAACTCGAGACCTACGGCGCGCTGTTCGACCGGACCGCGGACGGCCGGATCAGCCAGCGCAACTTCGGCGGGCACACGTATCCGCGGCTCGCGCATGTCGGCGACCGGACCGGGCTCGAGCTGATCCGCACGATGCAGCAGAAGATCGTTTCGTTGCAGCAGGAGGATTTCAAGGAGTACGGCGACTACGAGGCCCGGATCAAGGTCTTCGCCGAATGCACGGTCACCGAGCTGCTGCTCGACGACGGCGCGATCGCCGGGGCCTTCGGCTACTGGCGCGAGAGCGGGCGGTTCGTGCTCTTCGAAGCCCCCGCGGTGGTGCTCGCGACCGGCGGCATCGGCAAGTCGTTCAAGGTGACGTCGAATTCGTGGGAGTACACCGGTGACGGCCACGCGCTGGCCCTGCGGGCCGGGGCGAAGCTGATCAACATGGAGTTCGTGCAGTTCCACCCGACCGGGATGGTCTGGCCGCCGAGCGTGAAGGGCATCCTGGTCACCGAGGGCGTGCGCGGCGACGGCGGAGTGCTGAAGAACTCCGAGGACAACCGGTTCATGTTCGAGTACGTGCCCGAGGTGTTCAAAGGCCAGTACGCGGACAGCGAGGACGAGGCCGACCGCTGGTACAGCGACCAGGAAAGCAACCGCCGCACGCCGGACTTGCTGCCGCGCGACGAGGTGGCGCGCGCGATCAACACCGAGGTCAAGGAGGGGCGCGGGTCGCCGCACGGCGGAGTGTTCCTCGACATCGCGAGCCGGCTGCCCGCCGAGGAGATCCGGCGGCGGCTGCCGTCGATGTACCACCAGTTCAAGGAACTCGCCGACGTCGACATCACCCAGGAGCCGATGGAGGTCGGCCCGACCTGCCACTACGTGATGGGCGGCGTCGAGGTCGACCCGGACACCGGGGCGGCCAGCGTGCCCGGCCTGTTCGCGGCGGGCGAATGCTCGGGCGGGATGCACGGGTCCAACCGGCTCGGCGGCAACTCGCTGTCCGACCTCCTGGTGTTCGGCCGTCGTGCTGGTCTCGGTGCCGCGTCCTATGTGGATGGTCTGGCGGCCCGGCCGGTGGTCGCCCAGTCCGATGTGGACGCCGCGGCGAAGCTGGCGGTCGCGCCGTTCGACCCGCCGGCCGAGGGCACGCCGGAGAACCCGTACACCCTGCACACCGAGTTGCAGCAGTCGATGAACGACCTGGTCGGCATCATCCGCAAGGCCGGCGAAATCGAGCGGGCGCTGGAGAAACTCGCGGAGATCCGGCAGCGGATCGGACGGATCGAGGTGGAGGGGCACCGGCAGTTCAATCCCGGCTGGCACCTCGCGCTCGACCTGCGCAACATGCTGCTGGTCAGCGAATGCGTCGCCCGCGCGGCGCTGACCCGCACCGAAAGCCGAGGCGGCCACACTCGCGACGACTACCCGTCGATGGACGCGGAATGGCGCCACCGCCTGCTCGTCTGTTCGGCGCGGTCCGGCGGCAATCCGCTGGTCCCGGACGTCGACGTGGTCGTCGAGGAACAGCTGCCGATGCGGCCGGACCTGCTGGAGCTGTTCGAACTCGACGAGCTGGGCAAGTACTTCACCGACGGCGAGCTGGCAACGCACCCCGGGAGGACCGCGTGAGCTACCAGGCGAAGTTCCGGGTGTGGCGCGGCGACGCGGCCGGCGGCGGCCTGCAGGACTTCACGGTGGAGGTCAACGAGGGCGAGGTGGTCCTCGACATCATCCACCGGCTGCAGGCCACCCAGGCCGCCGACCTGGCCGTGCGCTGGAACTGCAAGGCGGGAAAGTGCGGCTCCTGCTCGGCGGAGATCAACGGCAAACCGCGGCTGCTGTGCATGACGCGGATGTCGACGTTCACCGAGGCCGAAGTCGTGACGGTCACGCCGATGCGCACCTTCCCGGTGATCCGCGACCTCGTGACCGACGTGTCGTTCAACTACGCCAAGGCCAGGGAGATCCCGTCGTTCACGCCGCCGGAGGGGCTGAAACCGGGCGAATACCGGATGCAGCAGGTCGACGTCGAGCGCTCGCAGGAGTTCCGCAAGTGCATCGAGTGCTACCTGTGCCAGAACGTCTGCCACGTCGTGCGCGACCACGAGGAGAACAAGCAGAGCTTCGCCGGCCCCCGGTACCTGATGCGGATCGCCGAACTGGAGATGCACCCGCTGGACGTCGCCGACCGCCGCGACGGCGCCCAGGAAGAGCACGGGCTCGGTTTCTGCAACATCACCAAATGCTGCACCGAGGTGTGCCCGGAAGGCATCCACATCACCGACAACGCGCTGATCCCGATGAAGGAACGCGTCGCCGACCGAAAGTACGACCCGATCGTGTGGCTGGGGGACAAGCTGTTCCGGCGCGGAAAATGATCACCGGGTGCGCACGTGATCGTGTACAGCGACGACGCCGCGGCGGACCGGGAGTTCCTGCGGGACGTACTGGACTTCGGCAGCGTCGACGCCGGCGGCGGCTGGCTCATTTTCCGGTTGCCGCCCGCGGAAATCGCGGTGCACCCGGCGGAAGGGGAGCCGCGGCACGAGCTTTACCTGATGTGCGACGACCTCGACGAGACGGTGCGGCACCTGACTGCGAAGGGTGCTGAACTGGCAGGCGAAGTCACGGCGGCGGCCTGGGGCGATCGGATTTCGCTTCGCTTGCCGAGCGGGTCGGTGCTGCCGCTGTATCAGCCGCGGCATCCGGTCGCGCACGAGCAGTAGGGCGGTCGCATCCGGGCGGTCTCCCAAGGGGGCCGCCTCGGCTGTCGCGGGCGAATCCGGTGCCGCACGTCGCGAAACACGTCAAGGTGTCCGTGACGTTCAACGCGCCGCCGCCGCGAAGGCGTCGATGTCCATCGAACAGGATTTCACCTACGACCCGGAATACTGAGAAACGGCGGAGGGGCGGCACGCGAGTCGCGTGCCGCCCCTCCACCGGCTTTCAGGCTGCCCGACCGGTATCGAGATCCGTCGGGATGTGCAGCGTCGTCGGTTCGGCGCCGTCGCCGCCGACGGCTCGCGGAGCTTTGCGCCGCCGGGACAGACGACGTTCCAGCCAGCTAGCGAAGGCGGACAGGAGGAGGTTCAGCGCGATGTAGATCAGCGCCACCACGATCAGCGTCGGGATCGTATTGCCGAAGTTGGCGGTGATCGTGCCGGAGGTCCGGATCAGTTCGGTGTAGCCGATCGTCAGCTGGCCCGCCAGTGCGGTGTCCTTGAGCACCACCACGAGCTGGCTCACGATCGCCGGCAGCATGAGCGTGATCGCCTGGGGAAGCAGGATCGAAACCAGCAACTGCGACTTGCGCAGGCCCAGTGCCGAAGCGGCCTCCGTCTGCCCCTTCGGCAGCGCCAGGATCCCGGCGCGGAACACCTCCGCCAGCACCGATCCGTTGTAGAGCACCAAACCGGTCACGGCCGCGAACAGCGGGCGGGTGTCGGAGCTGATGTCGGTGTAGTAGGAGTACAACGAGGCAGCGAAGACCATCAGCATCAGCACCGGGATGGCGCGGAAGAACTCGACCACGACGTTCGCGGGCAGCCTGATCCACTTGTGGTCGGACAGTCGCGCGATGCCCAGCAGCGCGCCGACCGGCAGGGCGATCACGATCGAGAGCGCGGCCGCTTCCAGCGTCTTGACGAGACCGGGCAGCAAGAACTGGGTCCAGGTGGTGCCTTCCGCGAAGGGCTTCCACAGCGCGCCCGCCCACTGGCCCTTCTTCGCGAAGCCGTCGTAGACGAACCACGCGACGGCCAGCACGGCTAGCACGAAAATCACGGAGTAGAGGAGGTTGCGGACCTTGGCCTTCGGCCCCGGCGCGTCGTAGAGGACGTTCTGCGTGCTCATCGCTTCACCTCCGCTTTCTTGGCGACCCAGCCGAGGAACAGGCCGAGCGGCAGCACCAGGATCACGAACCCGAGCGCGAAGATCAGGAAGACCAGGAAGAGCGAGTCGGACTCGTTCTCGATCATCGACGACATCAGCAGCGCCGCCTCGGCGACGCCGATGACGGCGGCGACGGTGGTGTTTTTCAGCAGCGCGATCAGCACGTTCGCCAGCGGCGCGATCACCGCGCGGAACGCCTGCGGCAGCACGATGAGCCGCAGCACCTGGCCGAAGCCGAGGCCGAGCGCACGCGCCGCCTCGGCCTGGCCGACCGGCACCGTGTTGATGCCCGAGCGCAGCGACTCGCACACGAACGTCGCGGTGTAGGCGATGAACCCGATGACCGCCAGCCGGAACGAGTTGTCCGCCAGCGACGTCGCCGAGTTCGCCGCGGCCAGCTTCAGCCCGAGCGTCGAGGAAAGGCCCAGCGACGTGAACACGATGATGACCGTCAGCGGCGTGTTGCGGAAGACGTTCACGTAGGCCGTGCCGAACGCCCGCATCAGCGGGACCGGGCTGACCCGCATGGCGACCAGCAGTGTGCCCCAGATCAACGACCCGATCGCCGCCCAGAAGGTGAGCTGGATCGTCGTCCAGAACGCGCCCAGGAGGTCGTAGTCGGGATTGCTCAGAAAGTCGAACACCGTTCCTGCCCTTGGTGTCACGACGGTGCGCCGCGGCGGGCGCGGCGCACCGTCGAGGTGGTCGGATCCGCGATCAGGAGGCGATCGGCGGCGGCGCGGACGGGAGGTTGTACTTGGCCTGGCCGACGTTGTCCTTCAGCGCCTTGGCCCAGCTGCCGTCCTGCTCCATCTTCAAGATGGCGTCGTTGATGGCCTTCTGGCCGGCGGTGTCGCCCTTCTTGAGGCCCACGCCGTACTTCTCGTCGGTGAAGCCCTTGCCGACGACCTTGAGCTTGTCGGGCTGCTGCAGCGCGTAGCCCGCCAAGATGATGTCGTCGGTGGTCACCGCGTCGACTTCACCGTTGAGCAGCGAGGTGATGCAGTCGGTGTACTTGCCGCGCTCGAGCAGCTGCACGTCCTTCGCGTACTTCGCCTTCACGTTCTGCGCCGGCGTCGAACCCTTGACCGAGCAGAGCTTCTTGTTCCCGTTCAGCGATTCCGGGCCGGTGATGCTGGTTTCGTTCGAGCGGACGAGCAGGTCCTGGTGCGCCACGAAGTACGGGCCGCCGAACGAGACCTCGTTCTTGCGCTTGTCGGTGATCGAGTAGGTGGCGACGATGAAGTCGACCTCGCCCTTCTTGATCAGGTCCTCGCGCTGCGCGGACTGCGATTCCTTCCAGGTGATGTTCTTCTCGTCGACGCCGAGCTGCTTCGCGATGTACTTCGCGACGTCCACGTCGAATCCGGCGTACGTGCCGTCCGGCTTCTTCAGGCCGAGGCCCGGCTGGTCGAACTTGATGCCGATGGTCAGCTTCTTGTCGTTCTTGGCCTTGTCGACCAAGTTGCCGGAGGCGCTGCTCCCGCCGCCGCATGCGGTCAGGGCGAGGCCCAGGGCCGCGACGGCTGCGCCGGCGCGCACAAATCGGCTCCACTGCATGGTGTCGTCCGTTCCCTTCGAATTCGTTCAGTGCGTCAAGATCTTGCCGAGGAAGTCCTTCGCCCGCTCGCTCTTGGGCTGGGTGAAGAACTCGTCGGGAGTGCTGTCCTCGACGATCTCGCCGTCGGCCATGAAGATGACCCGGTCGGCCGCGCGGCGGGCGAAGCCCATCTCGTGGGTGACCACGAGCATCGTCATGCCTTCCTTGGCGAGGCCGGTCATCACGTCCAGCACTTCCTGGACCATCTCCGGGTCCAGCGCCGAGGTCGGCTCGTCGAACAGCATCACCTTCGGCGTCATCGCGAGCGCGCGGGCGATCGCCACCCGCTGCTGCTGGCCGCCGGACAGCTGCGCCGGGTACTTGTCCGCCTGGTTCGCGATGCCGACCCGCTCGAGCAGTTCCATCGCGGTCTTGCGGGCCTCGGCCTGGGCGATCTTGCGGACCTTCTGCGGCGCCAGCATGACGTTCTCGAGGATCGTCTTGTGCGCGAACAGGTTGAACGACTGGAAGACCATCCCGACGTCGGCGCGCAGCGCGGCCAGCGCTTTGCCCTCCGAGGGCAGCGGCACGCCGTCGACGGCGATCTCGCCGGAGTCGATAGGCTCGAGCCGGTTGATCGCCCGGCACAGCGTCGACTTGCCCGACCCGGACGGACCGAGCACCACGACGACCTGGCCGCGCGGCACCTCGAGGGTGATGTCCCGCAGCACGTGCAGCTCGCCGAAGTGCTTGTTCACGGCGGCCGCCTTGATCATCGGCGTCGCCACCTCGGTGGTCATGTGGCCTCCAGAGCTCCGTTGGTCGTCCGGCGTCCGGCGGGACAGGGGCCCGCCTCGCTGGCGGGAAACCTACCCCGGGGACACGCCTTGTAAAGACGGCTTGAGCAATACTTAGGGTTTCAACTACGTATCGGGTCCGAGCCGTCGGGGACAGCGATCAGCCTAGTCCGGACTGTGGCCGCCGCCACTCGCCGTGTCCGCGCGGCGTGGCACCCTAGAGTGCCCGCTACCGTGGTCTGGATCACCGGGAGGCTGACTTTGCGCGTGCTGCTGGTCGAAGACGACGACCGCGTCGCGGGTGCGCTGGTGCCCGCGCTGACCCGGCGCGGGCTCACGATGCAGCGGCTGCCGTCCGGGGCCGGGGTGCTCGACCGGGTGCACGACGTCGACGTGATCCTGCTGGACCTGGGCCTGCCCGACGTCGACGGCGTCGTCCTGTGCCGCCAGATCCGCGCGGTCAGCGACGTCGCGGTGATCGTGGTGTCCGCGCGCGGCGAGGTGGACGACCGGGTGCACGGCCTGCGCGCCGGCGCCGACGACTATCTGGTCAAGCCCTACGACGTGGAGGAGCTGCTCGCGCGGGTGGAAGCGGTGCGCCGCCGGCGCGGCGAGCGGACCGCGCCGGCCGCGGCGGTGGTCGAGGTCGGCGACGTCCGGATCGACCTGGCTCGGCACGAGGTGATTGTCGCGGGGGAGCCGGTCGCGCTGTCCCGCAAAGAGTTCCAGGTGCTGGCGCTGGTCGCGGGGGCGGGCGGCGCGGTGTGCTCGCGCGAGCAGGTGCTGAACGAGGTCTGGGGGCATCGCAGCGCCGCCGAGAGCCGGTCGCTCGACGTGCACGTCGCCACCCTGCGCACCAAGCTCGGCCGTCCGGCGCTCATCGAGACGGTCCGCGGCGTCGGCTACCGGCTGGGCAGCGGACGGGACTGAGCGGTGCGCGTCCGCCTGCAGGGCATCGTCGTCACGCTCGTGGCGCTGCTCGTGTTCGGCCTGGGCATCCCGCTGGCGCTGAGCGTCGCGAGCAGCCTTCAGCAGCAGCTGTTCCTCGACCGGCTGACCGACACCTCCCGGTTCGCCTCCCTCGCCCAGCGTCCGCTGCTGGACAACCATCTCGGCCTGCTGGAGCCCGAACTGCGCCGGTACACCGAGGTGTACGGGGTGAAGGTGATCGTGGTGAACCAGGACGGCGCGGTGGTGCTGAGCTCGCTCGGCGGCACCGACGCCGAACGCGTCGACCGGGCCGCGATCGACACGCCGGTGAACAAGGCACTCGCCGCGCGACCGCCGGAGGCCGGGTCGCTGCTGATGCCGTGGGCGAGCGCGCCGCTGGTGCTGGCCGAGCCGATCCTGATCGACGGCGAGGTACGCGGCGCCGTGGTGACGGAATCGGCCACCGACAGCATCCGGACCCGGCTGCTGTGGCAGTGGCTGCTGCTCGCGGCGGCGTCGCTGGTCGCGTTCGGGCTCGCGTTGCTGGTCGCGCTGCCGGTGGTGCGCTGGACACTGCGCCCGGTGCGCCGGCTCGACGAGGCGACCGGTGCGCTGGTCGCGTCCGTGGTCAGCGGCCGCGAGGCGGAGCCGGTGGGGGAGAGCGGAGGCCCGCCGGAGCTGCGCCAGCTCGGCCGGTCCTTCGACCGGATGGCGGCCAGTGTTTCCGAAGCGCTCGCCGCGCAGCGCGCGTTCGTCGCCGACGCCTCGCATCAGCTGCGCAATCCGTTGACCGCGCTGAAGATCCGGCTGGGCAACTTGAACGGCCAGGTCACCGACGAAGCCGCGGCCGCCGACCTCGAAGCGGCGCAGGTCGATGCCAAGCGGCTGAACCAGATCCTCGACGAGCTGCTGTCGATGGCCCGCGCCGAGGCGGCGGGCGGGGAACTGGTTTCGGTGGACCTCGCCGAGGTGATCGCGGACCGGGTCGCGGACTGGTCGGTCGTCGGAGCCGCCCGTGAGGTCGCGTTGACCAGCACGGTCGACGTGCACGGCGCGCATGTCCTGGTGCCGCCGCGCGGGCTGGAGGTCATCCTCGACGCGTTGCTGGACAACGCGCTCAAGTTCAGCCCATCGGGTACCGCGGTCGAGGTCTCCGCGACGGTCGACGGCGGGCGGGCCGCGCTGTCGATCCGCGACCACGGCCCCGGCTTGCGCGAGGACGAGCTGGAGCGCGCGACCGACCGGTTCTGGCGCAGCCCAGCGCACCAGAACGTGCCCGGGTCCGGCCTGGGCCTGGCGATCGTGACCGAGATCGTCCGGCATTCCGGCGGCGACGTGCGACTGTCCCTGCCCGAGGGCGGCGGGCTGCGGATCGTTATGGACTTCCCGGTCGAGGAGCGCTGACGGGAACGCGCATCCGGGAATCTGCCGAAACTAGACCTTCTCCGCGCGGTAATACGCCAGCGCGCCCGGGTGCAGCGGGAGCGGCTCGGTCTCGATCCCGGGATGGACGTCGATCGACAGCGCGGCCCGGTTCACCGCCGCGAGCTGCGGGCGGGCGTCGTAGAGACCCTTGGTGAGCGCCTCGGCGACGTCGGCCGGCATCGACGTGGGCACGACCAGGAAGTTCGGCACGACGAGCGTCGTGACCGGGCCGGGCTGGTCGTACGTGCTGCCCGGGATGGTCGCGGTGCCGTACACCGTGCTGAACCGCTGCATGCCCGGCATCAGCGCGGACAGGTCGAGCAACCGCAGGCCGATCTCCCGGTTGTACTGGGTGATCAGCGGGGTCGGCAGGCCGCCGGACCAGAACAGGGCGTCGATCTTGCGGTCGCGCAGCGCGGCGAGCGACGCTTCGAGCCCGAGCGGGGTTACCGGGCTGATCCCTTTCAGCCCGGCGACCTGCAGGACCCGGTCCGCGATGTACTCGACCCCGGACTCCGGCGAGCCGACCGCGATGGGGTGCCCCTTGAGCATCCCGACCGAGGTGTAGGGCGAGTCCTCGCGGACGACGACGTGCAAGTAGTCGTCGTGGATGCGGGCGAGCGCGGCCAGCTTCCCGGGATGCGCGGCCGCCGCGTCCGCGGCCAGGTCCGCGGCGACGAACGCGACGTCCGCGCTCCCGGAAAGCACTCGGTTGAGGTTGTCCCGCGACCCTTGGGTGGCGAGCACGGCGGGCTGTTCGATGCCCAGTTCGCCGGCCCAGGCGGTGGCCAGCGGCGCGGCGAGATCGTGGTAGACGCCGCCCACCGATCCCGCCGCGACCCGCAGCCGCAGGCCCGGGAAGCTCGGCCCGCACCCGGTCAGCAGCACCATCAGCACCGCTAACGCCGCCGGCAGCCTCCATCGCATGCAGCGATGGTGCCAGATCCGGCTCAGCCGGTGACGTCAGTCAGGCTGGTGCCCATCCGGATCGTGCTGAACGTCTGGGTCGCGGCCTGGTCGGCCTGGTGGTAGACGCCCCACTTCAGGTAGTCGCGGGTGCCGTCGTAGGTGGTGCCGGTGTAGCTGGTCGACCCGTTGGCGAACGTCTGCTGCTTGCCGCCGAACCAGAATTGGATGGTGCCTTTGGTGCGGTCGGCGGAGACGTGAAGCGCGAAGTCATACCACTTGTCGTTCTGGAACGGCGTGCTCCACAGCGGGACATTGGTGTGGTCGGTGGTCCACTCGTCCAGCCGGAGTTTGCCGCCGATCACCTCCAGGACGATCGGGTGGTTCGCGGTGCCGGTGCTCGGGCTGCATTTCAGCTGGAACACGTACCGGCTGGTGGAATCGGTGATGTGGTACTTCGAGGACCAGCCGAGGTAAAACGTCTGGCCCTGCTTCACGTCCGGGCCCTCGACCTCGCACCGTTCGGCGCCGGCGGCCTGCTTGGCCACCCACACCTTTCCCTTGGCCGTGTCGCTCGCGGTGGTGAATTGGCTGCTGCCCTCGTCGCATTGGACCGACTGGAACGCCGATGGCCCCTTGGCCGGGTCTGCGGACCAGGTGACCGAGGCCGGCGTGACGGCGGCGGACGGCGAAACCGGCGCGGCGGTCACCGGAGCCGCGGCGAACGCCGCCGCGGCAAGGGCGGCCACGCCCGCGAACGCTGTCGCGGAGCAGGCGAAAACTTTGTTCACTTTTCCTCCTGAGCGGCGGCGGTCAGAGTGGAAACAATGCTGGGGAGCATATCGGCTGGAGATTCCGGAAAACAATCGGGAGTTTCTCCGCGGAGTCGGGGTCTCTGGGCAGGGCCGGGTCGGTGGTCGCGGTGTCCGCCCGGACGAGTCGGGCTTTCGTCGCTCCCACAGGACCTTTGCTTCGAGAAGTCCGTGGAGGGCCCCTTGCCGGAATGAGATTCCCTTCGGGGTTTCTCGCGGACTTGTCGCGCTCAGTGAGATACCTCTTTGTTCCGGATGGTCGATTCGACGCCATTTCTTTCCCGGTCAATGGGTATCTTTCCCGGTTATCGGAATGGGTGGCGGCATAACGGGAATCCGGCTGACGTTCCCGGTCCGACGCGACGACGCCGTCGCGGTGCGCCGGGACACCCGCTCGGTTCTGTCGTCCCCGCGGAGGAGGACGGCGGGTGGTCGCTGTCCGACGACGCGGCAGACGAGATGGTCGGCGCGCTCCGCGGCCGTCGGCACGGGTCGGCTGTGCGCTGATCCATCAGGCGGGCAATCCGGAGATCGAGCTCGCGGCGCTGTCCCGGGACGAGGCGATGGACGGCTCGGCCGGTTTGGGGCCGAAGGCGTCGAGCGGGCCTCGGCAAGGCAGAAGAAGCGCGAGGCTACCCTGGACCGCGATGAACGCGAAAACGTACCAGATCCGCACGTTCGGCTGCCAGATGAACGTGCACGACTCCGAACGGCTCGCCGGCCAGCTCGAGGAAGCCGGCTACGTCCCCGTCGCCGGGGAGACGAAGCCGGATCTGGTCGTGTTCAACACCTGCGCGGTGCGGGAGAACGCGGACAACAAGCTGTACGGCACGCTCGGCCACCTGCGCCCGGACAAGGTCGCGAACCCGGACATGCAGATCGCCGTCGGCGGCTGTCTCGCGCAGAAGGACCGCGGCGACATCGTCAAGCGCGCGCCGTGGGTCGACGTCGTCTTCGGGACGCACAACATCGGCTCGCTGCCGACGCTGCTGGAGCGCGCGCGGCACAACGCCGAGGCCGAGGTCGAAATCCTCGAATCGCTCGAGACGTTCCCGTCCACGCTGCCCGCCCGCCGCGAATCGTCGTACGCGAGCTGGGTGTCGGTTTCGGTCGGCTGCAACAACACCTGCACGTTCTGCATCGTGCCGTCGCTGCGCGGCAAGGAGCGCGACCGCCGCCCCGGCGAGATCCTCGCCGAGGTCGAGGCGCTGGTCGCGGAGGGCGTGCTCGAAGTGACTTTGCTGGGTCAGAACGTCAACTCCTACGGCGTCGAGTTCGGCGACCGGCTCGCGTTCGGCAAACTGCTGCGCGCGACCGGCGGGATCGACGGGCTGGAGCGCGTGCGGTTCACCTCGCCGCATCCGGCCGCGTTCACCTCCGACGTGATCGAGGCGATGGCCGAGACGCCGAACGTCTGCCACCAGCTGCACATGCCGCTGCAGTCCGGTTCGGACCGGGTGCTGCGCGAGATGCGCCGCTCGTACCGGTCCACGCGGTTCCTGAACATCCTCGACGAGGTGCGCGCCGCGATGCCGGACGCCGCCATCACCACCGACATCATCGTCGGCTTCCCCGGCGAGACCGAGGAGGACTTCCAGGCGACGCTGGACGTCGTGCGCGCCGCCCGGTTCTCCAGCGCGTTCACCTTCCAGTACTCGAAGCGCCCCGGGACGCCCGCCGCGGAGATGGTCGAACAGCTGCCGAAGGCGGTCGTGCAGGAGCGCTACGACCGGCTGGTCGAGCTGCAGAACGAGATCTCCTGGGAAGAGAACCGCAAGCTGGTCGGCAGCCGGGTCGAGCTGCTGGTGGCCGCGGGAGAAGGCCGCAAGGACGCCGAGACGCACCGGATGAGCGGCCGCGCCCGCGACGGGCGGCTGGTGCACTTCACGCCTTCGGGCCCGGCGGTGGACCGCGCGGTCCGGCCGGGCGACGTCGTGGAGACGGTGATCAGCTACGGCGCACCGCACCATCTGGTCGCCGACGGCGACCTCCGGACGCACCGCCGCACCAAGGCGGGCGACAACGCCGAAGCCGGTCTTCGGCCCAAGACGAGCGGGGTCACCCTGGGGCTGCCGGGCTTCGGCGCCCCGGCGGCGCAGCCGGCCCCGGTGAGTGGGTGTGCAGGATGAGCGAACCGGGAACGCCGGCCGAGGTCGAGCGGCAGCTGGGCGAAGAGATCGACAGCGTCGGCCGGGTCTGGTCGCGGACGATCGAGCTGGGCAGGCGCGGATTCACCATCTCGGTGCTGATCTTCGTGCTGCTGATCATGCAGCTGCTGCCGTGGGCCGAGGGCCGCGCGGGCTGGGAAACGCTGGCCGGGCACGCCGGCGGCGTCCCGCAGCTGTTCGCGGCGACGTCGACCGGCATCGGCGTGTTCGTGGGTGCGGTGGCCCTGGTGTCGCGGCGCTGGTGGATCGCCTGGTGCGCCGCACTGGGCGGCTGGTTCGCTTCGGTGGACGGCCTGCTGGCGATCTGGTCGCAGCAGTCCGCGCACGCGAGCGGCGCGGTCGGCGGCGGCCCGGGGATCGGCATGATCGTGGCGTGGATCGCGACGATCGTCCTCGCGACGATGTGGATGCGGACGGCGTTTTCCCGCGCCTGATCCCTTCCGTCCAGGTTCGGGACGGGCCCGTTGAGGGAATCTGATTCCCTCAACGGGCCCGTCGCGGCTTTCGGGGGCAGGCAGCGAAAACGGCCGGCACCCCAGGGGCACCGGCCGTCTCGTTCCAACCCTCAGCGATCCGCGACGGCGGCCTCCGCTGCCTGCATCCATTCGCGCCACTGCGCGGCCTGCTCCTCGGCCTTCTTCGCCCGTCGCTCGTCGCCGGCCGCTCGGGCCTTCGCCGCCTGGGACTCGAACTGCTCCACGCGCTCGCGGAACTGGGCGGCCCGGGCCATCGCCTCCGGGTCGGTGCGGCGCCAGAGGCTGTCCTCGGCCGACTTCACCGCGTCCTGCACGGCCTTGAGCCGGCCGTCCAGCTCGCGGATGCGTTCGCGCGGGACCTTGCCGATCTCGTCCCACTGCTCCTGGATCCGGCGCAGCGCCGACTTGGCCGCGTCCAGGTTCGCCGCGACGTCGATCTTCTCGGCCTCGGCCAGCAGCTCTTCCTTGCGCACCGCGTTGCCGGCGAACTCCGCGTCGCGCTCGGAGAACACCGCCGAGCGGCGGGCGAAGAAGGCGTCCTGGGCGGCGCGGAACCGCTGCCACAGCGCCTCGTCGCTGTCCTTCGGCGCGCGCCCGGCGGCCTTCCACTCGGCCATCAGCTCCTTGTAGCGGCCGGCGGTGGCGCCCCAGTCGTCCGACTCGGACAGCGCTTCCGCCTCGGCGATGAGCTCTTCCTTGCGGTGCTTCGCGCTCGCCCGCTGCTTGTCCAGCTCGGCGAAGTGCGAGCCGCGGCGGCGGTTGAACGCCTCGCGGGCTTTCGAGAACCGCTTCCACAGCTCGTCGTCGGTCTTGCGGTCGACGCCCTTGACCGTCTTCCACTCGTCGAGGATCGCGCGCAGCCGGTCGCCGGCGACCTTCCACTGGGTGGAGTCGGCGGCGATCTTCTCCGCCTCCTCGGCCAGCGCCTGCTTGCGTGCGACGGCAGCGGCGCGGGCTTCTTCGCGCTCGTGCTTGACGTTGACCAGCGCCTTCTCCGCCAGGCCGATCACGAACTCGAGCCGCGCGGCCAGCGCCGCGAGGTCGCCGACCACGGCTGCCTCGCCGAGGCCGTCGCGGATCTGGGTCGCGCTCGAGAGCGCGTGCTTCGGGTCGCCCGCGCCGGAGTTCAGCCGCGTTTCGAGCAGTTCGACCTCGGTGCGCACGTCGTCGAAGCGGCGCGCGTAGTGCAGCAGACCCTCTTCGGGAGTGCCGGCCTGCCAGACCCCGACCTCGCGCTCGCCGTCCGCGGTGAAGACATAGACGGTGCCTTCGTCGTTGACCCGGCCCCAGTTGGCGGGGGCGGGTTCGGCCGGCGGCACCGGCGGTGCGGCAGGGCCCGCGCCCTGCGCGTGCGGCACCGGGTGCGGTGCCGGAGTGCCGGGGGACGTGTTCTCCTGGGCCATCGCAGGCTCCTTATCGCCTGTACGCCCGCGGCTGCGGGCGCCCCGCCGCGTGAGCGGGGCCGGGTTACGCTGTCGTGCTTCTCCAGGGGCATGGGGCCCCAGCGGCATTGAAGCAGCTCAGCGCCCGCCGTGGTACTCCGATGAGTTCCCTGAAGCCGTTGATCCTACTTCTCCTTGACGCTCTGTGCCCGTGCCTGGCCCGGCCGGGTACCGTTCGCCAGCGTGATCAGCCCTGTTCAACCGCTCCGTCCAGTGGCTGTCGTCGGCCCTACCGCGACCGGCAAGACGGCGCTCGCGGTCGAGCTGGCGCTGGCGTTGGACGGCGAAGTGGTGAACGCCGACGCGCTGCAGCTCTACCGCGGCATGGACATCGGCACCGCCAAAGCGACCACGGCGGAACGGCGCGGCGTCCCGCATCACCTGCTCGACGTGCTCGACGTGACTGAGACCGCGTCGGTCGCCGCCTATCAGCGCGACGCCCGCCGCACGATCGAGCGGATTCTGGCCACCGGCCGGGTACCGGTGCTGACCGGCGGCTCGGGCCTGTACGTCCAAGCTGTCCTGGACGATCTCAAGTTCCCCGGCACTGATCCGGCGGTGCGCGCCCGGCTCGACAGCGAGGCCGCCGAGCTCGGCACCGCCGCGCTCTACACCCGGCTGCAGCAGCTCGATCCGGCGGCGGCGGTGGCGATCCTGCCCACCAACACCCGGCGCATCGTGCGCGCGCTGGAGGTCATCGAGATCACCGGAGAACCGTTCTCGGCGAACCTGCCCAAGCCCGGGCCGGCGCGCTGGGACACCGTGCTGATCGGTGTCGACCGCGAGGTCGCCGAGCTGGACGAGCGCGTCGACCTGCGGGTGGAGCGGATGTTCGAGGCGGGTCTGGTCGACGAGGTGCGCGAGCTGATCAAGCACGGCCTGCGCGAGGGGAAGACCGCTTCGCGGGCGCTCGGCTACCAGCAGGTGCTCGCCGAACTGGACGGCGAGGGGGACTTCGCGGCGGCTGCCGCGGCGACCGCGCAGGCCACTCGGCGGTTCGTGCGCAGGCAGCGTTCGTGGTTCCGCCGGGACAAGCGGATCCAATGGTTCGACGGCGGATCGGACGCGCTGGCCGCGCGGGTCCTCGCCGCGCTCGACCAGTAGCCTGGTCACATGGGCGGCATCGAATTCCTCAAGGGCCACGGCACGCAGAACGACTTCGTGCTGCTGCCCGACCCGTCCGGCCGCCTGGACCTCACCGTCGCCCGGGTCGCCGCGCTGTGCGACCGCCAGCGGGGCATCGGCGCGGACGGCGTGCTGCGGGTCGTGCGCGCCGCGGCGATCGGCGAGAAGTCCGCCGGCGAGTGGTTCATGGACTACCGCAACGCGGACGGCTCGATCGCTGAGATGTGCGGCAACGGCACCCGGGTCTTCGCGCGCTACCTCGTCGATTCGGGACTGGCTGGCGAGGGCGAGTTCGTGATCGGCACCCGGGCGGGCGACCGGCCGGTCGTCGTGCACCCGGACCGCTCGGTCACCGTCCAGATGGGACCGGCGACCATCACCGGGACCTCGGTCACCGTGGTGGCCGGGCAGCCGTTCTCCGGGGTCGCCGTCAACGTCGGCAACCCGCACCTGGTGTCGGTGACCGACACCGACATCGCCGGGCTCGACCTGCGCGACCAGCCGGACTTCGACCACGACGTGTTCCCGTCCGGGGTGAACCTGGAGTTCGTGAACGTGCTCGGCGAGGGCGCGCTGCGGATGCGCGTGCACGAGCGCGGCGTCGGCGAGACGCACGCCTGCGGCACCGGCACGGTCGCCGCGGTGGCCGCTTCGCTGCACCTGGCAGGCCAGGACGCGGGGGAGTCCACTGTGGACATACCGGGCGGGCGGGTGTCGGTGACGGTCGGGCGCGGCGAGTCCACGCTGACCGGTCCGGCGGAGATCGTCGCCCGCGGCGAGCTGGACGAAGCCTGGTGGCTCGCCGCGGGCGAGTGATCAGCCGATCGTCACGTCGAAGGCGAGATCGCCTTCCCGCGTCGACACGGAGGTGACCGCGCCGGCGATCCGGACGTCCGCGGCGACCTCGGCGAAGCCGGCCAAAACGTCCGCCGGAGCGGTCACCGACAGAGTCTCGACGGCGGTCCGCATCGACACCTTCGCGTCCGTCTTCGCCCGGCGCACCGCCGCGATCACCGAACCGGCCAGCGGCAGCAACGCGGCGTCCCCGTCCGTTTCCGGCGCGGTCGGCCACGCGGCCTGATGCACCGAGCCCTCCTGCCACCACGACCAGATCTCTTCGGCGGCGAACGGCAGCACCGGGGCGAACATCCGCACCAGCGCGGACAGCGCAGTGCGCAACGCCACCTGCGCTGATTCGGCCGCCGCCGGGCCGCGGTCGCCGTACGCCCGGCCCTTCACGAGTTCCACGTAGTCGTCGCAGAACGTCCAGAAGAACGTCTCCGTCACTTGCAGCGCCCGAGCCTGGTCCAGCGATTCGAACGCCGCCGTCGCTTCCTCGACCACCGTCGCCAGCGTGGCGAGCACGGACCGGTCCAGCGGTTCGGTCGCGGCGGCTTCCGGCGACGGGAGACCGAGGCCGAGCACGAACCGGCTGACGTTCAGCAGCTTCGTCGCCAGCCGACGGCCGACCTTCATCTGGCCCTCGTCCACCGCGGTGTCGACGCCCGGCCGCGCGCTCGCCGCCCAGTAGCGGACGGCGTCGGAACCGTGCCGGTCCAGCAGGTCCGCGGGCGTGACGACGTTGCCGACCGACTTCGACATCTTCTTGCGGTCCGGGTCGAGCACCCAGCCGGAGATGACCGCGTCCCGCCACGGCAGCACGCCTTCCTCCAGTTCGGCGCGCACCGTGGTGGAGAACAGCCAGGTCCGGATGATCTCGTGCGCCTGCGGCCGCAGCGAGTACGGGAACACCCGGCGGAAGAGGTCGTCGTCGATGCTCCAGCGGCCGGCGATCTGCGGCGTCAGCGACGAGGTCGCCCAGGTGTCCATCACGTCCGCTTCGGCGGCGAACCCGCCGGGCACCCCGCGCTGGTCCCCGGTGTAGCCGGGCGGCACGTCGCTGCTCGGGTCGACCGGCAGGCTCGCGTCGTCCGGCACCAGCACCTTGTCGTGGTCCGGCTCGCCGTCGGCGTCGAGTGGGTACCAGACCGGGATCGGGACGCCGAAGAACCGCTGCCTGCTGACCAGCCAGTCGCTCGTCAGGCCCTCGACCCAGCTGCGATAGCGCACCTGCATGTGCGGCGGCACCCAGTTCAGTTCCTCGCCGCGGCGCAGCAGTTTCGCGCGCAGGGCGTCGTCGCGGCCGCCGTTGCGCAGGTACCACTGGCGGCTGGTGACGATTTCGAGCGGTTTGTCGCCCTTTTCGTAGAACTTCACCGGATGCGTGATCGGCCGCGGCTCGCCGCGCAGCGCGCCCGCCTCGCGCAGCAGGTCGACCAGGATCTGCCGTCCAGTGTGGACAGTCTTGCCGGCCAGCGGTGCGTACGCGTCGGCGGGCACGCCGGGAGGCGGCTCGGACCGGAACCGGCCGTCGCGGCCGAGCGCCGGGCGCGTTTCCAGCCGCAGCGCCCGCCACCAGGTGACGTCGGTGGTGTCGCCGAACGTGCAGACCATCGCGATGCCGGTGCCCTTTTCCGGATCGGCGAGATGGTGCGCGTGCACCGGCACCTCGACGCCGAACACCGGCGTGCGCACGGACTTTCCGAAGAGACCCCGGTACCGCTCGTCGTCCGGATGCGCCACCAGCGCGACGCACGCGGGCAGCAGTTCGGGCCGGGTCGTGCAGATCAGCACTTCGGTGCCGTCGTCCGCGGCGAAGGCGAGATCGTGGTACGCGCCAGGGCGTTCCCGGTCTTCGAGCTCAGCCTGGGCGACCGCGGTGCGGAAGGTGACGTCCCAGAGCGTCGGGGCTTCGGACTGGTACGCCTCGCCGCGTGCGAGGTTGCGCAGGAACGCGCGTTGCGAGATCTCCGTGGTCGCCGGGTCGATCGTCTGGTACGCCAGCGTCCAGTCCACCGACAGCCCGATGCTCCGCCAGACCTCCTCGAACACCTTCTCGTCGGTTTCGGTCAGCTGCCGGCACAGTTCCACGAAATTGCGCCGGGACACCGGAATCGCGTTCTTGCCGGGCTTCTCCGGCGGCGTGAACGCGGGGTCGTAGGGGAGCGAGGGTTCGCAGCGCACGCCGAAGTGGTTCTGCACGCGGCGTTCGGTGGGCAGGCCGTTGTCGTCCCAGCCCACCGGATAGAACACCGAACGGCCGCGCATCCGTTGGTAGCGCGCGAGAACGTCGGTGTGCGTATAGGAGAAGACGTGGCCGATGTGCAGCGAACCGCTCGCGGTCAGCGGCGGCGTGTCGATCGAGTAGACGTCCGGGCGGGACCGGTCGAACCGGTATACGCCTTCGCGCTCCCACACCGGTGCCCATTTGGCGGTCAGGCCGTCGACGCTGGTCTGGTGCGGGATCTTCTCGTCCATGTCCGCACTTTACGGCGCGGGCACAACCATTTTCGCGCTGGTCGGCAGGTCGCGCATCCGCCGCAGCGGCGAGCAGACCACCCACAGCGCGCCGAGCAGTTCGCCGGCACTGGCCATCCAGAACGCGCCGGTGAGCCCGAACCATTCGCCGAGCCCGCCGCCGAGCAGCCCGCCCAGCGGCAGCGAGCCCCACACGATGAACCGGACGCTCGCGTTCATCCGGCCGAGCAGCCGGTCCGGCGTGATCGCCTGGCGGTAGGACACCTGCGCGATGTTGTAGAGGATCACGCCGAAGCCGAACGCGGCCAGCCCGAACCCGGCGAGCGCGAGCCGCCAGCCCGGTGCCGCGAGCGGGACCAGCAGCCCGCCCGGCCACACCGTCGTCGGCACCAGCCAGATCGACCGGGCCTGCCCGATCTTCCGGATGATCGGCCCGGCGCAGAGCGCGGCGATGATGCCGCCGATGCCGCCGACCGCGAGCAGCCCGCCGACTTCGGCCGGCTTCAGCCCGGCGGTGCGGGTCAGGAACAGCACCTGAACGGCCTGGGCCGCGCCGTTGAAGAAGTTGGACGTCGCGGTGCAGGCGACGATCGCGCGCAGCGGCCGGTCCGAGACGACGAACTTCAGGCCCTCCAGCATCTGCGGCAGCAGACGCTCGTGTTCGGCTCGCTCGGGCCGCTCTTCGACGGTGCGGATGCGCCAGAGGCACAGTGCGGAGGTGAGGTAGCCGAACCCGGTGACCAGGATCGTGCTGGCCGCGCCGAGGAACTGCACGAGCACACCGGCGAGGCTAGGCCCGGCGATCTGCGCCGAGGACTGGACTGCCTGCAGTTTGGCGTTGCCTTCCAGCAGCTTCTCGCGGCCGACCAGTGCGGGCAGATACGCCTGGTAGGAAACGTCGAAGAACACCGTCGCCAGGCCGGTGAACAGGACCACTACGAGCAATTGCGCCATCGTCAGCACGCCGGCCCACCAGGCCAGCGGGACGCTGAGCAGCAGCACGCCGCGGACCAGGTCGGCGGCGAGCATCAGCGACCGCTTGCGCATCCGGTCCACCCACACGCCCGCGGGCAGGCCGATGACCAGGAAGCCGAGCGTCTCGGCCATGGTCAGCAGGCCCATCTCGAACGGGGTAGCCGCCAGCACGCCCGCGGCGAGCAGCGGGATCGCCGTGATGCCGACGAACATCCCCAGCTGGCTGGCGGTGTCCCCAGCCCAGAGCCGCCGGAAGTCGGCGTGGAAGAAGAGTGAGTCTCGACGCACCCGATCGAGTGTTGTCGAGTGATTGGAAAGAGTCAATCACTTTGCCCGCCTAGGCTGGCGGGGTGTCGGGAAAACTGCGTCGGTCCACGGAAGCGGAGGCGGCCGCGCTCGCGTCCGGAATACGCCTGCGCATTATCCGGTTGACCACCTTCGAGGCGATGACGAACAAAGAGCTGTCGGACCGGCTCGGCCGCGATCCCGCGACCACCCTGCACCACGTGCGACGGCTGGTCGACACCGGTTTCCTGGTCGCGCAGGAGCCGCGGCGCGGCGCGCGCGGGGCGAAGGAGATCCCGTACTTGTCCACCGGCTTGTCGTGGCGCTTGGACAACGACGACACGCACGCGGTGGCGGTCAACGAGGCGATGCTGGAGGCCTATCTGGCCGAGATCGCCGAGGCCGACCTCACCCGGACCGACGCCACCCGGCTCGTGGTGCAGGTGCCCGACCAGGACGTCGGGGAGTTCAAGCGGCGGCTCGCCGAACTGCTCGAAGAGTTCAAGTCCCGGCCCCGCGACCAGGCCGCCGAGCGTACCGCGGTGTACGTCTCGATTTATCCCAGCGGGTAATCCGCTCGGCTCCCGCGCCGAATCGTGGGACCATGGAGACACGATGACAGAACAGACACACGAAGACCTTTACGACTACGACAACGACTACGACCCCTCGGTCGGGGAGATGGAGCTCGAGGACCGCGCGTCGCTGCGCCGGGTCGCGGGCCTGTCCACCGAGCTCGAGGACGTCACCGAGGTCGAGTACCGGCAGCTGCGGCTGGAACGCGTTGTGCTGGTCGGCGTGTGGACTGAGGGCACCGCCGCGCAGTCCGAGGCGTCGCTGGCCGAGCTGGCGCGACTGGCCGAGACAGCGGGCTCGGAAGTGCTCGAGGGCCTCGTCCAGCGCCGCCAGAAGCCCGACCCGGCGACCTACATCGGGTCCGGCAAGGTGCGCGAACTGCGCGACGTGGTGGTGGCGACCGGAGCCGACACGGTGATCTGCGACGGCGAGCTTTCGCCCGGCCAGCTGCGCCAGCTGGAGGAGAAGGTCAAGGTCAAGGTGATCGACCGGACCGCCTTGATCCTGGACATCTTCGCCCAGCACGCCAGCTCGCGGGAGGGCAAGGCCCAGGTCGAGCTGGCCCAGCTGCAGTACCTCGTCCCGCGGCTGCGCGGCTGGGGTTCGGCGCTGTCCCGGCAGGCCGGTGGCCGTGCCGGCGGCGCGAACGGCGGCGTCGGCCTGCGCGGGCCTGGTGAAACGAAGCTGGAAACCGACCGGCGGCGGATCAGCAAGCGCGTGGCGAAGCTGCGCCGGGAGATCGCCGCGATGGACACCATCCGCGAGACCAAGCGCGGCAGGCGGGTGGCCAACGAGGTGCCGAGCGTGGCGATCGTGGGCTACACCAACGCCGGCAAGTCGAGCCTGCTCAACGCGCTGACCGGTGCGGGGGTGCTGGTGGAGGACGCGCTGTTCGCCACCCTGGACCCGACGACCCGGCGCGCCCAGACCGCCGACGGGCGCACCTTCACGCTGACCGACACCGTCGGGTTCGTGCGGCACCTGCCGCACCAGCTGGTGGACGCGTTCCGCTCGACGCTGGAGGAGGCGGCCGACGCCGATCTGCTGCTGCACGTCGTGGACGGTTCCGACCCGGCCCCGGAGGACCAGGTCAACGCGGTGCGCGAGGTGCTCGCGGAGATCACCAGCCGCCGCAAGGAGCCGCTCCCGCCGGAATTGCTGGTGATCAACAAGGCCGACGCGGCCGACCCGGTCACGCTGGCCCGGCTGCGGCACGCGCTGGCGGGCTCTGTGCAGATCTCGGCGCGCACCGGTTCCGGCGTGGCCGAGCTGGCCGAGGTGCTGGCCGAACGGCTGCCGCGCCCGGAAACGGTGATCGACGTGCTGGTTCCGTACGCGCGGGGAGAGCTCGTGTCCCGTGCACACGCGGAAGGCACCGTGCTGGAAGAAGAGCACGTCGCCGACGGCACCCGGCTGCGGGTGCGGGTCCGTCCGGACCTGGCGGCCGCGCTGCGCGTGTTCGAGACGAACGCATCGGCGCTCTGAACGTCTTCCGTAGTGCACGGCCCGGATTCGGGTCGTGCACTACGGAGGTGACGCGGGTGCGGGCAGTGCTGGCCATGACGGCGGCGTTCCTGGCGGCCGGCACAGTGCCGGCGGCCGCTGCCCCGGCCGCTCCGGAGACGGTCTGCCGCGTCACGGACAAGCGCCTGAACGAACTGTCCGGCCTGGTTTCCGACGGCGAGCACTGGTACGCCACCAACGACGGCGGAAAACGGGTCGAGGTTTTCGTGCTGGACCGGAAGTGCCAGGTCCAGCAGGTACTGACGGATGCCGCGGACCCGTACGACGTGGAAGACCTGGCCCGGACCGCGGACGGAACTCTGTGGCTCTCGGACACCGGCGACAACCGCGCGAAGCGCGACACGGTGGCCCTGCTGGAGAGGAAACCGGCGGGGGGACCGGTGACGGTGCACCGGCTGACGTATCCGGACGGGCCGCACGACACCGAAGCGCTGATCATGGACCCGTCGGGTACGCCGTTCCTGGTGACGAAGGACGTGCTGGGCGATTCGAAGGTCTACAAACCGGTGGGGCCGCTGGCCGCGCCCGGACCGACGAAGCTGGAGAAGGTCGGAGACCTGCGGCTGCACAGCACGGACACGCAGGGCGGACCGGTGGGCGGCTTCGGCACGGTGCTGGTCACCGGCGGTGCGACGAGCGCGGACGGCAAGGTGATCGCCTTGCGCACCTACACGGACGCATATGTGTACGCGGCACCGGACGGCGACGTGGCGGCGGCGCTGCAGCGAGCGCCGGTGCGGGTTCCGTTGCCCGGGGAAAAGCAAGGCGAGGCCATCGCGTTCGAACCGGACGGGACATTGCTGTCCGGCAGCGAAGGGGTCGGCGAACCGGTGCGCGCGATCAAGAACGCCACGTCATTGGTGACAGCCAAAGCGGTTGTGCCAGAAGGTAAGCCGGGTTCGGCTCCGCAGCCTCAGCCGGCCTCGCCGGCGGAGGACACGGATACCCCGCTGCTGCCGATCGCCGGGGTGGTCGCGGCGGGTGTGCTGGGAGCCTGGGTTTTCACGGTGCGGAAGCGGCGCCGTTCTTGAAGTTTCGTCCGCGCGGGTGAAGGACGCCCGTTGCGGCTGAATTCCTTGAAGTCAGTGAAGGGCCCATTGAAGGAATCAGATTCCCTCAATGGGCCCTTCATGAACTTCGGTTTCCCCGATGCCAGGCGATCGGACGGGGAAGAACCTTCCGCGAGCAGCTCGCAGCCGCGCCGTCGAGTGCTCGGCCGGTCCCCGCGGCGTTCCCTCTCCGAATCCCGAGACTCGGAGAGGGAAGCCGCGAATCCTCACAGCCGCCGCAGGACCGCCACCACCTTGCCGAGGATCGACGCGTCGTCGCCGGGGATCGGTTCGTAGGCTTCGTTGTGCGGCATCAGCCAGACGTGGCCGTCCTTGCGCTTGAACGTCTTCACCGTGGCCTCGCCGTCGATCATCGCCGCCACGATGTCGCCGTTCTCCGCGGCGGGCTGCTGACGGACGACGACCCAGTCGCCGTCGGTGATGGCCGCGTCGACCATCGAGTCGCCGGTGACGCTCAGCAGGAACAGTTCGCCCTCGCCGACGATCTCGCGCGGCAGCGGAAAGACGTCTTCGACGGACTGCTCGGCCAGCACCGGGCCGCCGGCCGCGATCCGGCCGACCAGCGGCACGTACGCCGCCTTCGGCATGGACGGCTGCTGGTCGATGTCGATGCCCATCGGGTTGTCGTCGGTGACCGCGAGCACGCCGACCGCGCGGGGGCGGTTGGCGTCCCGTCGTAAGTACCCCTTGCGCTGCAGGGCGCGCAGCTGGTGCGACACCGACGACGTGGACGTGAGCCCGACCGCTTCGCCGATTTCGCGGACACTCGGCGGGTAGCCGAACCGGCTCACCCAGGTGCGGATGACGTCGAGTACCTGCTGCTGGCGGACGGTCAGCGTCTCGTCCACGTCGTACACCTCGGGCATGGCGGTCACCTTTCCCGTGCTTTCCTGGCCGGATTCGCGCGCGGACTTCGCGGACCCCTTGGCCCGCGCGGCCGTCTTGGCCCCCTTCGCCGCGGTGCCCTTTACCGTGTCCTTCTCCAACGCTGCGTCGCCTCCAGCCGTCCCGCGGTCGCCGTTGGTGGCGCTCCGCGCGTGTCCGCGTGCGCCGGTCCGCGCCTCGCGTGACCGCGAACGCCCGACCGGCGGCACCTGCCGGAGCCGGTCCGGCAGATGTCCTGGTCACCGACGTTAGTCACCGGGCGCGACGATTTCAAACATCTGTTCGATCGACACGCCGTGTCCTCTCGATTTTGTCGGTGCGGGGTGGTAGACCTTCGCACGGACGTTCGATAGAACGCCTGTTCGATCCGGATCGCATCGCCGCAGATGTGCCGCCCGGACCGGACGGATCAGCAGGTCACGAGGAGGTTCCGCCATGTCGGTCCTGGCAGACCGCGGGCTCGTCAGCCCGCTTCGGCCCGTCCCCGCCGGTCGCCCCGAGGCGGACGGTGTCGCTCCGGGCGAGACGATTCCGGTCCGCGGCGAACCCGGGTCGGCGGGTTCGAACGGAGGCCTGGCGCGCCGCCGCCGGCCGGAATCCAGCCCTGGCCAGTCCACCCGAACGGATGATCTTCGAGACGAATCCGGAGGCGAGGTCGTCGAACTGCGCCGCCGGACCGGTTCCCGCCGCGCGCCGACTCGGCTCCGCGACGCGTGGTGGCTGGCGGCGAAGCCGACGGATCGGCAGTCCGCCCTGGGCTCGAGCGGGCCGAAGGCCGCTGCGCGGCCGACGGACGGCACGCGGAGCGGTGCCCCGGCGAGCGCCGGCGGCGGGCTCGAAGCGCGGCACGCGGGGGCGTTCGCCGAGGCGGCCGGGTCCGCCGTGTCCGAGGCTGGTTCGGTGGCCGTGGACGACCCGATCCTGATCAAGAACGGCGAATGGGTGTCCACGGGCGCCGACGCCGACCTGGGCTCGCTCAAGATCACCGGCGACGGCGCGCGGGTCGGATGCCCGGCCCCCGCCGGAGCCGGCGCTCCCGCTCGCGAAAGCCGCCCGGCGCGGCAAGCGCGCGGTCACACCCCGGTCCGGCACCGGCCCGCCGCGGTCCCGGCCAACCCGGGTCGCACGGCCGGCGACCGGCGCGGCGAGTCGTTGCGGCCGCCGTCTCGCGCACAGGTCGCCGAGGCGCGCCAGGGCGGAACCGCTTGCCGGCCCGAGGCGCGCCCGTCGGTGCGGTGGCCGTGGCTTTTCGCGATCGCCTTCACCGCCTGCCTGTTCGTCACCGGCCTCGGCGTCTTCGGCGCCGGCATGTCCGACGGTCCGGTGCCGTCCCGCACGGCCGCGGTTTCCGTTCAGCCCGGCGACTCGTTGAGCGCGCTCGCCGCCCGGTTCGCCCCGCACGCCGACCAGGGCGCGGTCGTGGAGCGGATCAAGCAGCTCAACGGCCTGGACGACACCGCGTTGCAGCCCGGGATGCCGATCACCGTGCCGGTCGACTGGCCGGACGCCGGTGCGAACGGGAGCGCTGCGGGACGATGAGGCGAGAACCGGCCCGGCCGCTGAGCCGCCGAGTTCGTCGCTCGGCCGAGCTCCGCCGCCCCATGCCGGTCCGCGGGCCACCCGGGCCGCAGACTTCCGCGCCCGCGAAGTCCTGCGGGATCCGCGCCTTGCCGCGATGATGTCCCGGACCGCGTCACCCGCACGGCTCCCCGGAACCACCCGGACGCCTCTTGTGCCGCCGCAGTTTCACCCTCTCGGGTCGCTTGCGCGCACCGAGGCCGCGATCTAAGGTTTACCCCTATATCTAGTAGTTACACCGCTGTAGTTGGTCCACAGGTAGGGGTAGACTGGCAGCAGTTGTCCACAGCCGGCCGGCAGTTGCCCACCGGATGTCCACAAGTCGATCACCAGGCGCGGGGTCGCGCGCGGTGAACGTTGCCCAGGCCGTAGCGTGGCGGCAGGGGCCGGGCGGGACAGGAATCGACCGGCGCGGAGGGGAAGGTGATCGGCGGATGAGGTGCCCGTTCTGCCGGCATGCGGACTCTCGGGTCGTCGACTCCCGAGAGGTGGACGAAGGCCAGGCGATCCGGCGGCGGCGCTCGTGTGCGCAGTGCGGCCGGCGGTTCACGACGTCGGAGACGATGGTGCTCGCCGTCGTCAAGCGATCCGGCGCCACCGAGCAGTTCAGCCGGGACAAGGTGGTCAACGGCGTGCGGCGGGCCTGTCAGGGCCGGCCGGTCGACGACGACGCGCTGCAGAAGCTCGCACAGCGCGTGGAAGAGTCGATCCGTTCCGCCGGACTGGCGGAGATCCCCAGCCACGAGGTCGGCCTCGCCATCCTCGGCCCGCTGCGGGAGCTCGACGGCGTCGCGTACCTCCGGTTCGCGAGCGTCTACCGCTCCTTCTCCTCGGTCGAGGATTTCGAGAAGGAGATCTCCGACCTGCGGAAGGCCATGGCGGGAACTGCGGAGGACCAGGAAAGCGAGCGCGCCGGCGACGATTGACGCCGTCGGTCGCGGGGAGCGAGGGACAGGACCGCATGACCGAAACCGTGGGAGCCGGCGCGGCGGCCGGACAGAGCAAGAAGCCGAACAAGGGCCTCACCGTCCGGCGGGTCTTCACCACCGAGGGGACCCATCCGTACGACGAGGTCGCGTGGGAAAAGCGCGACGTCGTCATGACGAACTGGCGGGACGGCAGCGTCAACTTCGAGCAGCGCGGGGTCGAGTTCCCCGATTTCTGGTCGGTCAACGCCACCAACATCGTCACCAGCAAGTACTTCCGCGGCGCGGTCGGCAGCCCGCAGCGCGAGAGCAGCCTCAAGCAGCTCATCGACCGGGTGGTGCGCACCTATGTGAAGGCCGCCGCCGAGCACGACTACTTCGCCGGTCCGGCCGACCTCGAAGTCTTCGAGCACGAGCTCACCTGGATGCTGCTGCACCAGGTGTTCAGCTTCAACTCCCCGGTCTGGTTCAACGTCGGCACCTCGTCCAAGCAGCAGGTGTCCGCCTGCTTCATCCTCGCCGTGGACGACACGATGGAGTCGATTCTCAACTGGTACCGCGAGGAGGGCCTGATCTTCAAGGGCGGCTCCGGCGCCGGGCTCAACCTGTCCCGCATCCGCTCCTCCAAGGAACTGCTGACCTCTGGCGGCACCGCGTCCGGCCCGGTTTCGTTCATGCGCGGCGCCGACGCGTCGGCGGGCACCATCAAGTCCGGCGGCGCCACCCGGCGCGCGGCGAAGATGGTCGTGCTCGACGTCGACCACCCGGACATCGAGGAGTTCATCCAGACCAAGGCGCGCGAAGAGGAGAAGATCAAGGTCCTCCGCGACGCCGGGTTCGACATGGACCTCTCCGGCGCCGACATTTCCTCGGTGCAGTACCAGAACGCGAACAACTCGGTCCGCGTGTCCGACGAGTTCATGCAGGCCGTCGAGAACGGCTCCGACTTCGGTCTCCGTGCCCGGCTCACCGGCGAGGTCATCGACCGCACCGACGCGAAGAAGCTCTTCCGCTCGATGGCGCAGGCCGCGTGGGAATGCGCCGACCCGGGCATCCAGTACGACGGCACCATCAACGACTGGCACACCTGCCCCGAATCGGGCCGGATCACCGCGTCCAACCCGTGCAGCGAGTACATGCACCTGGACAACTCCAGCTGCAACCTCGCGTCGCTCAACCTGCTGAAGTTCGTCTCCGAGGACGGCACGTTCGACGCGCCGCTGTTCGCGAAGGCCGTCGAGTTCGTCATCACCGCGATGGACGTCTCGATCTGCTTCGCCGACTTCCCGACCGAGCCGATCGCCGACACCACGCGCAAGTTCCGCCAGCTCGGCATCGGCTACGCCAACCTCGGCGCGCTGCTCATGGCGCTGGGCCACGCGTACGACTCCGAAGGCGGTCGTGCGCTCGCTGCGGCGATCACTTCGCTGATGAGCGGCGTGTCCTACCGGCGTTCGGCCGAGCTGGCCGGCGTCGTCGGACCGTACGAGGGCTACGCCCGCAACGCCGAGGCGCACCAGCGGGTCATGCGCAAGCACGCCGCCGCGAACGAGCTGATCCGCACCTATCACGGCAACGACGCGGCAGTCCGCGCGCTCGCTTCGCAGGAATGGCGTGCGGGCATCGAGATCGGCACTCGCAACGGCTGGCGCAACGCGCAGGCGTCGGTGCTCGCGCCGACCGGCACCATCGGCTTCATGATGGACTGCGACACGACCGGCATCGAGCCGGACTTCTCGCTGGTCAAGTTCAAGAAGCTGGTCGGCGGCGGGTCCATGCAGATCGTGAACCAGACTGTGCCGCGCGCGCTGCGCGTGCTGGGCTACCAGGCTGAGCAGGTCGAGGCGATCGTCGAGTACGTCGCGCAGCACGGCCACGTGGTCGACGCGCCGGGCCTGCGCCCCGAGCACTACGAGGTGTTCGACTGCGCGGTCGGCGACCGGTCCATTGCGCCGATGGGCCACGTCCGGATGATGGCCGCGGTCCAGCCGTTCATCTCCGGCGCGATCTCGAAGACCGTCAACATGCCGGAGTCGGCAACGGTCGAGGACGTCGAGGAAATCTACTTCCAGGGCTGGAAACTCGGCCTCAAGGCGCTGGCGATCTACCGGGACAACTGCAAGGTCGGCCAGCCGCTGTCGACGGCGAAGAAGAAGGAAGCCGAGGCGGAGCCGGCGAAGGTCATCGAATACCGGCCGGTGCGCCGCCGGCTGCCGAAGAAGCGGCCGAGCCAGACGGTGTCGTTCACCGTCGGCGGCGCCGAGGGCTACCTGCATGCCGGTTCGTACCCGGACGACGGTCTCGGCGAGATCTTCGTCAAGCTCGGCAAGCAGGGCTCGACGCTGGCCGGCGTGATGGACGCCTTCTCGATGTCGATCTCGGTCGGCCTGCAGCACGGCATTCCGCTCGAATTCTACGTCTCGAAGTTTTCCAACCTGCGCTTCGAACCGGCGGGCATGACCGACGACCCGGACATCCGGATCGCCACCAGCGTCATGGACTACCTGTTCCGCCGCCTCGCGCTCGACTACCTGCCGTACGAGAAGCGGGCCCAGCTGGGCATCTTCACCGCGGACGAACGCTCGGCCGAAGTCGAAGCCAGCTACGGCGGGCAGAACCTCGACCTGGAAGCGCTGAGCAGCAGCGTCGACGCGTCGCCGGCTCGCGCCGAGGAGAAGCAAGCGCCCGCCCAGGATGCGCACAGCACCGCGGAACTGATGGAACTGCACCTCGGCAAGGCAGCGGACGCGCCGCTGTGCATGACCTGCGGGACCAAGATGCGGCCCGCGGGCTCGTGCTACGCCTGTGAAGGCTGCGGGGCGACCTCCGGCTGCAGCTGATCGCTCACCACCGCTTTTCCTGAGGGGTGCCAGTCATTGTCGGCTGGCGCCCCTCGGGCTTGGCAGGGCCGCGCGAAGTCACCGGGGCAAGCGACTGCCGACCGGGCGCTGCTTGCCCGCAAGCCCGCGAGACCTGAGGTCTACGCCGTAGATAACCGAGCGGTACGGTGTGGACATGGTCTCGCCTTCCGCTGCCCGGATCGCCGCCGCGGCCCGGGAATTGCTGGTGGCCGAGGGATCTTCGGCGGTTACGATGCGCCGGGTCGCGGCGGCGGTCGGGCTCACGCCGATGTCCATCTACCGGCATTTCCCGAATCGGGAAGCACTGCTCGGCGCGCTCGCCGACGAGAGCTGCGCCGCGCTGGAGGAGGAGTGGGGCGAGCGGGAGTGGCCGTCCGAGCCCGAGGCGTACCAGCGCGAGTTCGATTCGATGCTCGCCAAATACCTGGATTTCGCGGTCGGTCAGCCGAACGTCTACTCGCTGCTGTTCATCGAAAAGCGGGAAGGCGTCCGTCAGTTCCCGGAAGACTTCCGGGCGGGTACATCGGCCACGCTCACTGCCCTCGCCGACGCGCTCTCGGCCGGCATGAAGGCAGGCATCTTCCGCGAGGACGACGTCTGGGAACTGGCTATCGCGATCTCCGCGCTGTTGCACGGGCTGGTCCAGTTGCGGGTCGGCAACCGGCTTGCGTTGGGGGAGAAGGAGTTCCGGGAGCTGTGCCGGGTTTCGGTCGGAAGAGTGCTCGACGGCATCCGGTGCTGAGCCGGTCACCGCATCTGCGCGACGCCTTCGCCGAACGACCAGTCCACGTCGTGGTTCTCGGTCAAGCTGAACAGCACGTTCCGCGGTTCGATCCCGGTGGCTTCGGTGACCAGTTCGGTCGCGCGCCGGTAGAGCGCGGTTTTCTGGTCGTCGGTGCGGCCAGCGCGCAGGGTGATGGAGACGAACACGATGTCGTCGTCGCGGCGGACGCCGAAGTAGCCGGGGTCGTAGCGCAACCGGCCCTCGGCGTGGCTGGTGTGGATCTGGAACACGTCATCGGGTGGGACGCCGATGGTTTCGGTCATCGCCTGGTGCACGGCTTCGCCGATGGCGGGCAGCTTGCCGGCGTTGGGTTCGGACAGCACGTCGATGCGGACGAGCGGCATGGGAGGGCCTTTCAGCTCAGCTGGTCGAGATGCGGGCGGGACAGGTGAAGCACCTGGTAGCGGACGCCGTTGTCCTCGCCGGGGTCGGCGGTCCAGAGAGTGAAGTGCACGGCCTCCCAGCGCCGGGGATCGATAGCCAGCGCCGTGGTGTGGACGGCCGGGTGCTCGGCATGGCGCGGGAATTCGGCGAGTTCGTGCTTCAGCCGCCCTTCGGGCAGCAGTTGCCTGCGCTTGGTCGCGAACGTCGGCGTTGCGCCGCGCGCAGGACCGGCCAGACAGTTGGCACCGGTCCAATGCTGGACGGACGGGCGGCCGAAATCCTGCACGATCCCGTCGAAACCGCCGCCGCCCCACAGGAATCGGCTCATTCCGGCGGTGTCGGCCCAAAGGTAGAACGGCGCGTACTGGTTGGCCGGGGTGCGGATCAGGTACGCCTTGAGCGCCAGGCCGGGGAACTCGTCGGTCCGGTGCCCGCGGGTGGCGACCCGCTCGCGAATGATCTCCATGTCGTAGTCGGCGGGCAGGTTGATCTCGTACTGCATCGCGTACCTCGGATCACGCGCCGAGCAGCGCGAGCGCGCCTCGAACGGCCTGGTCGAACGGCTCGGCGGTACCGGCGGACCTGGCCAGCACGTAACCGCCCTGCACCACCGCGACCAGTGCGGTCGCGGTCGCGGCGGGGTCGAGGTGGGCGGAGAGCTCGCCCTTCGCCGCCCCCTCGGCGAGCACCTCGGCGAGCCGGCTGCGCAGCCAGTCGAAGGTTTCCTCCAGCGGGGCGCGCAATTCCGCACTGGTCACGATGTCCGGGTCCAGCGCGAGCCGTCCGATCGGGCAGCCGCGCAGGACGTCGCGTTCGCGGTGCAGGTAGGCGGAAATCTGTTCGATCGCGGTCGATCCTTCGGCCAGCGACGCTTCGGCGGACGCGCGCAGCTCCTCGGCGCTTTGCCGGATCGCGGCCAGCGCGAGATCAGCCTTCCCCGCGAAGTGGTGGTACATGCTGCCCTGTCCGGCGCCGGCGCGCTGCTGGATCGCCTTTGGGCTGGTGCCGATGTAGCCGCGTTCCCAGAGCAAGTCCTGGGTGCTCGCGACCAGCTGGTCTCTCGTGGACATGAGCTCACCGTACATACTAGTAGGTACAGACACAATACCGCTCGACGGACGGGGCCTTCACCAGCGAAAATGGACGTCGTGAGTTTCGTGTCGGCGGGCTACCGCGTTGTGCAGCGTCCGTACTCGACGGACGGCTCTCGCGACGGCCTCGTCTCGATCAGCGAGTGCGTTGTCACCGTCCTGGAAGAGGAATGGGGAGACTGGTTCCGCGACCCGGACCGCGCCCGGCACCGGGCCGCCGAGTCCCGGCTCCAGGTGCTCGAAGTCGGCTTCACGATGGAGGAAGCCGCCCCGATCCTCCGTGCTCTGCTCGCCGAAGGCTACGACCGCGAGACGCACGCCGTTGCCGGACGGCTGGCCGAGGGCATTCCGATCAACGGCACGCCGCTCGGCTACGAGCTGGTCGGCTACGACTTCGGGACCTGGCACAGCTGGGCCTGCCTCGGCGGGCTGATCGACGACGTCCGCCTCGGCACCGGCATCGAGCCCGGCCCGCACGGCCTGATTCGCTCCGCCGACGCCGCGCACACCGCCGCCCGCTGGCTCACCGGCTCCGGACTCGGCGACCCCAAGGTGTCCGACTGGGCAGCCGCCGCCCTGTTCGCCCGGTAACTCCACCGAATCTCCACGTCGTCCCCGCCGGACCGGCACATCCGGGCGGCAGCATGGCCGCCGTGGAGTGGAATACCGAAGAGCGGCGGCGGAAGGTCCGGCCGCAGCCGGCGTGGGAGCGCGGCGTGCGGCTGGATCCGGTGGTGGCGCGCAGCGTCCGGCGATTCCCGGCCGGGCCTGGCGAAGAATTGGTTGAACGGCTGCTCGGCGCGGCGGACCCGCCGCCGGGGGCGCGCGAGGCGATGGACCGGCTGGTCTCCGACGTGCTCGCGCTCGGCTACTACCAAGCGCTGCGCGATGGTGCCCGCGACCCGGTCACCGCAGATGTCGCCGCGCGCGTGCTCGCCGGGCTGGAGCGGCGGCTGCGTAACCACGTGGACCGGTTGCGGCGCTTGAAGATCCGCGCCGCGCTCAAGTGGCGGGCGCGGGCCGTGCTCGAAGTCAACAAGGTCCTGCTCGGGCACGGTCGCGCATTGCGCAGGCTCGGCGTCCCGTGGCTCGCGTTCGTCACCGAAAGCTGGGCGCGCTACGAACACGCGCTGGCGGAAGTCCGCAGAGGATCGGGAGTGGTCGCGGGGCCGCGCGTCCGGGCGCGGCCCCGCGGACTGTTCTAGGAAAGCTTCGACCAGAGGAACTCGTACGCCACCGCCGAACGGAACGCCAGCTGCTCGTTGTCCGCGGCCGCGCCGTGCCCGCCTTCGATGTTCTCGTAGTACTCCACGTCATGTCCCTGCTCGATCATCCGCGCGGCCATCTTGCGCGCGTGCCCCGGATGCACCCGGTCGTCGCGGGTCGAGGTGACGAACAGGATCGGCGGGTACTTCGCGTCCGCCGAAACGTTCTGGTACGGCGAGTACTTCGAGATCCAGGCCCACTCCTCCGGGACGTCCGGGTCGCCCCATTCGGCCATCCACGACGCGCCGGCCAGCAGCAGGTGGTAGCGCTTCAGGTCGAGCAACGGGACCTGGCAGACGATGGCCCCGAACAGCTCCGGATAGGTGGTGAGCATGACGCCCATCAGCAGCCCGCCGTTGCTGCCGCCCTGGATGCCGAGCCGTTCCTTCGTGGTGATGCCCCGCGCGACGAGATCGCGTGCCACCGCGGCGAAGTCCTCGTACGCCCGGTGCCGGTTGGCTTTCACCGCTTGGGTATGCCATTCCGGACCGTATTCGCCGCCGCCGCGGATGTTCGCGACCACATACGTGCCGCCGCGCGTCAGCCAGGCACGGCCGATCGACCCGCTGTACGCCGGCGTCAGCGAGACCTCGAAGCCTCCGTACCCGTAGAGCAGCGTCGGGCCGTCCTCCGCGCCGGGCGGCCGGACCACGAAGTACGGGATCTTCGTGCCGTCGTCCGAGGTCGCGAAGTACTGGCTGACCTCCATCCCGGCCGGGTCGAAGAACGACGGCGCCTGCTTCAGCGTCTCGACGTCGCCGCCGACGACCCCGCGGGTGAGCGTGGACGGTTGCAGGTAGCTGGACGAATCGACCAGGTACTCGTCGTCGACGTCCGGTTCGGTGTCGACGATCTGCGCGCTGCCGAACTCTGGCGCGCCGCCGAGTTCCGCCTCGGCCCAGTCTTCCGGCCCGGGCGTCAGCACTCGCAGCTCCGACTTCACGTCGTGCAGCGTCGCGAGCAGCAGATGGTGGCGGGTCCACGTGTAATAGTCCAGCGACGTGTGCGCGTCCGGCGTGAACAGCGCGGTGAAATCGCGTGCGCCCGCCATGAAGGCGTCATAGTCGATCGCCAGCAGCGAACCTGCCGGGTGCTCGGCGCCGTTGACGGTCCACGCGCTGCGCGGTTGCACGAGCAGCCATTCGCGGTGCACCGAGGCGTTGACGTCCTGCGGCAGGTCCAGCTTGGTCAGCCCGGCAGGGGTCCGCGCGAAGTATTCAGTGCGGTAGAAGTCGAGCCAACGGTAGGCGAAGTCGCGTTCGAAACCTTCGGTCGGATCGTGCGAAGCCATCACGCCGACGTCGTCCGGCTTGCCCTCGAACACGGTCACCGCTTCTTCGATCGGCGTGCCGCGCTGCCACTCCTTGACGATCCGCGCGTAGCCGGCCGTGGTGAGCGTGCCCGGGCCGAAGTCGGTCCCGACGTAGATCCGGTCCTGGTCGATCCAGCCGATCCGGTGCTTGGCCTCGGGCAGCGAGTAGCCGTCCGGCACGAACTCGTGCGCGTCCAGGTCGAACTCGCGCACGACGGTCGCGTCCGCGCCGCCCCGCGACAGCTGGATCAGGCCGAGCCGGTGGCCGGGACGCAGCACGGCGGCGCCCTTCCAGACCCAGTTCTCGTCTTCGGCGGCGGCGAGCGCATCGACGTCGAGCAGGATCTCCCACTCCGGTTCGGCGGTGCGGTACTCCTCCAGCGTGGTGCGCCGCCACAGCCCGCGCGGGTGCTCGGCGTCCTGCCAGAAGTTGTAGAGGCGCGGCCCCCGGCGCACCACGTACGGGATCCGGCCGCCCGCGTCGAGCACCTCGCGGATCGAGTCCCGCAGCTGCCCGAACCTCTCGCCCGCGGTGAGCACGTCCAGCGTCTCCGCGTTGCGCGAACGGACCCAGTCGAGCGCCTCGTCGCCCGTTACGTCTTCCAGCCACAGGTACGGATCTTCGACAGTCATGCGCCCCAGTCTTCCCGCCCGTCGCAGGTCCGGCCAGCGGGTTCGGCGTTCCCGTTTCGTGATCTGCACGGCGGGCAGTCTCCGTATGCTGTCCACGGAGGGGGAAAGATGACGGATGTCGGCGGCAGTTCGTGGCCGCAGCTGCCGCCGCCGGTTCCGCCGCGCCGCGGTCCGGGCCGTGCGCTGGGCGCGGTGACCGCGGTCGCGGTCGTCGCGAGCACGCTCGCGTTGATGGGCGCGGTGCCGCACGAGGTTGCCGGGCACGCGATGGCCGCGTCGGGTTCTCCCGCGCTGTCGGATCGGCAAGCGGCGCGACCGGTGCGCAAGACCAGCGGAAATCCGTTGCTGGCCAAGGATGTTTCGCTCGCCGCGCCGGAGTCCTGCGACCTGCCGGAGCTCAGCCGGGACGGCGAGCAGCTCAAGAAGTTCTACACCGTGCTGGCGGACTGCTTGAAGCAGTCGTGGCAGCCGGCGCTGGAAAAGGCGGGCGAGCCGAACCTGCCGGTGAAGATATCGGTCACGCTGCCGAAGACCAGCGCTTGCGGCAACGCGCCGTCGCGCGACCAGGCGGTCGCGTACTACTGCGGCGGTGACGAGACGATCTACGCGCCCACCGACTGGATGCTGTCCGATGCGGGGCTGAACCGCGCCCGGCACCTGGCGACCATCGCGCACGAATACGGCCACCACGTGCAGCGCGAGAGCGGCATCCTGGACGCGGCCAGCGCGGAAATGAGTTCGCCGGAGCCGGCCAGCGACAAGGACAAGGCCGTGGTGCGCCGGATCGAACTTCAGGCCAACTGCTTCGGCGCACTGTTCCTCGCGGCCGCCGCCGGGCACGGCTCGATCAGCCGGGCCACCGCGAACGCCGCGGTCGCGGACTACGGCCGGGCGGACGACAGCGGCGACCACGGCACCCGGGAGAACCAGCTGGCCTGGGCGAAGGCCGGCTACTCCGGAGCCGGCCCCGCCGCCTGCGACACCTGGTCGGCGCCTTCGGACCAGGTCAGCTGACCTGCCAGCCCGGGTCGCGGCCGAGCAGGGCGAGGAACCGGTCGAGTTCGCTCGCGTCGTCCGAGACGGGCACCACCGGCGCGAACGTTCCCCGCTCGACGCGCTCTTCGGGATCGGTCGGGATGTTGAGCGCGAACTGCAGCGCGGCGTGCACAGCTTCGGGCACTGGCTCATAGGAGACGCCGAGCGTCTTCGCCAGGTCCCAGCCGTGCGCGACGGAGTCGACGAGGTGCATCGCCATGGCGATTTCGCCGGGGAAGGCACCGAAGGTGTTGATGGCGATCTGGCGTTTGGCGACGCCTTCTTCGCTGTACGCGGAGAGGAAGTCCGTCACCGACGCGGCGTACGCGGCGTACGCGTCTTCGCCGAGCTGGCCGCCGTGCCAGTCTTTGGCAGCTCCGTTACGGGCGGCTTCGGCGAAGCCGTGGTTTTCGCTGACTTGGTGGCGGAGCAGATCGGCGAGGGTCCAGCCTTCGCACGGGGTGGGCCGGTCCAGGTCGGCGGCGGTGGTCTTCGAGACGATCAGGTCGAGCACTTGCAGCGACTGACGGTCTAGGTCGAACGTGGTCATGCCTTGACGCTAACCGGAAGATCGGTCCAGGAAGAGAGCCAAAACCAGACCAATCGTGGTGGACCAATCTAGGCTGGACCGGTGGACCTGCACCTCGACCTCAGCGGCAGCCGCGGGCATCGCGACGAGATCTACCGCCAGATCCGCGCCGCGGTGCTCGACGGCCGCCTTCGCGACGGCGACGTGCTTCCGCCGACCCGGGAACTGGCGCACCAGCTCGCCGTCTCGCGTACGACGGTCACCGCGGCCTACGAACGCCTCACCGCCGAGGGGTTCTTGACCGGCCGGGTTGGCGCCGGCACGTACGTGCGCTCGGGCGCCGCGCCCCGGCCGGTGGAGCCGAGCGGTTCCGCGGAAGGCGTCCAGCCGCGTCCGGAGTGGACCGCCGTGCCCGCGCCGCCGCCGCCGTTCACCGATCCGCCCGAGTTCGATTTCCGTGCCGGCGTACCGGATGTGCGGCTGTTCCCGTTCGACACCTGGCGTCGTCTCACCGCACAGATCCTGCGCAGCTCCCAAGCCGAGCGGCTGACCTACGGCGAACCGCAAGGCGATCCCCGGCTCCGCGAGGAGCTGGCGCGGCACCTCGCGGTGTCCCGCAACGTGCGGGTCTCCCCGGACCAGCTGGTGATCAGCTCCGGCGCCCAGCAGACGATCGACCTCATCGCCCGCGTCCTGCTGCGGCCGGGCGACCTGGCCGCGGTCGAGGATCCCGGCTACCCGCCGCCGCGGCTGCTGCTGGGCACGCTCGGCGTGCGCGTCGCGCCGGTGCCGGTGGACGACGACGGCATCGTGGTCGACGCGATTCCGCCGCACACGCGTTTGGTGTACGTGACGCCGTCGCACCAGTACCCGCTCGGTGTCGCGATGTCGCCGTCCCGCCGGCGAGCGCTGCTGGACTGGGCCGAGGACAGCGGCGCGGTGGTGGTCGAGGACGACTACGACACCGAGTTCCGCTACTCCGGCCGGCCGCTGGAACCGTTGCACAGCCTGGATTCCCACGGTCGGGTGATCTACGTCGGCTCGTTCTCGAAGGTGCTGCTGCCGGCGCTGCGGCTGGGCTACCTGGCCGCGCCGCCGGCGTTGGCGCAGGCGATCGTGAAGGCGAAATACCTCGCCGACTGGCATTCGCCGACCATCGAACAGGCGGTCATCGCGGAGTACCTGGCCGAGGGCGGGTTCGCCCGGCACGTCCGCCGGATGCGCGGCATCTACCGCGCCCGGCACGACCTGTTGCTGGACGGTCTGCGCGCGGAGTTCGGGGATCTGCTGGAGCCGGTGCCCGCGGCCGCCGGGCTGCACCTGAGCGCCTCGTCGGACGTTGATCTGCGCGGGTTCGCGCGCCGGGCGGTCAGCGCGGGCGTGCGGCTCTATTCGCTCGCCGACTTCTCAGTCGCGGCTCGGCGGCACGGGCTGCTGTTCGGCTACGGCGCGATCGCGGACGACCGGATCGGCCCCGGGCTGGCCCGGCTGCGCGGCCTGTTCGACGACCTGGCGGCCTGACTCCCCGCGACGGACCGCGGACCCGACCGGCCGAGCGCATTACCACGATCGGACGCGTCCCGCCGGACTTTCGCACTCGGCGACCTGGCCCTAACCTGAGGTGACCCGACTCACCGAGGAGAGGGGCTCGCCATGCGGATCGCGGATGTGCTGCAGCGGAAGGGCGCGGCCGTTGCCACCGTGTCCCCGGGAACCACGGTCACCGAGCTGCTGGCGGGCCTCGCCCGGCACAACGTCGGGGCCATGGTCGTCGTCGGGCCGGACGGCGGGATCGCCGGGATCGTCTCCGAGCGCGACGTCGTACGTCGGCTGCACGACCACGGACCGGCGATCCTCGCCGGGCCGGTCGCGGACATCATGACCACCCTCGTCGCCAGCTGCGCGCCGGGCGACCCGGTGGACCAGCTCAGCGGCCTGATGACCGAACGGCGGATCCGGCACGTGCCGGTGCTCGACGACGGCCGTCTCGTCGGCATCGTGAGCATCGGCGACGTGGTGAAGATCCGGATGGAGCAGCTGGAGCAGAGCCAGGAGCAGCTGGAGGCTTACATCTCCCAGGGCTGACGCGTCATTCGCGCCAGCCGACCAGCTCGGCGCCCTTCGCGACGTCCACCCGGTAGCCGAGCGAGACGGTCGCGGAGGCCCCGGGCGCGATGGCGAGCCGCCAGGAGAGCTGGCCGAGTTCGGTGTGTTCGGCCGGGTCCGGGCTGGTCCGCAGGTCCCGCACGGTGATCGAGTCGTCTCGCGAGACCGGTGCCTGGTCCAGCACGGTCACGACGGCCTCGCGCGGGCTGTGGTTGGCTACGGTAGTCCGGTATTCGGCTTCGCGGCGGCGCTGGCCGGAGAGCGTCGCTTTGCTGGCGGTTCTCCGGACCAGTTCGCGCTCGACGCGGATCCGGTCGTCGACGCCCAGCGCGAGTTCGCGTTCCTCGCCTGGCGCCCACAGCTCCAGCTGCGTAGTGCCGACGAACTCGGTCTCGTTGAACACCGCGGCGCGGCCGGGCCGGAGGGTGTGGTCGGCGGTGTTGACCACCTTTGCGCGCAGGTACGCCTCCTCGCCTCGCGTCGGTGCGGTGACGTAGTCGAGGTCGGCGGTCAGGTCCAGCTGCGCGAGCGTCGTGCGGTGGCCTTGCGCGCCGGAGGGGATCGCCACCGGCCGGGCTGGCCGGAAGGTGACCGCGGTGGCACCTTGCTCCACCTGAGCGACGAATGACGCGAAGCCGGCTCGGCCGCCCGCGCCTGGGGCGGGTGCCGCCGCACCGTACGCCGCGGCCAGATCGCGGGCCTTCGGCGCGGGCGGTTGCCGGTCCAGGTACCACGGTGCGAGTTCCGGGATCGTGACGGTGTTCGCCGGCCGTGCGGTGGAGAGCGTCAGCTCGCACTCCGGCCAGTCTTCGCCGGTGTGCTGGCTGACCAGACCGTACGAGGTGACTGTGACGTCGGTGCTGCGCACTCGCACGTCGTACCCGGACTCCCAGGATGCACCGGGGACCACATAGGACAGTTCAATTTCGGCGGTGGCAGGTGATTCCAGGTCGACTGCAATGGTGGAGCTGTCCTGTTCGGACTGCGCGCCGCGAGTTTCGATCTGCCGGTCGAGCGCGGCGAGATCATCGCGCAGCTGTGCCAGCCGCGTGGTGCGCGCGCGGCGTTCCTTGAGGGCGGCGGCCAGCTGGGTACTGAGTGCTTCGCTCACTTCTTCGACGCGACTGGGGTTGGCGCTGCCGTCGGCCAACGCCTTAGCGAAGCTATTGCCGCTTCGCCGGGCGAGGCCGGTGAGAAGCTCGACGCGCGCACCTGCGGCGCTCTCGTCGTCCACGACCGCGTCGATCGTCGCCTGATCCGCTTTCCGCTGTTCGACGAGCGCGCGCAGCGTCGCGTCCGCGGGTGCGGCATGTTGCGCGTACTCGACGTCGACGCCGGTGACGAGTGCGTCTCCGGTACCGCTTACGCGCACCGATGCAGCGTCCAGCGAGACGGGCAGTCCGGTGATCTCGATACGTGTGCCGTCAGCTGGCGTGACGTGACAGCGGCGGGTTACGCGCGCTTGTTGGGGATAGACAGTGACCGCGGTGATCGGTGCGTCCATGGCTCCGACGTTAGTCGGTTGACGCGGGCTGTGGTTGCCGGAAGTGTCTGATGGGCTTGCCTGCTTCGTCCGAGTTGGGGGTTCTGGTGCGCGTTGCAACTCGGGTTGCTGCCGTGTTCGTCGCAGTGGCCACTTTGACCGTGCCTTCGATCGCTGAAGCCGCGACGCCGCCCGCGCCGGTCTTCACCGGCGGACAGGCGCAGCCGGTCTTCGACCCGAAAGACGTCGTGCGTGAAGACGTCTGGGTCACCGCGCCGGTCGACAGCGACCACGACGGCAAGCCTGACCTCGTCCACGCGCAGGTAGTGCGTCCGCGCGCGACCGAGCAGGGCATAAAGGTCCCGGTCGTGTACGAGGCGAGCCCGTACTTCGCGGGCGGCAACGACGTAGCGAACCACAACGTCGACACCGAGCTGTACGTGCCGGGTCCGCACGCCGCACCGCCGATCGGGTGGAGCTACCAGGACTACTTCACCGCGCGCGGCTTCGCGGTCGTCTACGGCGAATCGCTCGGCACCGGCCTGTCCACCGGCTGCCCGACCACCGGCGACGTGAACGAGACGATCGGCGCGCGCTCCGTAGTCGACTGGCTCAACGGCCGCGCTGCCGCGCGCAACGAGGCCGGAGCGCCCGTCGCGGCGAGCTGGACCACCGGAAAGACCGGCATGATGGGCGTTTCGTACAACGGCACTCTGCCCAACGCGGTGGCCAGCACCGGAGTCGATGGGCTCGAGACGATCGTGCCGATCGCCGCCATTTCGAACTGGTACGACTACTACCGCAACGACGGTGCGGTCGTCGCGGCCGGCGGCTATCAGGGCGAGGACGCGGACGTCCTCGCCGAATACGTCTACTCGCGGGCTGACCGGAAGATCTGCCGTCCGGTCATCGACGGGCTCACCGCTTCGCAGGACCGAGTGACCGGCGACTACAGCAAGTTCTGGGACGTCCGGAACTACCGCAACGACGTCGGCAAGGTGCACGCGTCGGTCCTCGCGGTGCACGGTCTGAACGACTGGAACGTGAAGACCGAACAGGTCGCGACCTGGTACGAAGCGCTGAAGAAGCACGGCGTCGAGCACAAGATCTGGCTGCACCAGTCCGGCCACGCCGACCCGGTTTCGCTGCGCCGCGACGTCTGGCTCGCAACGCTCAACAAGTGGATGTCGCACTACCTCTACGGCATCGACAACGGCATCGAGCGCGAGCCGAAGGCGACGATCCAGCGCGAGGACAAGTCATGGGTCGACGAGGCCGACTGGCCCGCTCCGGGCACCTCGGACGTCACGGTGCACCCGTGGCCCGGCGGCCGCGCGACCGGCGCTCTCGACCGGCAGCCAGTGCCGGGAAAGCCCGCCGTCGAGACACTGTCCGACGACGCGAGCAAGGCGATCGAACAGCTCTCCGACGCTGCTTCGTCCGGGAACCGCTTGCGCTACCGCACTTCTGCCGCGACCGCGCCGGTGCGGCTGTCCGGCACCGCGAGGGCCGAGCTGCGGCTTTCCTTCGATCGTCCGGCGGCCAACGTGACCGCGGTGCTCCTGGACCGCGCGCCGGACGGCAGTTCGCACGTGATCAGCCGGGGCTGGACGGACCCGCAGAACCGGGTCAGCGCGGCGGTGACCTCGCCGATCACGCCCGGTCAGCGGTACCGCATCGAGGTCTCGCTGATGCCGAAGGACTACGTCCTGGCCGCCGGGCACCGGCTTGAGTTCGTGCTCGCCTCCAGCGACCACGACTTCACGCTGCGACCGCGTCCGGGCACCGGGCTGGCGCTGGACTTGACCGGAACGACAGTGACGCTGCCGATTGTCGGTGGGAAGAAAGCGTTCTACTCGGCGATCCCCGCGCGGTAGGCGAACGCGACAGCTTGCGCACGATCGCGAAGCCCGGCCTTGGAGAGCAGGTGATTGATGTGCGTCTTCACCGTCGCTTCGCTGACCACGAGGGTGCGCGCGATCTCCGTGTTCGACAGCCCGGCCGCGATCAGCCGCAGTACCTCGACCTCGCGCGCAGTGAGTCCTTCGAGTTCCTTCGTCCGCACCGGCGTCCGGCTGGCCGCGGCCGCCACCAGCCGTTGCTGCAACGCGCCATCCACAGTGGACTGTCCGGCCGCGGCGGACTTAAGAGCGCGAGCGATCGCTTCGGCGTCCGCGTCCTTCGTGAGGAACCCGCGCGCGCCCGCCTTGAGCGCGGCGAGCAGGGAGCCGTCGTCGGCGTACGTGGTCAGCACGACGACCTCGGTCCCCGGGTGCTGCGCGCGGACCATCTCGGTGGTCTCGACGCCGTCGCGGTTCGGCATCCGCAGGTCGACGAGCAGCACGTCCGGCTGGTGCTCCGCGACGAGATCGAACGCCTGCACGCCGTCCGCCGCCGCACCGACCACCTCGATGCCGGGCAGCAGCTTGAGCAGCGTGACCAGCCCTTCGCGTACGACGGCCTGATCGTCGGCCAGTACGACGCGCAACGTCACGCCGGCACCGTCAGATGAATCCGCCATCCGTCCTCCCCAGGCCCGCATTCGAGCATCCCGTTCAGCAACGCGACCCGCTCGCTCATGCCCCGCAAACCGTATCCCGGCGCGGGCGGGTCCGGCGGGCGACGGCCTTGTCGGTCGGCGATGGTCAGCTCGACGTCGTTGTCCGCGTACGCGAGTTTGACGTCGACAGCAGCGCCACCAGCGTGTTTACGCGAGTTCGCAAGGGCTTCTTGCACTGCGCGGACGAGCGTCGTGCCGAGCGTCGCGTCCAGGTCACGCGGCTCGCCTTCGATCACCAGGTCGGCACGAGAGCCGGTGTCGAGCCGGTACGCGGCGAGAAGGTCCGACACTGCGCGCTCTACGGGTACGGCATCTTCGCGGAGCGCGGCGACCGCCTTGCGCGCTTCGGCGAGACCGTCCGACGCGAGCCGCTGTGCGCGCTCAATCTGCGCGAGAGACTCTTCGCTGGCACCGTCGCGGACCATCATCAATCGTGCGCCCTGAAGGTTGAGCGCGAGACCGGCGAGAGAGTGCGCGAGTACGTCGTGCAGCTCGCGAGCGATCCGCGTGCGCTCGGCGAGAGCAGCCGCGCGAGCGTGCTCCTCGCTGGCAGTCTGCGCGCGGGCCAGGGCGAGCTCGGTTTGCTCCAGCCGCTCCGCGCGGCCCCGCCGGTTTGCCGCCAACAGGATCATCACGGCGAGGACCCCGAAGAGGGCGAGAGTGTTGAGCAAGTCGAGCGAGTGGACGATCGCCCAGATCGCGACCGCGACCGCCGACGCCCCCAACGCCAGCGACGCCGCGACCCGGCCGCTCACCCGCAAGGTGTAGAAGGCGCCGCCGAACATCGTCGCCGAGGTCCACGCGCCCGACTGGATGATCCAGAGCGTGCCCGCCGCGGCGACGATGACGATCATGACCGTCGGCAGCAGCCAGCGCGGCTGCGACTCTTTGGTGAGCAGGAGCGCGGGCACGGACAGCGCGAGAAGCAGCACGATCAGCGGCCAGGCCACCGGCCGCGCGTGCGGGATCGCGAAGACGGTCGGGATCGCGAGCACGCCCCAGCGCACCCAGTCGGCGCGCTCGAACCGCCGCCGCGCCGCGGCGAACGGTGTGCTCATGGATCCCTCCCCGCGTCCTTGTACGGAAAATGTACTGGCTCGGGCTTGGCTGGGCCGTGTCGGACATTTCGCCCCCACAGGAGGTACGTCCCATGTCCAGGTTGAGACGGCTCGCGGCGGTCGCCGCCGCGGTGGCACTGCCCGCGTGCGGCTTGACGCTGGCCGCCCAGTCGACGGCGTCCGCGGCGCCGAACTTCCAGGTGCCCTTCAAGTGCGGGGTGACCGTCACCGCGGCGACCTTCAGCGGGCACAACCCGGCGAACTCGGTCGACTTCCAGAAGTCCGGCATCACCGGCATGCCGGTGACCGCGTCCGCTCCGGGCACCGTCACCCGCGTCGCGAACGAGGGCAGCACCAGCTACGGCCGCTGGATCGAGCTGGACCATGGCGGCGGCTGGCGGACCCGGTACGCCCACCTGTCCGAGCAGGAAGTGTCGGTGGGCCAGAGCATCGGACAGGGGCAGGAAATCGGCAAGGCGGGCGCGACCGGCGGGGTGACCGGACCGCACCTGCATTTCGAGGAGAACTTGAACGGCGTGACGCAGAAGGCCGTGCTGAACGGCGTCGCTGTCCCGTACTACGGCAAGAAGGACTTCACGAGCAAGAACGGCTGCGGTGGCAACCCGTATTCGGCGACGCAGGTCTGCGGGTCGGGCTTCTCGGTCATCGACCAGCAGGGTCTCGGTTCGGCCGGCACGACGTACCTGCTGTACAACGCGTCCACTAAGGAGAACTGCGTGACGACGCTGAAGGCGACGTCGCTGGGCACGGCCAGCGCGGCGTCGGCCTTCCTGGAAGTGCAGGGCTCGACGCGGGTCACCGACAGCGGGAACTTCACTTATTACGCGGGCCCGGTGAAGAAGGCGGCCGGCGCGAAGTGCGTGCAGTGGGGCGGTTCGGTCGGCTCGTCGGCGTACACGAGCCCGTTCGAACACTGCGGCTGACACTGCGGTTTCTCTCTTAGGTCTGACGGCGGTGCCGGGCGGGGTCCATCCCGTTCCGGCGACGCCGTTTCTTTTGTCCGCTGGGTTTTCCGCCGATGCACACCCCACCGACATTTTCGCCGCCGAGTTCCTTCCGGGCCCCCGTTTTGTCCACAACGTCTTGATGCGTCCACAGATTTGTCCGGGAAGCCGTTTCGGCCCATTTCCGCGGCGCAGAGTGGACGCGTGACCACCTCGACGCAGCCCGGCACGGTCCGGGCCACCCTCCGCAAGCCCGCCGACCTGCTCGCTTCGCTGCCGTACCTGCTCGGTTTCCGCCCCGCCGATTCGCTCGTGCTGCTCGGCAACCGGACGCCGGGGACCTCGATCGGCCTGATCCTGCGCGCGGACCTTCCGCCCCGGGAACTCCAAGCGAGGCAAGCGGACGCGCTGGTGCCGCGGTTCGCCGACTCGGAACACGACGGCGTGACCGCGGTAGTCGTCGGCGGCTCAGCTGACGAAGACGGTCCACCGCACGCCGATTTCGTCGAGGAACTAGAGCGAGCGTTGTCCGAGCATCAGCTGCGCCTGTTCCATGCTCTCTGGGTCCCCTCCATCGACACCGGCGAGCCCTGGGCGTGTTATCGACATGCCGACTGCACCGGAACTCTGCCGGATCCGAAGGAAACCGTCGTCGCAGCCGCGACAACCGAGGCCGGCTTCGTCGTCTTCCCGAGCCGCGACGACCTGGCCGCGGTGCTGGCACCCCGGTCCGCGGATGCCCTGACTCGACGCACGGAGATGCTGGCGTCGTCTCCCGAACCGTTGCGCCTGCCCGGCATGGCTCCCAGCGACGTTTTAGCCGCTGCCGCAATGGAAATCCGAGCCGCCTTCGTGCGCCAGCGCCGGGGAGAAGGCCCGCCCGACGACGATCAGGCACTCTGCCTCGCACATGCTTTGACACTCGCACCGATCCGCGAGGCGTGCCTCGCCCTGGCGGTCCCGGCGCACACGCCGTTGGCGCGCGAAGCCGAGGAGGTGTGGCTGTCTCTGGTGCGGGAACTGCCCGCACCGCACCGTGCGGAAGCCGCGCTGCAACTCGGTTACGTCGCGTTGATGAGGGGAGAGGGAGCGTTGGCCGGGATGGCGCTGGCGAACGCAGTCGAAGCTGACCCCGCCAACCTGGCGGCATGCCTGCTGCACACGGCGTGGAACATCGGGACGGATCCGGCGAAACTGACCGGTCTGGCCAACTCCGACACCGCGGCGGACCTTGGTCTCACGCCGCCTGATTCGGCTCGCGGTACCGCTGGACCGGCGGGCGATCCCGGGGCGGGTGTCGCCGCGCGGGAACGAAGACCGGAACCGCCGTCCGGCTTGAGGTGACCCGGTTCGGCGTTGTTTCTGCCGGTTTGATCCCGTCAGGCTGCCGAGAGTGGTCCATTGTGCTGCGACGGACCTCGATGCGGACGGGGCGGCGGCGAGGACCGAACCTCGCCGCCGCCCCGCGATCGTCAAGCGGCCCGTTCAGGAGCGTCGCGACTGGGTGAACTGCCAGGCATCCGACACGATCCCGTCGAGGTCGGTTCGCTTGGGCGTCCAGCCGAGTTCGGCGTTGGCCTTGTCGCTCGACGCGACCAGCACCGACGGGTCGCCGGCGCGGCGCGGGGCCACCTCGGCGGGGATGGCGTGCCCGGTCACCCGGCGGCACGCCTCCACGACCTCCAGCACGGAGAACCCGGTGCCGCTGCCGAGGTTGTAGATGCGGTGCTCGCCCTCCGTCGCGTGGCGCAGGGCGAGGAGGTGGGCGTCGGCGAGGTCGACGACGTGGATGTAGTCGCGGACCGCGGTTTTGTCCGGCGTCGGGTAGTCGTCGCCGTAGATCGAGATGTGCGCCCGGTCGCCGGTGGCGACCTGCAGGACGAGGGGGATGAGATGGGTTTCGGTGGTGTGCCGTTCGCCGAACGCGCCATAGGCGCCGGCCACGTTGAAGTAGCGCAGGCTCACCGCGGCGATGCCGTGGGCGCGGGAGAAGCTGGTGATCGCGTGGTCGATCGCGAGCTTCGTGGCGCCGTAGGTGTTGGTCGGCTGAGTCGGCGCGGTCTCCTCGATCGGCGACACGTCCGGTTCGCCGTAGGTCGCCGCGGTGGAGGAGAACACCAGGCGCGGCGTGCCGTGCGCTTTCATCGCCTCCAGCAGTCGCAGCGAGGTGACGACATTGCCTTCCCAGTACTTCGCCGGGTCGCTCATCGACTCGCCCACCAGCGACTTCGCCGCGAAGTGCAGCACCCCGTCGAAGCCTTCGCCGAGGAGGTCCGCGGCGACCTCGGCTGCGTCGCCCTCGACGAAGCGCGCCTGCGGGTGCACCGCGTCCGCGTGCCCGGTCGACAGGTCGTCCACCACAGTGACCTGGTGACCGGCCTCGATGAGGCGGGCGGCGCACACGCTGCCCACGTACCCCGCGCCGCCTGTCACGATGAGTTTCAGGGGGCTCTGCTGGTCCGTCACGTCATGGCCTTTCTGCTGAGGGGAGACTGTGCGGCCCAGTCTTCCCTCAGTGCGACGCGACGGAACCTCCGGGGGTTGCTCTGGCGCTCAGGCGCTGTCGCGGCCCGCGCCCCGCGAGGGCACCGCCGTGAACATCCGCGGGCGACGGAAGCCGGCCCGCTCGCACGCGGTTTCGACCGCGGCGCGCACAGTGTCCAGATCCCTCTCGCGGACCAGCGCGATCGCCGAGCCGCCGAACCCGCCGCCGGTCATCCGCGCGCCGAGCGCGCCGGCCGCGCGGGCGGAATCGACCGCGAGGTCCAGTTCCGGCGTGGAGATGCGGTAGTCGTCGCGCATGCTCACGTGCGAAGCGTCGAGATACGGCCCGATCTCGGCGAGCTTCTTCTCCCGCAGCAACGCGACCACGTCCAGCACCCGCTGGTTTTCCGTCACCACGTGGCGGACGAGCGGGACCAGCTCTTCGGGCAGTTGCGCGAGCGCTTCGCCGAGCCCGTCGAGCGAGACGTCGCGCAGCGCTTTCACCCCGAGCAGTTCCGCGGCCCGTTCAGTCCCCGCCCGGCGTGCGCCGTAGCCGCCGTCGGCGTGGGAGTGCTTGGTGCGAGTGTCCATGATCAGCACCTTGAGCCCGGCCTCGCCGAGCGGGAACGGCACCTGTTCCATCTCTCCCGAGCGGACGTCGAGGAACAGCACCCGCGAGTCCTCGCAGCACAACGAGGCGGTCTGGTCGAGCAGTCCGGTGGGGGCGCCGACGAAGTCGTTCTCCGAACGCTGCACCCAGCGCGCGATCTCCGGCCGGGCCGGAGTGGTCGCGGCGCCGTCGTCCAGTTCGACGCCGGCTACGCCGAGCAGCGCCAGCGAGACCGCGCACTCCAGCGCGTGCGAGGAGGAGAGCCCGGCCCCGGAGGGGACATCGCCCGCGACGACGATGTCGGCGCCGTCGGCGAATCCCTGATCGCGCATGACCCACGCCACTCCGGCGGGATAGGCGGCCCAGCCGTCGACTGTGCCCGGTTCGAGCGCGGCGATGTCGTGCGGGCCGGACTGCTGCAGCTGGCCGTCGTCGCCGAGGGTGGCGACCTGGAGCTTGCCGTCGGTGCGCGGGGACGCGGCCGCGGCGAGCCGGTGCGGCAGCGCGAACGGCAGCACGAAACCGTCGTTGTAGTCGGTGTGCTCGCCGATCAGGTTCACCCGGCCGGGTGCGGACCAGATCCCGGCCGGGGCCCGCCCGTGGACGTCCCGGAACGCGCGGGCCGCGTCGGTCGCCGGGGTCACTTGGCGAGCGCCAGCACGGCGTGCAGGGCCGCGGTGGACACCTGCGCGGCACCTTCGGTGCCCTGGACCTCGACCGTGGCACTGCCGCCGGACGCCTTGCCGATCGTGACGATCCCGCCCGGCACGATGCCGACCGTGCGCAGCTCGGTGAGCAGCGACTCGTCCAGCTGGACGTGCTCGGCGATACGGCGGATCTCGACGTCGCCGCCGCCGGTGCGGGCGAACTCGTCCAGGCGGATCAGCCCGTCCTCGGCGCGCGGCGCGGGGTCTCCGTCGCCGAGCTTGTCGAGCCCGGGGATCGGGTTGCCGTAGGGCGAGGTGGTCGGGTGGTCGAGCAGCTTCACCAGCTTGCGCTCGACGGCCTCGCTCATGACGTGCTCCCAGCGGCACGCTTCGTTGTGCACGTGCTCCCATTCCAGGCCGATGACGTCGACGAGGAGGCGTTCGGCGAGGCGGTGCTTGCGCATGACGGCGACCGCGAGCTCGTGCCCGTGGTCGGTCAGCTGCAGGTGCCGGTCGTCGGCCACCACCACCAGGCCGTCGCGTTCCATCCTGGCCACGGTCTGGCTCACCGTGGGCCCGCTCTGCTGCAGGCGCTCCGCGATCCGGGCGCGCAGCGGAACGACCCCTTCCTCTTCGAGTTCGTAGATGGTGCGCAGGTACATCTCGGTGGTGTCGATGAGATCGTTCACGCTGTCCCCTTCGTCCGCGTAGCTCATCGTAGTCGTTGGCCCCGACAGCGACGGCACGCCTCGGCGTAACGACCCGGTGGCGCGGAAAAGTCCGCTCCCGGTGCGCGAACCGCGTCCGGACCTGCAGGATGGGGTCCATGCGACCGTTGATCTCGCCCGCTGAGCTCGCCGCGTTCGAAGACCGCGAGCGCCCCGTCGTGCTGGACGTCCGCTGGCGGCTGGGCGGCCCGCCCGGCGAAGCGTCCTATCGGGACGGACACCTGCCTGGCGCGGTGTTCGTCGACCTGGACACCGCCCTCGCCGCCCCGCCGGGAGAGGGCGGACGGCACCCGCTGCCCGACCCGGACGTGCTGCAAAGCGAGCTGAGGAAAGCCGGCGTGCGCGCGGGCCGAGCGGTGGTCGTGTACGACGACGCGGACGGTTCGATCGCCGCGCGCGCCTGGTGGCTGTTGCGCTGGGCGGGGCACGACCAGGTCGCGGTCCTGGACGGCGGCTACGCAGCGTGGTCGGCAGAGGGCAGGGAAGTGACGACCGAGGTGCCGTCGCCGGAACCAGGCGACATCGAGGTCCGCCCTGGCGGGATGCCGGTGCTGTCCGCGGACGAGGCCGCGGCGTTGGCACGCGAAGGCGTGCTTTTCGACGCGCGGGCGAACGTCCGCTACACCGGCGAGACCGAACCGGTCGACCCGCGCGCCGGCCACATCCCGGGCGCGGTCAACGCGCCGTCGTCAGAACACGCGGGTCCCGACGGCCGTTGGCGCTCGCCCGCCGAACTGGCCGAGCGCTTCGCCGCGCTGGGCCTGGCTGACGGCGTCCAGGCTGGCGCGTACTGCGGCTCCGGGGTGACCGCGTCGTCAGTCGTCCTCGCACTAGAGGTCGCCGGCCGCACCGAACCCGCCGCGCTCTATGCAGGCTCGTGGTCGCACTGGTCCCGAGATCCGGAACGCCCAGCCGCCACCGGCCCCGAACACGGCTGATCCCCCTCCCGCCTCGCCCCAGACCCCCTGCCAGGAACTAAAGGCGGCGCTATGTGCGGTTTCGCCGCGTCTGCCCAGCTTAACGCCTGGCAGCGCCGGATGGCTCATGGCGGGCGACCCGGACGGCGGAGCGGGAGTTGTGCTCCGTGAGGGGCCCGTTGAGGGACTCAGATTCCCTCAACGGGCCCCTCACGGACCTCAGATACGGTCAAACAGGCGTCAATCAGGCATTTCTGCCCAGGTTGGTGTCCTTTCTGGATAGTCAACAGACTGACGCGACCGCAGCTCAAATTCCTGGCATTGCCCCCCGTCTCCGCTCCGCCCCACCCCTCGCCCACCCCTCGCCCACCCCTCGTCCCTCGCCTCGCCCGCTCCTCGCCCGCTCCTCGCCCACCCCTCGTCCCTCGCCTCGCCCGCTCCTCGCCCGCTCCTCGCCCGCCCCTCGCCCGCCCCTCGCCCCTCGCCTCGCCCTCCCCTCACACCTCCCCGCCCCACCCAGCGATTCCCCCCTCACCCGACCACCCCCGCGGGATCGCGTCGGCGTCTGGAGGGAGCGGCGTGACCGGCCCCCGGCCGGGCGCGCCGCTCCCTCCAGACGCCGACTTAAAGGCGATCCCGCGCGCGACGGCGAAGCCGGCGCCATCCAACACAGCGATCCCGCGCGCGACGGCGAAGCCGGCGCCAAAGATTCGGCGCCAAAAACCCGAGCAAAGACACAATCGGCGCGATCGAACTAGAGTGCATCTCATGTCGTCGCCCGCAGTTGTCTGGGATGCCTCGCTGCTGAAGTACGACCTGGGCGGGGCGCATCCGTTCAATCCGGTCCGGCTGGATCTCACCGTTCGGCTGGCGACTGAGCTGGGCGTGCTCGACGGTGTCGAGCTTCTCGTTCCGACCGCGGCTGGTGACGCGGAGTTGCTGCGCGTTCACGTACCGGAGTATCTTGCCGCGGTGCGGGAGGCTCCGCTGGTCGGCTGGGATGTCGGGCATGGTCTCGGGACGGAGGACAACCCGGTGTTTTCCGGGATGCACGACGCGACTGCTCTGGTCGTGGGGTCGACGTTGCTCGCTGCGCGCAAGATCGCGGACGGCGAGGTGCGGCGGGCGGTGAATATCGCGGGCGGGTTGCACCATGCGATGCGTGATCACGCGTCCGGGTTCTGTGTCTACAACGATTGCGCGGTCGCCATTTCCTGGTTGCTGGACCATGGTTTCGACCGGATCGCCTATGTCGACACGGACGTCCATCACGGTGACGGTGTGCAGGCCGCGTTCTACGACGATCCGAGGGTCCTGACCGTCTCGATGCATCAGCATCCGTTCACGCTCTGGCCTGGCACTGGCTATTCCGCGGAGGTCGGCAGGGGCGCGGCGGCCGGCACGTCGGTGAATGTCCCGTTGCCGCCGCATACGCAAGATCCGGGGTGGTTGCGGGCGTTCCACGCGGTGGTGCCGTCGGTGCTGGAGCAGTTCCGGCCGCAATTGCTGGTCACTCAGTGCGGGGTGGATTCGCACGAGGAGGACCCGATGGCGGACTTGTCGTTGTCGGTCGACGGCCATCGCACGATCTACTCGACTCTCCGCGACCTGGCCGAACGGTACGCGGAGGGCCGCTGGCTCGCGGTCGGCGGCGGGGGGTATCAGCTGATCCGGGTGGTGCCCCGGTCGTGGACGCATCTGATGGCCACGGTGCTGGACCGGGACGTGCCGCCGGAGACGGCGTTGCCGCCTGGCTGGGTGTCCACGATCTCCCGGGCCGCGCCGGGGGCCGAGCTGCCCGCGGCGATGACCGACGGCAAGGACACTTCCTTCAAATCCTGGGGCGACGGCGAGGACGACGCGGTGGACATCGCGATCCGCGACACCCGCCGGGCGGTTTTCCCGCTGCACGGCCTCGATCCGGACGATCCGAGGGACTGACTCATGCCCGACCGACCCCGCACGCCTGGAGAAGACTCCGCCGGGACTTCAGCCGGAAGCTCCGGCCCGTCCGGTGCCGACGGCACGCCGGGAGGTTCTGGCGCGGCCGGCTCGGCGCGGTCCGGGGGGCCGGTGAAGTCCGGCGAGACCGCGGCTGGGGATGGCAGGGTGCCGCGGCCCGGTGCCGAAGGCGCCGCTGCCGTCGAGGGCGCGGCGACGGCCGACCCGAACCCGGCCACCTCGGCGGACCCAGCCGACCCGGCCACTTCGGCCAGCCCGGCGAACCTGGCCAGCCCGGCTGACCCAGCGAACCCGGCCACCTCGGCCGACCCAGCCAGCCCGGAACCGTCAGCTGACGAGCGCGATCCCTACGCGTACCCGCGCGACTGGGAAGCCGACGTCGTTCTCTCCGACGGCGGGACCGTCCACTTGCGACCAATTGTGCCCAGCGACGCCGACGGTCTCGTCGCGTTCCACGGCCGTCTTTCCGATCGCACCCGCTATTTCCGGTATTTCGGCGCCTACCCGCGGATCCCGCCGCGGGATCTCGAGCGGTTCTCCACTGTGGACCATCACGACCGGGTCGCCTTCATCGCCTTGCTGGGCGACGACATCGTCGCGGTCGGGCGGTACGAGCGGCTCGGCGAGAAACCGTCCGCGGAGGTCGCGTTCGTCGTCGACGACAAGCATCAGGGGCGCGGGCTCGGGTCGATCCTGCTGGAGCATCTCGCGGCGGCGGCGTCAGAGTGCGGGCTTCGCCGGTTCGTCGCGGAGGTGCTCGCGGAGAACGCGGCCATGGTGCGGGTTTTCCGCGATGCGGGCTATCAGGTCAGCCGCGCGATCGAGGAAGGCGTGCTGCACCTCGAATTCGACATCGACCCGACTGAGGAGTCGCTCGCGGTGGCGCGGTCGCGGGAGCAGGCGGCCGAGGCGCGCAGCGTGCACAACCTGCTCCATCCGCAGACCGTCGCGGTGATCGGGGCGTCCGCGGATCCGACGAAGGTCGGGCACGTCGCGTTCGCCAACCTGCTCGCGGCCGACTTCGCGGGCGCGGTCTATCCGGTCAATCCGGAGCACCGGTCGGTGCGCGGGGTGCGGGCGTATCCGTCTGTGCTCGACATCCCGGACCCGGTCGATCTCGCGCTGGTCGCGGTGCCCGCGGAAGCGGTGGAATCGGTGCTGGACGCGTGCCTGGCGAAGGGCGTCAAGACGCTGGTGATCGTGTCCGGCGGGTTCGCGGAGTCCGGTCCGCTCGGACTGCACGCCGAGCTGCGGCTGGTCGGCGAGGCGCGAGCGCACGGGATGCGCGTGGTCGGCCCGAACGCGCTGGGCGTGCTCAACACGGCGAAGGACGTCCGGCTCAACGCGACGCTCGCGCCGAGGCTGCCCAAGCGCGGGCGGACGGGGTTCTTCTGCCAGTCGGGCGCGCTGGGCACCGCGATTCTCGCCGACGCCGGGTCGCGCGGGCTCGGGTTGTCGACGTTCGTCTCGGCGGGTAACCGGGCGGACGTGTCCGGCAACGATCTCCTGCAGTACTGGGAGACGGATCCAGACACCGATCTCGTGCTCCTGTATCTCGAATCGTTCGGCAATCCGCGCAAGTTCGCCCGGCTCGCGCGGCGGCTGGCGCGGTCGAAGCCGATCGTCGCGGTGAAATCCGGGCGGCACGCGGTGCGGCCGCAGCTGGCGGCGACGTCGGCGGAGGTCGACGAGGCCAGCGTGCAGGCCCTGTTCGAGCAGGCGGGCGTCGTCCGGGTCGATTCGCTGGCGCAGCTGTTCGACACGGCGCTGGTGTTCGCGCATCAGCCGCTGCCTGCCGGGCCGCGGATCGGGATTGTCGGGAACTCCAGCGCGATCGGGCTGCTCGCGGCGGACACCGCGCGGGCGGACGGGCTCCGGCTGGCGTTCGATCCGGTCGACATCGGGCCGCAGGCCGGGCCGGACGAGTTCGCCACCGCGGTGCGGGACGCGCTGGCTTCGCCGGAGACGGACGCGTTGATCGCCGTCTTCGCGCCGCCGGTTGCGATCCCGGGTACTGCGTACGCGCGGGCGTTGCGTGAAGCGGTCATAGAGATGGAGCAGTCGAAGCCGGTCGTATCGACGTTCCTCGCCGCGGAAGGCGTTCCGCACGAGCTGGCCGTGCTGTCCGAAGACGGGGTGCCGACACGGGGGTCGATTCCGTCCTATTCGAGCCCGGAGCGCGCGGTGAACGCGTTGGCGCGCGTCGTGCGGTACGCGGCGTGGCGGCAGCGGCCACAGGGCACGTTGATGCGGCCTGGCGGGCTGCACGTGGAGCACGCGCAGGAGATCGTCCGTGAACTGCTGCCGGAGGACGGCGTCTCGACGCTGTTGTCCGACGAAGACGTGGTGCGGCTGCTTCGCTGCTACGGCGTCGATGTCGTGCCGTTCCGGGTTGCGTCCAGTGAGGCCAGCGCCGTCGCGGCGGCGACTGAGCTGGGCTATCCGGTCGCGCTGAAAGCGGTGGACGAGCGGCTGCGGGGAAGGCCGGACCTCGCGGGCGTACGGCTGGACCTTACGTCTGAAGACGCCGTACGGGTCGCATACCGGGACCTGAAGGCGATATCTGGCGATGAAGACCTGTATGTGCAGCAAATGGCGCCGAAGGGCCTGTCGTGCGCCATCGGTCTGCAGGATGACCCGTCGTTCGGCACGCTCGTCTCGTTCGGGCTGTCGGGCTTGGTGAGCACTCTGCTCGGTGACCGCGCGTACCGGGCCGTCCCGTTGACGGACGTCGACGCGGCGACGCTGATTCGTGAGCCGCGCACGTCGCCGTTGTTGACCGGCTACCGAGGCGACGAGCCGGCGGACCTGGCTGCGTTGCAGGACATGGTGTTGCGGGTGGCAGCGCTGGCTGAAGACAACCCCGAGGTGCGCTCGATGTCGTTGGACCCGATCCTGGCCTCGCCGGACGGTGCGTTCGTCGCGAACGCGAGGCTTGTCCTCGGTGCTCCGCCGACGCGACCCGACACCGGGCCGCGTCGGCTAAGGCACATCACGCCGTTGGACTGACCACTAGTTCGCCGAGGTCCAGCAGTTGCGCGGTAGCGCCGCCGCCAACGAATTCCAGCCGTTTCGCAGCGGCGAAGTAGCGATGCACGGGATGCTCCACGTCGATGCCGACGCCGCCGTGAAGGTGCACGGCGGTGTGCGCGACGCGGTGCCCGGCTTCGGCAGCCCAGTACTTCGCCGTGGCCACCTCGGCGGCTGCGGGCAGTCCTTCGGACAGCCTCCACGCGGCCTGCCACAGCGTCAGCCGTACGGCTTCGACGTCGATGTACGCGTCCGCAAGCCGGTGTCGGACGGCTTGGAAGCTGCCCAGCACCTTGTCGAACTGCTTCCGCTCGCGTGTGTAGCCAGCAGTCAGCTCCAGTGCGCGTTCCAGCACGCCCAACTGCTGCGCGCAAGCACCTAGGGCACCGCGTACGCGAAGCTGTTCGGCGACATCGCCGAGCGCGATGCCAGGAGTGTCCGAGAGCGTGACAAGCGCGGCGTCAGCATGGTCAGTCGTCGCCTGCGCCGCTATCGACACGCCAGGCGCGTCTGCGGCGACGATGTACACGCTGTCCGAAGCTTCGACGAGCAAGGCGTCCGCGAAGGCGGCGAAGGGCACTGCGGTCTGCGTACCGGTGAGGCGGCCGTCCGTCGCGACGAAGGAACCGCCCAACGCGACTGCGAGGACACTCTCGCCGCGAGAGACCGGGAGGAGCCAGCGTTCGGCCAGCAGCGGATCGGTCAGCACTGAACCGGCTTGGACGACGGACGGCAAGTACGGCGCCGGTGCGACCGCACGGCCGATCTCGATCAGCACCGAGCACTGTTCCAGCAAACCGAATCCGCCCCCGCCCACGGCTGTGGGCAGTGCGGCGTCCAGTACGCCGGACCGCGCCAAAACTTTCCATAGTGGAGCGTCGAAGCCACCGGAACCGTGGGGTCCCAACGTGTCCGCGGTGACCTGGTCGGCGAGGATCCGGCGGGTCAGTGCGGAAAGGTCTTGCTGTGCTTCGGTGAGGGAGAAATCCACCGGGACTCCTAACGCGTCACGGGCTGGCCGAGGGCGGTCGCGGCGACGATGTCGCGCTGCACCTCGTTGGTGCCGCCGCCGAAGGTGAGGATCAACGCCGAACGGTGCAGCCGCTCCAGTCGTCCGGACAGCACCGCGCCGGGGGAGCCGTCGCGGACCACGGCGGCCGCGCCGACCACCTCCATCAGCAGCCGGTACGCCTCGATCGCCATTTCGGTGCCGTAGATCTTGGTCGCCGACGCCTCGGCCGGGCCGAGTTCGCTCGCGGCCGCGGCCCAGGCGATCTTCCAGTTCCGCAGCTTCAGGTACTCGGCGTACGCGTGCACTCGCGCGAGGTGCGTCCGGACCCATTCGCGCTCGGCCAGCCCCTCCGCGCGAACCCATTCCGTGACGTCGTGCAGGGCTTTCCGCACCGGCGCGGCCGAGGTCAGCGCGACGCGTTCGTGGTTGAGCTGGTTGGTGATCAGCGGCCAGCCGGCGTTCTCGCCGGCGATCCGCGACGAAACCGGCACCCGGACGTCGTCGTAGTAAGTCGCGCTGGTGCCCGGGCCGGCCACCGTGTGCACCTTCGTCCAGGAGAACCCCGGCGCGGAGGTCGGCACGATCAGGATGGACAGGCCCTTGTGCTTGCGCGCCTCCGGATCGGTGCGCGCGGCCAGCCACACGCAGTCGGCGTACTCGATCAGGCTGGTCCACATCTTCTGCCCGTTGACCACGTACTCGTCGCCGTCGCGCGTCGCACGCGTGCGGAGCGAGGCCAGGTCGGTGCCCGCGCCCGGTTCGGAGTACCCGATCGAGAAGTGCAGCTCGCCGGCAGCGATCTTCGGCAGGTAGAACGCCTTCTGATCCGGGGTGCCGAAGCGCATGATCGTCGGGCCGACCGTGTTCACCGTCAGGAACGGCACCGGCACCCCGGCGGCGGCCGCCTCGTCAGTGAAGATCAGCTGGTCGAGCATGCTTCGGCCCTGGCCGCCGTACTCGCGCGGCCAGCCCAGCGCCAGCCAGCCGTCCTTGCCCAGTTGCCGGACAATCTCCTTATACGCCAAGCCGTCGCCGTACTCGCCGCCGGCCGCGGCGAGGCTCTCCCGCCGCGCCGGGGTCATCAGCTCGGCGAAGTACTCCCGCAGTTCCCCGGCCAGCGCCCGCTGCTCGCTGGTGTAGTCGATCCGCACCCGTCACCTCCGACCCGCCGGTCTCGTTGTGGTGTCGTACCGGGCCCCGGCGGTAAGCTAGAACCTGTTCTAGTTGTACCAGGAGCGGCGGGCAGGAGGAAGCATGGAGGTCAGTGTCGACCGGGAGCTGTGCGAGGCGAACGCGGTCTGCGTCGGGTTCGCGCCGGCGGTCTTCGATCTGGACGACGACGAGAACCTGGTGATCGGGCCGATTCCGGAGGAAGAAGTAGAACGTGTTTCGCAAGCGGTGCTGAGCTGTCCGAAGAATGCCCTGTTCACAACCGGTTGATCGGGGCTTGCTCAATACGAGAACAGATTCTAGTCTGTGGTCCGTCAAGCTGGCTTCGACGAGGAGGCGCGCGGCAGTGCTGAACACGAGCGACGACCGGGCTGGTGCGGTCCGATGACACTCGAGGGCAAGGTCGCGGTCGTCACCGGGGCGGGCGCCGGGCTGGGCCGGGCCGAGGCGCTCGCGCTGGCCCGGGAAGGCGCGTCGGTCGTGGTCAACGACATCGCCGAGGCGACCGAGGTCGTCGCGGCGATCGAAGGCGCCGGCGGGAAGGCGCTCGCGGTGGCCGGGGACGTTTCCGAGTCGAGCACCGCTGCCGAGCTGCTGTCCGCGGCGGTGGACCACTTCGGCGGCCTCGACATCGTGGTGAACAACGCCGGCGTGCTCCGCGACCGGATGCTGTTCTCGATGTCCGACGAGGACTGGGACAAGGTCATCGCGGTGCATCTGCGCGGACACTTCCTGTTGTCCCGCAACGCGGCCCGCTACTGGCGCGAGCGCTCCAAAGTGGAGGGACAGCCGGTATACGGCCGGTTGGTGAACACCGCTTCCGAGGCGTTCCTGGTCGGTTCGCCGGGCCAGCCGAACTACTCCGCGGCCAAGGCCGGGATCGCGGCGCTCACCCTGTCCGCCGCGCGCGGCTTGGCGAAATACGGCGTGCGCGCCAATACGATCTGTCCGCGCGCTCGCACCGCGATGACTTCGGGCGTTTTCGGCGAAGCGCCCGCGGATGGCCTGGATCCGTTGTCTGTCGAGCACGTTGCCCCGTTTGTCGCATTCCTCGCCTCGCCGGAGGCGGACGCGATCAACGGTCAGGTGTTCGTCGTGCACGGCGGCATGGTCGCGCTCCTGCGGCCGCCGTCGGTGGAGCAGCGGTTCGACACCGCGAACGGTTCCTGGACCGCCGGAGAACTCGCCGCGACGGTCGGCGCGCACTTCGCCGATCGCGATCCGGAGCGGATGTTCGCCGCGACCGACCTGCTTTCGCTGCCCTGAACCGGAGGACGCATGACGGGAAACCGGCTGGCCGGCAAGGTCGCCCTGATCACCGGCGCCGCCCGGGGCCAGGGCGCGGCGGCGGCACGTGCTTTCGTGGCGCAAGGCGCGCAGGTGGTGATCGCCGACGTGCTCCGCGCCGAGGGCGAGGAACTCGCCGCCGAACTCGGCGACGCGGCGGTGTTCTGTCCGCTCGACGTGAGCGACGAGGACGCCTGGACGGCCGCGGTGGACCGCACGGTCGCCGCGTTCGGGCCGCCGACGGTGCTGGTCAACAACGCCGGGGTGCTGTACTTTTCGGAGCTCGCGAAGACCCCGCTCGCCGAATACGAGCGGGTCGTGCGGGTGAACCAGATCGGGGCGTTTCTCGGGATGCGGTCGGTCGTTGAACCGATGGCGGGGGCCGGTGGCGGCTCCATCGTCAACGTGTCCTCTGTGGAGGGTTTGGCCGGGATGCCGTTCCTGATCGCCTACACCGCGACCAAGTTCGCGATCCGGGGGATGACCAAGGTCGCCGCGCTGGAGCTGGGCGCGCGCGGGATCCGGGTCAACTCGGTGCACCCCGGCATGATCGACACGAAAATGGTGTCCGACGCGGCCGGCGCGGACGTCGACGTGTCCTGGGTGGGCAAGAAGGTGGCGCTGGGCCGGGTCGGCCGGGCCGACGAGATCGCGCCGCTGCTGGTGTTCCTCGGCAGCGACGAGAGCTCCTACTGCACCGGCGGCGAGTTCGTCGCCGACGGCGGGGCGACAGCGACGCACGCGTTGAAACTATGAGCACTCCGGTGCTGGTGCGCCTAGGGTGACCGCAGGGGGCTGAAGGGACAGGAGTGAACACCGCTAACCGAAATCGGCGAGCGGGGATCGGCAACACTCGGGGGTGACTACTGGGAGGTGTGGTGGGCGGCAGCGGCTCGATCACCCTCCCGGGCACCGCGGCGCTGACTCAGGTCGGCAGACTCGCCACGCTGTCCTGGGAGGTGCTGCGGGCGATTTTCAAGCGTCCGTTCCAGTTTCGCGAATGGATCCAGCAGTGCTGGTTCTTCGCCAGCGTCACCATTCTGCCGACCGCGCTGGTCGCGATCCCGTTCGGCGCGGTCATCGCGCTGCAGCTGGGTTCGCTGACCACGCAGATCGGCGCGCAGTCCTTCACCGGCGCGGCCAGCGCGCTGGCGATCGTGCAGCAGGCGAGCCCGCTGATCACCGCGTTGCTGGTGGCCGGCGCCGGCGGAAGCGCGGTCTGTGCCGACATCGGCGCACGCAAGATCCGCGAGGAAATCGACGCCATGGAAGTGCTCGGCGTGAACCCGGTGCAGCGCCTCGTGGTGCCCCGGGTGCTCGCCGCGATCGTGGTGTCGGTGCTGCTCAACGGCCTGGTCAGCGTGGTCGGCGTACTCGGCGGCTACTTCTTCAACGTGGTCCTGCAAGGCGGCACGCCGGGCGCGTACCTGGCCAGCTTCAACGCGCTCGCGCAGGTGCCGGACCTGTGGATCAGCGAGATCAAGGCATTCCTGTACGGCTTCGTGGCCGGCGTGGTCGCGGCGTTCCGCGGCCTGAATCCGGCGGGCGGGCCGAAGGGCGTCGGCGACGCGGTGAACCAGGCCGTGGTGATCACGTTCCTGTTGCTGTTCCTCATCAACGTCGTGCTGACCGCGGTGTACCTCAAAATCGTCCCGGCGAAGGCGCTCTGACATGACCGCCGAGCCGATCGAGCAGCCGCGCACGTCCGACCGGACGCTGGAGATCATCGCGCGCCCCGGCGCGAGTCTCGAAGGACTCGGCAAGCAACTCTCGTTCTACGGCCGGGCGCTCGCCTGGTCGCCGCGCACGATCCGCCGCTACGGCAGGGAAACCACCCGGCTGCTCACCGAAGTCTGCTTCGGCACCGGCGGTCTCGCGGTGATCGGCGGGACGCTCGGCGTGATGATCGGCATGACCCTGTTCACCGGCCTGATCGTGGGCCTGCAGGGGTATGCCGCGCTGAACCAGCTCGGCACCGCCGCGCTCACCGGGTTCATTTCCGCGTACTTCAACACTCGCGAGGTCGCCCCGCTCTCGGCCGGGCTGGCGTTGTCGGCCACGGTCGGCTGCGGGTTCACCGCACAGCTCGGCGCGATGCGGATCTCCGAAGAGATCGACGCGCTCGAAGTGATGGCCGTGCCGAGCATGCCCTACCTCGTCACCACGCGAGTGCTCGCCGGCGTGGCCGCGGTGATCCCGCTGTACGCGGTGGGCCTGCTGTCCTCGTATCTCGCGTCGCGGCAGATCACCGTCTGGCTCTACGGCCAGTCCGCCGGCACCTACGACCACTACTTCACGCTGTTCCTGCCACCGGAGGACGTGCTCTGGTCGTTCGCCAAGGTGATCGTGTTCAGCGTGCTGGTGATCCTTTCCCATTGCTACTACGGCTATACCGCGTCCGGCGGCCCGGCGGGCGTGGGCGTCGCGGTCGGCCGGGCGGTGCGGACGTCGATCGTGCTGATCTCGGTGCTGGACTTCTTCCTCAGCCTGGCGATCTGGGGCGCGAACACGACAGTGCGGATTTCCGGATGAGCACGCGACGGGAGATCCGCAAACGGCTGCAGTACCAGGTGCTGGGCCTCGTTTTCCTGCTCGTGGCCGGACTGTTCTTCACCTTCACCATCGCCGCGTACCGCAAGGCGTTCACGCCGGTCACCATGGTCAAGCTGGAAACCGACCACGTCGGCAGCCAGCTGCGCGTCGGCGGCGACGTGAAGGTGCGCGGGATGCTGGTCGGCGAGATCCGCGCGGTGCGCTCGGCCGGCGACCACGCCGAGCTCGACCTGGCGCTGCAGCCGGACAAGACCGGGGTGATCCCGGCGAACGTGTCCGCGCGGCTGCTGCCGAAGACGCTCTTCGGCGAGCGGTACGTCGCGCTCCAGCTGCCGGCGCAGCCGCAGGCCCCGATCAAGGCCGGCGACGTGATCCCGCAGGACCGCACCAGCAGCGCGATCGAGCTGGAGCAGGTGCTCGACCACGTCATGCCGCTTTTGCAGGCGGTGCAGCCGGAGAAGCTCGCCAGCACGCTCAACGCGGTGTCCACCGCGCTGGACGGGCGGGGCAAGAAACTCGGCGAAACGCTCGGCCAGCTGTCGGACTACCTCGGCAAGCTCAACCCGTCGCTGCCCGACCTCAAGGCCGACATCACCGGGCTGGCCAACGTTTCCGGCATCTACGACCAGGCCGCGCCGGACGTGCTGCAGGCGCTGTCCGATCTCACCACGGCCACCCAGACCATCGTGCAGAAGCAGCAGGGACTGTCCGATCTGTACGCGGCGGTCACCAACGCCTCCACCGACCTGACGAGCTTCCTGGACGTGAACAAGGACAACCTGATCCGCCTCACCACCGCGGTGCAGCCGACGCTGGACGTGCTCGCGAAGTACGCGCCGGAGTACCCGTGCCTGCTCAAACAGCTGGCCGGTTCGGTGCCGACCGCCGAGCTCGCGTTCGGCAAGGGCACCGCGCATCCGGAGGTCAGCCGCGTGACGATCGAGTTCGCCGCGAGCCGCGGCAAGTACCTGCCCGGCGTCGACGAGCCGAAGTACACCGACAAGCGCGGGCCGCGCTGCTATCCGCAGGTGCCCAAGCCCGGGCACTGGCCGCAGTACCCGCCGGACGGCGCGGTGCAGGACGGGGCGAGCAAGCCCCCGCCGCCGCACCAGCCGGACGGCACGCTGCCCGGCCCGGTCACCGACGGCCCGCTGCCCGGCGGCTCCACCTCGACCGGCGGCAGCGTCGTCGGCTCGGCCGACGAGCAGCGGCTGATCGACCTGCTGGCTTCGCCGACGCTGAACGTTACGCCGGACCAGGTGCCCGGCTGGGCCGGGCTGCTGGTCGGGCCGCTGTATCGCGGATCGGAGGTGGAGCTGAAGTGAGGTCGTTCGTTCCGGCCCTGGTCAAGATCCTCGCCTTCGCGGTGGTCACCGTGCTGCTCACCGGAGTGCTCGCGACGACGATCGCGAATACGAACTTCGGCGCGACCAAGGGCTATCTCGCGAAGTTCACCGACGCGTCCGGCCTGCAGGCGGGCGACGACGTGCGGATCTCCGGCGTGAAGGTCGGCCAGGTCGCGCGGATCGGCGTCGACCAGGGCGAGCAGAACTACGCCGAGGTCCAGTTCGTGGTGGAGTCCGGCTACCAGCTGCCGTCGCTGGCCACCGCCACCATCAAGTACCGGAACCTGGTCGGGCAGCGGTACCTCTCGCTCGGCACCGACGTCAGCACCGGCGGCGTGCTCGCCCCCGGCGACACCATCCCGCCGGAGCGGACCAAGCCGGCACTCAACCTGACCGTGCTGTTCAACGGGTTCAAGCCGCTGTTCCAGGCGCTGAACCCGAAGGAGGTCAACCAGCTCTCCGCCGAGATCGTGCAGGTGTTCCAGGGCGAGGGCGGCACGATCACCAGCCTGCTGTCGCACACCGCGTCGATCACCTCGTCGATCGCGGGCAAGGACAAGGTGATCGGCGAGGTCGTCGACAACCTCAACCAGGTGCTGAACACAGTCAACGCGCGCGGCCCGCAGCTGGGCGACCTGATCGACCAGACCCAGCGGCTGGTGAGCGGGCTGTCCGAACAGCGCAAGCCGATCGGCGACGCGGTGGCCGCGCTCGGCGACCTCACCAACGCCACCGCCGGCCTGCTCTCCGACGCCCGGCCCGTCGTCCAGCAGGATGTCGCGGAGCTCGGGAAGCTCTCGAACAACCTCAACGACGCGCAGCCGCTGATCGAGCATCTGCTGCAGGTGCTGCCGGGCAACCTGGAGAAGTTCACCCGGACCCTCAGCTACGGCAGCTGGTTCAACTACTACCTGTGCGGGATCGAAGGCACCGTCGGGATTTCCTCGCTCGACATCACGCTGCCGCTGGTGCCGGTCCCGGGTACGCAACGCGCGCCGAGGTGCGGACCGTGAAACGACTGAAGGAACGGAACCAGGCCAGCGTCGGCGCGGTGACGCTGGTGCTGCTCGTGCTGGTGACCGCGACGACGTACTTCTCGGACAGCATCCCGATGTTCGGCAACGGGACCACCTATTCCGCCGCGTTCGCCGAGTCCGCCGGGCTCGCGCCGGACAACGAGGTGCAGGTGGCCGGGGTCAAGGTCGGCCAGGTGACGTCGGTGGAACTCGGGCACAAGCAGGTGCTGGTGAAGTTCCGGGTGAAGGGCGTGCGGGTCGGCGACGCGTCCACCGCGTCGATCGAGATCAAGACGCTGCTGGGAGAGAAGTACCTCGCGCTGGACACGAAGGGCGGCGGCACCCAGTCGCCGGACGCCACCATCCCGGTGCAGCGCACCCGTACGCCGTTCCAGCTGCAGGACGCGTTCAACCAGCTGTCCACGACGGTCGGCGACATCGACACCAAACAGCTGGCGCAGAGCTTCACGACGCTTTCGGATTCGCTGAAAGACAGTCCGCAGTACTTGAAGGACACGTTGTCCGGGCTGTCGGCGCTGTCGAAGACGGTGTCCTCGCGGGACGCCGATCTGCACGCGTTGCTGGCCAACACCAGCAAGATCTCGAAGACGCTGTCCGATCGCAACGCCCAGGTGCAGCAAGTCATCGGCGACGGCAACCTGCTGCTTTCCGAGCTGCAGCAACGCCGCGACCAGATCAGCGCACTGCTCAAGGGAACCCAGCAGATCTCGCAGCAGCTGTCCGGTCTGGTCGCGGACAACCGCACCCAGATCGGGCCGACGCTCGCCGCGCTCGGGAAGGTCACCGATGTGCTGCAACGCAATCAGGGCAATCTCGACCGGAGCCTGGCTCTGATGGCCCCGTTCGCGCGGGTCGGCGCGAACGCGACCGGCAACGGGCGCTGGTTCGAGGGGTACCTGTGCGGTCTGCTGCCGCCGACCATCACCGCGGCCGGGCTGTCGATCAACCCGGAGGGCTGCACGCCGCCGATCGCCGCGCCGAACCAGGGGGTGGGCGGACGATGACCGCCGCCGACGTACGTTCTCCCGCGGAGGCGTCATGACTGTCGACACGAAAGCCGGCCGGAGCCTGGTCACCTGGCTCGGGATCGCCTGCGTGGCAGTGCTTCTGCTCACCGCCGGCATTTACCTCGTGCTGCGCGACACCGGCGGGACGAAGCTGTCCGCCTACTTCGGCAAGACCGTCGGCCTCTATGCCGGTTCGTCGGTGCGAGTGCTGGGCGTGTCGGTCGGCCAGGTCACCGCGGTGACGCCGGAGGGCCAGGCCGTGCGGGTGGACATGACGGTGAACACCGACGTCCCGATCCCCAAGGACGTCGGTGCGGTCGTCGTCGCGCCCAGCCTGGTCAGCGACCGGTACGTGCAGCTGACCCCCGCCTACGACAGCGGTCCGACGCTGGCGAGCGGCACCGTCCTGGCGCGCGACAAGACCGCGACGCCGGTCGAGCTGGACGACCTCTACGCCAGCCTCGACAAGCTGTCCACCGCGCTCGGACCCAACGGAGCCAACAAGAACGGCGCGTTCTCCGACCTGCTGGACACCGCGGCCGCCAACCTCAAGGGCAACGGCAAGAACCTGAACTCGACGGTCGGGCGCCTCGCCGATCTCGCCGGGACGCTCGACGATTCGAAGGACGACCTGTTTTCGACGGTCAAGAACCTGAACTCGTTCACGTCCGCGCTCTCGGCGAGCGACAGCCAGCTGAACGAGTTCTTCCAGCGGCTCGCCGACGTGAGCGGCTTCCTCGCCGACGATTCGAAGGACGTCGGCGCCGCGCTCGCTTCGCTGTCCACCTCGCTCGGCGACGTGAAACAGTTCGTGTCGGACAACAAGACCCAACTGTCCGCCAACGTCTCGAAGCTCGCGTCGCTGACCAAGGTGCTGGTGGACCAGCGGGCCGCGCTCGCCGAGGTGCTCGACATCGCGCCGACCGGGGCGACGAACTTCATCAACACCTACGACGCGGCGTCCGGCACGATCGCGGTGCGCGACAACCTCAACGAGATCACGAACCCGCCGATCCTGACCGTCTGCCGGCTGATCAGCGCGGGCACGCCGAAGCAGGTCCCGGACACGCTGGGGAACATCTGCAAGAAGCTCGCGCCGGTGCTCGACGGAACGCTCAAGCTGCCGTCCATTCCGCAGGCGCTGAACTCGCTGCAGAACGGCCAGCTGCCGCCGTTGCCGCTGCCGCTGTCCGACGTGCTGACCCAGGGCGGCGGAAAATGAAGCGGCTCCGCAAAACCCTGGCCGGCTCGCTCGCCGGGGTGCTCGTGCTCGCCGGATGCAGCGACGGCGGGTTCAACGGCCTGTACTCGACGCCGCTGCCCGGCGGCCCGGACGTCGGCGACCACCCGTACCACGTGACCGCGTTGTTCACCGACGTGCTGGACCTGGTGCCGCAGGCGAACGTGAAGGTGAACGACGTCCCGGTCGGCCGGATCGACCGGATCTCGCTCACCCCGGACACCCGGTCGGCGCTGGTGTCGATGACCGTGAACGGCGATGTCGCGCTGCCCGCGAATGCGCGCGCCGAGCTGCGCCAGTCGAGCCTGCTCGGCGAGAAGTTCGTGGAGCTGAGCGAGCCGACCGGGGAGAAGCCTGCGGGGAAGCTCGCCGACGGCGCGCAGATCCCGCTGGGCCGCACGAACCGCAATCCGGAGATCGAGGAGGTGCTGGGCGCGTTGTCGCTGCTGCTCAACGGCGGTGGCATCGACCAGCTGCAGAACATCAGCCACGAGCTCAACGACGCGTTGTCCGGCAACGAACCGCAGATGCGCGCGCTGCTGTCCCGAGTGGACGATCTGGCCACCCAGCTGGACGGGCACAAGGCGGAGATCCTGCGCGCGATCGACGGGCTCGGGAAGCTGTCCGCGACGCTCGCCGGGCAGCAGCAGAACCTCGCCACCGCGCTGGACAAGCTGTCGCCCGGGCTGAAGATCGTGGCAGACCAGCGCGAGCAGCTGGTGGGCATGCTGAACGCGTTGAACAAGCTGTCGTCGACGGCGGTGGACACCGTGCACCGCAGCCGCGACCAGCTCGTCGCGAACCTCAAGGCACTGGAACCGACGCTGCGCCAGCTCGGCGCCGCGGGCAAGGACCTGCCGAACGCGCTGCAGATCCTGCTGACCTATCCCTTCCCGGACTACGCGGGCAACGTGATCAAGGGCGACTACGCGAACGTCGACGCGCGCGTCGATCTGGACCTGGACAAACTGGTGCAGAATTTCGCGAACTCGTCGCAGCCGCCGTTCCAGCTGCCGACGCCTTCGCTGCCCGGGGCGAACCCGCCGGCCGCGGGCAACGGCGCGCCACCGCTCTCGCTGCCGCTGCCGGCGAACGGCTCCGGGCCGAGCAAACCGAGCATGGGCGGACCACTGGGCGGATTGCTCGGCGGTCTGGTAGGAGGCGGCGGATGAGGACGCGCAAAACCCGGATCCAGCTGCTGGCGTTCCTGCTGATCGCGGTGGTGTCGGTCGGGTACGCGGGCGGCCACTACGCCGGTCTCGACCGGCTGTTCGGCAATCGCGGCTACCACGTCACGCTGAAGCTGCCCGATTCCGGCGGGATCTTCGTGAACTCCGAGGTGGCCTACCGCGGCGTGACCATCGGCCGGGTCGGGGACCTGACGCTCACCGGGCACGGCATCGACGTCCGGCTCGACATCGACTCCGGCGGCCCGGACATCCCGGCCGCGCTGCACGCGCAGGTCGCGAACCGGTCGGCGGTCGGGGAGCAGTTCGTGGACCTGCTGCCGGACCGCGAGACCGGCCCGTACCTGCGGGACGGTGCGGTGATCACGCAGGATCGGGCTTCGCTGCCCGCGACGCCGGACTCGGTGCTGACGCATCTCGACGGCCTGGTGTCGAGCGTCCGGCCGGAGTCGTTGAAGACCGTGGTGGACGAGACGTACAACGCGTTCGCCGGTGCCGGACCGGAGCTGCAGAAACTGTTGGACAGCACCAGTTCGCTCACCGCGACGGCGGCTCAGTACGTGCCGGACACGCAGGCGCTGCTGGCGAACTCGCGGACCGTGTTCGCCACCCAGGAGCGGCAGGCGCAGAACATCACGTCGTTCGCGTCCGGGCTCAAGACGATCAGCGCGCAGCTGAAATCGTCGGATCCGGCGCTGCGCCAGGTGATCGACGAGGCTCCGCAGGTGAGCCGGCAGATCAGCGACCTGCTGGCGGTCTCCGGGACCGATCTCGGGGTGCTGTTCGCGAACTCGCTCACGACCGCGCAGGTCACCTCGATGCGCACCGACGCGCTTGAGGAACTGCTGGTGGCGTACCCGGTGATCTCGGCCTTCTCGCCGACGACGTCGCCGGACGGCACCGGGCACCTCGGCGTGGTGTTCAACTTCTTCGACCCGCATTCGTGCACGAAGGGCTACGAGGGCACGAAGCAGCGCCCGGCCAACGACACCAGCGAAGCACCGGTCAACATGAACGCCTACTGCGCGGAACCGCCGGGCGGCCCGGTCGAGGTGCGCGGTGCGCAGAACGCGCCGTACGCCGGCAAGCCGCCGGCGATTCCCGCTGCGCCCAAGGCGACCGGGACCGCGGACGGGTCTTCGGCGCAGCAGCTGCCCGGTTTGCTGGGCCAGCTGGGGACGCCGTCGAAGGGCGGGCTCGGCGCGCTGCTGGGCGGTTCGTGATGAACCCGGTCCGCACCGGACGGCTGCTCGGAGTGCTGGCCGTCGTCGCGGTGCTGGCCGCGGCGTGGTTCGGCTGGTCGTGGTGGAACGCCGCGCACGACGACAGCCTGGCGCGCGGCCGCGCCCGGGACGCGGTGCTGGCGGCCGCGAGCGCCGATCTGGTCGCGCTCAACACCATCGACTACCGCACGAGTTCCGCGGACGTGGACAGGTGGATCGCCGCTACCACCGGCCAGTACGGCAAGGACCTCTCCGGCGACCGGCAGATGCAGATCGACCGGGCGAAGACCACGAAGACAGTGTCGACGGCTTCGCTGGTCCAAGCCGCGGTCACGGAACTGGACCCGGCCCCGGGCACGGCGCGGCTGATCGCGGTGCTGAACGTCCGGGTGAGCACCGGGGGCGGCCCCTCGATGGAGAAACAAGCGCGGCTGACGGTGGACTTCGCGCGCGCTGGTGACGAGTGGAAAATCAGCGCGGTGCAGGCGGTGGGCTCGTGAGGTCGCGGACTGTCGCGATGGGAATCGGCGGCGTCGCGGCCGCCTGTGCGGTGTGGTTCGGCGTGCAAGCGTCGCTGCTGCAGCCCGAGGACGACGAAGCGTTGGTCGACCAGGCTGCGACGGCTCAGGTGACGCAGCAGGTGAGCGCTGCGGTGAAGGCGGTTTTCTCTTACGACTACGCGAATCTGGACCGTACCGAGCGCGCCGCGTCGGAGGTGCTGACCGGCGACGCGGTGCGGCAGTACCAGGGCCAGTTCGCGGCGGCGCGGAAGCGGGCGACCGACGAGAAGCTGGTCCGGACGACGACCGTCCGCTCGATCGGAGTCCGCTCGCTGCGCGGGGACGACGCGAGCCTGCTGGTCTTCCTTGACCAGCAAACGATCCTGCCGGGCGGGGGCGTGCCGAAGTCGTCGGTGGGGCAGCTTTCGGTGACGGCGCACCGGGTGGACGGGCAATGGCGGATCACCGGGCTGGATCCGCTGTAGCCCGGCGGGCCGCTATCCGGAGAACGGCCCGCCGTCCCCGAACACCGTGTCCGCGAACCGCTCGCCCACCAGCCGATGCGTCGCCGCGTCCGGGTGCAGCGCGTCCGGCAACGGGTGCGCCGCGAAGTCCTTTTCTCCGTAAAGCGAAAGGCCGTCGACATAGAACAGCGCGGCGTCCCCTCGCGCGGCCACGATCCGCGCCAGTTCCTGCCGGATCACCCGCAGCGTCAGCTTGCCCTCCGCGACCGCGCGAGGATCCCCGGTCGCCCGGAACCGCAGCGATCCGTCGCGGAAGTCCGGTGCTCCCGGCCCGGGAGTGTCCTCGTGGATCGGGCACAGCAGCGGCGAAATCACCGCAAGCGGCGCCTCCGGATGTCCTTCCCGGATGGTGTCGAGGAACCCGTGCACCGCGGGCCCGAAAGCCCGCAGCCGGATCAGGTCCGCGTTCACCAGGTTGATGCCGAGCTTCACGCTCACCAGGTCGGCCGGCGTGTCCCGCATCGCCCGCGAGGTGAACGGGTCCAGCAGGGCGCTCCCGCTGAACCCCAGGTTGACCAGTTCCACTCCGGCGCGCGCGGCGGCCAGCGCCGCCCACGTCGACGCCGGACCGGCCGCACCGGTCCCGTGGCTGATCGAACTGCCGTGGTGCAGCCAGACTCGCCGGGTGACCGGCACCGCCGAAACCGGAGCGTTGGTGCGCAGCGCGAGCAGCCGGGTGGTTTCGTTGTACGGCAGCCAGATCTCGACGTTCTTGTCCCCGGCGGGCAGATCGGAGAACCGGACCGTGCCGGGGGCGCCGGGCTGGGTCGAGCCGGTCCCGGACATCATGTCGAGCGTCAGCACGTCGCCGCCGGAGACGGTGCCGGCGCCGGCGGGCACGCCGTCGAGGATGAGGTCGTAGCTGCCGTCCGGAAGCGGCGGCAGGCCCTCGTAGCCGACTTTCGTGCGGTGCGTGTCCAGCTCGATCACCGTCGCGGAAGTGCGGAACGCCAGCCGCACCCCGGAAGGCTGGGTTTCCGCCATCGCGAGCCGGCTGTCGGTGTTCTGCGCCCTGGCACGGGCGGGCAGCCGGTGCGGCAGCAGCCCTTGCCGGGTGGGTTCCAGTTCCAGCGCTCCGCGCACCAGCTCTTCGCCGACCGGCGTGATGATCCACTGCATGGCGGCGAGTCTGCCAGCGGCGGTCAGCCGTCCCACACCTCGGCGCCCTGCCGGACCACCTCGACCGGGGCGGCCGCCGAAACCGGCCACAGGTCCAGCACGTACCGGAAGTGCTCGCCGAATTCGTGGTCGTGCCACTCCGCGTCCGGCGGACCGCTTTCCACATAGGACACTCGGACTCGGTACCGCCCGGGCGGTACCGCGATCCGGTGCTCGTACCCGGCGTAGTCGGCCGGCCCGGCCAGCGCCGCTTCGCCGCCGGGCAGGTCGAGGTCGGCCTCCACGACGTGGGACGCCTCCGCCCGCAGCGGCGGGGCGGCGGGCCCGATCGTCACGTCCGTCTCGACCCAGTCCGATCGCGCGGTCGCCACGGAGAGCGACGAGGGCTCCACCGCGACGCGCCACCGGGCCACCGCGTCCTCGGTCCACCCGCCGTCGCCGCGACGCCAGGCGCTCTTGTCCCGCAACGAGAACTGCCGCTGATCCGCATGCACCAGGTACCGCACGGAGGTTACGTTAGCCGACCTGAGCCGGGGGTCACCCGAAATGGTTTGCGAGAGCGGTTTAGCGTGGTGGTATGACCACAGCTCCTGTCGACGTCGACACCGCCCGTCGCGACTACGCTGCGCTGGTCGAGCGCGGCCTGTCCCTGGACATCACCCGGGGCAAGCCGTCGCCCCGGCAGCTCGACCTCTCCGCGGATCTCCTCACCCTGCCGAACGGCCAGTACAAGGCCGAGGACGGCACGGACACCCGCAATTACGGCGGGCTCAAGGGGCTGCCGGAGCTGCGCCGCATCTTCGCCGGCGCGCTGCAGGTGCCGGTCGAGCAGCTGTTCGCGGCGGGCAACTCCAGCCTGGAGCTGATGCACGACACCATCGCCCAGGCGATGCTCAGCACGCTGCCGGGCGCGGAGCGCCGCTGGGCCGACGAGCCGCGGATCGCGATGCTGTGCCCGGTGCCCGGCTATGACCGGCACTTCGCGCTCGCCGAGCGGTTCGGCATCGAGCTGATCCCGGTCCCGATGACCGAGGACGGCCCGGACATGGACGTCGTCGAGCGCCTCGTCGCCGAGGACGCCGCGGTCAAGGGCATCTGGTGCGTGCCGAAGTACTCGAACCCGACCGGCGTGACCTTCACCGACGAGGTCGCCCGCCGGCTCGCGACGATGCCGACCGCCGCGCCGGACTTCCGGATCATCTGGGACAACGCGTACGCGGTGCACCACCTCACCGACACCGAGACCCCGGTGGCCGACATCCTCGCGCTCTGCGCCGAGGCCGGGAACCCGGACCGCGTCTTCGTGTACGGCTCCACCTCGAAGATCACCTTCGCGGGTGCCGGCGTCGGGTTCTTCGGGGCGTCCGAGGCCAACCTCGCCTGGTGGCAGGGCGTCCTCGGCAAGCGCACCATCGGCCCGGACAAGGTCAACCAGCTGCGGCACGCGATGTTTCTCAAGGACGCCGACGGCGTCCGCGCGCTCATGCGCAAGCACGCCGAGCTGATCGCGCCGAAGTTCGAGGCGGTCGAGCGCATCCTCTCCGAGGAGATCTCCGACCTCGCCACCTGGACCAAGCCGACCGGCGGCTACTTCATTTCGCTGACCGTGCCCGACGGCACCGCGAAGGAGGTCGTGCGGCTGGCCAAGGAGGCGGGCATCGCGCTCACTCCGGCCGGCGCCACCCACCCGCACGGCGACGACCCGGCCGACGCGGTCATCCGCATCGCGCCGACTTTCCCGGACCTGCCCGAGGTGGAGGAAGCCGTCCGCGGCCTCGCCGTCTGCGTGCGGCTCGCGGTCGCGCAGCGCGCCTGATCATCCCTGGCCCCGTGCCGCCGCCACCCGCTACGGTGGCGGCGGCACGGTCGTATCCAGGGGGGGCACGATGCGGGTTCTGATCGCCGGCGGCGGAGTCGCCGGCACCGTCACGGCGATGGCGCTGCAGCTGGCCGGGCACGAACCGGTGGTGTTCGAAGCGCATCCCAGCGGGGGAGCGGACGCCGGTGCTTTCCTGACCGTCATGCACAACGGGATGGACGCGTTGCGAGCCATCGGCGCCGACACTCCGGTGATCGACGCGTCCTTCGCCGCGCTCGGCGTCGAGGCCATCGGCCCGGATGGCGCCACGGTCGGCACCCGCACCTTCGACAGCGGTCTCGACGGTCCGCGCACTCTCACCCGCGCGGTGTTTTACCGCGTGCTCCAACAAGAAGCGGAACGCCGCGGCATCCAGCTGGTGCACGGCCGCCGTCTCACCGGGGCGACCGGGACCGACCGCGTCACCGCGAGCTTCGCCGATGGCACCACCGAATCGGGTGATCTGCTCATCGGTGCGGACGGTCTGCACTCCGTCGTTCGAACGCTCATCGACCCGCGGGCCGAGCCGCCGCGCTACACCGGCCTCACGGTGGTCTACGGCTACACCCGGGCCGAAGGCCTGCCCGCCGCCCCCGGCGTCTACCGGATGATCCGCGGCAGCCGTGCCGCGTTCGGCTACACCACCGCTCCGGACGGCGCGACTTTCTGGTTCGCTCGCGTCCCGGACGTCGAACGTTCCCGGGACGAGCTAGCCGCCGTCACCCCGGCCGGCTGGCGTGAGTTCACTCACGCCGCGTTCGCCGGCGACCCGTTGCCGTGCGCCGAAATCGTGGCCGCGACCGGTGACGACGTGTACGGCGGGCACTCCTACGACCTGCCGACCACGCGCGTCTGGTCGACCCCGACGATGGCTCTCGTCGGCGACGCCGCCCACGCCGCGTCGCCTGCCGCGGGGCAGGGTGCGTCGATGGCACTGGAGGACTCAGTGGTCCTCGGCCAGTGCCTGCGCGACCTGCCGGACGCACCCGCCGCGTTCGCCGCCTACGAGCGGCTGCGCCGGGCGCGGGTGGAGAAACTGGTCGCGGTCAGCGCGGGCAACGACACCGGCGCGGACCGAGGCTGGGCATACCGGCATCATCTGGACTGGCGAGCGCGAATCACGGCGTGAGCGGGGCACGGACGATACGATCCGCGCATGACTCAAGCTGCCCCACCGCAACAGGCGCACCAGCAGTTCCCCATCCTGCTGTCGACGATGAACGATCTGCCCGGGTACCGGGTGGTCCGCGTGTTCGGCGAGGTCTTCGGCCTCACCGTCCGCAGCCGCAACATGTTCTCCAACATCGGGTCCGGTTTCAAGGCGATGGGCGGCGGCGAGCTCAAGGGCCTGACCAAGCTGCTGTCCGACTCCCGGTACGAGGCGCTCTTCCGCCTGTGCCAGGAAGCCATGAACCACGGCGCCAACGCGGTCCTCGCGCTCCGCTTCGACTGCAACGAGATCGCCGGCACCGCCAGCGAGATCGCCGCTTACGGCACCGCGGTGTACGTGGTCCCGGACGGCGCTCAGCAGGCTCCGCAACAGCAGGCACCGCAACAGCAGCAGGCACCCCAGCAGCAGTACGCGCAGCAGGGCCAGCAGCAGTTCCAGGCCCCGCCGCAGGGCTGACGCCGCCGCCCGCGAGCCCGTGCGTCCGAAGATGTCGTGAAGGACCCCTTGAGGGAATGAGATTCCGGCAAGGGGCCCTTCACGGACGGTCGATCCTGGGCCAGGGCAATAGGCTCCCGGCCGACGAAACGGGCCCGCACCGGAAAAGGCGCGGGCCCGTATTCGCGGAATCCGGGAATCACTTCCGGTACAGCGCCTCGATATCGGACGCGTAGTTCTTGTTCACCACGTTGCGCTTCAGCTTCAGGCTGGGCGTGATCTCGCCGCCCGCCTCGGTGAAGTCGTTGGCCAGCACGGTGAACTTCTTGATCGCCTCGGCGTGCGACACCTGCTTGTTCGCTTCGTCCACCGCCGCCTGGATCTCCGCGCGCAGGTCGGCGTCGTCGGCCAGTTCGGACACCGTCGCGCCGGCCGGCTTGCCGTGCTGGGTCTTCCACGACGGGAAGTACTCCTCGTCCACGGTCACCAGTGCGGCGATGAACGGCCGCTGGTCGCCGACCACCATCACCTGGCTGACCAGCGGCGAGGACTTGATGGTGTCCTCCAGGCCGGACGGGGCGACGTTCTTGCCGCCCGCCGTCACGATGATCTCCTTCTTGCGGCCGGTGATCTTGAGGAAGCCGTCGGCGTCCAGTTCGCCGATGTCGCCGGTGTGGAACCAGCCGTCGGTGAGCGCTTCCGCGCTCGCCTCGGGGTTGTTGTAGTACCGGCCGAACACGACGTCGCCCTTGAGCAGCACCTCGCCGTCGTCGGCGATCCGCACCGAGGTGCCCGCGACCGGGCGGCCGACGGTGCCGACGCGGAACGCCGCGGTGGTGTTCACGTTCGCCGCCGCGGACGTCTCGGTGAGGCCGTAGCCCTCGAACACCGGCACGCCGATGCCGCGGAAGAAGTGCGCCAGCCGCGCGCCGAGCGGGGCCCCGCCGGACACCGCGGCGATGCAGCGGCCGCCGAGCGCGGCGCGGAGCTTGCCGTAAACGAGCTTGTCGAAAACCAGGTGCTTCGCCTTCAAAGCGAACCCGGCGCCGCCGTTCTCCTGCGCCTCGCTGTAGGCCACCGCGGTCGCCTCGGCGGCGTCGAAGATCTTGCCCTTGCCGTCGCTGTGCGCCTTCTGCTTCGCGGTGTTGTAGACCTTCTCGAACACGCGCGGCACGGCCACCACGAACGTCGGCCGGAAGGTGCCGAGGTCGGGCACCAGGTTCTTCACGTCCGGCGTGTGGCCGAGCGTGACCCGGGCGCTGAGCGCGGTGATGGCGATCGCGCGGGCGAGGATGTGCGCCAGCGGCAGGAAGCACAGCAGCGAGTTGCCCTGCTCCATCAGCTCCGGGAACGCCTCGATGTCCGCGCGGATCTCGGCCAGCAGGTTCCGGTGGGTCAGCTCGACGCCCTTGGGCCGCCCGGTGGTGCCCGAGGTGTAGACGATGGTGGCCGTCTCGTTCGCGGTGACGCCGCGGCGGCGGGCGTGCAGGTCCTCGTCGGAGACCTCGGTGCCCAGCGCGGTCAGCCGGTCGACGGCGGGGGAGTCGCCCTCGATCCGCCAGGTGTTCTCCAGCGCGCTCAGCCGCGAGCCGATCTCCTCGACCGCCTTCTGGTGCGTGGCGGTCTCCACGAACACGGCCTTGGCCGCCGAGTCCGACAGGATCCAGTACACCTGCTCGGGCGAGGACGTCTCGTAGATCGGGACGGTCACCGCGCCGGCGGCCCAGATCGCGAAGTCGATCAGAGTCCACTCGTAGCGGGTCTTGGACATCAATGCGACCCGGTCGCCGTGGCCGACGCCGGCCGCGATCAGGCCCTTCGCCACGGCCGCGACCTGGTCCGCGAAGTCCTTCGCGGTCACGTCCAGCCAGGTGCCCTCGACCTGCCGCCGGAAGCTGACCACGTCGGAGAAACGCTCCGCGTTCGCCCAGACGACATCAGCCAGGTTCTCGTCGTCGCTCACCGGCTTGCCGGCGGGGGCGCTGTATTCGCGCACGTGGACCTCCGTGTTCGACGCTGCGATGCGTGCGGTTACCCGCCAGTCAACTTAGCTTGCCGTAGACCTTAAGACCATGCTGGCACGGGTCGCGCGCCGAGGTCGTGACATCGTGTCCGGGTGCACGCACCGCCCGCTCTCGATCTTGTCGACGAGACCTTCCTCGTCGTGCCTCCGTCCACCGTCGCCGCCGCCTTCGCGGACCCGCGCTCCTGGCGCCGGTACTGGCCCGACCTGGAGTTGCAGGTCTACACCGACCGCGGCGACCGGGGCCTGCGCTGGACCGTCACCGGCGCGCTGGTCGGTACCATGGAGGTCTGGCTGGAACCGGTTCTCGACGGCACCGTGCTGCATTACTTCCTCCGCGCCACCCCCGCCGGCCCTGGCGGCGTCCCGCGCGAGCTGAGCCCGCGCGAACTGCGCCGCGAGTTCGACCGGCGGGCGCGCTCGGCGAAGGACGTGGCGCTCGGGCTCAAGGCGATCCTCGAGGACGGGCGCGAGCCGGGGGTGCCGCCCCGGACCGTGTCCGAGCCGGGCGAGTCGGTCGAGTCCGTCGAGTAGGAGGCTCTTGTGCGGGTTCACGTCGTTTCGGACGTGCACGGCAATGCGGACGCGCTGAAGCGGGCGGGGGAGGGGGCGGACGCGCTGGTCGTCCTGGGCGACCTGCTCGACTTCGTCGACTACCACGACCACGACAAAGGCATCATGGGCACGCTGTTCGGCGCGGAGAAGGTCGGCGAGTTCGCGCGTCTGCGCCGCGAAGGCACCCGGGACCAGACTGTCGCCTACTCGCGCTCCCTGTGGGCCACCCTGGACGATCCGGCCGCAGCGGTGCACGAGGCGGTCCACGAGCAGTATTCGACACTGTTCGCCTCGATGACCGCGCCCACCTACGCGATCCCCGGCAACGTCGACGAGCCGTCGGTGTGGCCGGAGTTCGCCGGTGCCGGCGTGCGGCTCGTGGACGGCGAGGTGGTCGTCATCGGCGGCCTGCGGTTCGGCTTCGCCGGCGGCGCGGTGCTGCCGGACGGCGTGGTTCCGCGGCCTCGCAAGGGCGCGGCCTGGCGGCCGTACCTGCGCACGCGTGCGGAGTTCGACGCCGCGGTGGCGCAGTTGGAGCAGGTCGAGGTGCTGTGCACGCACATTCCGCCCGCGGTGCCCGAACTGACCTACGACGTGATCGCGCGACGCTCCGAGGTCGGTTCGGCGGCGTTGGTCGAGCTGATCCGCGAACAGCGCCCGCGCTGGTCGGTGTTCGGGCACGTGCACCAGCCGCTGGCCGCGCGACGGCGGGTCGGCCGGACCGAATGCCGTAACGTCGGTCACTTCAAGGAGACCGGGCAGCCCTACGTGCTGCGCTGGTGACCGCACTGTCCGGCTACGCTTCAGCCCATGGCGGAGCAGTCCACGCAGTCCATCGAGGTCGACGCCGAGCCCGCACGGGTGATGTCGGTGATCTCCGATTTCCCCGCGTACCCGGAATGGGCCAAGGCGGTCCGGGAGACCGAGGTCCTCGCGACCTGCGACGACGGCCGGGCGAAGCAGGTGAAACTGACCCTCGACGCGGGTCCGATCAAGGACGTGTACACGCTCGAGTACGACTGGGACGCCTCCGGCCTCGGCGTCAGCTGGCACCTGGTCAGGGGCCAGATGCAGAAGGCGCAGAACGGCCGGTACGCCCTGGAGCCGCTGGACGGCGGCCGCACCCGGGTCACCTACACGCTGTCGGTGGAGCTGGCGTTGCCGATGATCGGCCTGCTGCGGCGCAAGGCCGAGAAGATGGTCATGGACACCGCGCTGAAGGAGCTCAAGCGCAGGGCTGAGGGCTGAATGCGGATCCTGCTGTTCACCGGCAAGGGGGGTGTCGGGAAGACCACGCTCGCCGCGGCAACCGGCGCCGCCTTGGCAGGCCGCGGCAGGAAAACCCTGGTGGTTTCGACCGACCCGGCCCATTCGCTGGCGGACGCCTTCGGCACGCCGCTGGGCACCGACCCGGCCGAGGTCGAGGGCACCGCCGGGTTGTGGGCCGCGCAGGTGGACTCGCGCACGCTGGCCGACCGGACCTGGCACGAGTTGCGCGGCGAGCTGCGCAAGGTGCTGACCGGAGCTGGTCTGGACATTCTGGACGCTGAAGAGCTGACCGTCCTGCCAGGCGTCGACGAGCTCCTGGCGTTGAGCGAGGTCCAGCGGCTGGCTTCGCACGGGCCGTGGGACACCGTGGTGGTCGATTGCGGCCCGACCGCGGAAACCCTTCGGCTGTTGTCGCTGCCGGAAGCGGTGTCCGGCTACCTGACCCGGATGTATGGCACCCGCCGGGTCGCGGCGTCGATCCGCCGTCTGGGCACGCACCTGGACGCCCTCCGTTCTCTGCTCACCGATCCGGCCGTGACGACCGTGCGGCTGGTGCTGACCCCGGAACGCCTGGTGGTGGCCGAAGCCCGGCGCACCCTCACCTCGCTGGCGCTGCGCGGGATCGCGGTGGACGGCCTGATCGCGAACCGTTTGATGCCCGCGCCCGGGCTCTGGCGCGGCTCGGCGGCGAAGTGGCTGCGGACCCGCCGCGACCAGCAGGACGCGGTGCTGGCCGAGCTGGCGGCGGCCGGCTTCCGCCCCGCGCTCGTGGAACACCGCGCGAGCGAACCCGTGGGCACGACAGCGCTCGCCGAACTGGCCCGCGAGCTGTACGGCAGCCGGGATCCGTTGGCGGGCAACGGAAAACCGGTGACTCCGCTGCTGACAGTGACGGCGGGGACGGCGGGGACGGCAGCGACCTCCCCGGGCGGCGGATTCCGGCTGCGCGTCGCACTGCCGCTGGAGCGGGATTCGGTGCTCGACCTGGCCCGGGTGGACGACGATCTGGCGATCACCGTGGACGGGTTCCGCCGGCTGGTCGCGCTGCCGGAGACGCTGCGGCCCTGCCGGATCACCGGCGCGGAGTCCGACGCGGACGGGCTGACGATCACTTTGGCGGAGGAGCGGGGGCCCGAGTGACCGAAACGGACGAATCCGGCAGTCATGCCGACGGGCTGAAGCTGGCCGAGGAAATCCGGCTGCTGGTCGAGATGGTGATCGAGCGGGCCGCGCCGTGGCTGGAAGGCGTGCTGGCGGCCGGGCACGGCGAGCACCCGGGAGCCGCCGAGCCGGGCGGGTCCGGTGTGGAGGACAGCACTTCGGGATGCGGCTGGTGCCCGCTGTGTGCGATCGTCGCCGTCGTGCGCGGCGAGCGGCCGGAGTTCGTGGCCCGGGTCCTGGACCAGGCGGCCCAGCTCGTCGCGCTGCTGCGGGCAGTGCTCGCGGACCGGTGGGAGCCGGACGAGGGCGTGCACATGCCCGGGTTCCGGCCGGCCGCGCGTCCGCCCGCGTCCGAACCCGCCGCGGCCGCGCCGGCGCCGTCGCGGGTCCAGCACATCGCCGTCCGCAAGCGTGCGGACTGGCGGCCGGAGCGGGAGATCTGATTGCTGACCGTAGGGGTGGACGTCGGCGGCACCAGCGTGCGCGCCGGAGTCGTGGACGAGCGCGGCTCGGTGCTCGACACGGCGCGAGTCGGGACGCCGGGCGAAGAGAACGCGCTCGAGGACGCCATCGCCGGCGTCGTCGAGGACCTGCGCAACCGGCACGACGTCGCGGCGGTCGGCCTGGCCGTCGCCGGGTTCGTGACCCGCGACCGCCGGTCGGTGATGTTCGCCCCGCACCTGGCCTGGCGAGACGCGCCGGTGGCGGACCGGATCGCCAAACGCGTCGGCCTGCCGGTGACGCTGGAACACGACGTCAACTCGGCGGTCGTGGCCGAGCACCGGTTCGGCGCGGCCCGCGGGGCGGGTGTCGCGGCGCTGGTCGCGCTGGGCACCGGAATCGGCGCGGGCCTGCTGCTGGACGGCGAAATCTATCGCGGCGCGTACGGCGTCGCCCCGGAACTCGGCCACCTCACCGTGGTGCGGGACGGCCGCGCCTGCCCGTGCGGCAAATACGGCTGCTGGGAGCGCTACTGCAGCGGCACCGCGCTGGCGGCGACCGCGGTCGAGCTGCTGGCCCGCTACCCTGGCCGCTCGACGGTGCTGTCCCGCGAAATCGCCGGCGACCCGGGTTCGGTCACCGGCCGCCGGGTGGCGCGTGCCGCCCGCGACGGGGACCCGATCGCGCTGCGCGCGATGGCTGAGCTGGCCAAGTGGCTCGGCGAGGGACTCGCCTTGGTCGCGGACGTTTTCGATCCGGAGATCATCGTCATCGGCGGCGGGGTGTCGGAGTCCGCGCCGCTGTTCCTGGACGAGGCTCGCGAGCACTACGCCGGCGCGATCACCGGCGCCCGGCACCGTCCGCTCGCCCGGATCCGGACCGCGCACCTGGGCGACGACACGGCGATCGTCGGGGCAGCGGCGTTGGCGATGGACACGCTGTAGGCCGTTTCGGCAGGCATAGGCGCGAGCCAGGTTGTGTGGAAGGCTTGGTCAGGTGACGCCGATGACTGCCAATCGCTTCGTGCGGTGCTCGTGCGGCAGGCAGCACTGGGGCACCTACGGCGCGGCGGGTCTGCTGCTGTGCGATCCGCGTCGCGGGGTGTTGCTGCAGCGGCGTGCTTGGTGGGTGCACAACGGCAGAACGTGGGCGCTGCCGGGCGGTGCGCTGGAAGCCCGTGAGTCGGTGCGCGACGCGGCCGCCCGGGAAGCGTGGGAAGAGGCCGCGATCCCGTCGTCGGCCTTCCAGGCTCGGTCGGCGTCGGTGCTGGACCACGGGGTTTGGCGGTACACGACGGTGCTCGGCGTCGCGGACAGCGCGGTGCAGGCGCAGGTCGCGAACGCGGAGAGCGCGGAGATGCGCTGGGTGCCGCTGGACGAGGTGGCCGGGCTCGAGTTGCATCGGGATTTCGCCGCCGCCTGGCCGGGTTTGCGCGAACAACTGGGCCGTGAACTGGTCCTCGTGGTCGACGCGGCGAACGTGATGGGCTCGCGTCCGGACGGCTGGTGGCGCGACCGACATGGCGCCGCGGAACGCCTGCGCGACCAGCTGACTGGTCCGGCCGCCCGCGGCCTGCGCGACGACGTGGTGGGCCTCGGCACCGGTTCGACCTGGTCGTGGTGGCCGCGGGTGGTGCTCGTGGTGGAGGGCAAGGCCAGGGGAGTGGAGCCGGTCCCGGGTGTCGAGGTGGTGCCCGCGGAGACCGACGGCGACTCGAAGATCGTCGAGGTCGCCGCCGCCGCGCGGCAGCGGCCGGACGATCACGTCGTGGTGGTGACCGCCGACCGGGAACTGCGCGGCCGCGTCGCGGACCTGGGCGCGCGGGTGCTCGGCCCGGGGGCGTTGCTCCGCGAACTCAACGGCTGAACCATCCGGCCGAACGGACTTGCTTCACTGCCCAGCCAGCTCCGCCACGATCTTCGCGATCCGCCGCTCCCGGGTCTCCGTTCGCTTCGCCGACGTGACCGCCTCCGCCCGTTCTCGTTGAGCGGTGAACGAAAGCCGGTCGAACACCGCGCGCACGCCCGCCTGTTCCATCGCGGCCGCAAGCTCCGCGGGCACCTCGACGGTCCGCTCCGCGAGGTCGGCTTCAAGCGTGACCGCGACCGTCTCCCCGGCGCTGACTCCTGCCGCCTCCCGATTCGCCGCGCTCAGCGGCAGCATGAACTCGCCGCCGTAGACCGCGACGGTGCTGCGATAGGTGTGCGCGCCGATCGTCACCCGGACTTTCGGTTTCCGGCCCTGGCCCAGCGCCTCGACGACCTCGGCGGGCACCCGGAGCCCGGTCGCCGTCTTGCCGTTCAGCTCGACGACAGCGGTGAACGTGTGCGCCATAGCCGCCGAGGCTAGCCGTGCAGGACCCCGTCGCGCATCTCGGTGACCAGCGCGGCGACCACCGCTTTCAGCGATCCGTTGTACTGCTTCGCGACCGCTCGCTGCCGCTGATAGCTGGCCCCGACCTGGAGGATCGTCTCGACATCGCGCAGTTCCCGCACGCAGTCCAGCTTGCGCGCGACTGGTTCCAGCCGGTCCAGCAGTTCGACCAGGTCGTCGGTGACGAGGCGCTCGCGGCCGGCCGCGTCGAGGATGACGATCGCGTCCAGGCCGTAGCGCGCGGCGCGCCACTTGTTCTCCTGCACATGCCACGGCGGCAGCACCGGCAGCTGTTCGCCGTCGTCGAGGCGGGAGCTGAAGTCCTCCACCAGGCACTGGGTGAGCGCCGAAATAGCGCCGACCTCCTGCAGCGTGGGCAATCCGTCGCAAACCCGCATTTCCAGTGTGCCGAAATGCGGTGCGGGCCGAATATCCCAGCGGATTTCGGAAAACTGGTCGATCACGCCGGTGGTGAACATGTCCTCGACGTAACCCTCCAGTTCCGCCCATTCGCGGAACTGGAACGGCAGCCCGGCTGTCGGCAGCTGCTGGAACATCAGCGCCCGGTTCGACGCGTACCCGGTGTCCTCGCCCGCCCAGTACGGCGACGAGGCGGAGAGCGCCTGCAGGTGCGGCGCGTACCGGAGCAGACCGTCGAGCACGGGCAGCACCTTGTCCCGGTGATCGAGACCGACGTGGACGTGCACGCCGTAGATCAGCATCTGCCTGCCCCACCACTGCGTGCGGTCGATCAGCTTCGCGTAGCGCTCCTTGTCGGTTACCTTCTGCCGGTACCACGACGAGAACGGATGCGAACCGGCCGAGAACAGTTCGACGCCCAGCGGGTCGGCGACCCGGTGCACCTCGTCGAGCGCCTCGCTCAGATCGGCCTTCACCTCGCCGACCGTGCGGCAGACGCCACTGACCACTTCGATCGTGTTGAGCAGCAGTTCCTGCTTGATCCGCGGGTGCTCGTCCGCGCCGTCCGGCCGGACGGCGGCGAGCAATTCCTCCGCGACCGATCGCAGTTCGCCGCTGCGCCGGTCCACCAAAGCCAGTTCCCATTCCGCGCCGACGGTGGAGCGACGCGACGCCTGGAACTCGATCCGCATGCCGTCCGGTCAGACTTGGGCGCCGTTGCTGGGGTCCGCGCCGGGCGGAGGGCCCTGGCGCACGCGCAGCAGCAGCAACGCGATGCCGGTGGCGAGTGCGAGGATGCCGAGCGGGGTGGCCAGCGCCGGGCCGACCCCGATCAGATTCGGCACGATCAGCAGCAGGAGGCCGACCACGAAGAACAGCAGCACGATGAAAGCGCCCTTGCGCCAGCGCGGCAGCGGCGGCGGCTCCGGCGGTTCGTAGTGCTCGTCGTCCTCGGCCGGGTCGGCGGAGAAGATGGTGGTGTCCCAGTCGGTGCCGCCGGTGCGCCAGCCCTCGGACGCCGGCTCGGCGGGCTTGGCCGAGGGTTTGCCGTCGCCGGATTTCTCCGGTTTGGCGGGCGATTCGGGCGTACCGGTTCCGGCGTCCGCGGGTCCGGCGCCCGCGAACGGGTCCTCGTCCAGGAACACGCCCACGCCTTCGGCCCGCAGGTCGGCCACGATCTCGGCGAACGTAGCGTCGACGTTTTCAGGTCCGTCCGCGCCTTTCCCCCGGGTCATCCGGCACCCACCTGTCCCGCCCGCAGCTCGCGGGCAAACTCGGCACTGCGGCTGAAGATGAGCTCCGCGTCGAAGTCCTGCGTCGCGACGTGGAAGCTCTTCTCCAGCACCACCTCGGTCACGTTCGAGCTCGCGATCGCGTCGAGAATGATCCGCGAGTTCTCCGGCTCCACGACGTGGTCGACCCGAGAGTGCAGCAGCAGCACCGGCTGCGTCACCTTCGGCAGGTCGGCCCGCACGATCTTCCACAGCTTGGCCAGGCTCGCCGCGGCGCGCACCGGCGTGCGCGGATAGGCCAGTTCGGTCTCGCCCGGCTTCGCGATGTCGTTCCCGATCGCGCGCACAGACGGCACGACGCGGGAGAACAGCGGCAGGATCTTCGCGTCCAGGCTGAGCCGGGTGACCGACGGGTTGACCAGCACGATCCCGGAAAGCTCCGAGCCGAACTCCTCGGCGAGCCGCAGCGCGAGCGTCCCGCCCATCGACATCCCGCCAACGAACACCTGGTCGCATTCCGCGCGCAGCGCCAGCAGCGCTTCGCGGACCGTTCCGTACCAGTCTTGCCAGGTCGTCCGGTTCAGGTCGCGCCACTGCGTGCCATGGCCGGGCAGCAGCGGGCAGCGCACCGCGAAGCCCTCCTGCGCCAGGTGCTCCCCCCAGCCGCGCATGCCGGCCGGCGTCGCGGTGAAACCGTGGCAGAGCAGGAAGCCGGCCCCGGAGGAGCCCGGGAAGGAGAACGGTTCCGCGCCGGCGAGCACGCCCATGACGAACGCCTTCCGATCGAAACGGTGGAGTCCTCCCATGCTCTCACGACGGAGCCGGGTTGTGGGGACGGCTCTGCGAAGCCGGACGCCGCCCGTCCCGCTGTGAGATCGGTCGCTGCCCCCGGGTGACCGCGCGTTCTCGCGTTGTGCCGGCCGGTGCTTGTTCCGTACCCTGACCTGCCGGGGCCCGCTCGGGCAGGAAAGGACTGGAACCCGGTGCTGTACTGGCTGATGAAGTGGGTGTTCATCGGACCGCTGCTGAAGACGCTGTGGCCCACGAAGGTCGTCGGGGCGGAGAACATCCCCGAGACCGGCGGCGCGATCCTCGCCGGCAATCACCTGGCGGTGGCGGACTCGTTCTTCATGCCGCTGCGGGTGAAGCGGAAGGTCACCTTCCCGGCGAAGTCCGAGTACTTCACCGAGCCCGGGTTCAAGGGCCTGCTCAAGAAGTGGTTCTTCACCGGCGTCGGCCAGTTCCCGATCGACCGCTCCGGCGGCAACGCCGCGCAGGCCGCGCTCGACACCGCCACCCGGCTGGTCAAGGAAGGCCACCTGCTCGGCATCTACCCGGAGGGCACCCGCTCCCCGGACGGCAGGCTGTACAAGGGCAAGACCGGCGTCGCCCGGATCATCCTCGACTCGGGCGGCATCGTCGTGCCGGTCGCGATGATCGGCACCGACAAGGTCAACCCGATCGGCTCCAAGATGTGGTGGCCGCGCCGGCTTGAGGTGCGCTTCGGCACACCGCTCGACTTCTCCCGCTACGACGGGCTGGCCGGGGACCGGTTCATCGAGCGCTCGATCACCGACGAAATCATGTACGCGCTGATGGAACTGTCCGGCCAGGAGTACGTGGACATTTACGCGGCGAAGGCGAAGGAACTGCTCGCCGCGGAAGCGGCCGGGGTAAAACCGGCGGTGCCGCCGCAGACCTCGGCGCGCGACGCTGACCGGGTGCCCGAAACGAAGGCGAGCTAGCCGCTCGGCCGGTCCGCCGAGCGGCGCTGATACCTTCTCTCGGTGCGTTTTTTCTACGACACCGAATTCATCGAGGACGGCGTGACGATCGACCTGGTGTCGATCGGTGTCGTTGACGAACGCGGCCGCGAGTTCTACGCCGTGTCCACCGATTTCGACCCTGGCCGGGCCGGGGCTTGGGTACGCGAGAACGTGCTGCCGAAGCTGCCCTCGCCGGCCGACCCGGCCTGGCGCAGCCGGGAACGGATCCGGGCCGACCTGCTGGAGTTCTTCGGCAAGCCGCCGGGCGGGATCGAGCTGTGGGCCTGGTTCGCCGCCTACGACCACGTCGCGCTCGCGCAGCTGTGGGGACCGATGCCCGCGTTGCCCCGGCAGTTGCCGCGGTTCACCCGGGATCTGCGCCAGCGGTGGGAGGACGCGGGGAAGCCCAAGCTGCCGGCCGCGCCTACCGACCAGCATGACGCGCTGGCCGACGCGAAGCACAACCTGCAGCGGTGGGACGTCATCGAGGCGGCTTTTCGGCGGCGGTGACGGCCGGTTCCCGGCCGCCGCGTGGCCGCGGGCTCGGTCCGTGGCCCGGCCTCCGCGCTCCGTGGCAGGTGGTCTGTGAAGGGCCCCTTGAGGGAATCAGATTCCCTCAAGCGGCCATTCACGGACTTGCCGGGATCGGCCGCCGCGTGGCCACGGCCCGTGGGGTCGCCGCCTACGGCGCTGCCCGGCCCCGCGACGGGCGCAACCACTGCCTCGGACGGCCCGGGCCCTTACCGGCGTGCCCGCACCGCCCCGGCCAGCGTGTCCAGCAGGTCCCCGGTCGCGTCCCAGTCCAGGCAGGCGTCGGTGATCGACTGCCCGTAGGTCAGCTCGTCCGCCCGCCCCAGCACCAGGTCCTGCCGTCCGGCCACCAGGTTGCTCTCCATCATCAGCCCGGCGATCCCGCGTTCCCCGGCGGCGATCCGCCCGGCCAGTTCCCGCACGACCTCGCCCTGGCGGACGTGGTCCTTGCCGCTGTTCCCGTGGCTCGCGTCGATGACCAGGCGCTCCGGCAGGCCGGACTTCGCGAGCCGGCCGAGGGTCTCCGCGACCGATGCCGGGTCGTGGTTCGGGCCGGCCGAGCTGCCGCGCAGGATGACGTGGCAGTCCGGGTTTCCGGCGGTCGTCATCAGTGCCGCGAGGCCGTCGGTGTTGATGCCCGGGAACACGTGCGACGCGGCGGCCGCGCGGGTGGCGTCCACGGCCACCTGGATGTCGCCCTCGGTCGAGTTCTTGATGCCGACCGGCATCGACAGCGCGCTGCACAGCTGCCGGTGCACCTGGCTGGCCGCGGTGCGCGCACCGATCGAACCCCAGGTGACGATGTCGGCGATGAACTGCGGGGTGATCGGGTCGAGGAATTCGCAACCCACCGGCAGTCCGAGCGCGGACACGTCGAGAAGCAGCTTTCGCGCCATCCGCAGGCCCTTGTTGACGGCGAACGTGCCGTCCAGGTCCGGGTCGTTGATCAGGCCCTTCCAGCCCAGCGTGGTGCGCGGCTTTTCGAAGTACACCCGCATCACGATGTGCAGGTCGTCGCGCAGCGCCTCGGCCTTGGCGGCGAGGCGGCGGGCGTAGTCGAGCGCGGCTTCGGGGTCGTGCACCGAGCACGGGCCCACGATGACGGCGAGGCGGTCGTCGCGGCCGTCGAGGATGTCGACGGTTTCGGCGCGGCCGTTCTGCACGACCTTCGCGACCGCGGCGTCGACCGGATGGTCTTCGCGCAGCAGCGCGGGCGAAATCAGCGGACTGACCGACGTAGTGCGGCGGTGGTCGAGAGTGCTCGTGTCGGCGGGGGCGGCGACGAGACGGGAGGTCATGGCGCGGGGGTTCCTTTCTGAGGGAAACCGACCCGCGGGGGATTCGCCGAGCCGGTGCGATATCCGGCTCGGGTGGGGGTCAGCGCAGGTTCACGCCGCCGGGCCCACCCGGGGCCGGCTTCGTAAACCAGAAATAGCGCTGCACGCCGCCACCGTAGCACAGCCCGTGCCGGCCCCTGTCCGGACCGATTGGGCAGGTGGTCCGGCCTGCACCGATCCAGATGAAAACCGCTACGCTTGGCGCGGAGCTGTGATCCCTGTAACGAAGACGGAGGAAGCAGATGCGTGTCGGTGTGCTGACGGGTGGCGGTGACTGCCCCGGCCTGAACGCGGTGATCCGCGCGGTGGTCCGCAAAGGCATCGAGGTGCACGACTGGGAGTTCGTCGGTTTCCGCAACGGGTGGCAGGGTCCGCTGACCGGCGACAGCCGGCCGCTCGGCCTCGCCGACGTCGAGGACATCCTCACCCGCGGCGGCACCATCCTCCGGTCGTCGCGCACGAACCCGTACAAGGTCGAGGGCGGGGTGGAGAAGATCCGCCAGGTGCTCGCCGATCAGGGTGTCGACGCGCTGATCGCGATCGGCGGCGAGGACACCCTGGGCGTCGCGAAGCGGCTGACCGACGACGGCATCGGCGTGGTCGGCGTGCCCAAGACGATCGACAACGACCTCGGCGCGACCGACTACACGTTCGGCTTCGACACCGCGGTGTCCATCGCCACCGAAGCGATCGACCGGTTGCACACTACGGCCGAATCGCACCACCGCGCGCTCGTCATCGAGGTCATGGGCCGCCACGCCGGCTGGATCGCGCTGCACTCCGGCCTGGCCGGCGGCGCGAGCGTGATCCTGGTTCCGGAGCGGCAGTTCTCCGTCGACCAGGTCGTGCAGTGGGTCGAGCGCCGGTTCGAGAAGGAGTACGCGCCGATCATCGTGGTCGCCGAGGGCGCGCTGCCCGAGGGCGGCGAGGAGAAGCTCCTGACCGGCGAGAAGGACGCGTTCGGTCACGTGCGGCTCGGCGGCATCGGCAACTGGCTCGCCGACGAGATCTCCGCGCGCACTGGCAAGGAATCGCGGGCTGTCGTGCTCGGCCACGTGCAGCGCGGCGGCACCCCGACCGCGTACGACCGGGTCCTCGCCACTCGCTTCGGCCTGCACGCGGTGGACGCGGTCGCCGACGGCGACTTCGGGGTGATGGTCGCGTTGAAGGGCACTGACATCGTCCGCGTGAAGCTTTCCGAGGCGACCGCCGAGCTGAAGACGGTTCCGCTGGAGCGCTACCAGGAAGCCGAAGTCTTCTTCGGCTGAGAGTTCTCCCGGGAGGTGGGGCTGTCCCCACCGCGCTGCCGGGGGCGTGCGGTATTCCGTGCGCCCCCGGCTCTTTTTAGGCTCGCGGGGTGCGAATCCTCCTGGCCGGACTGGCCCTGCTCTCCACTGTCGCGCTGCCTCACTCCACTGTGGACGGAGTATGGCGCACTGTCGGATACGGGCAGCTCGTCCAAGTGTCCGGCGGAAAACTGAGTACTTACGACGTCACCAAAGTCAGCTGCCTGCCCGGTTCGCTGTCCGGCACCGGCGACGGCACGACCTTCGCGACCAACGAGGGCTCCGTCGTCACGATCCGCCCCGGCGCGATGACGTTCGACGACAATCTGGGCGTGCGATCGCTTCGCCGGGTCCCCGGCGGATTGCCGCGCGAGTGCCGGGTTCCGGCGAATGAGCTGTCCACTTTCGACGTCTTCTGGCACACCTTCGCCGAGAACTATCCGTTCTTCCGCGCGAAAGGCGTCGACTGGCAGTCCGAAGGGGACGCTGCCCGCCGCGAGGTCGCCGCGCACCCAGACCGGCTTTACGACGTTCTTTGCGGGCTGATCCGCCCGCTGCACGATGCTCACGTCGCCTTGTCCGCTCCGGGCCAGCACTGCGCCTCGCCGCGTCCCGGCACCCCGGACCCGGGCAAGACCGTCCCGCGCGCGATCGCCGTCGCCGACGCCAATCTGGGTGTTCCGACGCGAACCTGGGCCGGCGGCGCCCTCGCCTACGCCGATCTGCCCGGCGGTCTCGGGTATCTGCGGATCACCGGTTTCCACGACTACGCCGGCACATTCGCCGAGAGCAGCAAGATCCTGGCCAAGGCGCTGGACGAAATCTTCACGCCGGGCCATCAGCGGTCCGGTTTGATACTCGACTTGCGCGTCAACGGCGGCGGCGACGACCCGCTCGGGCTGCAGGTCGCGGCCCGGCTGACGGACGTCCCGCACTACGCCTATGCCAAACGGGCCCGCAACGACCCGGACGACCCGTCCCGGTTCACCGTTGCGCAGCCGTTTTTCGTCCAGCCCGCCGTCGCACCCCGGTACCGCGGTCCGCTCGCGGTGCTCACCGGCAACCTGGATGTCTCGGCGGGGGAGACCTTCCTGCAGGCACTGCTGAACCGGCAGCCGCGGCCAGTCCTCATCGGACAGTCCACACAGGGCGCCTTCTCGGACACTTTGGACCGGGCGTTGCCGAAACCGGGCTGGACCGTGTCGCTGCCGAACGAGGAGTACCTCGATCCGCACGGGCGCACCTACGACGGCACCGGGATCGGCCCGGACCTCCCGGTCCCGGTGTTCGCCCCGGACGACCTCGCCGCCGGGCGCGATCCAGCACTCGCTCTCGCGCGGCGGGTGCTGGGTCGCTGACCGAGCCGCGATCAGGAGGGCCGCTTTCGCTGCCCCGTCCGCCGGTGGCACCGAGGATCGCGACCGCGGGAAGCGGAAGGGCACGGCGGTTCCGCCCGCCCTTGTTCGCGCCGACTGAGGAGAACGCGGCGGTCCGGCCGTCCGCTCGGATCACCGCGTCCTCCTCAGTCGGCTTCATCGAGCCGTCGTTCCAGCGCGTCGAGGCGGTCTGCCCAGAACTGCCGGTACGGGGCGAGCCAAGCGTCTACTTCGGCCAGTGGTTCGGCGCGCAGCCGGTAGCAGCGCCGCTGCGCGGATACGCGCACCGTCACCAGGCCGGCTTCCCGCAGCACCCGCAGGTGCTTGGACACTGCGGGCTGGCTGAGCTGCAGCTCGGCCACCAGTTCGCCGACCGACCGCTCGCCCTCGAGCAGCAGGTCGAGAAGGGCGCGGCGGCGGGGCTCGGCCAGCACGTCGAAGGTCTGCATCACTCCGGGAATTTGCCCCGCCCCGCATATGCCTGTCAAGGCATGCGGGTACCGACGAATGTCCGTTTTATGGTCTGAACCATTGACCTAGTGGTCTAGTCCATTTACGGTGAGTGCGTCCCGCTCTGTTACCGATCCGTCACCTGTCGTGACTCTTCGAAAGGGAGCCGAAATGCTTCGCTTGCGCAGAAAACGCCTGCTGGCACTGGCCGGGCTGGCGACCGCGGCGTTCGCCGCCGCGGCCGCGCTCGTTCCGGCCGCTTCGACGGCCGCGCCCGCGAGACCGGAGGCGGCGGCCGGGAAGGTGGTCGGGTACTTCACCGACTGGGGCGTCTACGACCGCAACTACCACGTCAAGAACATCGAGACCTCCGGCTCGGCGAGCAAGCTGACGCACATCAACTACGCGTTCGGCAACGTCACCGGCGGCGGCTGCGCGATCGGCGACGCCTGGGCCGACTACCAGAAGACCTATGACGCGGCGGGCAGCGTCGACGGCGTCGCCGATACCTGGGACCAGCCGCTCGCCGGCAGCTTCAACCAGCTGAAGAAGCTGAAGGCCAAGCATCCCGGCCTGAAGATCATCTGGTCGTTCGGCGGCTGGACCTGGTCCGGCGGGTTCGGGCAGGCCGCGAAGAACCCGGCGGCGTTCGCCGACTCCTGCTACAACCTGGTCAACGACCCGAAGTGGGCCGGTCTGTTCGACGGCATCGACCTCGATTGGGAGTACCCGAACGCGTGCGGCCTCACCTGCGACACCAGCGGCCCGGACGCGTTCAAGAAGCTGCTGGCCGCGGTGCGCGCGAAGTTCGGCCCGTCGAAGCTCGTGACCGCCGCGATCACCGCGGACGGCAGCGCCGGAGGCAAGATCGACGCGACTGACTACGCGGGCGCCTCGCAGTACGTCGACTGGTACAACGTGATGACCTACGACTTCTTCGGCGGCTGGGCGGCGCAGGGGCCGACCGCGCCGCACTCGCCGCTTACGTCCTACGACGGCATCCCGGTCAAGGGCTTCTCCAGCGACGACGCGATCCAGAAGCTGAAGACCAAGGGTGTTCCGCCGGCGAAACTGCTGCTGGGCATCGGCTTCTACGGCCGAGGCTGGACCGGGGTGACCCAGTCCGCGCCGGGCGGCGCCGCGACCGGACCGGCACCGGGCAAGTACGAGCAGGGCATCGAGGACTACAAGATCCTCAAGGCGAGCTGTCCGGTCACCGGCACCGTCGCGGGCACCGCGTATGCCAAGTGCGGCTCGAACTGGTGGAGCTACGACACCCCGTCGACCATCGCGGGCAAGACGTCGTATGCGAAGGCGCAGGGTCTCGGCGGCACCTTCTTCTGGGAGCTGTCCGGGGACACCGCGAACGGCGAGCTGATCAGCGCGCTCGCGAAGTAGGTCCGGTGCGGCCGGGGCGCCGATTCTGTCGGCGCCCCGGTTTATCGTGCTGGGGGTGAAGTTCAGCGGATTCGGAGAGCACGCCGTCGAGTTCTACGACGGGCTGCTCGCGGACAACACCAAGGCGTACTGGGACGACCACGTCGAGATCTACCGGGAGCACGTCCGGGATCCGATGACGGCGCTGCTCGGCGAGCTGGAACCGGAGTTCAGCGAGGGCTTCGGCGAGCCGAAGGTGTTCCGCCCGTACCGCGACGTCCGGTTCGCCCGCGACAAGACGCCGTACAAGACCCACTGCGGCGGCGTGATCGAATCCGGCCGCGGCGGCGGCGCGTACTACGTCGAGGTGGGCCCGGCCGGCCTGCGCGTCGGCGGCGGCTGCTTCCACCTGGCATCGGACCAGCTGGCCCGCTACCGCACCGCGGTGGACACCGAGCTGCACGGGCCGGAGCTGGAGAAGATCCTGGCGAGCCTGCGCAAAGCAGGCTGGGAAATCCTCGGCGACCGGCTGAAGTCCCGCCCGCGCGGCTACGCCGAGGACCACCCCCGCATCGACCTGCTGCGCCACCGCTCGGTGTACGCGGCGCGGTCCTGGGAACCGGACGACTTCCTGCACGAACGCGAGGCGCTGGACCGGGTCCGCAAGCACTGGCGGCAGCTGCGGAAGTTCAACGAGTGGGCACGCGACCACGTCGGGATCAGCGAGCAGCCTCGCCGCTGAGGCGGTGGCGGGCGCCGGTGGTGCCGGGCCGGCGACGGGCGGCGGTGGTGCTGAGGCAGTGAAGGGCGGCCGCGGAGCCGGGACGGTGGGCAGGCCCGGAATCGGCGCGCGTGCTCACCCCCTCGGGTGGTTCTCCTTCCCGGTTTCCGTCACCGCCGTACTCGCTGTGCCGGTTACCCCGCACTGAATCCTTCCCGTCCTCTTCCCCGGGAGTTTCGGGATCGGTACAGACGCGAGCGCGTCGAGCGACTAGGCTCCCGGACGTGAGCCGACGCGCGAAGATCGTTTGTACGCTGGGTCCCGCAACGAACACACCGGAAAAGATGCGGGCACTCGTCGACGCCGGAATGGACGTCGCGAGGATGAACTTCAGCCACGGCAGCCACAGCGACCACAAGCAGGTCTATGACCTGGTCCGGTCCGCGGCCGCCGAGGCTGGCCGGGCGGTGGGGATTCTCGCCGACCTGCAGGGACCGAAGATCCGGCTGGGCACGTTCGCCAGCGGATCGGCCGAATGGCACACCGGGGACGTCGTCCGGATCACCGTCGAGGACGTCGCCGACACCCATGACCGGGTCTCCACCACCTACAAGGGCCTCGCCAAGGACGCCAAGCCGGGCGACCGGCTGCTGGTCGACGACGGCAAGGTCGGCCTGGTGGTCAAGGCTGTCGAGGGCCAAGACGTGGTCTGCGAGGTGACCGAGGGCGGTCCGGTCAGCAACAACAAGGGCGTGTCGCTGCCAGGCATGGACGTCTCGGTGCCCGCGCTGTCCGAGAAGGACATCGAGGACCTCGAGTTCGCCCTGCAGCTGGGCGTCGACTTCATCGCGCTGTCCTTCGTCCGCTCGCCGGCCGACATCGACCTGGTGCATCAGGTGATGGACCGGGTCGGCAGGGGCCGGCTGCCGGTCGTCGCGAAGATCGAGAAGCCCGAGGCGGTCTACAACCTCGAGGCCATCGTGCTCGCCTTCGACGCGGTGATGGTCGCCCGCGGCGACCTCGGCGTCGAGCTGCCGCTCGAGCAGGTCCCGCTGGTGCAGAAGCGCGCCATCCAGATCTGCCGCGAGAACGCGAAGCCGGTCATCGTCGCCACCCAGATGCTGGAGTCGATGATCAGCAACTCCCGGCCGACCCGCGCCGAGGCGTCCGACGTCGCGAACGCGGTTCTCGACGGCGCGGACGCGGTGATGCTGTCCGGCGAGACGAGCGTCGGCCGCTACCCGATCGAGACGGTCCAGACGATGGGCCGGATCGTCGAAGCGGTCGAGACCGATTCGCCGGTCGTGCCGCCGCTGTCGCACGTGCCGCGCACCAAGCGGGGTGTCATCTCCTACGCCGCTCGCGACATCGGCGAGCGGCTCAACGCCAAGGCGCTGGTGGCGTTCACGCAGTCCGGCGACACCGTGCGCCGCCTCGCGCGGCTGCACACCCGGCTGCCGCTGATGGCGTTCACGCCGGAGCAGAGCGTGCGCAGCCAGCTGGCGCTCACCTGGGGCACCACGACCCAGATCGTGCCGCGAGTGGACTCCACCGACCAGATGATCCAGCAGGTCGACCACGCGATGCTGGAAATGGGCAAGTACCAGCGCGGCGACCTCGTGGTGATCGTGGCGGGCTCCCCGCCCGGGACGGTCGGCTCGACCAACCTGATCCACGTCCACCGGCTCGGTGAAGACGACCACGCATAAAGGACGTGCCGGAACCCTTGCGCATACAGTTCCGGCATGACTGAGATGGCCAGGAAAGCCGCCACCGGACTCGACACGAGCCCCGGTGGCGGCGGGCAGCCGGTGCTGGACAAGCTCGTCGCGCTGCTCGACCTGGAGAAGATCGAGGAGAACATCTACCGCGGCGTCTCGCCCGCGCATTCGCCGGTGCGGGTGTTCGGCGGGCAGGTCGCCGGGCAGGCGCTCGTCGCCGCCGGGCGGACCGTGCCGGAGGAGCGACGGGTTCATTCTCTGCACGCGTACTTCATCCGCGGCGGCGACCCGAGCGTCCCGATCGTGTACGAGGTGGACCGGATCCGTGACGGCCGCTCGTTCACCACCCGCCGCGTCGTCGCGGTCCAGCACGGCAAGGCGATCTTCTCGCTGTCCGCGTCGTTCCAGAAGGACGAGCGGGGCATCGAGCACTCCGAGACGATGCCGGACGTGCCCGCTCCGGAGACGCTGCCGACCTTCCCGGAACGCACCGCGGGCTACGGCCTGCGCTTCGCTGACCACCCGCGGCCGATCGACATCCGCTACATCAGCGAGCCGCCGTGGGTCACCCGCACCACCGGCGCGCCCCCGGCGAACAACCGGGTCTGGATGCGCGCCGACGGCACGCTGCCGTCCGAGCAGTTGCTGCACGTCTGCGTGCTCACCTACGCCTCGGACATGACGCTGCTCGATTCGGTGCTGGCCCGCCACGGCGTGTACTGGGACGTCGACCAGGTGCTGGGCGCCAGCCTGGACCACGCGCTGTGGTTCCACCGCCCGTTCCGCGCCGACGAATGGTTCCTCTACGACAGCACCTCGCCGAACGCCTCGGGCGCCCGCGGGCTGGCGACCGGCCGGTTCTTCACCCGCGACGGGCTGCACGTCGCCACGGTCGTCCAAGAAGGACTGCTGCGGGTCCGATGAGGGCGCGAGGGGCCACGGAGAGTGGTGATCCGCGCGGGAATGGCCGGAAATCACCCCGCCGCCGAGGCGGAATTGCGCGGGGAAAACACGTCTGAGTAATACTCGGTGCCGGGAGGAAGGTGCCCGGGACCGGTCGGGGGGCGGCCCCGGACACCCTGCCGGCCGGTTTCCCGCGATCCCGCGAAAGGCTCCGGACGGCCGTCGTCTACCCTGCTCAGGGCCGTCGGCGCGGCTTGATTCGCGCGTCGGCCCGCAAGATGCCAGAGTACAAGCGCACTCTGCATAATGCAGGTCGGAAGCAGGCAACGGCACCGTCCGCCCGGGCCGGCGGGAATACCCGGTGTTAATACTCCACTGACTAGCCGATCTGCTGGTTAGATATGCAGTGCGGGCAACAATACGGACCGGAGGTGCTGTCGTGGCGAGAGGCCAGGGACCGACCGTTCGCCGCCGGCGCCTCGCGAGCGAGCTGCGGAGGCTGCGCGAAGCCGCCGACCTCACGATCGACGAGGTCGGCGAAAAGCTGGAGTGCTCGGCGTCGAAGGTGAGCCGGATCGAGACCGGTCACGTCGGCGTCACCCCGCGCGACGCACGGGACATGCTGGCGCTCTACGGCATCATCGGCGACGAGCAGGAGGCGCTCGTCCAGCTGGCGCGCGAAGCCCGCAAACGCGGCTGGTGGCACGCCTACAACGAGGTGTTCACCGGCACGTTCGTCGGTCTGGAGGCGGACGCGAGCTCGCTGCGGGCGTTCCAGGCGCTGCTCGTGCCCGGGCTGCTGCAGACCGAGCGGTACGCGTTCGCGGTGATCCGCGCGCTGCGCCCGGACGCCGAGGAGGCCGAGATCCGCCGCCGCGTGGCCGCGCGGATGGCCCGCCAGCAGCTGCTGAACGAGAATCCTCCGCCGGAGTACTGGGCGGTGATCGACGAGGCGGTGCTGCACCGAGTGGTCGACAGCCCCGAGGTGATGGCCGAGCAGCTGTACCGGATCACCGCCATGGCGGAGAAGCCGAACGTGACCGTTCAGGTCGTGCCGTTCGGCGCCGGAGCGCATCCCGGCATGGAGGGACCGTTCCTCATCATGGGCTTCCCCGAGCAGGCAGACCCCGATGTCGTCTACGTCGACGACAGCACTTCCAGCGGCCTGTACCTCGAACAGCCCGAAGACGTCCGGCGCTACGCGCTGATGTTCGACCACCTGCGCGCAGCCGCGCTCAAACCGGACGATTCGGTGGCTCTGATCACCGACGCGGCCGGCCGGTTCGCCGAACTGGCCGCCGCGGCCGACCAGTAACCGGGGACACTCGCCCCGAGACAGTGAGGATGTGGGGAGCATGAGGCCGGACCTTTCCGGAGCCCAGTGGCGCAAGAGCAGCTACAGCGGCGGAGGCAACGACTGCGTCGAGGTCGCCTTTGTTGACGGCGGTGCCGCGGTGCGCGATTCGAAAGACCCCGAAGGCGGTGCCTTCCGGCTGCCCGCGGCCGGCTGGCAGGGACTGCTCGACGCGGTGCGCGCCGACGCCCCTGGCGAGTCCTGAGCAGTTCGCTCAGCTGAGACCCCTTACCCAGCTCGACCTGGAGATCTCCGGTCGGCTGCGCGGGTAAGGGGTCTTTTCGCGTCCAGGGGTAGGTGATCACCTGATGTCCGGGGCGGCCCCTCAGCACGAAAGTAGACGTCGACAGAGAACGACGCCCGAGCTGGGGAGACAACGATGAGCGACTACAACTGGGACGCGACTCGCGCCGAGGTGGACTACCGGATGGCCGAGCTGCGCCGCAGCGCCCGCCAGGCCCGGCTGAGCCGCGGCAACCGCGTGGTGCGCTGGGTGCGCACGCACCGCACGACGCAGGTCGAGGTGCCGCGTCAGCAACGACGAACCGCGGCGGTGCCGGTCGGGGATCAGCGGACAGCGGCGGTACCGGAGGCGCGCGCCCGACAACACGCGTAAGCCGGGGCTCGCAATGATCGGGGTCGGGACCAGATCGGCCGCTCGCTCCGCCCCATCGTCGGTGAAAGGCCCCTTGAGGGACTTGGGTTCCCGCAAGGGGCCCTGCACGGACCGCGGAGCGGACTGGTCACGGAGATCACGGTCCGAACCGCACATCGCCCGGAAATCCATGCCGGAACTGTCAGAGGGGTAGGCGAGAATGCATCTTGTGCCTCGTCTCGGATCCGGTATCCCGCTCGTAGCCCGCACTCATGAGATGCGGCGGCTGCGTGCCGCCTTCGCGCGCGCGGAGCGCGGGGAAGCAGGGGCGGTACTGATCGCGGGCGACGCCGGCGTCGGCAAAACCCGCCTGCTCACCGCGCTCGGCGAGCACGCCGCGGGATGCGGCGCGCTGGTGCTCACCGGCCGCTGCATCGACGTGCGCGACGGCGGTCTGCCCTACCTGCCGTTCGCCGAGGCGCTCTCGCCGCTCGGGGCGTCGTCCGATCCGGCGGTGGCCGCCGCGGTGCGGGCGCGGACCGCGCTCAGCATGCTGCTGCCGCAAAGCGGCGAGCCGAAGCCGGTGGCGGGGGACCAAGGGCAGGTTTCCGAGGGGGAGCGAGAGGGCGTCCGCCGGATCCGTCCGGAGCAAGATCTCGGTCAGCTCCAGCTGTTCGACGCGGTACTGGGGGTGCTGACCGAGGTCGGCCAGGAGCAGCCGGTGGTGCTGCTGCTGGAAGACCTGCACTGGGCCGATTCCTCTACGCGCAACCTGCTGTCCTTCCTGCTGAGCCGGCTGCGCGCGCAGCGGCTGCTGGTGGTCGTCAGCTATCGCGAGGAAGACGTGCACCGCCGGCATCCGCTGCGCGGCACGTTGTCCGAACTGGTTCGGCTGGCCACTGTGGAGCAGGTGGCGCTGGCCCCGTTGGCACCGGCCGACGCACGCGCGTTCGTGGCGGCGCTCGCCGAGGAACCGCTGTCGCCGGACGTGATCGCGGACATCGCCGAGCGGTCCGAGGGCAATCCGTTCTTCGTGGAGGAGCTCCTCGCCACCGGAACTGACTGCCAAGACCTGCCAGCCGGGCTCGCCGAGGTGCTGCTCGCCCGGCTGGAGCGCTTCCCGGCCGAGACCCGCCGCGTGCTGCGGGTCATCTCGGTGGCGAACGAAACGGTGTCGCACGCGGCGCTCGCGCAGGTCGCCGGCATCGGCGAGCTGGAACTGGACGAAGCGCTGCGCGAAGCCGTGCAACACCACCTGCTGGTGATCGAGGACGGTTTCTACGCTTTCCGCCACGCCCTGCTGCAGGAAGCGGTCTACGCGGACCTGCTGCCCGGCGAGCGCACGCGGATGCACGCTGGTTACGCGGCGCGGATCAAGTCGACGCCGCAAGGTCGCGGGCACGACGCGAAGCTGGCTTTCCACAGCCTGGAGAGCCGGGATTTCGACACCGCTCTTCCCGCTTTGCTGCGAGCTGCCTGCGAGGCGGAGAAGCTGGGCGCCCCCGGTGCCGCGTTGCGGCACATCGAGCAGGCACAGTCCATTTGGGACGCCGTCGCTCCGGAGAACCGCCCCGAAGGCACGAACGAGCTGAAACTGCTCAACGAAGCTTCCTATTTCGCGGGTACGTCGGGCGAGCCGGAACGAGCGGTGGCGTACGCGCGGTCGGCCACCGAGGCGCTGACGCCGGACACCGCGCCGGAGGTGGCGGCGAAGGTCTGGCGTCGGCTGGCAGAGACGTTGCTCGCGCTGGAAGGCACCTTCGACGAGGCAGTACGGTCGATCGACCGGGCGTGGGAGCTGGTCGCCGAGCGGGAGCCGAGTGCCGCGCGCGCCTGGGTGCTGGCGTCGCGTGCCGGGTTCCAGCGGGTGCGGGATCTGCCGGAGGAGGCGATGGACAGCGCGCTCACCGCGGTCGCGGATGCGCGGGCGGTAGGTGCGGTCGGGCCGGAAGCGTCGGCGCTGATCACGATTGGCACGCTCGCGGACAGCGCGGGCGATACGGTGGAGGCTCGCGAACGCTTGCGCGAGGCCGAACGCAAGGCGCGCGAGGCTGGAGCGTTGAACGTAGAGCTCCGCGCGATGTACTTCCTCGCGCTCAGCTATGACGATCAGGCCGAAATGGACTCGGCGCGCGTCCACGCGGCACGGGGCGTCGCGCGGGCGGAGGAGACCGGGCTCACCTGGAGCACCTACGGGTTGGAGTTGCGGGCCCGGCTGCTGTACCTGCGTTATCTCAGCGGGGATTGGCCGAAGGAAGACGCTGCCGGTCGTGCCGGACGCGGGGTGTCGAGCGCGGTCGCCGCCCGGATTATCGCCAACTGGGCGCTGTTCCTGGTGGCGCGCGGCCGGTTCGACGACGTGGCCAAGGCATTGCCTGGCCTTCGGCAGCAGTGGATGGCCGACATCCAGATCGCGACGGCCGCTGGGGACGCGGCGATCGAGCTGGCGGCGTGGCGCGGCGAGCACGTCGAGGCGCTGCGGGTCACCGAGGAGTTGCTGCGGTGGCTGGAGAAGATCGAGCCGATGCTGCTCGGCGGGATCCGGATCGCGGCGCTGGGGCTGCCGTCGGCCGCGACGCTGGCCGCGGAGGCGCGGGCCAAGGGCGACCGGGAGGCGGCGGACGGATTTGTCGCGGCCGGACGGCGGCTGCTGGAGCATGCGCGGCGCTGTGCGGCGGAGGGACATCCGCGGTCGGGGACGATGGGGCCGGAAGGACGGGCGTGGCTGGCCCGGGCGGAAGCGGCGGCGTCCGCGCTGGAAGGGACGGCTGATCCGGCGCTGTGGGGCCAGGCGGCGGAGGCGTTTTCCTACGGTGCGGTGTACGAGCAGGCGGTGTGCCGGTGGCGGCAAGGGGAGGCGTTGCTGGCGGCGGGACAGCCCGGCGCGGCGGAGGTGCTGGAGGCGGCGCATTCGGTCGCGATGACGCTGGACGCGGTGCCGCTGCGGGACGCGGTGCGTGCGCTGGCGCGGCGGGCTCGGGTGGAGCTGGTCGGCGTGGAGGCGGTGCCGCCGGTGCGCGCCGCGGTGAATCCGCTGACCGACCGGGAGCGGGACGTGCTGGAGCGGGTCGCGCTGGGGCGGACGAACCGGCAGGTGGGAGAGGAGCTCTACATCAGCGAGAAGACGGTGAGCGTGCACCTGTCTCGGGTGATGGCGAAGCTCGGGGCCAGCCGGCGGGCGGAGGCCGTGGCCATCGCTTACGACCGGGGGTTGCTGACTGCTCCGCACTGAGGCCGCACTGAGGCCGCATTGTGGGCCGCCAACCGCGCCCATCCAGCTCAGCTTCGGGGTGCCTGACCGGGTCAGGCACCCCGAGTCGTCACCGCCCGGGCAGCCGCCGCAGCAGCTTCATGCTCGCCGTCATCAGCCGAGCCCACAGCGACCCCGAAACACCCTTCGGCGGCCGCAGCCCGATGCCGCGCTGCATGGCGATCGACTGCGGCTCCGTGTACTTGAGCAGGCCCTCCGCGCCGTTGCGCCGTCCAGCACCGGATTCCTTCATGCCGCCCATCGGCACGCCGACGGTTCCGAACGTGGCCGCGTAGCCCTCGTTGACGTTGACCGTGCCTGCCTTGAGCCGCGCTCCGATTTCCCAGCCCGCCCGGCCGTTGCGTGTCCAGACGCTGGCGTTCAACCCGAACGGTGTGTCGTTCGCCCGCTCGATCGCCTCGTTGACATCGGTGAACCCGTAGATCGACACCACCGGCCCGAACGTCTCCGAAGCGAACGCGGTCATCTCGGCGCTCACCTCGGTCAGCACGGTCGGCTCGTAGAACAGCGGCCCGAGATCCGCCCGCGGCCGTCCGCCGGTGAGCACCTTCGCGCCCTTGGCGCGGGCATCTTCCACGTGCGCCGACACCGTCTTCAGCTGGCTGGCTGAGGTCAACGACCCCATTACGGCGCGATAGTCCAACGAACCGCCCAGCCGAAGCGCTGCCGTCCGCGAGACGAACTCCCGGGTGAACTCCTCGCGCACGCTCTCGTGCACGTAGATCCGTTCCACCGACACGCAGAGTTGCCCAGCCGACGAGAAGCACGCCGTCACCGCGCCTGCCGCTGCCTTCGCGATGTCCGCGTCGGGCAGGACCAGCATCGGGTTCTTCCCGCCCAGCTCCAGCGAATAACTGGTCAGCCGTTGCGCGATCCGGCCGGCCAGGTTCTTGCCGGTCGGGGTGGAGCCGGTGAAGCAGAGGTAGTCGCATTCCTCCAGCAGGGCGTCGCCGATCTCCGAACCCCGGCCCAGCACGATCTGCCACAGTCCGGCGGGCAATCCGGCCTTCTCGGCCAGTTCCTGCAGCCACAAGGCGGACAGCGCGGTCTGGTTGTCCGGCTTCTGCACGACCGCGTTCCCGGCCACCAGCGCGGGGAACACGTCCATCGCGGTGAGCGCGAGCGGGTAGTTCCACGGCGAGATGATCCCGACGACGCCCTTGGGATGGCGCAGTTCGCCGGCGCGCGTCAGCCCGGGGATGACGCCGGGCGCGCGCCGGGGGGAGAGGATCTTGGCGCTGTGCTTGCCGTAGTAAGCCGCGACCAGGACGGTGGCGCTGACCTCGTCGAATGCGTCGATCCGGGCCTTTCCGGCCTCGACCTGCACCAGATCGAGCACCTCGGCCTGACGTTCGAGGACCAGGTCGTGCAGCTTCAGCAGGAACTGCTGACGGCGCGACACCGGCAGCGCCGCCCATTCCCGCTGTGCGTCGCGGGCGGACGCGAAGGCAGCGCGCACCTCGGCGTCGCCGGCCTGGGGGAGCGAGGCGATCGCCTCGCCGGTGAACGGCGCCGCCATCCGCACGGGCGCGGAGTCGGCACCGCCGGTCACCCGGGCTACGAGGGCGGCCGCGCGGGCTGCGGACGGCGCGCCGGGAACGCCGCCGACAGTCGAGGGCAGGGGCGGCTCGGTCAGCTTCGCCGGGGTCGTACTCGTCACTGAGCGCACCTTCTTCCATGCGGGCCGGGTGTTACCGACGAGTACACCATACCGGCGGTATGGAAACTAGTCGCCCGAATACAGCAGCACGGCGATCCGCTTCCACTCCTCCAGCAGCTGGCGGCGCCGGCGCGGGTCGCCGCCCAGCTCGGCGTCCAGGGCGAGGCCGCGGGTGAGGTTGACGGTCAGCCAGAACAGCATCTCCGCGCGTTCTTTCGGCAGGTCGCCGGCGACGGTGCTGATGTGCTCCAGCGTCGCCCGGCCCAGCGCGCGGTCGACCGGCCGGATCGCGGAGCGCAGCTCCGGGTCGGTGCGAGCGGCGACCCACAGTTCGGTGACGGCGGTGGAGAGGGTGCCCGAGTAGCCCTCCCAGAGCAGGTCGATCGCTGCCGCGACCCCGGACGCGCCGCCGGGCAGATCGACGAGCGAAGCGGCGAGCTGGGTGCGCAGCTTCGTGGTCAGGTGCTCGACCGCGGCCGCCATCAGCTCGGCCTTGGCGGCGAAGTAGTGCTGCACAGCGCCCTTCGACACGCCTGCGCGGCCGCAGATTTCCTGCACCGACGTGCGCGCGTACCCGATGTCGACCAGGCAGTCGATCGTCGCGTCCAGCAGGGCGGTGCGCGTCTGCTCCCGGCGTTCGGCCTGGGTGCGGTGTCCCCGGGCGACCTCAGTCATCGCGGCTCCTGCTTTACGTACCGGACGGCTCGGATGTACATTCCGGTTAGAACTTACCTGCCAAGCGTCATGTTTTCCAGTCAGCAGGAGGCGTCGCCGTGCCGTTGCAGATCCAGAAGAGCTCGTGGAGCAGCACTACCGAACTCGAGGACCTCCGGGAACTCGCCCGGTCGTTCCTCCAGAAGGAGTTCATGCCGAACCAGGAGCGCTGGGCGGCTGAGAAGAAACTGGACCGGGAGATCTGGAACAAGGCGGGCGAACTCGGCCTGCTCTGCCTTTCCATCCCGGAGGAGTACGGCGGAGGCGGCGGCACTTTCGCCCACGAAGCCGTGCTGTACGAGGAACAGGCTCGGGCCGGGGACAGCGCCTGGGGCGTCACCGTCCACAGTGGAATCGTCGCGCATTACCTGCTGGCGTATGCGTCGGAGGCGAAAAAGCGCGAGTGGCTGCCGAAGATGGCCACCGGCGAGCTGGTCGGCGCGGTCGCGATGACCGAGCCGGGTACTGGTTCAGACCTTCAGGGCATCACCACCCGCGCGGTCCGCGACGGCGACCACTACGTGATCAACGGCGCGAAAACGTTCATCACCAACGGTTTCCACGCCGGCCTGGTGGTGGTCGCGTGCAAGACCGACCCGAACGCCGGCGCGCAGGGCGTGTCTCTGATCGTGGTCGAGACCGACACGCCGGGCTTCCGCCGCGGTCGCGTGCTCGACAAGGTCGGGCTCAAGGGACAGGACACCGCCGAGCTGTTCTTCGACGACGTCCGGGTGCCCGCCGCGAACCTGCTCGGCGACGCCGAGGGCCAGGGCTTCGTCCAGCTGATGCTGCAGCTGCCGCAGGAGCGGCTGATCATCGCGGTGACCGCGGTCGCCGGTCTCGAATCCGCCGTCAACCTGACCATCGACTACACCAAGGAACGCACCGCGTTCGGCCGGCCGATCTTCACCTTCCAGAACACGAAGTTCAAGCTCGCCGAGGCGGCGACCGAAGCCGCGGTCTCCCGCGCCTTCCTCGACCAGTGCATCGAACGGCATCTCCGAGGCGAACTCGACGTGCAGGGCGCGGCGATGGCGAAGCTGTGGACCACCGAGCGGGTGAACAAGGTGGTGGACGACTGCGTCCAGCTCTTCGGCGGCTACGGCTACATGACCGAGTACCCCATCGCGCGGGCCTGGACCGACGTGCGGATCTCCCGGATCTTCGGCGGCACCAGCGAGATCATGAAGGAAATCATCTCCCGCACGCTCTGACCCTCGTCGCTGCCGCGAAAGGACTTTCCCGTGAAGCAAGGTCCGCTTGCCGGGCTGCGGGTGGTGGAGCTGGCCGGTCTCGCGCCCGCCCCGTTCGCCTGCATGATCCTCGCCGACCTCGGCGCCGACGTGATCCGGATCGACCGGGCCACTCCCGGCGCCGACGTGCTCGGCATCCCGAACGACCCGCTCGCCCGGGGCCGCCGGTCCATCGGCGTCAACACGAAAACGCCGGAAGGCGTCGAGCTGGTGCTGCGGCTGGCCGACCGCGCCGATGTGCTCGTCGAAGGCTTCCGGCCCGGCGTCGCGGAACGCATGGGCATCGGCCCGGAGCAGGTGCACGCGCGCAACCCGCGGCTCGTGTACGGCCGGATGACCGGCTGGGGCCAGGACGGCCCGCTCGCCTCGGCTGCCGGGCACGACATCAACTACCTCAGCGTCGCCGGCGCGCTCGACCCGATCGGGCGGGCCGGCGAGCGGCCGGTGCCGCCGCTCAACCTGGTCGGCGACTTCGGCGGCGGCGGCCTGCTGCTCGCCATGGGCCTGCTGGCCGCGCTGCACGAACGCACGACGTCCGGGCGCGGCCAGGTGGTGGACGCGTCGATGGTGGAAGGCGCGGCGCTGCTCACCACGAGCCTGCACGGGATGCGGGCGGCCGGCGTGTGGCCGGGGGAGCGGGGCACGAACCTGCTCGACGGCGGCGCGCCGTTCTACGACACCTACGAGACTGCGGACGGCAAGTACGTCGCCCTCGGCGCGATCGAGATGCGGTTCTGGGCCGACCTGGTCAAGGTGCTCGGGCTGGAGAACGAGGACCTGCCAGTGCACCTCGACCAGAGCCAATGGCCGCGGCTGCGCAAGATCCTGGCCGATGCGGTCAGCCGGTTCACCCGTGCCGAACTGGTCGCCCGCGCGGAAGGCACCGACGCGTGCCTGACCGCGGTCCTGTCGCCGTGGGAAGCCGCCGAACACCCGCAGAACGCGGCGCGCGGCACGTTCGTCGACATCGGCGGCACCGTGCAGCCCGCGCCGGCCCCGCGATTCGACCGGACGCCCCCGGCGACTCCGGAAGCACCGCACGAGAAGGGCTCGGACACCGCGGAGGTACTGGCGGAGCTGGGCTACGACGCGGAAGGAGTGGCCGCGCTGCGGACCGCTGGCGCGATCGCTTGAGCGGCGGGTGAGTGCCGCACCGCCGGGAGATGCCGTGAAGGGAACATTGAGGGACTCAGAGTCCCTCAATGTTCCCTTCACGGACCCGGCCTGCGGGGGCGCGAGGTTCGCGCTCACCCGGGCAGATCGGAGCGGACCACCGAGTAGAGCACGTGGTCGCGCCAAAGCCCGTCGCGGAAGTCGAACCCGCGGAGGACCCCTTCGCGGGTGAACCCCGCTTTTTCGAGCGACCGCTGCCCGGCCCGGTTGCCGACCTCGGTGCTCGCCTCGACGCGGTTGAACTGGGTGTGCGCGAACAGGTAGCGCACCAGCTGCTGCTGTGCCTGAGCGCCGAGGCCGTGTCCGCGCGCCTCCGGCAGCAGGACCATGCCGATGTTCCAGCAGTAGGTGTGCGGGCCGGTCCGGGTGCGGTGCCACGAGACGATGCCGAGCGGGCGCTCGCCGAGCGTCGGGACGAGCATGCCGTGGTCAGTGGTCAGCATGCCGTTGTCGCGCCACTGGCGGCGCAGATAGCCGGGATCGTGCCAGCCGAACCATTGGTGCTCGCCGACCGTTTCCGGGTCGTTGGTGACCGCTTCGAGCAGATCGAGGTCGGACTCGCGCACCGGGCGGAGAGTCACTGCGCCGTCGTCCATCGCGGGAGCTTATCCAGGCCGCTTCCGGTCGCGGTGTCACCCGATGGTGCGCGCCCTCACCCGGGAGTGATCTTTCCGGTGGGTTCTGCGCCGGCGACGGGCCATCCGGTCAGGTGCTCACTAGAGTGGGAGAGGACTCTGCGGGGGCAGGGCCGGCGTCCCGCCCGGGGCCCCGGGGGAGCGGACGGGGATGGAGCCATGTCGAGCGGGCTGAAGAAGATCGTCATCATCGGAGTGGTCGTCCTCGTGCTGTTCTTCCTGATCACGCAGCCGACCCACTCCGCGGACCTGGTGCACCGGCTGCTCGGCTGGCTGAAGGACGGCGCCGAAGCGATCATCACCTTCTTCAAGAGTCTCTTCGCCTGACCTCGGAATTCGATGCCCGCCGGGAGATCTCCCGGCGGGTTTGTCACGCTCGGTCACCTAGTCCTGGGATGCGGCCGTTTCGCTCGACCATCCGGGTGGATTGCCCCCTGAAATCGCCTGGTCATGGAATTTGTCGGGTCCGGGGTATGGCGGAGAAACCCGGTGCCGCCCTACGGTGCTCACATTGCGTGATCAATCGGTTCTCCGATCCCCCGGGAACCGGGTCACGGCGGGCCTTCCGCCTGGTCACGCGTGGGGTGCCAGTCGTGGACGCGCAACGGGGCAGACAGTCGAGGTCTGCCCGTCGGGGACCGATGAGGAGGCAGGGATGACCGGAGATCCCGGAGTGGACGCGTTGATCCGGCAGTGGTCGGCCGAGCGCGAGAAGACCCCCGAGGAGCAGGAGGTCGATCGCATCGCTTCCGCCTGGCTCGCCGACGCGCCGGCCGCTCCGCCCGGCATCCCCGGCCAGCGCGCCCGGTCCGGACCCGCCCGCTGGGCGCCGGTCGAGGCCGCCGACCCCGGCTACCTGGACGCGATGCGCGCCCGGCTGCCGGAGGTCCCGGAAGACCTGCTCGTCGCCGCTGCCGGATGGTGGCAGATGGTCGGCGACGTCGCCGAAGCCGAACAATGGTGGGACGCCGGGATCAGCCCGCTGGACCAGCGAGCCCTGGATTACCGTGCGGCCGGCCTCGCCCCGTCCGACCTGGCCCGTCGGCTCGGTCCGATGACTGTTCTGCAGCACCTGCGCCGCGGCAGCGCGCCGGCCTGGTGTGTCGCCCGGCTCGCCCGCCAGCAGAAACCGGCCTGACGAAGTCGCCTCCGCCCCAGCCGGGGCGGAGGTTTCTTTTCGGAAGTGCGGCTTTCGTTGCGGGGCAGCGGGAATCCGCTCGGCTGGCTGAGGATCTCGGCCTGGCTGAGCCAGGTCGAGCCGAGCGCGATGCCGCGGCGGAGGCTGCCTGGCTGGCGCGGGCCGAGCCGGATTGGCTGGGCGGATGGCTTCCACCTCAGCGCGGCTGAGCGGCGGATGGCGTCGATCCCGGCTCATCTGAGCGGCGGGACAGCGGAAGTTCTCGCGCTTGCGGAATCGGACGGCGCTGCCGCCCATCCGCGGAATTTCTCTCGGGGTGCTCGCCGGAGGCGGGACCGCCGGCCGGTGCCTGTCGATGGCCGAACAGGCGGATCAGCCGAAAAGCCGCGACACCCCGCCAAGCGGATCGATCGGCGCATACCGGGCCGGGTAACCCGGCCGGGTGAGTCCTCTCGGCGGACGGTGCGTCGTTCGAGGCAGGGCAAGCCTGGCTGGCGAGGCCGGATTACTCGGTCGAGTGAACCAGCGTGGCGAGCGACATCGCAGCGCGCGCGTAACGCTAACCTGCGCGGGCTCGTTGAGTGTTGCGAACCCCCACCACGCTGGAGACCGGAGTTTCGTGCCCGCCACCGGACAGACCCCTGACACCGCGCAGGACGCCGACCCGGCGCAGGCCGAGGCCGTCGTACCGGCCGCGGTCGTGTCGCCTGCCGAACCGTCGCCTGCCCGCAAGCGCGGGCCGGGTGCCGCGCTCGCGGTGCGGCTGGCCGTGGTGGTCGCGGTGCTCGCGGTCGCGGGCGGCGGGATCTGGATCGTGACCAGGGCGGCGGCTCCGACCGCCAGCCCCACCACGACCGACATTCCGGCGCTCAGCGTCAAGGCCGTGGACGTGCGGCCGGGCTCGGTCGCACCGGTCAAGGCGATCGTCGCCGGGAACGCGACCGATCAGGGCACCGCGCCGCAGGCCGCGCACTCCGGCGGCGGTGACCCGCTGGAAGGCTGGGCGGCCAAGGTCGCGACGGTGACCGGCATCCCGGCGCGGGCGGTACGCGCGTACGGCAACGCCGAACTCGCGATGCGCCAGGCGGACGCCGGCTGCCGCATCTCCTGGGCGACGCTGGCCGGCATCGGCCGCATCGAGTCCAATCACGGCCAGTACGGCGGCGCGGTCCTGCAGCCCGACGGCCGCCCGTCGAAGCCGATCATCGGCGTCCCGCTCGACGGTTCCCCCGGCGTCCGTGCGATCGGCGACACCGACGGCGGCCAGCTCGACGGCGACCCGTACGCGGATCACGCGGTCGGCCCTATGCAGTTCATCCCGAGCACCTGGCGCAAGTGGGCGGCGGACGGGAACGGGGACGGCCTCGCCGATCCGCAGCAGATCGACGACGCCGCCCTCACCGCGGCCCGCTACCTCTGCGCCGGCGGCCGCGACATGTCGAGCCCGTCGGGCTGGTGGGCGGGGATCCTGTCGTACAACAACTCGACCGAGTACGCGCAGAAGGTCTTCGGCCTGGCCGACGGCTACGCCAAGTCGGCGCAGAAAGTCCAAGCCGGCTGATCACTCCGGACCAGCTCGCGTGAGGCCCCTCGCCGACATCCGATTCCGGCAAGCGGCCCTTCCCGGACCTGGCGAGCCGGGACGCAGGTCACGACCTCGCTGCCTCTCAGGAACCCTCCGCCTGGCCAGTGCTAGCGTCGATGTCGTGCCAGCAGATGTGTCCCCGCTCGGGCGCCGGCTCCTGATCGTCGCCACCAGCGTCGTGAGCCTCGCGCTGTGCTGCGGGCTGGCCTGGTGGCAGTGGGACCGGTTCACCTCGGCCACCGGCACCTTCCAGAACCTGGGCTACGTGCTGCAGTGGCCGCTGTTCGGGCTCTTCCCGGCGTTCATGTTCTGGCGCATCAAGAAGCTGCGCGAACGCGAGGAAGCCGCCGTCGCGGCGGGCGAGACCGTGGACGAAGCTCCGGTCAGCGTGCCCGCGCCGCGCCCGGCCGTGCCCGCGCCGCCCGTCGAAGAGGACGATGAGCTCGCCGCCTACAACCGCTACCTGCGCGAGCTCAACGCCCGCGACCAGCAGTCCTGAACGCCCGCGGAAGTGAGGACGCTCCTATGACCACCAGCACCGACGGTGCCCCGACCAGCCAGACGAAGGTGTCCGGCTCGCTGACCCGGTTCCGGGCCAGCGCGTACGTGACCGGTGTCGGCCTGCTCGCTCTCTGCGCGACGATGGTCATCGAGTACGGCTTCGGCAACGCCACGCCGGCCGCTGTCTACTCGCCGATCCACGGCGTGCTGTACATGATCTACCTGGTCCTCACCATCGACCTCGCGATCAAGGCCCGCTGGTCGATCAAGAGCACGGTGCTGGTCCTGCTGGCCGGGTGCGTCCCGTTCGTGTCGTTCGTCGTCGAGCGCCGGGTGACTCACCGGGTGCAGGCCGGACGCGACATTTTCTGAGCACGAAAAAACCGCGGCACCCGGATTTTCCCGGTACCGCGGTTTTTTCGTGCCAGGGGTCAGGAGCCGAAGCCGATGCCGGTCAGCGACCGGACCTCCATCTCCGCGTGCTTGGCCGGGTCGCCCTTCGCGCGGCCGGCGAACGTGCCGATGGCACCGCACAGGAACGACACCGGGATCGACACCAGGCCCGGGTTCTTCAGCGGGAACCAGTGGAAGTCGACGCTCGGGAAGATCGAGTCCGGCGCACCCGACACCACCGGCGAGAACAGCACCAGCACGACGCATGCGATGAGCCCGCCGTAGATGCTCCACAACGTCCCGGCGGTGTTGAACCGTTTCCAGAACAGCGAGTACAGCAGAGTCGACAGGTTCGCCGATGCCGCCACGGCGAGCGCGAGCGCGACGAGGAACGCGATGTTCTGGCCGTTGGCGAGGATGCCGCCGACGATGGCGAACCCGCCGATCACGACCGCGGTCAGCCGGGCGACCCGGACCTCGTCCTCCGGCTCCGCCTTGCCGCGCTTGATGACGTTCGCGTAGACGTCGTGCGCGAACGAGGCGGACGCGGTCAGCGTCAGCCCGGCCACCACGGCGAGGATCGTCGCGAACGCGACCGCGGAGATCACGCCGAGCAGCACCGTCCCGCCCACGTGGAGGGCCAGCAGCGGCGCGGCCGAGTTCTCGCCGCCGGGCGCGGCCTTGATCTCGGCCGGGCCGACGATCGCCGCCGCGCCGAAGCCGATCACCAGCGTGCACAGGTAGAACACGAACATGCACGCGGTCGCCCACACCACCGAGCGGCGCGCCTCGCGGGCGTTCGGCACGGTGTAGAAGCGCATCAGCACGTGCGGCAGCGAAGCGACGCCGAGCACCAGGGCCAGCGACAGCGACACGAAGTCGAGCTTCGTGGTCCCGCTCTTGCCGTAGGCACCGCCAGGAGAGAGCAAGTCCTTGCCCATCGGACTGTGGTCGGTGGCCGCGCGGAGCAGGCTCGAGAAGCTGAAGCCGTACTTGCCCATCAGGAACACCGTGATCAGTGAGGCCGCGGTGAGCAGGATGGTGGCCTTGATGATCTGCACCCAGGTGGTGCCCTTCATGCCGCCGAGCAGCACGTAGGAGATCATCACCAGCCCGACTACGGTGATCACCAGTGCCTGGCCCCACTTGGAGTGGACGTCCAGCAGCAGTGCGACCAGGCCGCCCGCGCCCGCCATCTGCGCGAGCATGTAAAAGAAGGAGATCACCAGCGTCGACGTGGCCGACGCGGCGCGCACCGGACGCTGCTTCATCCGGAAGCTGAGCACGTCGCCCATGGTGAAGCGGCCGGTGTTGCGCAGCAGTTCCGCGAGCAGCAGCAGGTCGACGAGCCACGCGACGAGGAAGCCGATGGAGTAGAGGAAGCCGTCGTAGCCGTTGATCGCGATCGCGCCGGCGATGCCGAGGAACGACGCCGCGGACAGGAAGTCACCGGACAGCGCGATGCCGTTCTGTCGTCCGGTGAAGGCGCTGTCGGCGGTGTAGTAGCCCGAGGTGGAAGACCGGCGGTTGCCCGCGCGGTAGACCACGAAAAGGGTGATCGCGACGAACAGAGCGAATACCCCGGTGTTGATCAACGGGTTGCTTGCCGAAGCTCCTTCGGCGAGCGAAGTGGTGGTCACTGAGGGGTTCCTTCCGGGACGGCGTTTTGCGCGCGGATCTCGGCCGCGCGCGGGTCCATCTCGCGGTCGGCGAAGCGGACGTACAGCGCGGTGATCGCCGCAGTGGTGACGAACTGGCTGAGGCCGAGCAGCATGCCGACGTTGACCAGGCCGAAGACCGGGGTGCTCATGAAGCCGCTGGCGTAGGCGGCGAGCACGACGTAGGCGAGGTACCAGACGAAGAACCCGATGCTCATCGGGAAGACGAACCGGCGGAACCGGCCGCGCAGGGACCGGAACTGCGGGCTGCGCTGGATCTGCTCGTAGTCCGGCCCGCGCTTGCGGCGCCTGCCCGGCGTGGGGACGGCCTCGGCGTGGTCGAACAGGGCCGGCATCTGGCCGGTGGTCTCGGCCGGGCTCGGCTCACCGGTGGTGCGCGCGACGTTGTGCATTGCTGCCTCCGGCAACTTGCGCGGTGGTGGCGAGGGGCTGCTGCGAAGAGTGCCCGGATCGCCCTTGCGGACTGGGAGGCGGCCATAGTAACGACGGCGGCGGAACGCGGAAAAAGCCGGTTCCCGGGGTTCCCGGAAATGCCTATTCGACCGCTAAATAACGGTAAACAGCGAGTTCAGGGCAGATCACAGCCTGATCACTCGGAATAGTGAGCGGCAATGTAACGGGGAGTTGTCGGCATCCGTGCCGGTTGCGGCAGATGGCGGAGTGACGGGCCGGTCAAGATCCAATACGGTGACCGGTCGTAGCCGCCCGGCGGGGCGGTCGCTCCGGTTCGGCGTCCGGTCGGACGCGCGGACGGGGAATCCCAGGCCGAGAGGGGAGGCTGGCAAAAATCACCGGGTCGAGCGGCGCGTCGCTGCATGTCCACAACATCGGGTTCATCTTGCGAAGGAACCCACCCGATGGGGGCACGGAGCGTAGTCCTATAGGGGGTGATGCTTACCCTGTGTGGGCTAATCGGGTGACGGCCGGACGTCGCAGGCCGGAGCGCCCCGTAACCGGAAATCCCACAGCGGGCGTTCTTGGCCGAAAGCCCGCCGCCGACTCCGCATACTTCGGCTATTTTCCCTGGTCAACCGTCCGATGCGGAACGGAATAACAGTGGCGGCGATTGGTGTACGATTCTTTGGCCCCAGCCGCCCGCAGCGATCGATAGGCGCAGACAAGTTGATCTCGACCACCGCCGTGCAGACCGCAAGTTGCGTCGTGCACGTGCAAAGTCCCGGGAAGCCGCACGGCGCCCCGGCGGGTTCTGGATCAGCCGCGTCGTGCCCGCCTCCGATCGCCGGCGCGGGCAGGCGGACCGCGGCCGGTCGCGCACCGCGCGCAGCCGTCGCGGCAGGGAACCGCCGACGGGCAGCCACGACGCCGGACAGGGAGTCACTTTCGTGACCGTTGCAGGAGAAGGCCAAGTGCCTGTGGAGAAGCTGCTCGGCCGCCCGCCCAAGCGACCGCGCTGGTCCTCGGGCTGGCAGGCAGCGTTGCGCTGGCGGGACTGGAGCCTGCCGGTCAAGCTGTCCGCCGTCACTCTGGTCCCCATCGTGCTCGCGCTCGTCCTGGGCATCACTGCCATCGCGGGCCAGGTCGCGCGATCGAGCGACTACCAGCGGATCGACCGCCTGGTAACGCTGAGCACCGCGCTGCGCACCCTCACCGACGGGCTGCAGGACGAACGCACGGCCACCGCTCAGCAGCTGATCGCCGGCACCGCCGGCGTCACCCCCCAGCTGAAGACCGCGCGCGCCAAGACGGACGCCGCGGTCGCTCCGTTCACCGAGGCCGCCGCCCGGGCGAGCAACGACACCCCCAGCGTGTCCGGCGCGGTCAACTCCGCCAGCGCCCAGGTCAACGAGATCGCCGTCATCCGCCAGCAGGTCGGCGCCGGGCTGCTGGACGCGGCCGAGGCGGTCGGCGACTACAACGCGGTCACCACCACGCTGATCGCCGCCGACTCCGCGGTCGCCGCGGGTTCGAGCGCGGACGCGCTGGGCGGCACGCCGAGCGCGCTGCACGATCTCGAGGCCGCCGAAGAACAAGCCTCGGTCACCCAGGCGTTGGTCGCCTACGGCATCTCGACCGGCGCGCTTACTCCGCAGCAGCTGAGCGACGTCCGCGCCGCCGACCTCCGCTACGACGACCGGCTCGCCGACTTCAACGCGGCCGCCACCGCGCCGCAGCGCCAGGACTTGGAAAGCAGCCTCAAACCGGACACCTCCTACGACCGCAAGCGGATGCTCGGCACCGTGCTCGGCGAACAGGGGATGTCCACTGAGGACGCGCTGAAGCGGCTGTCCGCGCAGGAGTGGAACAACGCCTCGCACGCCGTCACCGAACAGATGTCCGAGGTCGCGGACCGGATGAACGCCGACCTGACGGCGACGTCGTCCGCGCTCGCCTCGGACGCGGGCAGCAGCGCCGGTCTGCTGGCGGTGCTGCTGTTCGTGGCGCTCGCCGCGGCCGCCGCGGTCGTGTTCGTCATTTCTCGCCAGCTGCTGCGCTCGCTGAAGGTCCTGCGGCGCAGTGCGCTGGACGTTGCGGAGAAGGACCTGCCCGAGGCGGTCCGGAACATCCAGGAGGGCCGGGCGCAGAGCGTCGAGGTCGAGCCGGTGCCGGTCAACGTGCAGGACGAGGTCGGCGAGGTCGCGCGGGCGTTCGAGAAGGTGCACAGCCAGGCGCTGAAGCTGGCGACCGAACAGGCCGCGATGCGGGCCGGCTACTCGAGCGTGTTCGTCAACCTGTCCCGGCGCAGCCAGAGCCTCGTGCAGCGGCAGCTGCAGCTGATCGAGCGGCTGGAGCGCGACGAGGAAGACGCGGACCAGCTCGCCACCCTGTTCCAGCTCGACCACCTCGCCACCCGGATGCGGCGCAACAACGAGAACCTGATGGTGCTCTCCGGCGCCGAGCCGGGCCGCCGCTCCGGCCAGCCGGTCCCCACCCACGACGTGCTGCGCGCCGCGGTCTCGGAAATCGAGCAGTACCAGCGAGTTTCCGTGCAGCATCCGCCCGCGGTGAAGATCGTCGGGTTCGCCGCGAGCGACGTCCAGCGGCTCATCGCGGAGCTGCTGGACAACGCGACCGCGTTCTCCGCGCCGGAAACCCAGGTGACGGTCGCGACGCGGCTCGCCGAGGACGGTTCGCTCAACGTCGACATCCTCGACAAGGGCATCGGCATGAACGAGTACGAGGTGGTGGAGGCCAACGGCCGGCTCACCGACTCGGGCTCGGTCGACCTCGCGACGTCGCGCCGGATGGGCCTGTTCGTGGTCGGCCGGCTGGCCGGCCGCCACCGCATCGGCGTGTCGCTGCACGGCGGCAAGGACATCGTCGGCGTCCGCGCCACCGTGGTGGTGCCCGCCGAGCTGGTGATGACCGGGATGCCGGCCGCACCCGGCGTCGCCCCGGAAGGCCACGGGCAGAAGCCGGGCCCGGCGACCAGCTTCGCCGCGCCGCCGGCCGCACCGGGCGGGCTGCCGCGCCGGCAGCGCCCGACCAACGGCTCGGCCCGGCCGGGCCTGGTCCCGCAGCAGGGCGGCAACTTCGACGAGCCGCAGCGGTGGCCCTCGGCGGGCGACCTGGCCGGCTTCTCCGGGGACGCGCGCCCGCCGTCCGACTTGGAAGTGTCCGGCACCGCGCTGTTCAGTCCGATCCCGCGCGACGACGACGGGGCGGCCCCGCCGCCGCCCGCGCCGAAACTGCCGCAGATCGTCAACGTGCCGCCGCCGCGCCCGGAGTCCGAGCCCGAGCCGGAGCCGGCCGCTCCCGCCGAACCGGCGCGCGACGAGCGGGGCAGCGAACTGCCCTCGGGCAAGGACCTGTTCTCCGCCGCCAACGCGACGACGCTGAGCGACTGGTGGAACCAGGCCGCGCAGCAGGTCCCGGAGGTCCCGCCGCCGTCCGCGGCCGAGACCACGATCGAGAACACGCCGATCTTCGACGAGATGCTCTCGGCGTGGTTCCGGTCTCCGGTGCAGCCGCCCGTCGCTGCGGCGTCCTCTGCGTCCGCTGAGTCCTCTTCGGACGAGAAGAAGGCCGAAACTCCCGCGCAGAGCACGGAAACCGCCGACGCCGAACAGCAGCAGCGCAACTGGGACTTCGCCAGCGACGAAAACTGGCGGACGGTTCAGGCACTCTCCCAGGCGGAGCCGACCGCGTTCACGAAGTCGGGCCTGCCCCGACGCCAGCGCGGCGAGAAGCTCATGCCGGGCAGCGCCACGCCGGAGGGTGCGATGCCCGCCGCCGAACCGCAGAGCAGCGACCTCCCGGTCCGCGACCCGGCGGACGTGCGCGGCCGGCTGAACAGCTTCCAGCGCGGGGTGACCCGCGGCCGTCAGGCAGTCGGCGAGACCATCGGCCTCGAGCCGGCAACCGGCGACGCCGCCGGGGTTTCGCCGGACGCCGGCCCGGCGGAAACCGATGCCGTCACGCCGGAGTCTCCGCGCGGGCACGACACCGCGACCCGGCGGCAGGCAGTCGCCGGTGCGGCGTTCGGCGTCGAGAACCGTCCCGGCGGAACGCCGCCGCGCACCCCGGACTCGACCGGCGGCTCGATGTGGTCCGGCTCGCCGTCCGCGCTCGGCAGCGGCCGCCCGCAGACCGGCGACACCGACGAGACCGCCCCGGTCCCGGCCGTGCCCCCGGCGTTCGACCCGGACGGCGGCTGGCCGCGCCAGCCCGCTTCGGCCGTGCGCGCGGAAACCCCGGCGCCGCAACAGCCTCGCGGAGTCCGGCCGGACAAGCCGGACAGCCTGCCCAGCCGGCGCAAGGGCGCGAGCAGCCTCCCGCCAGCTCCGCCGAGCGACCCGAACCAGGTCCCGGCCGCGGTGGCCGGCCTCGAAGCGGCAGTGTCGGGCACGGCCCAGACGCCGACCGCCTCGCAGGCAGCGGCGCAGGCTTCCGCCAACGGGCAGCCGGCGAACGGCCTGGCTTCGGACGCGTCGCAAGACTCCAGCGCACCAGGCAAGGCGGCGGCAGGGCAGGTCGCGGACGCGGCGGAGGCTCCGGCCGAGCCGGCGGACGCCGCCGCACAGCCTCCTGCGGCGCCAGGCGGGCTCCCGGGCGGAGCGACATCCGCCGGATCGGCTCCGGCGCGCGGCCAGCAACCCGTCCCGGGGCAGGGCGCGACGACCGGTTTGTGGGGCCAGCCGCTCCCGCCGAAGCCCGGTGCCGCGACGCCGTCCGCGCAGCAGCAGACCTCCGCCGGACAGAGCGGCCAGCAAAGCGCGACCGGTCAGACCGCACCGGGCCAGACCCCGGCGCAGGGCCAGACCGAGCCGGGCCGGGCCCCGGCGCAGGGCTTGACCGCCGGGCTGGGGCAGGCTGGCGCGCAGGGCTGGGCCGGGATACCCGGTCAAGCAGGTGCACCCGGGCAGTCCGAGACTCCGACTCCGCGGCAGACCGGGACTTCCGGCGAGGCGAACGGCCAGACCGCCGCGGCGGGCCAGGCGAACGGGCTCGGCCAGGCAGGAACGGCCGGGCCTGGCACGCCCGCCCAGCCGACCGCGCCCGGCCAGGCCGGAGAGCCAGGCCGGACCGCCGCGGCGGGCCAGCCTTCCGTGCCGGGCCAGCTGCCTTCCCGGAAGTCCTCCGCACGGCAGAACCCCGCGCAGCCGGCCGGCGCGGACGGCGCCTCGGCTCCGGTCGGAACTCCGGCCGCCGATGCCTCGCCGAACCCGGCGGAGGGTGGCGCGGAGTGGAACTTCGGGTCCGACGACGGGTGGCGAACGGTCCAGTCGGTGTCCCAGTCGGCACCCGCTTCGTTCACTTCGGCAGGATTGCCCCGGCGCCGTCGAGGAGAGCAGCTTCTCCCCGGCAGCGCACCACCGCCTTCCGGGGCGGCGAGTCCCCGTCCGTCCCGCGACGCGCACGACGTGCGCGGCCGCCTGAGCAGTTTCCAGCAAGGGATCCAGCGCGGCAGGCACCGCACCGCGCAGGCCGCTGAGACGAACCACGAAACATTGGAGGGTGAATGACCTCGCCGAATGCGGCCCAGCCGCAGCAGAATCAGTTCGGCTGGCTGGTGAACGACTTCGCCGAGCGCGTCCCCGGCGTCGCGCACGCGGTCGTGGTGTCGGCCGACGGTCTTCTGCTGACGGCCTCCAACCGGCTGCCGCTCGACCGTGCCGACCAGCTCGCGGCCGTGGCGTCCGGGCTGGTCAGCCTCACCCAGGGGGCCGCTCGCTGCTTCGAAGCAGGCGCGGTGCGCGAGACCGTCGTGGAGATGGAACTCGGCATCATGGTGCTGATGTCCATCAGCGACGGTTCGTGCCTGGCCATCCTGGCCGCGCCGAACTGCGACATCGGGCAGGTCGCCTACGAGATGACGATGCTCGTCGACCGGGTGGGTCAGATCCTGACTCCCGAGCTGCGCGCGCAGCTGCAGGGTGCCGGTGGCTCGCTGATCGGCGAACCGGTGGGATGATGGCGCGATGAGCCAGGGGTCCGGATTGTTCGGCGATGAGCCCGGAGACGTCGGCGAGCCCCCGCGCGGGGAGGCGGCCGGCGGCGACGACGGCACGTTCGCCGACGTCCTCAACGGGTTCAGCCTGGATTCGGGCCGCTCGCGCAGAAAGCGGAAGAAGAGCGCCAAAGAAGCGAAGGAATCCGAGTCCCCAGCGCCGCCCGTCGCGGGAGCGCACGCGACAGCGGACTCGCCGGCAGCACCACCGCCGCCGGCCGACCAAGGAGATGGTGTGACCTCTCTCGTCTCTCCACCGGGCAGTACGGACTCCGACGGCCCCAGACCAGGCGGGATCTTCGACCCAGGACCGCCGAGCGGCGAGTTCTCCATGCCCTCGGCGATCGTGCGGCCCGCGTTTCCCGAACCGATGGACCCGGCCGAAGAAACGTCGATCGTGCGGCCGTACGCTCTCACCGGCGGGCGCACCCGGGCGAACTACGCGCTCGAACTGGAGACCTTGATCTCCACGAAAGACCATGTCGCCGCAGGGGGCTTCCCCCAGGCGGCGGCGGAACAGATCGAGAGCATCTCGATCATGGAAGCGTGCCGGACCCCGCGTTCGGTGGCGGAGATCGCGGCGGTGCTGTCCGTGCCGCTGGGGGTGGCCAGGGTGCTGATCAGCGACGCGGCCGACGCCGGACTGGTCACCGTGCACCGGACGATCTCGGGTCAAGAAGGCGCCGAAGCGCACTTGGTGTTGATGGAAAGGGTTTTGAGTGGACTCCGTCGGCTTTAAGGCACCGCGGGAAACCGCGCCCCCGACCATGACATCGGCGAAGATCGTGGTGGCGGGCGGCTTCGGAGCGGGCAAGACGACCTTTGTGGGCTCGGTGTCGGAAATCGTTCCGCTCACCACCGAGGCGATGATGACCGACGCCAGCCGCGGCATCGACAACCTCGACCAGACCCCGCACAAGACGACCACGACGGTCGCCATGGACTTCGGTCGCGTCTCGCTCGACACCGACCTGATCCTGTACCTGTTCGGCACGCCCGGACAGCAGCGGTTCTGGTTCATGTGGGACGACCTGGTGCGCGGCGCGATCGGGGCGGTCGTGCTGGCCGACACCCGCCGCCTCGCGGACTCGTTCGCGCCGATCGACTTCTTCGAAGACCGCGGCCTGCCCTACATCGTCGGCGTGAACACGTTCGACGGCGTGCTCGAACACGACATCAACGACGTGCGCGAAGCGCTGTCGATCGATTCGAGCATCCCGATCGTCCGGTGCGACGCCCGGGAGCGCGAATCGACCAAGCAGACGCTGATCACGCTGGTCGAGTACGCGATGCGGCAGTGGATCGCGTTGCGGGCGGCGAAGGCCGGGCAGGCGCGCTGACTTCGGGCGGCGCTGAACGTGTGGCGGCGCTGAAGGTGCGGCTGGCTTGTGCTTGAAGGTCGCCGAACTGTGTTGGATGGCGCCGACTTCGTCGGCGCGTGCGGGATCTGTGTTGGATTGCGCCGACTTCGTCGGCGCGTGCGGGATCGCGTCGGCGTCTGATGGAGCGGTGCACCCGGCCCGGGGGGCCGTGCGCACCGCTCCATCAGACGCCGACGCGATCCCGCGGTTGGTCGGGTTTGGTCGGGGCGGGTGGTGGCTGGGCGGGGGGCGTTCAGTACTCGTCGTGGCGGCGCCACCAGGCACCGGGGGCGTCGGTGCCGCGCGACTCTTCCTGCCACGCTTCCTGGCGTCCGAAGGGCGTGACGTCGAGGTAGCGCAGGGTCGTGACGAACTGGTCTCCGCCGCGGTTCGACGTGAAATACGTGCGGAAGACGTCGTCTCCGTCTCGGAGGAAGACGCTCACGCCGAAACCGCCGCCGATCCCGCAGTCTGCGAGAAAGTCCGTTCCTGCCGCGGAGGCCCAGGGGACGGTCCAGCCCATGCGGGCCCAGTATCGCTCGATTTCGGCCGGCGTCGCGGGCGCGACGACCTGGAGAGTCACGTCGCGCGCGTTCAGATGCGCGGGGTTGCTCATGTTGTCCACCAGCAGGGAACAGCCCGGGCAGCCGGCTTCGTCGCCGGGAAACAGCATGAAGTGGTAGACGATCAGCTGCCGTCGCCCAGCAAAGAGATCCAGCAGGCTTTTCCTGCCCTCCCGGTCGGTGAACGCATAGTCCTTGCCGAAGCGGACCATCGGCATCCGACGGCGCTCGGCGGCCACCCGGTCCGTCGCCCGGGTCAGCTCCTTCTCCTTGCGCAGTAACTCTTCTCGTGCGCTCGCCCATTCTTCGGGGGAAACGATGCGGGGAAGTGCGGTGGTCATTTCGCTGCCTCCAGGATGCGGTCGAGATCTGCGAAGCCTTGCTGCCAGCCGTCGAAGTGGCCGTCGTGCTCGGCTTGGGTCGGGAACGGCGCTTGATGGAACGTCATCGAGGTCTTGCCCGCCAACTCGGCGAAATCGATCGTCACGACGGTTTCGCCGACCTCGTCTTCCGGGTGCTGCCACTGGAACGTGAAAACGAGCCGGGACGGCGGCGAGACCTCGCGGTAGACGCCGGACACCCGGCGGTCGATGTCTCGTTCCGCGCTGGTGATCCGGCTGTGCCAGACCCCGCCGGGACGCGGGTCGGTGCTTGTTTCCGACGCGACGAACCCGTGCGGGCCGAACCAGGCGGCGAACTGAGCCGGATCGGTCCAGGCACGGAACACCAGATCGCAGGGCGCGTCGAAGACTCGCACGATGGTGAGTCCCCGGTCCGGGTTCGTCATTTTCCGGTCTCCTCCTCTTCCGCCTGAAGCTGCCGCAGGTGCTGGTCCAACCGGTCGAACCCGTCCTCCCAGAACCGCCGGTACTCGGCGACCCAGCCCGCCACGCTCGCCAGCGGTGCGGCCTCCAGGCGGCACGGCCGCGACTGCCGGGTCCGGCCGCGGCTGATCAGTCCGGCGTGCTCCAGCACCTTCAGATGCTTGGACACCGCCTGCAGGCTCACCTCGAACGGCTCTGCCAGCTCGTTGACCGTCGCCTCGCCGCGAGTGAGCCGGGCGAGGATCGCGCGCCGGGTCGGGTCCGCCAGCGCGGCGAACGTGGTGCTCAGCTGATCTGTCGGCATCGGTTCTCAATCACTTGGTTAATTAACTAGCAGGTTGAATATAGCTCGGTCGTCAAGCCTTGAGAGCCGGGTCACTTCCAGCTCCGGTTTCCAATAGTAGGAAGTCCTAGTAAATTGGGGGGATGAGCGGCAGCGACCTGTACCGTCCCGCGAACCCGGTCCGGTTCGTCACGGCTTCCAGCTTGTTCGACGGCCACGACGCCTCGATCAACATCATGCGCAGAATCCTCCAGTCGCAGGGCGCGGAGGTGGTCCACCTGGGCCACAACCGGTCGGTCGACGAGGTGGCCACCGCCGCGATCGCCGAGGACGTGCAGGGGGTCGCCATCTCCGCCTATCAGGGCGGCCACGTCGAGTACTTCAGCTACCTTGTCGAGCTGCTCAACGAACGCGGCGCGGGGCACATCAAGGTGTTCGGCGGCGGCGGTGGCGTCATCGTCCGAGAGGAGATCGACCTGCTGCACTCGCGCGGCGTGGCGCGGATCTTCTCGCCCGAAGACGGCTACGAGATGGGCCTGCCGGGCATGATCAACATGATGATCAAGGCCTGCGACACGGACCTGTCCGCGCAGCCGCCCGCCTCGGTCGACAAGCTGCTCTCCGGCGACGTGCCGGCGCTCGCGCGGGTCATCACCCAGCTCCAGCGCGAAAGCCTGCCCACCGAGTGGCTGTCCGCGATCACCGAGGCCGCCGGTCAGCGGCAGGTGCCGGTACTGGGCATCACCGGCACCGGCGGTTCCGGCAAGTCCTCGCTCACCGACGAGCTGATCCGCCGCTTCCGGCTCGACCAGGAGGACAAGCTTCGCATCGCGGTCCTCGCGGTCGACCCGTCGCGGCGCAAGGGCGGCGGTGCGCTGCTCGGCGACCGGATCCGGATGAACTGCCTCGACGGCTCGCCGGTGTACTTCCGTTCGCTGGCCACCCGCACCACCACCGGCGAGATCCCGGTGGGGCTGAGCGAGTCGATCCTGGCCTGCAAGGCGGCCGGGTTCGACCTGGTGATCGTGGAGACGCCGGGCATCGGCCAGGGCGACGCGGGCATCGTCGACTACGTGGACGAGTCGCTGTACGTGATGACGCCGGAGTTCGGCGCCGCGTCGCAGCTGGAGAAGATCGACATGCTCGACTTCGCCGACGTGGTCGCGATCAACAAGTTCGAGCGCCGGGGCGCCGAGGACGCGCGCCGCGATGTGGCGCGTCAGCTGGTGCGCAACCGCGAGGCGTTCGGCTCCGCGCCCGAAGAGATGCCGGTGTACGGCACCAGCGCGGCGAAGTTCAACGACGACGGCGTGACCGCGCTGTACCAGCACCTGCGCGACCTGCTCGCCGAGCGCGGCCTGTCGGTGTCGGCCGGCACGCTGCCCGCGGTGTCGGGCAAGGTGTCCACCGACGCCAGCACGATCATCCCGGGCAGCCGGGCTCGCTACCTCGCGGACATTTCCGAGACGGTGCGCGGATATCACACGCAGACCGAGAAGCAGGTCGCCGCGGTCCGCAAGCGCGAGCACCTGGCCGAGGCCAAGGCCGCGCTGTCCGAGGTGGATGCGAGCACGGACGCGCTGGACGGCCTGCTGGCCGCTGCCGAGTCCGATGTGGACGGCGAGTCGACAAAGCTTCTCGAGCGGTTCGAGGCGCTGGCCGCCCAGTACCGCGAGGACGAGCTGGTGGTGAAGATCCGGGACAAGGAGCTGCGCACCCAGCTGTGGCGGGAAACCTTGTCCGGCAACCGGATCCCGCGGGTCGCGCTGCCCCGCTACACCGAGTCTGGCGAGCTGCTTTCGTTCCTGCGCCGGGAAAACCTGCCCGGCTACTTCCCCTACACCGCGGGCGTGTTCCCGTTCAAGCGCGAGGGCGAGGACCCGGCGCGGATGTTCGCCGGCGAGGGCGACGCGTTCCGCACCAACCGCCGGTTCAAGCTGCTGTCGGCCGATTCCGAGGCCAAGCGGCTCTCCACGGCGTTCGACTCGGTCACGCTGTACGGCCACGACCCGGACACCCGGCCGGACATCTACGGCAAGGTCGGCACCTCGGGCGTCTCGATCGCGACGCTGGACGACATGAAGGCGCTCTACGACGGCTTCGACCTCACCGCGCCGAACACCTCGGTGTCGATGACGATCAACGGCCCGGCGCCGACCATCCTGGCGTTCTTCCTGAACACCGCGATCGACCAGAAGATGGCCGCGTTCAAGCACGAGCACGGGCGCGAGCCGTCCGAGGCCGAGGCCGCCGAGCTGCGCGAGTGGGCGCTGAAGAACGTCCGCGGCACCGTGCAGGCGGACATCCTCAAGGAAGACCAGGGCCAGAACACCTGCATCTTCTCCACCGAGTTCAGCCTCCGGATGATGGCCGACATCCAGGAATGGTTCATCTCGCACGGGGTGCGCAACTTCTACTCGGTGTCGATCTCCGGGTACCACATCGCCGAAGCCGGCGCGAACCCGATCTCGCAGCTGGCGTTCACGCTCGCCAACGGCTTCACCTACGTGGAGTCGTACCTCGCGCGCGGCATGAACATCGACGACTTCGCGCCGAACCTTTCCTTCTTCTTCTCCAACGGGATGGACGCGGAGTACTCGGTGCTGGGCCGGGTCGCGCGGCGGATCTGGGCCGTGGCGATGCGCGAGCGCTACGGCGCGAACGACCGCTCGCAGAAGCTCAAGTACCACGTGCAGACCTCCGGCCGGTCGCTGCACGCGCAGGAGATGAGCTTCAACGACATCCGCACCACGCTGCAGGCGCTGTGCGCGCTGTACGACAATGCGAACTCCTTGCACACCAACGCGTTCGACGAGGCGATCACCACGCCGTCGGAGTCCTCGGTGCGCCGGGCGATGGCTATCCAGATGATCATCAACAAGGAGTGGGGCCTGTCGAAGAACGAGAACCCGCTGCAGGGTTCGTTCGTGATCGACGAGCTGACCGACCTGGTCGAGGAAGCCGTGCTCACCGAGTTCGACCGGATCTCCGAACGCGGCGGCGTGCTCGGCGCGATGGAGACCGGCTACCAGCGAGGCCGGATCCAGGACGAATCGCTGCTCTACGAACGCAAGAAGCACGACGGATCGCTGCCGATCATCGGCGTCAACACCTTCCGCAACCCGAGGGCCGGCGAGGACGACGTCGAGGTCGAGCTGGCTCGCGCGACCGAGGACGAGAAGCAGTCTCAGCTGCGCCGGCTGGCCGACTTCCAGCAGGGGCACCGCGAGGAGGCGCAGCAGGCGCTCAAGACGCTGCGTGAAGCGGCCACCCGCGGCGGCAACCTGTTCGACGTGCTGATGGATGCCGCGCGGGTGTGCTCGCTCGGTCAGATCACCGAGGCGTTCTTCGAGGTGGGCGGACAGTACCGGCGCAACGTCTGACGCTTCACGCCCGCTCGGCGGCCAATCGCCACACGGGCACCTGGACCCGGCCCTGCTCGTCCGTCTCCAGCGCGGCGAGCGCGGCCGGGTCCGCTCGTTGGTCCGGCGAGAAGGCGGACATGGCTCGCTGCAGCGTTTCGCGCGTCATCGCGGTGACGTAGGCGGCCGGCTCGATCGTGGTGATCGTCCAGTTCCTGCCGACGGTTTCGCGCAGGTTCTGCTCGGTGATCCGGGCTGGTCCGGGGAAATTCTCCGGTACGGCGTCGGAGAAGCAGAACAGGTTCAGCCGGGCGCCGGGCCTGGTCGCGCGGGTGAGCGCGGCCAGGTAAGTGTGGCGGTCTTCTTCGTCGAGGCAGTGGTAGAGCGCGCTGTCGAGGACAGAGTCGAAACTGCCTTCGTACCCGTCGAGACGGGTGGCGTCGGCTTGCGCGAAGGTGACCGCCAGGTCCCGGCTGGCGGCCTTTTCGCGGGCGCGGGCGAGCGCGGTGGGGGCGCCGTCGAGCCCGGTCACGCGGTGTCCGCGCGAGGCCAGGAAGAGCGCGTTTTCGCCTAGGCCGCAACCGATGTCCAGGACTTCGCCGCGGAACGCGCCGGTCGCCTCCAGTGCGACGAGGGCGGGCTGCGGGCCGTCGATGTCCCACGGGACTCTGTCGCCGAGCGGGCTCTCGCCCTGGTACATCTGCTCGAAGTCGGTGTCGGGCATGCCGGACCTCCTATTCAACGACTGATGAGTTCACGCTAGCGGACCGGTCCGGTGCGCTGTCAACCGCGCTGAGGGAATATCGGCCCGGGCCGGCGGGTAGAACGAGGCATGGAATTTGGGATCTCCACGTTCGTGACCGACGAAGGCATCCGTCCCGACGTGCTGGGGGAGGCGCTGGAGGAGCGCGGGTTCGACTCGCTGTTCCTCGCCGAGCACTCGCACATCCCGGCCAGCCGCGAAACGCCTTACCCGGGCGGGTCCGAGCTGCCGCGGATGTACTACCGGACGCTCGACCCGTTCGTGGCGCTCACCGCGGCCGCGGTCAACACGTCCGAACTGGTGCTGGGAACCGGCGTGATCCTGCTGATCCAGCGGGACGTGATCCACACCGCCAAGGAGGCGGCGTCGCTGGACCTGATCTCGCGCGGGCGGGCCGTGCTGGGCGTCGGGGCCGGGTGGAACATCGAGGAGATGACCAATCACGGCACCGATCCGAAGACTCGCGGGAAGCTGCTGAATGAGCAGATCTCGGCGTTGAAGGAGATCTGGGGGCAGGAGCAGGCGGCGTTCCACGGCGAACTGGTGGACTTCGACCCGATCTTCGCGTGGCCCAAGCCGGTGCAGAGCCCGGGAGTGCCGATCTACGTGGGCGGGTCCAGTCCGGCGGCGATCCGCCGGGTGATCGCGCACGCGGACGGGTGGATTCCCAACCCCGCGGTGGATCCGGCGAAGGTGCGAAGCGTGCGGGCCGAACTCGCGGAGGCGGGGCGCGGGGACCTGCCGGTGACGTTGTTCGGCGGGCCGGCCGAGGCGGAGGCGATCCGGGAGTACGCCGAGGCCGGGGTGGACCGCTACGGGATTTCGCTGCCGACCATGCCGGAGGCAGAGACGCTGGCTGCGCTGGACGAGTTCGCGGCGTTGGCGGCGAAGTTCCGCAACTGAGCCGTTCTTGCGTCCGTGAGGGGCTCCTTGCCGGAATCTGAGTCCCTGAAGGGGCCCTTCACGGACTTTGAGTCCCAATGCCAGGAGCTCAAGGCGGCGCTATGAGTGCGGTTTCGCCGGGTCTGCCCAGCATGAAGGGCCTAGCCGGCCCCGGGATGGCTCTGGCGGGGCCTGCGGGCGGCGGGGCCGGGTGTTGTGGTCGGTGAAAGGCCCCTTACCGGACTTGGATTCCGTCAAGGGGCCCTTCGCGGACGTGCTACTTGTCCAGCAGCAGGTGCACGGACAGTTCCAGGCGGCTGGCTACGTCCGCGGCGGAGGCTCGCCTCGTCACCCAGGCGACCAGGTTGGCCATCCACACGTCGGCTACCACGTGGAAGATGTCGCGGTCGGCTTCGGTCGGCTCGTCGATGCCCATCGCGCTGGCGAACATGTCTTCCATCAGTCGGCCGACCAGTTCCACCTCGGCCGCCGCCGACGTGTCGGCGAACATGAACGCGCGCACCATCGCCTCGGTCAGGTGCGGGTCGCGTTGCATCAGCCGGGTGTTGCGGCCCAGGACGAACATCAGCCGCTCGGCGGGGGTTTCGCCGGGGATCGCGCTGCGTTCGATCTTCTCGTGGGCGCGTTCGAACTGCTGGGCCAGGCCGGACACCAGCAGGTGGATCTTCGAGGGGAAGTAGCGGTACAGCGTGCCCAGCGCGACGTCGGCCTTTTCGGCGACCGCGCGCATCTGCACGGCGTCGTAGCCGCCCTTGGAGGCCAGTGCCAGCGTCGCGTCGATGATGCGGCGGCGGCGGTCCCGCTGGGCCGCGGAGCCCAGCTCGTCGCCCATCGCGCCCAGGCCGTTCGCCCGCGGTTTCGCGGCCGGCGCCTTCGCCTTGCCCGGCATCGGTATTCCCCCTGTCTTGCGGAACTCGTTCCAGTTCTCGGCTCAGACTACCTTCCCTGGAGAAAGCTTCAACTCTCGACCCGCTGGCCAAAAAACTGTAACACGTTCTACACTCGCGAGTAGCCCTGGACTCGCGAGGAGGACCGATGCCGGTCGCGCTCACCGAGGAACAAACCGCGCTCGCTGCCGCCGTGCGGGATTGGGCGGCGGCCCACGACCCGGTCGCCGCGGTGCGGTCGGCGGAGGCGGCCGGCGCTGGGCTGCCGGCCGGGTTCGAGGCGCTGGGCCTCGCCGGCGTCGCGTTGCCCGCCTCGGTGAACGGGGCGGACGGGACGGTCGCGGACCTCGCCGCCGGGCTCGCCGCGGCGGCGGAGGCGCTGGTGCCGGGGCCGCTGCTGAGCACCGCGCTGGCCGGGCTGCTCCTGGCCGAGCACGCGAAGGAGCTCGCCGGGGAGATCGCGGACGGGACGGCGCGGGTCGCGGTCCAGCTGGCGGAATCGGCGGCGGTGCCCGGTGCCGACTCGGAGACGTGGCTGCTGCTGCCGCGCGGGGACCGGTATGTGCTGGTACCGCCAGGAGCCGCGGTGGAAGCCTTGGCTCCCTTCGACTTTTCTCGCTCGCTGGGGCGGATCGCCGGTGCCCCGGCGGGGGAAGTCCTCGATCTGCCGGACGTTCGGGATCTCGCGGCGACGCTCGCGGTCGCGGAGGCCGCCGGCGTGGCGCGGTGGTGCCTGAAAACGGCCGTCGAGTACGCGAAGGTCCGGGAGCAGTTCGGCCAGGTGATCGGCAGTTTCCAAGCTGTCAAACACTTGTGCGCGGAGATGCTGTGCCGGGCCGAGGCCGCCGAAGCGCTGGCCTGGGATGCGGCATCGGCGGTCGGCGACCCGTTGGCGGCGGCGAGCGCGGCCGCGGTGGCGTTGGACGCGGCCGTCGAAAACGCCAAGGACTGCATTCAAGTTCTCGGCGGTATCGGGTTCACCTGGGAGCACGACGCGCATCTCTACCTCCGTCGTGCGCTTGCGTTGCGAGAGTGGCTCGGCGGCTCGCGACGGTGGCGCCAGCGGGCGGCGGACCTGGCGTTGGCCGGGAAGCGGCGGACACTGGGCGTGGAGGTCGGCGAGGACCCGGAGGTCACCCGGCGGGCAGCGGAAATCGCCGCGCTGCCCGTGGAAGACCAGCAGCGCGCCCTCGCGGACTCCGGGTTGCTGGCTCCGCACTGGCCCGCGCCGTACGGTCTCGGCGCGGACGCGGCGGCTCAGCTGCGGATCGACGCCGCGCTCAACGCCGCCGAGGTACGCCGTCCGGACCTGGTCATCGGCGGGTGGGCGGTGCCCACGATCCTCGCGCACGGCACGGACGACCAGCGCGCCCGGTTCGCCGCGCCGACGTTGCGGGGCGAGGTGACGTGGTGCCAGTTGTTCAGCGAGCCCGGCGCCGGCTCGGATCTGGCGTCGCTGCGCACCGCGGCGAAACGGGTCGACGGGGGCTGGCTGCTGACCGGGCAGAAGGTGTGGACGTCGCTCGCCCGCGAAGCGGATTGGGCGATCTGCCTGGCCCGCACGGATCCGGACGTGCCGAAGCACAAGGGCATCACGTATTTCCTGGTCGACATGCGGGCGTCCGGGATCACCACCCGCCCGCTGCGCGAGATCACCGGCCGGAGCGTGTTCAACGAGGTCTTCCTGGACGAGGTGTTCGTGCCGGACGCGGACGTGGTCGGCGAGCCCGGCGCGGGCTGGAAGCTGGCGCGCACGACGCTGGCGAACGAACGCGTCGCGCTGGGCCGGGGCTCGGCGGTGGGGGAGAACGTGGAGGTGCTGCTGGAGTCCGCGCCGCCGGACGTGGACCGGGACCGGCTCGGTGCGCTGATCGGGCAAGGCAGCGCGTGTTCGGTGCTGGACCTGCGCGCGGCGGTGCGGCGGCTGGACGGGCTCGGGCCGGGCGCGGAATCGTCGGTGGCGAAGCTGCTGGGAGTACGGCACCGGCAGGAAACGGCCGAATTCGCGCTGTCGGTCTCGGCCGAGCTGGTGGCGGACTCCCCGGCGGCGCAGGAATTCCTGCTGACCCGCTGCCTGTCCATCGCGGGCGGAACGACACAGGTGCTGCTTTCCGCGGCCGCGGAGCGGGTGCTGGGGCTGCCCCGCTGAGCTGGGCGCGACCACGCTGCGCGAGACTGTCGGACCCACCAGCTACCGTGCGTGCGTGGAGTTCAACCAGGACACCCAAGCCACCTACCTTCCCTCGGATCCGCCGAGGGAAGGCGTACTCGCCCTGTGGGGCGACGGGATCGAGGGAGACACCCCGATCCAGCTCGTGCTGCCCGGCGGCGGAAAGTACGCCCGCACCGAGGTCGTGGCGCGGCTGGTCCCGCTGGCCCGCGCCGTCCCGCGGCTGCTGGTGGTGCCGGACGAGGCGAGTCCGGCGCTGGCCGCCTGGTCCGCGGTGGTCAATGCCGGGGTGAACCTGATCGCGCGCGGCCGGCTTCGTCCGGCGGTCACCCCCAGCGGGCTGGCGACCTGGCGGGTAGGTCCGCTGGACGCGGCCGACGAGCAGCTCCTCCGGGATCTCGCCGCCGCGCTGCCGCCGGAAGCGCACGCGCTGCCGCTGTCCGGAGTGAAACGCATCCGGCTGCACTCGCCGGAATCGCTGGTTCGCGCGGTCTGGGACTCGGCAGCGGACGTCCTGGCGCGCAGTCCGGCCGCGGCGGTCGGCTCCGGCGGCGCGGCCTTCGCCGACCCCCAGCCGACGCTGCTCGACGCGGAAAGCGCCGCCTGGCTCGCCGAATTGGAATCCCGCAGTCCGGACGGCGCGCAGTTGCTGCTCCGGATCGAATCGAGCGACGAGGAGTTCGCCGGCGTCCTGGCGGTTCGGTCCACGCTGGAGCCGAGCCTGGTGGTGGAGGCGGCGACGTTGTGGGACGCCCCGGAGGCGGTCCTGCACCGGCTGGGCGATCAAGTGGAAACGCAGCTGTTGCTCGGGTTGCGCCGCGGCGCGCGGGCGTGGCCGCCGCTGGCCCGGGTGCTGTCCGAGCCGGCCCCCACCACGCTTCCGTTGTCCGACGACGAGGTGGTCGACCTGCTCGGCTCGGGCACCCGGGACTTGGCCGCTGCGGGAATCGAAGTCTTGTGGCCCAAGGATTTGTTCGCCGGGGAAGTGCGGGCGAAAGCCAGTGTCACGCAGGCGCCGGCCAGTGAAGCGGGTCCGGCTTTCCCTCTCAACGGGCTGCTGGAGTTCCGCTGGCGGCTCAGCCTGGGCGGCAGCGAGCTCACCGACGAGGAAGTGGCCGCGCTCGCCGAAGCGAAACGGCCGCTGGTCCGGCTGCGCGGGCAATGGGTGCGGCTCGACCCGGCGCTGCTGTCGCGGATGCGGGCGAAACGTTCCCGGCTGACCGGAGCCGAGGCGCTGGCCGCCGCCTTGACCGGAGAGCTGGAGGTCGACGGCGAACAGGTCGAGTTCGCGCCGCAACCCGCTTTGGCCGGACTCGTCGAACGGCTGCGCGCGAACGATTCCGCGCCGGTCGTCGAGCCGGACGGCCTCACCGCCACGCTGCGGCCGTATCAGCGCGCCGGTCTCGGCTGGCTCGCCGCCATGACCAACCTGGGTCTCGGTGCCTGCCTGGCCGACGACATGGGGCTGGGCAAGACGATCCAGCTCATCGCGTTGCACCTGCACCGGCGTGCGCAGGCGGCCGGGCCGACGCTGGTGCTCTGCCCGACCTCGCTGCTGAGCAACTGGGAACGGGAGTTCGGCAAGTTCGCGCCGGACGTCCCGGTGCGCCGGTTCCACGGCGGCGGACGGCACCTGGCGGACCTCGCCCCGGACGAGGTCGTCCTCGCCACCTACGGAGTGCTGCGCCGGGATCGGGCCCTGCTGTCCGAAGTGGACTGGGGAATGGTCGCCGCGGACGAAGCGCAGCATGTGAAGAACCCGTTGTCCACCACGGCGAAGGAACTGCGCCGGGTCCCGGCGGCCGCGCGCGTGGCGCTCACCGGAACGCCGGTGGAGAACCGGCTCACCGAGCTGTGGGCGCTGCTCGACTGGACGACACCGGGCCTGCTCGGCCCGTTGGAGAAGTTCCGGCGCACGGTGGCCCGGCCGATCGAACGCGACCGCGACGCGACGGTCACCGAACGGCTGGCCGCCACGGTGCGGCCGTTTCTGCTGCGCCGCCGCAAGACCGATCCGGACATCGCCCCGGAGCTGCCGCGCAAGACCGAGACCGACCGGTACGTGCCGCTCACCGCCGAGCAGACCACCCTGTACGAGGCGGTGGTGCGGGAGAACCTGGCACAGATCCGCGAGGCGCAAGGCGTGCAGCGACGCGGCCAGGTGCTCAAGCTGCTCACCGAGCTCAAGCAGATCTGCAACCATCCGGCGCACTACCTGAAGGAGGGCGCCGGAGTCCTCGGCGGACGGTCCGGGAAGCTCGCCGCCTTCGAGGAGCTGCTGGACGTCATCCTGGACGAGGGCGAGAGCGTGCTGGTGTTCAGCCAGTACGTCCGGCTGTGCCGGCTGCTGGAACGCCGGCTCGCCGAGCGCGGCGTGCCCACCGCGCTGCTGTCCGGCGAGGTCAGCCCGAAGCGGCGGGACGAGATGGTGGCCGCGTTCCAGTCCGGCGAGGTGCCGGTGTTCCTGTTGTCGCTCAAGGCGGGCGGCGTCGGGCTCAACCTCACCCGGGCGACGCACGTGATCCACTACGACCGCTGGTGGAATCCGGCGGTGGAGGACCAGGCGACCGACCGTGCGTACCGGATCGGCCAGGACCGGCCGGTCCAGGTGCACCGGCTGATCGCGGAAGGCACGCTGGAGGAACGCGTCGCCGCGGTGCTGGAAACGAAACGCGGGCTGGCCGACGCGGTCGTCGGCGCGGGCGAGGACTGGATCACCGAGCTGTCCGACGACCAGCTGGCCGACCTCGTCCGGCTCGGGACCGGCTGATGCCGCCGCGGCGGACGTTCGGGAACCGGTGGTGGGGCCGGGCGTGGCTGGAAGCCCTGGAGCAACGCGCGAGCCTGGACCCGAACCGGCTGCCGCGCGGGCGGACGTACGCGCGCAAGGGCGTCGTGCACCAGTTGACGATCAGTTCCGGCGAGATCTCCGCGTGGGTGCAGGGCAGCCGGGCGGATCCCTACCGGGTCGTCATCCGGATGCGCCAGTTCGATGACCGGGAATGGGACAAGCTGCTCGACGTCGCCGGACGCCGGCTCGGCCACGCCGCCGCCCTGCTCGACGGCGAACTGCCGGAAGAACTGGCCGTCCAGTCCCGCGAAGCCGGCGCGGACCTGCTGCCCGGGCCCGGCGACCTGCGGCCGCGCTGTTCTTGCCCGGACACCGCCAACCCGTGCAAGCACGTCGCCGCGGTGTACTACCTGGTCGCCGACGAGGTGGACGCCGACCCGTTCGTCCTGTTCACCCTGCGCGGCCGAGCCCGGGATTCGTTTTTGGCTCAGCTACGCGAACTTCGGGCGCCGGCGGCCGCGCGTCCGGCTCGTCCGCCGGACGTCGGCCTGACGCCGAAGAAGGCGTACGCACGCCGGGTCGCGCCGCTGCCGCCGCGGCCCGCGATCCCGGCCGAGCCGGGGCGGCCCGCCGTGCTGGACTTGGACCCGCCAGCCCGTACCGGATGGACGGCCGCCGCGCTCGCCGCGCTCGCCGCCGATGCGGCGGCGCTGGCTTTCGATCTGCTGCATGCCCGCGATTCCATGGCGGACTTGACGTTGAGCGAGGACCTGGCCCGCCGCGCGGCTCGTCCGGGCGCGGATGTGTTCGCGCTGGCCGCGGCGGCGGAGCTGGCGCCGTCGGACCTGATCGTGTCGGCACAGGCGTGGCGCGAAGCGGGGCGCGGCGGGCTGGCGGCTCTGCGCGACGTGTGGAGCCCGGGGCCGGGGCCGTTGGCGGCGGCCCGGGCCGAGCTGGCGGAGCTGGCGGGAGAGGTGAAGGTGTGGCGCAACCGCGTGACCGCCGGAGCGGTGCAGCTCCGGTACGGGAAAGACGGCCGCTGGTACCGGTTCGTGCGGGTGTCCGGGCAGTGGTGGCCGGACGGCCCGCCAGCGGAGAGTCCGGTCGACGTGGGCTATCCGCCGGACGCGGAGCACCAGGACGAAGCATGACTCCGCCGCTCTCGCCGTCTTGGTGATTTCCGCATGAATGTGGGGCTTTCCGGCGAGCACCGGTGCCGGGCGCTCGCTTCGAGCGCGTAGCCCAAGACTCCAAGCTCGAACTGCTGACCTCCCCTGCCGGATCAATCAGTCCTCGCGGCGGCAACGGCCCGCGGAGCCGATTTCGGCACCGGCCGTGCCGGAAGGCGCTTCGCGAGTCAGCCCGGCCGAGTCGAAGCGCGCACGACCAGTTCCGGTGCGAGTCGTTCGGAACGCGGTTCTTCTCCGCCCAAGATGGACGTGAGCAGTTCGAGTGCGCGGCTGCCCATTTCGTGCATCGGGGAACGGACACTGGTCAGAGGGATGGGCAGCTCGGCCGCGAGAGGCGTGTCGTTGAACCCGGCGACCGCGATGTCCTCGCCTGGGCGCAAGCCGGCGTCGCGCACCGCGCCCAGTGCGCCGATGGCGGCGAAATCGTTCACGGCGAAGACGGCGGTCGGCCGCGGGCGCTGCCGCAGCAACTGATCGGCGGCCTGGTGCCCGCCGGTGGTGTCGAACGCCGAGCGCAGCGTGGGCACGTCGAAACCCGCCTCCCGGTAGCGGTCCACGAAGCCGGCCGTCCGATCGAGCCCGGTGCTGGCGAACGGTTCGCCCGCGATCACCCCGGCCCGTTCGTGCCCCAGCTGGAGGAAGTGCTCGGCGACGAGCCGTCCGCCCAGGTAGTCGTCGCACGTCACCGCCGGGTGGGTGCCGGCATGCCTGCTGACGAGCACGAACGGGACCTTGCGCGCGGCGATCTCGTCGACGAAGACAGCGTCGCTGTGGGCGTCGCCGAGCACGAGGCCGTCGACCCGGCGGGCCAGCGCCAGGTCCGTCCGCGCGCGCTGCTCGGCCGGCCGGTCGTGGGTGTTCATCACGAAGGTCGCCAGCCCGTGCCGCGCCGCCGCGTCCTCGATTCCCTCGTAGATCGTCGCGAGCACCACATCCGACAGCCGGGGAACCAGTACGCCGATCAGGTTGCTGCGGGCGGTGCGCAGGCTCTTCGCGTGCGGGTTGGGCCGGTAGTCCAGCCGCGCCGCCCATTCGCGGATCGCGTCGGCGGTCTCCCGCGACGCCGCGCGCGCCACTTCTGACGGCGGCCCGTTGAGCACCCTCGACACGGTCGACACGTCCACTCCGGCCGACTCCGCGACGGTCCGCAACGTGGCCGGACGCTTCCCGTCCTGTCGTTTCACCGTCGCCGCCCCTCGTCAGCCGCTCTTGACAGATCACCCTGCACTGAGTTCATACTACTCAAACGATTGACCCAAACGTTTGAGTAGCTCAACCAGGCAAACCCAAACGTTTGTGTAAGAGAGGATTCAGCGTGTCGTCATCCATCGAGGCCGAACCGGGCACGTCGCCGGACAGCGGCTACTTCGCCCGCGTCGGCGTCGTCCAGCTGGCGGCGCAGCTGCGGGCGGGCCGGGTTTCTCCCCTCGATCTGGTCGAAATCGCGCTCGGCGAAGCTGCCCGGACACAGCCGGTGCTCAATGCGTTCGTCACGCTCGACGAAGCAGGCGCCCGGGCGGCCGCGGGCCGGGCGGCCCAGGAACTGGCCGCGGGAACGGACCGCGGACCGCTGCACGGCGTGCCCGTCGCGATCAAGGATGTGATCGACGTCCAGGGCTTGCCGACGACCGCTGGTTCCCGCCACCTCGCCGGCAACATCGCCCGGCAGGACGCCGACTGCGTCAAGCGGCTCCGCGCGGCCGGGGCTATCGTCGTCGGCAAGACCGCCACCCACGAGTTCGCGAACGGCCCGACCGGCGATCGCTCCGCGGGCGGCCCGACCCGCAACCCCTACTCGACCAGCCGCATGGCCGGCGGCTCGAGCAGCGGGTCCGCCGCCGCGGTCGCCGCCGGCATCGTGCCGCTCGCGCTGGGCACCGACACCGGAGGATCGGTGCGTGTTCCGGCCGCCTGCTGCGGGGTCGTGGGTCTCAAACCCACGCACGGAGCGGTTTCCGTGCAGGGCGTTATCCCGTTGGCACCGTCGTTCGACACGGTCGGACCGATCGCCCGCACGGCCGCGGACTGTCACCTGCTGTGGACGGCCTTGAGCGACGGCCCTTCCGCCCACCCCCCGATCGCCACCCCGCGCATCGGCTGGCTGCCGCCCGGCTCGCTCTTCCCGACCACCCCCGAAATCACCGGTCTGGCCAGGGATTTCGCCGGAGACCTCATCGCCGGCGAAGTCTCCGTCCCCGACGCGAAGGAACTGCGCGACGCCTACCAGATCATGCAGGGCAGCGAGGCCTACGCGGTTCACGCGGAACGCCTCGCGGCCGCACCCGAGCTCTACGGCGAGGAAGTCCGCGACCGACTTCGCGCCGGCGGCGAGGTCCGGGGCTGGGAATATGTGCGTGCGCTCGACCTCCGCGACCGCGTTCGCCCGGCCGTAGCCGAGCTCTTCCGCCGCTACGGCTTTCTCGCCCTGCCAACGATCCCGCTCTCTCCGCCGCCGCTGGACAGCCGTGCGGAACCGATCGGCGGGGAGCAGGTGGACGTGCGGGCTGCCCTGCTGGCACTGACCAGTCCGTGGAGCGTCCTCGGCCTGCCCGCCGTCTCGGTTCCCGCCGGTCTCCTGGACGGACTGCCCGCCGGTCTCCAGCTCGTCGGCCCGCCGGGTTCCGAGCGGCAGCTGCTGAGCCTGGCCGAACACTTGCAGACACCCAACCTGTGAAAGGAAAACGAGTCGATATGCCCACCAGCGCCATCGTTGCCGCCGCCGTCCAGTGCGACCCCCAGGTCGGAATGGAAAACAAGGACAAGAACCTTGCCCGGACCCTCGAACTGGTCACCGAAGCCGCCGATCGCGGCGCGAACCTCGTCGTGCTGCCCGAACTGGTCAACACCGGATACTCCTTCGCCACCCGCGAAGAGGCCTACGCCCACGCCGAGGACCTCAGCGGGCCCACGGTGCAGGCTTGGACCGCGCTCGCCCGGGACCGCGGCCTCCACCTCGTCGGCGGCATAGCGGAGGTCGACGGGGTGCGCCTGTTCGACACGTCCGTCCTGATCGGACCCGACGGGCTGATCGGCCACTACCGGAAGACGCACCTCTGGAACCACGAAAAGCTCATCTTCACGCCAGGCGATCGCGGCTTCCCGGTGTTCGACACCCGCATCGGCCGGATCGGGCTGCTGATCTGTTGGGACATCTGGTTCCCGGAGGTGGCGCGCCTGCTGGCCGTGCAGGGCGCCGATGTCGTCTGCAGCACGAACAACTGGGTCTGGACCCCTCCGCCGCTGTTCGACGACGCGGGCCGGTGCATGGCGTCCTATCTGACGATGACCGCCTCGCACGTCAATCACCTGCCGATCGTCGCCGCCGACCGCGTCGGAGAGGAACGCGGCGCGAAGTTCCTCGGCTGCTCGTTGATCACCGGAACCAACGGCTGGCCCGTGAGCGAGGTCGCCGCGCCGGAGGGCGAAACGATCGTCTACGCCGAACTCGATCTCATGGCCACCCGGTCGGCGGCGATCTGGAACCAGCTCAACGACCTGCCGCGCGACCGCCGCACCGACCTCTACGATCCGCTGCTGGGCTACCGCGGCGGCCTGGCCTACCCCCGCTGAGGGCGCGACCATGTCGACGAAACTCGCTGGTACGCAAGCAGGCTCCCGCAGGGCGGCCGGCGTCGGGCGGTGGCTGGCCGGCGGCGCGCTGGTCGGCGTCACGGCCGGACTGGCCACCCTGCTGGCCCGCGGTTCCGGATCGCTGCCGCACCTCCTGCCCGGCTACCTGCTCTGGCAGGAGCAGGCATATCGCGACGTCGCGCAGTTCCTGCGGTGGTGTCTCGGAGACACCACCGAGGCGCAGTTCTACAAGACCGGGCTCGGCGGGCTGGGCTTGCTGGCCGGCGCGGGGATCGCGCACTGGGCGGGGAAACGCAACCGCCGATGGGCTGGATTCCCGCTCGGCTCCGGGCTCTGGCCGTGGCTGACCGCTGCCGCCTTGCTGGGCCTGCTGCTGTCCAACCTCGCCTGGGGCTGGACGCTGAACGCGACCACCATGTGGCAGCCGACTTTCGTTGCGTTCGTGTCGGTGCCGCCCGCGGTCGTCCTGACCTACGGCCGCGGGTGGCGGGTGGCGGTAACCGGTGCTGTCCTCGGTGCCGTCCTCACCACGCCCATGGCGGTGGCGCTGGTGGACTTCGTGTGCCATCCGCTGAACCTGCCCGCGGTCGTCGGCAACGTCACCGCGATGTGGGCGAGCGCTCTGGTGGCTTTCCCGCTCTGCCGTCGCCTGCCATGGCTGCCGTCGCCGGTCGCGCCGCCGCCGTCCGAACCGGCTGCCACGCCCTCCCAGGGACCGGTCTGGGTACTGCGTCGCGTCCTCGCCGATTTCACCGAAGCACCGTTTCACGGCAACGAGATCGCCTCGCTCGGGATGCTCATTGGCACGGTGCTGACCTACGTGCTCAATCCGCTGACGCCGGTTTATGGCAGCCAGTTGCTGCCCGCGCTGCTCAGCGCGCAAGTCCTCACTGCCACCCTCGGCGTGCTGCTCTACCGGCGTCAATGGGCGCGATACGGCTGGTACCCGACGTTTGTGCCCGTCGTGTCCGTTGCCCCGGCGGCCGTGCTCACCTACGGCCCCACGCTCCCGGCGATTCTCGGCGGCGCCGTCCTGGGCGCGCTTGCCGGCCCGCCGCTGGCTGCCTTCGCGTCGCGGCACCGTCCGGCGGGCGTCCACCCGTTCGTCGGAAACGTCTTCTCGATGACGGTTTGCACCGCCGCCGGGATCCCGCTGCTGGGGCTGCTGCCGGGCATCACCTCCTGAAAGGACGCCATGCGTACCCTCCGTTTCGACCGTGACGGAACCATGCTGATCGCCGAACAACGCGACGGCGACGGGCCACCGATCGTCATCGTCCCCGGCGTAATGTCCGACGCACATGCTTGGCGGCCCGTGGTCAGCTTCTTGACGCTGCCCAATCCTGTCGTCGTCCTCAACCGCCGCGGCAGGGTGCCCAGCGGCCCGCTCGGGCCGGGCTACTCGGTGCGCACCGAGATCGACGATCTCCACCATGTTCTCGACGCTCTTGGCCAGGACGTCGAACTTTTCGGCTGGAGCTTTGGCGGTCTCATCGCGCTGGAAGCGGCGACCGAACGTCGCGGCCTGCGCTCTGTCGTGGCATATGAACCGGTGTCGAGCCCGTTCGGCACCGACGCGATCGAGCCCCTGCGCGCCGCGCAGGACGCCGGCGACCTCGACCAAGCCGTCGCGATCGTGAACCGCACGGTGTCCGGCTTCTCCGCCGAGTACGTCGATGCCCTCAAAGAGAGCCCGGTCTGGCCGGCGCTGCGGCCGCTCGCGCACCCGCTCGCCGAGGAACTGGCCGCGCTCAACAGCCACCGCGCGGCGTTGCGCCGCTACCGCGAGATCGACGCACCGGTAACTCTGTTGCTGGGCGAGTTCAATGGAGGAAAACCGCCGTACGGCACCGCCTTCGAAGTATTCCGCCAAGCCCTGCCGCAGGCCCGGCACCTCCGCCTTCCCGGGCAAGGACACCTCGCCCATGCCGAAGTGCCCGACCTCCTGGCCAACCATCTCGCAGAGGCAATCGCCGATCGGCCCGCGTGAGCACGGCGCAGAGCTGTGGCCTCCCGGCGAGCGCGACCGTGCGCACGTGGTCGCCGCCGCCGAGCCAAACGCCATGCGGTGGCGGCGACCAGCCCGCAATCGCCCCAGCGACGCTCGGGGTCAGCGGCAGCCGGGCGAGGACGGCCTCACTCGGCCGAAGCCGCGTCCCCCCGCAGCTCCACGCAGCACCCGCCATGCGGCGCGACCCGGGCGGCGGCCACTCCGGGCACCTCCAGTCCCTCGACCACGCCGCTCAGGAATCGCTCCGTCATCCCGCACACCAGGTCCGGCGCCCGTGTCGTCAGCGGCTGGAACGGGCAGTTCCGCAGCCGCAGGCACACCGGCGTCTCCCGGCTCGGCTCGAAGCCGTGCCGGGTCAGCACTGTCCCGGCCAGGGTGAGCCCGCGTTCCGTTCCCAGCCGGCCGGGGCGGGATCGGGAGCGTTCGGCGGCACCGGCGGCAACGCCGTGCGCCCCGGCTTCTCGCAGCGCGGCGTCGCGGGCCGGTTCGCCGGGGGCCGCGGACGCGACGGCGTCGACCAGGATCGCGGCCAGGACGTCCGGCTGGCGCGGCGGGATCGTGATCGCGAAATCGGTGGCCGCGGGTTCGTAGACCTTCGGTGCGCGGCCTACCTTGCCGGCCGTCTCGTAGCGGGCGTGCAATAGGCCCGCGGCGACGAGTTTGTCCAGGTGGAAGGCCGCCAGCTTGCGCGAGATGCCGACCGCGGCCGCGGCTTCTTCCCGGGTCACCGGGCGGCTGGCGCCGCGGATGAACAGGTACATGCCGCGGCGCAGGTCCTCGTCCAGCGCCGCTACCGCGCGGATCGTGGCCAGGTCGCTCGTCACTCCTCCACGATAACGCCCAGCCGGGTGCCCGGAACCCGCTACCTGGCTTGTTCACCTGGTCACATTGACTCCGCGCGGCGATAAGACCAAGATTTGTGGGCGAAACCCAGCTGCCGGAACCGCCCGGCGCCCGGCCCCGAGGATCGCCCATGCAGTCGTCCGGAACCGCCTTGCGTGTCGTCCACGAGCCCGATCCCGGCCTTGACCTGGTCGAGGCTGAACGTGCGGCCGGGGATTTCCTGCGGGCGCTCGGCATCGAACTCGATTCGGAGAGCCTGCGCGGCACGCCCGGCCGGATGGCGCGCGCGTACGCCGAGCTGTTCACACCGCGGCCGTTCGACCTCACCACATTCCCCAACGACGAGGGCTACGACGAGCTGGTCCTCGCCCGCGACATCCCGGTCCGGTCGGTCTGCGAGCACCACTTGCTGCCGTTCACCGGCGTCGCGCACGTCGGCTACCTGCCCGGCGACCGGATCCTCGGGCTGTCCAAGCTCGCCCGCGTGGTCGAGCACTTCGCCTGCCGCCCGCAGGTGCAGGAGCGGCTCACCAAGCAGATCGCCGGCTGGCTCGGCGACCAGTTGGCCCCGAAGGGCGTCGGCGTCGTGATCGAGGCCGAGCACACCTGCATGACGCTGCGCGGAGTGCAGGCGACCGGCTCGTCGACGGTCACCTCCACCCTCGTCGGCACGCTGCGCGAGGACGCCCGCTCGCGTCAGGAGTTCTTCGCGCTGACCGGGGTCAACGCCTGACCGTGCGCCCAGTCGAGGAAACGCTCGACGCCGTGCACCACGTAGCCGCTGCGGATTGACGGGAACACGTCGAACGCGTGCTGCGCGCCGGCCAGTTCCGCGTACGCGACTGGCTGGCTGGATTTCGCGCGCAGCCGGGCTACGAATTCCCGGGCCTCGGCGACCGGGACCAGCGAATCGTGTTTGCCGTGGATGACGAAGAACGGCGGCGCGTCCTCGGCGATCCGGTCCAGCGGGGACGCCGCGAGATAATCGTCCAGTCGCTGTCCCGGCGCGAACACCCGCCGTGCCAGCAGGCTTTCCAGCCGATACTGGCTTCCCGCGTCGCCGGTGGACGCGGCGATGTCATACACGCCGTAATGCGGCACGCAGGCTTGGACGCTGGTGTCCACTTCCTCGAAACCGGGCTGGAACGCCGGGTCGTTCTGGCTCAGCGCGAGCAGCGCGGCCAGGTGCCCGCCGGCCGAACCGCCGGTCACCGCGACGAAACCCGGGTTTCCGCCGTACTCCGCGATGTGCTCGCGGATCCAGGCGAGCGCTTGCTTGGCGCCGACGACGTGCGCGGGCCAGCGCGACGCCGGGGAGAGCGGGTAGTTGATCGCGACGCACACCCAGCCGCGGCGGGCCAGGTGGCGCATCAACGGCAGGCCCTGCTGATCCTTGTTGCCGATGGTCCAGGCGCCGCCGTGGATCTGCAGCAGAACCGGCGCGTCGCGGACCGGTTCGCGCGGGCGGTAGACGTCCAGCAGAAACCGCTTCCCGCCGGGCGCGTACGCGAGGTTCCGGTCGCGCCGGACGTCCGGGTCGTGCGAGCGGAACGGCATCAGCAGCTGCCGCCACGACGTCACGAACTCGGACGGATCGGCGAGCCCGGCGGCGTAATCCGGGCCGAGCGCCTCGACGAGCGCGGACTCGACCTCGGCGCGTGCGTTGCGGGAGGTGGCGATCAGCGAGGCCAGCCCGGCCGCAGACAGCGCGGCCATGGCCAACCCGGCGCGGTCGCGACGGCTGCCCAGACCGCGGCGCGCGACCTGCTGGATGGTGTCCGCCGCGGTCAGCGCGAGCAGTTGGGGCGCGAGTTCGCCGGTGAGCCAGCCGGCGAAGAACACCGGCACCGCGGTGCGCCGCGGCTTCGGGGGGCGCAGTGCGAGCGCGGTCAGTCCGAGCTGCACTGCCCTGCGGGTCAGGAAGTCCGGTTTCACCTGGCCGATGCTACCTGCGGTGAGCACCGCGTCCCGGATTCTGGCCTACCCTGGCAAGCATGCAGCGACTGAGCGGGCTGGACGCGAGTTTTCTCTACCTGGAGACGTCCTCGCAGCTTCTGCATGTCTGCGCCCTGATGACCCTGGACGGCTCGGCCATGCCGGGCGGCTACTCGTTCCCCGAGTTCAAGCGCAGGCTCGCCGAACGCGTCGCGGTGATCCCGGCATTCCGCCGCAAACTCCACAACCCGCTGTGGAACCTGCACCATCCGGTGTGGGTGGAGGACGAGGATTTCGACCTGGACAACCATGTCCACCGGGTCGGCCTGCCCTCGCCCGGCGACGACCGCGAACTCGCCGAACTGTGCGCGCACATCGCCGGGCAACAGCTCGACCGCACGCGTCCGCTGTGGCAGTTCTACGTGATCGAGGGCCTGGCCGACGGCCAGCTGGCGGTGCTGCTCAAGATGCACCACGCGAGCGTCGACGGGGTAGGCGGCGCGAGCCTGATCGGCTACCTGGCCGGCCTCGAGCCGGACGCCCCGCTGCCCGAGCTGCCGGAAGGCGAGCGGCACAACAACGGCTTGCCCACCCGGGTCCGGCTGCTGCGCGAAAGCGCCGAATCGCTGATGCAGCGTCCGCGCGAGATCGCCGGGCTGCTGCCCGAACTAATCGGGCTGGCACCGAGGTGGCTGGGGAGAACGTTGCGCGGCAAGGGGATGCCCGTGCCGTTCACCGCGCCCCGGACCTCGCTGAACGGCACCATCACCGGCCACCGTTCGGTCGCCTTCGCGCAGCTGGACCTGGACGTGGTGAAGCAGATCAAGAACGCGTTCGGCGTCACCGTGAACGACGTGGTGCTGGCGCTGGTTTCCGGCGCGCTGCGCCGATTCCTGCTCGACCGCGGCGAACTGCCAGCGGAGCCGCTGGTGGCGACGGTACCGGTGTCGGTGCACGAACGATCCGAACGCGATTTCGGCAGCAACCGGGTGTCGGCGTTCTTCGCTTCGCTCCCGACGCACCTGTCCGACCCGGCCGCGCGGGTGTTCTTCCTGGCCGAGACGAACCGGCGGGCGAAGGAACACCACTACGACATCGATGCCGACATGCTGGCCGACTGGGCCCAGTTCTCGCCGGCGACGGTGTTCGGGCTGGGCGTGCGCGCGTATTCCGCGCTGCGGCTGGCCGAGCGGCATCCGGTGGTGCACAACCTGATCATCTCGAACGTGCCGGGGCCGCCGGTGCCGCTCTATCTGCTGGGCGCCCGGATCACCGGGATCTACCCGCTGGGGCCGGTGTTCCACGGCGCGGGACTGAACGTCACGGTGCTTTCCTACGACGGCACGGTAGGCGTGGGGCTGCTGGGGGCCAAGGAATTGGCGAAGGATCTGTGGCCGCTGGCGGATGCGTTGCCGGAGGCGTTGGAAGAGCTGAGCAAGGCCGCGCCGGTGTGACGGGTCGTCCCTAACGCCGCACCACCCGAGCCTTCCTCTTCGCGGTGTGCGGGATATCCGCGAATCGCAGCGTGGCCCGAAGGCTCCGCACCGCCCGGTCCAGCCGCAGCAACGCGACCTGGGACAGCGTGAACAGCTCCTCGACGTTCCACGCCCGCCCGGCGGCGGCGAGCACCACTGTGTCCGGCGCGCCGCCCAACATCCTCCCCGGCGACAACGCCGACACCTTGCCGGCCAACTGCGCCAGCGCATCCGGCTCGTCGTGCAACGCTTCCGCGGAAACCAGCGCTTGCGTGTACAGGTGGCTGGCCGCGGTAGCCCGGCCGAGCCATTTCACGTGGATCAGCTCGTCGTCGGGTCCGAGCAGATCGCACAACTCGAACCGCGGATGCAGCGGTGTGCTCGCGAAATCCTTGTCCAGGCACAGGTATCCCGGCGAACGGGCGGTGACCTGCCGGCAGTAGCGGTGTTCGTCGTCCGGCTGGCCGCTCGGTTTCCACGTGACCTCCGGCCACGGGTGCTTCCGCGCCAGCAGATCGCTGACCTGCTCCCGCATCCGCGCGACGTAGCTCTCGCCGATCCGGTACCAGCGTGACTGATGGAACACATACCGGGTGTGCTCGACGGTCGTCTCGAACACCAGCCATCGCGCGGCCGGCAGCTGCGCGCCAGTCGGCTCCACGCCCGCGTCGTCGGCGCAGGTCGTGATTCTGCCCGCGCGCAAGGCTTTCAGCCGTCGCTCGACCGGGATTCCGGCCAGCCGCGCGGTCAGGTGCTCCAGGTCCAGCCGGCCGCGGACGAGCAGCGGGCCTCCCGGCCCAAGGGTGGTGATCCGGAACGAACCGGCGTTCTCCGCGTCGTTCGCGGCGCCGGACGGCCAAGCCAGGCCGAGTGCGGGGCCGCCGCCGAGTGCCTCGGCGAGGCGGCGTTCCAGTTCCGGCATCAGCGGGTCGTGCCGGTCCATCGGCCGGGTCTGGGAGATGAACCGCAGGGGGGAATCCTCGTCCGGCTCGTCGACCACCGCGCCGACCGCGTCGAGATCGGCCAGGAACGCTTGGGGGTCCTTGGCCAGCGGCGCCCACAGCGAAGTGCCGACCCGGATGCGGTAGCGCTTTCCGGTCACCCGGCCGTACGTCAGGTCGGCCAGGTCCGCGGAACCGGCCAGCCGGTGCACCAGATCGCCGTACGGTTCCAGCCGGAACGCGGACAGTTCGCCACCGCCGGGGATGGAGATCTGGGTGGCGCGGGCGGAGACGTCGAGGGCGGCGCTGGCCACCAGCCCCAGGTCGAACGGGTCGAGCCGGCGGATGCCGAAGCGCAGGCCGAAACCCTGCTCGACGTGCTCGTCGTTGAGCACGAGATGTCCCGCGCCCCAGGTGACCGCGTAGGTCCACGGCGGGCGCGGCACGAGCAGCACGGCGAACGGCAGCGTGGCGGGAAGGTCCAGCGGACCGCCGCCGAGTGCTTCGGCGTGCGGCAGCCAGTGCGGGGCCGCGGTGCGGAACGCGCCGGCCACCAGGCGAGCGCGCGTGCCGGGCAGGTCGACCGGGCGGTCCGCGCTGATCTGGTCCGGGCTGAGCGGGGTCAGCAGCTCGTGGGCTTCCGCGGAACCGTCGAGGCGGAAGAGGGACGCGGGACGGCTGGGAGCGGACATGGACCACCACCGAAAGGAGGGAAATCCAACACGTCCGTCCAGTGTGCGCCACGGCGGTTAATCACGGAGAGAGAATGGAGTGCAAAATTGTGAAGTTCTGCTGAATCGTGCATTCCGGAGAGCGCGAAGGCAAGCTGATGGTAAGGTTTTCCGTTGATGCTTACCAGAACAGGTTTCAGCAGGCCAGGCAGCGCGTGGGTAATCCCGTGATGGCTGTTTACCGTCCGGGCGATGACGGTTTCGAGAAATCATCCGAAGGTGCCGGAAGAACCTGTTCGCCGGGCACCGCTGGGCTGTCCGGGGCGATCTCTCCGCATTGTGGTGACGCATGGTGATCGCGAGTGCGGGCGAGCCCGCCGGGGAATGGGCCGGCCGGGTCGGGAGGCTGCCGCCGGACGGTTCGCGCTGCCGCGCGTGCCCGACTACCCTGGCTGAGTCGTTTCCGGTCGGCCCGCCTGCGGGGGCAGCATGATGACAGTCCCGATGTTCGCGCACGGCGACCGCCTGACCCGTCGGGACCTGGAGACGATCTCGGATGAACGCCGCCGGTACGAGCTGGTCGACGGGACGCTTCTGGTGAGCCCGTCGCCGCGTCCGTTGCATCAGCGGGTGGTCGCGCGTCTCCTGGCCGCGCTCACCCCGGTGTGCCCTGCCGACTGCGAGGTGCTCCCGGCGCCGGTGGACGTGGTGCTCGACGAGTTCACCGTGATGATCCCGGACGTGGTGGTCGGCAGGCGCGAGGCGTTCACCGAACGCGCCCTGGTCGGTGTCCCGGTGCTGGCGGTCGAGGTGGTGTCGCAGTCGAGCAGGCACATCGACCGGTTCCTCAAGCCGGCCCGGCTGGCGGCGGCCGGCTGCCCCTACTACTGGGTGATCGAGCCGGGCGAGCCGACGCTGAGCTGCTTTCGGCTGGAGGACGGCGAATACGTGCTGGACGGCGAAGCGACCGGGGACGAAGTGGTGCGGCTGGAGAGGCCGTACCGGCTGGAGCTTCGTCCGGCGGACCTGGTGTCGACGTACTGAGGCGCTTGCGGTTTTCCTCATTGTCACGGGGCTTTGTTGGCGATCGTGAACACGAGATTGAGCACGCCGACCGGGACGAAGATGGAGAACCACCACTTCAAGCTCTTCAGGCACGCCCCTTTCAGCCACGCCTCGCTACGGCTGTAAATGCCTGCGCTCGTCGCGGCCCAGGCCAAGACGAACCCAAGTGTTGCCAGGTATTGCAGGACCGTTTGTGCCGCACCGTCCACGAGGACCGCGATGCCAGTCAGTGCGATCGCCGTGACGAAGGAGCCCATCGCGAATCTGGTGGCGGAGACTACCCGGTCGAGTCCTTGAGCGACGTCTGTTCGAGCCGAGCCTGGCGCGGCTTCCGAATGGTCACCGGCAGCGGACTTCTTGAGGCGTGCGCCTTTGACCTGCTGCCACGTCGCGGCCGCAGCAGCGGGCAATTGCCGAAGCACCAGCCGTGGCGGACGCGGATACCCGCGTTGGTAAAGCAGGGTTGCGCCGGCGGGACGCATCCGCAGCAGGCCGACTCCACGCTCCCGCCGCTCGACGATCTCGTCCCCTTTGCCAAAGGTCTGCCATCGCTGGATGTCCGGGTTAACGGAATGCCCGAACTCATAGTTCCGCCGTCGGTTGTGATGCCGGCATCGCGACCACTCGCCCGGCACCCAGTTTTGGCAGTCCCGGTTGCGGCTGGTCTTCGGATAGGCGCACTGGACCAGCCAGACGCGACCGCGCAGCACCCAGATCGCGACCGATACCGCTGCGACGTAGATCGGAAACAGCAGGCCGATCCACAATGGCCAAGGCACATTCGACATGGATCCGAGCTGATTCGATACCCATTGCAGAGTTGACGGCAGCAAGGACAGGTAGTCGTTCAACGCGCCCTCCCCGGCGGCGTGGCGACAGGACAGACTACTAGCTGTACTTGATTGATCTGGCCTCGGAAATCCGCTGTCCGGAGAGCAGGGGCATCACCCGTTCGCGCGCCGGCCGTACCCGAGGTGATCGCGCTGTGGCTGCCGTGGCTGATGGGGTTGCGTGCGAGTGGAGTGGGTGGCGGCGGCCGCACTTCCTACTAACCGCGAGTCAGTCTCTCAAGCGGAATCCGCGATCTCGCCGATCTGCTTCCGCCGTCCCGAAATCGCCGCCTGCACCGAAGTGCACGCCGCCATCAGCGCGGCGACGAACTGGTCCGCCGCGAAGACGCACGCGGTGTGCCCGGCCGGGATCTCGTACGTCGCCGCTCCGGCGATCCGCCGCGCCAGGCTGCGCTGGTGTGCCGGGGCGATGAAGCCGTCCCGTGCGGTCACCACGACCGCCGCGGGCAGGTCCAGCGTGTGCAGCCACGGGGTCGAATCGAAGCGGCCGATCTCGTCCAGCGCGACCGCGATCGCCCACGGGCTCGTGGACCGGAACTCCGCCAGCGCCCACCGGTGGTCCTCGAGCCGGGCCAGGCGCTCGCGGCGCGGTTCGCCCGGGACGAGACCGATCCGGGCCTGGTCGCGAAGCAGGTGCAGGGTGCGGCCGAACACGTCGAGCGCGACCCGCTGGCGCAGGCCGCGGCGGAAGTTGCTCGCGGTGGAACAGAGGACGAGTCCGTTGACCCGTTCCGGTGCGCGGTGCGCGGCGAGCTGGCCGACCATGCCGCCCATGGAATAGCCGGCGACGAGGAACTGGTCGATCCCGAGCGTGTCCGCGACCGCTACGACGTCGTCCGCGCAGTCCGCGAGGCTGAACTCGTGCGCGCGGATGCCCTGGCCGTGCCAGCGCTGGTCGAACACGACCACCCGGTGGTTCGCGGACAGCCGTTTCAGCGCCGGATACCAGGTGAGCAGCCCAGTGCAGGCAACCGAGTGCAGCAGGATCACCGCGGGCGCGTGGCGCGGGCCGACGTCCACCACGACGGTTTGGCCGCGTCCGGGCAGCGACAGCGGCTGCGGATCCGGGACACCCGCGGTGGACGGGATCGTCGCCAGCTTGCGGGTGGCCTGCCAGCCGATGTCGCCGAGCGCTGATTTGAGAACCTGTTCCGCATCCACGTCGGCGTCCCGATCCTCTCCGCTTGCTCGGTCAACCTGCGGTCCGACATCGGCGTTTGGGGGTTGCCGAGCGAGCCCATTCCGGCTAAGACTAGAACGTGTTCCACCTAGTTGCAGGGAGACCGGCGTGGACTTCACCCCCGACGATACGCAGGCCGAGATCGCCTCGCTCGCCGCGCAGGTGCTCGGGAAGAGCGACGAGCCCGGCCAGCAATGGCACGCACTCGCCGAGGCGGGCTTGCTGGCGCTGCCGCTGCCCGCGGACCTCGGCGGCGACGGGCTCGGCGTCGAGCACGTCGCCCCGGTGCTGACCGAGGTCGGCCGGGTCGCGGCGGCCGTGCCCGCATACGCGGTGCTGGCGCTCGGCATCTTGCCGATCGAAGCGCTCGGCACCCCGCAGCAGCGGGCCGAGTTCCTGCCGCCGGCCGCGGCGGGAGAGGCCGTCGTCACCGCGGCCCTGCACGAACCGTCCGCGCCGCTGACCTCCATCCCCGGGACCAGCGGCGTGGCGGCGGACGGCGCGTGGACGGTAACCGGCGTCAAGACGCAGGTGCCGTACGCGGCGGAAGCGGTGCGGATCCTCGTGCCGGTGGCGCTGCCGACCGGAACCGGCGTGGCGCTGGTGGACCCGCGGGCGGACGGGGTCCAGGTGCGGCCGGCGCACAACGCGAGCGGGACACCGGAGTACACCGTGCGGCTTGACGGCGTACGGGTGACCGAGGCGGATTTCCTCCAGGACCGGACCTCCGGGCACGCGCTCCAGACGGTGCACCGCTTCGCGTTGGCGGGCGCACTCGCGCTGGGCGACGGACTGCTTGCCGGTGCCTTGGCATTGACCGCGAAGCACGTCGCCGAGCGCACCCAGTTCGGCCGGCCGCTCGCCACCTTCCAAGCCGTCGCGCAGCAGATCGCCGACGTCTACGTCGCCTCCCGCACGGTGCACTTGGCCGCGGTCTCCGCGGTCTGGCGGCTCGCGTCCGGGCTCGACGCGGACACCGAACTGGATATCGCGGCCTACTGGCTGGCCGAGGAAACGCCGTCCGCGCTGGGGATCTGCCACCACCTGCACGGCGGGGTCGGCGTGGACCGGAGCTACCCGCTGCACCGGTACTCCTCGGCGGTGAAAGACCTCGGCCGCGCGGTCGGGGGAGCAGCGCACCGGCTCGGCCGGCTGGGCGAACGAGTGGCGGGATGACCATGCACATCGAACTTACGGCCGCGCAGCAGGAACTGCGGGCACAGCTGCGCGAGTACTTCGCCGGACTGCTGACCGCAGAGGAGCGCAAGGCGTTGCTGCGCGAACGGCACGGGCCGGTGTACCGCGACGTGGTGCGCCGGATGGGCCGCGACGGGAAGCTCGGCGTCGGCTGGCCGAAGGAATACGGCGGCGGCGGTTTCGGCGAGATCGAGCAGCACCTCTTCGTCGACGAAGCCGCCCGCGCGGACGTCCAGTTGCCGTCGGTGACGCTGCAGACCGTCGGCCCGACGCTGCAGGCGTTCGGCACCGAGGAGCAGAAAGCGCGCTTCCTGCCGAGGATCCTGGCCGGGGAAGTGCACTTCGCGATCGGCTACACCGAACCGGAAGCGGGCACCGACCTCGCCTCGCTGCGCACCCGCGCGGTGCGCGACGGCGACCATTACGTGGTCAACGGCCAGAAGATCTTCACCACCGGCGGGCACGACGCGGACTACGTCTGGCTCGCCGTGCGCACCGACCCGGACGCGCCGAAGCACAAGGGCATCTCGATCCTCATCGTGGACACCCGCGATCCCGGTTATTCGTGGACGCCGATCATCACCTGCGACGGCGCGCACCACGTCAACGCGACGTTCTACGAGGACGTCCGAGTGCCGGCGAACATGCTGGTGGGCGAGGAAAACCGCGGCTGGCGGCTGATCACCACGCAGCTCAACCACGAGCGCGTGATGCTCGGCCCGGCCGGGCGCATCGGCGGCCTGCACGACCGCGTCTGGGCCTGGGCGGCCGCGCGCCGCACACCGGACGGGACGCCGTTGCTCGACCTCCCGGACGTGCGTGCGGTGCTGGCCGAGACGTTCGCCGTCGCGCGGGTCAACGAGCTGCTGAACTGGCAGGTCGCGGCCGCGGCGGCGGACGGCTCGGTGGAGATCGCGGACGCGTCGGCGACGAAGGTGTTCGCCTCCGAACGCATCCAGCGGATCGCCCGGCTGCTGGAGGAACTGGTCGGCCGGCACGGAGACCTCGCCGACCCGGACACCGCCGAGCTCGCCGAATGGCTCGACGTGCTGGCCAAACGGAACCTGGTGCTGACCTTCGGCGGCGGCGTCAGCGAGATCCAGCGCGAACTGATCGCCTCCGCCGGACTGAACCTGCCGAGGGTGCCGCGATGACGATCGAGGAAGCCGCCGCGAAAATCGCCGCACGGGGCGCGAGCTCGCCGAGGCTCGCGCGCGACCCGGTGAACCAGGCGATGGTCAACAACTGGGTCGAGGCGATCGGCGACGCCAACCTGGTCTACACCGATCCGGAGTTCGCCGAGACGAGCGTCCACAAGGGACTCGTCGCGCCGCCGGCGATGGCGCAGGTGTGGACGATGCCCGGGCTGCACGGGGTGCGCGGGGACGACGATCCGCTCGGCGCGATCCTCAAGGTGCTGGACGAAGCCGGGTTCACCTCCATCGTGGCCACGAACTCCGAGCAGACCTACCACCGCTACTTGCGGCCGGGCGAACAGGTTTCGACCACGAACGTCCTGGAGGACGTCACCGGCCCGAAAAGGACCGGCCTCGGCGAAGGCTGGTTCGTCACCACCCGCACGAACTGGTACGTGGACGGGGAACTGGTGGCGGACATGGTGTTCCGCGTGCTCAAGTTCCGCCCGCGCGAACCCGAGCCGCCGCCTTCGCCGGTGCTGCGGCCGGTGATCAGCCACGACACCGCGTTCTTCTGGGAAGGCTTGAAGGAAGGCGAGCTGCGGATCCAGCGGTGGGGCGAGGTGCTGCGGCATCCGCCCGGCCCGATGCCGCCGGACGGTTCGCTGGACACGGTGCCGGACTACGTCGTGGCCAGCGGACGGGGAACGGTCTACAGCTTCGTCGTGCACCACCACCCGGCGGTACCGGGCAAGCGGCTGCCGTTCGTGGTCGCGTTGGTGGAACTGGAAGAGGGCGTCCGGGTGATGGCCGAACTGCTCGACGCGGACCCAGCCGAGGTCCGTGTCGGCCTCCCGGTGACGGCCGCGTTCGTCCGGGTCGACGACGAGCTGACCCTGCCCGCTTGGAAGGTGGCGCGATGACCGTCGCAGTCGGGACCGAACTGCCGCCGCTGGTGATCGAGGCGACGCCGACGTTCGTGATCAGCACCGCGCTGGCCACCCGGGACTTCCAGGACGTGCACCACGACCGGGACGCCGCGCTCGCCCGCGGGTCGAAGGACATCTTTCTCAACATCCTCACCGACACCGGTCTCGTGCAACGGTATGTGAGCGACTGGGCGGGTCCGCAGGCGTTCATCCGCTCGATCAAGATCCGGCTCGGGGTGCCGTGCTACGCCGGCGACACGCTCACCTTCTCCGGCAAGGTGACGGCCCGCGACGGCGCGGAAATCGAGCTGGAGGTGTCCGCCGTGGACAGTCTGGGCGCGCACGTCACCGGCACGGTTTCGCTGACACTGCCGGAGGAGGACGCATGACGTTCACCGGAACCACCGCGATCGCCGGGATCGGCGCGACCGAGTTCTCCAAGGACTCCGGCCGCAGCGAACTGCGGCTGGCCTCGGAATGCGTCAGCCACGCGCTGGCCGATGCCGGCCTGAAACCGTCCGATGTGGACGGGATGGTGTCGTTCACCATGGACGGCAACGCGGAGATCGCGCTCGCCCGCGAACTGGGCATCCCGGAGCTGACGTTCTTCAGCCGGGTGCACTACGGCGGCGGGGCGGCCGCGGCGACGGTGCAGCAGGCGGCGATGGCGGTCGCCACCGGGATCGCGGATGTCGTGGTCGCGTACCGGGCGTTCAACGAACGGTCCGGGATGCGGTTCGGCCGGGTGTCCTCGGCGGCCGCGCAGCAGGTCAATTCGTCCGGAGTGGACAATGCGTTCCACTATCCGATGGGCATCGCCACCCCGGCCGCGACGGTGGCCATGGTCGCGCGCCGGTACCTGCACGAATATGGTGCCAGCAGTGCGGATTTCGGCAAGATCGCGGTGATCGACCGAGCCCATGCGGCGACCAACCCGAAGGCCTGGTTCCATGGTCGGCCGATCACGCTGGAAGAGCATCAGGCTTCCCGGTGGGTCGCGGAACCGTTGCACCTGCTGGACTGTTGCCAAGAGAGCGATGGCGGGGTGGCGCTGGTCATCACCAGCCTGGAACGCGCACGCGACCTCCGGCAGGCGCCGGTGGTGGTCGCTGCCGCGGCGCAGGGGAGCGGACCGGACCAGTACGTGATGACCAGCTACTACCGCGACGACCTGGCCGCGCTGCCGGAGATGGGCGTGGTCGGGCGGCAGCTGTGGGCACAGTCCGGAATCGGGCCGTCCGATGTGGACGTCGCGGTGCTGTATGACCACTTCACGCCGTATGTGTTGATGCAGCTGGAGGAACTGGGGTTCTGCGGCCGAGGGGAGGCTAAGGACTTCATCGCCGGGGACACGTTGACGATCGGCGGGAAGCTCCCGCTGAACCCGCACGGCGGCCAGCTCGGCGAGGCCTACATCCACGGCATGAACGGCATCGCGGAGGCAGTCCGGCAGCTGCGAGGGACGGCCGCGAACCAGGTCGGCGGTGCCGGCACCGCGGTGGTGACGGCCGGAACCGGCGTGCCGACGAGCGGTTTGGTGCTGACGGGCGTTCGGTGAGAGGTGCGAGCGGCTTGGTGCTGGGCCGTAGTCCGTGAGGGGCCCCTTGCCGGAATCTAAGTCCCTCAGGGGGCCCTTCACGGCACAACCGTCGACCGAGTCACCGCAGGGTCGCCGCAGGCCCGCCGCAGGGCCGTGACGGAGTACCGGAGCGCCGCTACCCCCGGCAGGATCACCGCTTGTCAGCCCGCGCATAACCCTTGTGGGTCAACGCGGATCACCTTATTGCTGGCTGGTGTCCCACCGCGAGCGCGTGTCACGGTAGTGAGGACCGAGTGACGCAGCGTGTCCGAGAAGAGGTGCGACCGTGTCCGCCACTGCCGTCCCCTGCTGCCCGCGGTGAGCGTGCCGCTGGCGTGGCTGCTCACCGCGCTGTTCGCGTTGCTGGCGCTGCCGTGCGTGTTCCGGCTGGTGAAACTCGACTACGTCCGCCTCGGTGACCGGGTGCGCAACGGCGATCTCGCCGAACTTCTGCTGGTCGTCGCGATGGTGGCGATGCTGTCGCCGGTCGGCGGGCCGATTCCGGCGGCGGGCTGGCAGGCGGTGCTGGTGCTCACCGCGGGCTGGTTCGGCTACGCGGCCTGGCGCGATCGGTCCCACGGCTGCGCTCACCATGCGCTGTCCGCGGCCGCGATGCTGTACATGGTCACCGCGATGCCACACGGCGGCATGGTGCACGGTCCGTGGCTCACGATGTCCACAATGGACGCTCGGCTGGCCTGGCCGGCGGTCGGCCTGGCCGCGGTGGCGTACTTCGCGGTGGACGCGGTCCGCTCCGGCGTGGCGGCGACGCGACTGCGCGGCATCGCCGTCGTCCCCGGCCACCTGTCGCGGACCTGGTGCCGGGCCGCGATGGGCGTGGGGATGGGCTGGATGCTGCTTGCTGCGGTGTAGCGGGTTCACCTGAGGTGCTGCACTTCGCCGTCCGGTGGCACTTCGGCCAGGTTCGGCAGCGCGTCGGCGGGATGCGCGGCGACCCATTCGCGGGTGGCGGCGACGTCGCGCCCCAGCGCGTCGATCAGCTCCTGCGACGACTCGTACGCCTCCTGGCTGCGCAGGTGCTTGCCGAGCCACACGGTCAGCCGCTCGCCGTACAGGTCGCCCTCGAAATCGAGCAGGAACGCCTCGACCAGCCTGTAGCCGTCCGCCCCGTAGTAGGTCGGGCGGCGGCCGACGGACACCGCGGAAGCCACTCGGATGCCGTCCGCCCGTTCCGCCCAGCCGGCCCACACCCCGTCGCCCAGCTCGCCGCGCTGATCGCGCAGCGCGATGTTCGCGGTGGGGAAACCCAGTTCCCGGCCGCGCTTGTCGCCGGGCTCGACCGGGCCGCGCACCACAAAGTAGGTGCCGTCTTGCTCGTCCGCCATGGGACAACCGTATAACGGGTCAGCGGGGCACGAGCACTGTGTCGGCGAGCACAGGAGCGTCGTCTCGCTCCGGTGCGGTGGTGGTGACCAGCAAACGGCCGGTTTCCTGCCAGATCCGCACCCGCAGTCGCTCGCCGGGGAACACCACTCCGGCGAACTTCGTCCCGAATGCCGAGACGCGGTCCGGATCGCCGTCCAGGTACGCGTCCACCACGGCCTTCGCGACCACGCCGTAGGTGCACAGCCCGTGCAGGATCGGCCGGTCGAAGCCGGCGGCCTTGGCGAACGCGGGGTCGGCGTGCAGCGGGTTGCGGTCGCCGCAGAGCCGGTACAACAGGGCCTGCTGGGGCAGCGTCGGCACCTCGAGCACCGTGTCCGGTTCGCGGTCGGGCCACTCGATCCGGTCCGACGGACCGCGTTCGCCGCCGAAGCCGCCTTCGCCCCTGGCGAAGATGCTGGACCGGGCCGTCCACAGCGCAGCGCCCGACTCGTCGACGACCTCCGTCTGCTGCACCAGCACCGCGGCCTTGCCCTTGTCGAACACGTCGACGATCCGGGTGCGCGCGAGGCCCTTGCCCTCGACCGGGATCGGCCGGTGCAGTTCGATCTCCTGCTTGCCGTGCAGCACCTTCGCCAGGTCGATGTCCACGCCGGGGAAGTCCAGCGCGGGCGGCTCGAAGGTGCGCAGGTTCGCCGCGACGGTCGCGAAAGTCGGCAGCACGCGCAGGTCACGCTCGTAGGTGTAGCGCAGCTCGCGCTCGCTCACCGGGTCCGCGCCCGCTCCGACGCCAAGGTGGTAGAGCAGCACGTCGGACGGCGTCCAGGCGAAACTGACCTCGCCGAGATCGGCGCCGATCGCGACCGCGGGATCGATGGGCACTGGCTCTCCTTCACTCGTAGCTGACCGACACCTCGTCCGTCAACGGCACCGACTGGCAGGCCAGCACGATCCCGTCGGCGATGTCCTCGGCGTCCAGCACCTCGTTGTTCAGCATCTTCACCTCGCCGGACACCAGGCGGCAAGCGCACGCGCTGCACTGGCCTTCGCGGCACGAGTACGGCGCGTCGAAGCCTTCGGCGAGCAGGTGGTCGAGCAGCTTTCGCTGCCGCGGCCAGGTGACTTGGCGGGTCTCGCCGTCCAGGTCGACGGTCAGCTCGGTGGTCTCGCCGGACGCCTCGGGCTCCGGTTCCGGCTGGTCCTCGAACGGATTGCCGGTGAGCGAGTGGAACTTCTCGACGTGCACCCGTTCGCGCGGCACGCCCAGCTCGCGCAGCGCGTCCTGCGCGGCGGCCATGAACGGGGCCGGTCCGCAGAGAAACGATTCGCGCGAACTGTACGGTGCGGCGAGCGCGCGGAGCGCGGCAACGGAAGGCAGTCCCTGCACGCTCTCCAGCCAGTGCACGACGGTCAGCCGATCGCCGAACCGGGCCGCCAGGTCGCGCAGATCGGCAGCGAAGATCACCGACCGCTCGTCCCGGTTGGCGTAGACCAGCACGACTCGCCCGGCTCCCTTTTCCAGTGCGGACTTGAGGATCGACATCACCGGGGTGATCCCGCTGCCGGCGGCGAAAAGCAGGAAGTCCGCGTCCAAAGAGGACGGACAGAACACGCCGGACGGGCGGAGCACGTCGATGCTCGCCCCGGCGCGCAGCTGGTCGCAGACCCAGTTCGAGCCGTACCCGTCCGCCGTGCGCTTCACAGTCACCTGCACCCGGCCCTCGTGCGGTGCGCTCGAGAGCGAGTAGCACCGCGCGACGGAACCCGTTTGGTCGCTGGGAATCCGGAGCGTGAGGAACTGGCCGGGGGAGTAGGCGAACCGGTCCGCGTGCTCGGCCGGAACCGTGAACACGATGGACCGGGCGTCCGCGGTTTCCTCGATCACCTCGGCGACGGTCAGCGTCACGACCTCAGTCATGGCCCACCGCCCCGAAACTCCCGTCGCGCACTGAGCTGTCGATGCTGTCCGACAGCTTGTCGCAGGTGTCCAGCAACGCCGTGGTGCCGCCGGCGGCGGCGTGCGCGGCGAACACCGGGCAGCTGGTCGCGGCGTCGGTGGTCCACTGGATGCTGGTGTGCTTCAAGCTGTTCTTCTTCACCAGCACACAGGTCCCGCAGCTGCGGCAAACGTGCGGCCGCAGCCCGGCGGTGAGGAATTCGGTGACTTCGGCGGTCACACCCCGGCCTCTTCCGATTCGGCCGCGGCTTCCGCCTCCGCCCGCTGGCGTGCCAGGTTCTCCCGCACTTCGGCCGACCACGCCTCGTTCGCCTTCGTGGTGTCCACTTCGAACTCGAAGCGGCGGGTCATGTCCTCGGTGACGTCCGCCGCGTCCACGTAGAACTGCTCGTACCAGCGGCGCAGCTGGTAGACCGGGCCGTCCTCCTCGCACAGCAGCGGGTTGTCGACCTTGGTCTTGTTCTTCCAGATCTCCACGTCCTGCAGGAACCCGACGCCGATTCCCTTCGCCAGCTTCGCGGCGATCTTGTCCGCGTGCTCGTCGGAGATGCCGGGCATCTTCTTCACCATGATGCCCCACTGCAGCACGAACGAGGTCGGCGAGACCGGGTAGTGGCAGTTGATCAGCACGTTCTCGATCTCGAAGCCCTGGAAGGAATTCACCAGCCAGTTGATCATGTAGGACGGCCCGAAGTAGGACGCCTCCGACCGCAGCAGGTTCTCCTCGCCGCCGTAGTTGGACGCCATGCCCATGTCCGGACGGCCCTTGGTGTTGAGGTACTGGGTGGCGATGTGGCCCTCGAACACGTTCTTGAAGTAGGTGGGGAAGGCGTAGTGGATGTAGAAGAAGTGCGCCATGTCCACCACGTTGTCGATGATCTCGCGGCAGTTGGCGTTCTCGATCAGGATCGAGTCCCAGGTCCAGTTGCTCCACTCGTCGCTGAACGCGCCCTCGACACGGGGGATCACCACGTTCTCCGGCGGCGGGTTGCCCTCCGGGTCGTGCCAGACGAACAGCTGCTGGTTCTCCTCCAGCACCTGCCAGGACCGGGTGCGCGCCCGCAGCGGGACGCGTTTGGCGTACGGGATCGACTTGCACTTGCCGGTGCCGCTCCATCGCCAGTCGTGGAACGGGCAGGCGATCTCGTCGCCCTTGACCGAGCCTTGGGTGAGGTCGCCGCCCATGTGCCGGCAGTAGCCGTCGAGCACGTTCAGCTTCCCGGCGGTGTCGGCGAAGACCACGAGCTTGGTGCCGAACGCCTGCACCGCGTGCGGCTTCCCGTCGCGGAAGCTCTCGGCCAGGCCGAGGCAGTGCCAGCCGCGGGCGAACCGCGCGGGCGGCGCGCCCGCGTCGATCGTGCGGATCTCGGATCCCTGCGTTGTGGGCGTCACTGCCTGCCTCCCGTGCCGGTCTGATCTTCGTTGGCCAGCGCCTGTGCCGCAAGGTAGCCGAAAACCATCGCCGGGCCGATAGTCGCGCCGGGCCCGGCGTAGGTCCGGCCCATCACGGCCGCACTGGTGTTGCCCGCCGCGTAGAGGCCGGGCACGACGGTGCCGTCCTCGCGCAGGACCCGGGCGTTCTCGTCGGTGCGCAGCCCGCCCTTGGTGCCGAGGTCGCCGGGGACCACGCGAACGGCGTAGTACGGCGCCTTGACGAGTTCGCCGAGGCTCGGGTTGGGGCGGTTGCGCGGGTCGCCGTAGTAGTGGTCGTAGGCGCTCAGGCCCCGCTGGAAGTCCTCGTCGACGCCGTTGCGGGCGAAGCCGTTGAACCGGGTGACGGTCTGCTCCAGCGCGTCGGCCGGTACGCCGATCTTCTCGGCGAGCCCGGACAGCGTCGCGGACTTCGCCACGATGCCCGCCTGGTACCAGCGTCCGGGCAGCGGCTGCCGCGGCCCGAGGCCGGTGAACAGGTAGCGGTCGCGGTAGCGCTGGTCGAAAACCAGCCATGCGGGCACGTGCTGACCTGGCCCGTCGCCTTCGCCGTACATCGCGTGCACGGCTTCGACGTACGGTGCCGATTCGTTGACGAACCGCGTTCCGCCTTCGTCGACCATCAGGCAGCCCGGCCGGGACCGTTCGGCGAGCGCGAACCACGGGCCGCCGGTGAGCGGGAACGAAGGGCCCCACCACGCGTCGTCCATCAGGTCGGTCGCCGCGCCCAGTTTGAGTCCGGCGTTGATGCCGTCGCCGGTGTTCGCCTCCGCGCCGACGGTCCATTCGGTGCCGATCGGCGCGCGCTGGTACTTGGTGCGCATCTCTTCGTTGTGTTCGAAGCCGCCGCAGGCCAGCACGACGCCGCGGCGGGCGCGGAAGACGGTTTCGGTGTCTCCTCGCCGCGCCACGATGCCGGTCACGACGTCGTTCTCGACGTGCAGGTCCAGCAGCGGCGTGTTCAGCAGAACCTCGACGCCAGCGTCCCGCAGTCCCTTGCGCAACCCGGCCGCGAGCGCTTGCCCCATGGACAGCGGCTGCTGCCCGCGGACCCGCCCGGCCAGCCACCTCATGCCCAGCGACAGCAACCGGCCGAAACCGCGCGGGTGCCGGGCGATCAGGCTGAGCCACCGGTAGTCCGCCTGGGTGATCGGCACGCCTAGCGGCGGCGCGCTGTACGGCGGTTCCAGCTGGGCGAGGTCCGCGCCGAGCAGCTTCCCGTCGAGGGCCTTCGGCTCGACGGACCGGCCGCCGGGCCGCCCGCCGGGCGCTTCCGGGTGGTAGTCGCTGTAGTCGCGGACCCACTGGAACTCGAGCGGCGTGTGCTTCGTGACGAACTCCAGCACTTCGGGGCCGTGGTCGAGGAACGTCGTGCGCAGCTGCTCGGGCACGACGTCGCCGACGATCGATTCCAGGTACTGCTTCGCGCGTTCGGGTGGTTCTTCGATGCCCGCGGCCCGCAGCGCGTGGTTGCCGGGCAGCCAGACGCCGCCGCCGGACCGCGCGGTCGAACCGCCGAAGCAGGCTGCCTTTTCCAGCACCACCACGGAAAGCCCGCGGTGGGCGGCGGCGAGCGCGGCGGTCATTCCGGCGGCGCCGCTGCCGGCCACTACCACGTCGTACTCGTCCGACATGCCACCTCACATGCAACGTGTTATCGGCTGAAGCTGGCCTGCTCGGGGCCACTTCTGTCACCATAGACGAGAACGTGTTTCAGTTCTAGGGTGGCGGACTATGGACGAGCTCGGTGCGGACGTCGTGATCATCGGAGCCGGCGCGGCCGGCGTGTGCGCGGCCATCGAAGCAGCCGACGCGGGCGCCGACGTGCTCCTGGTCGACCGCTTTTCCGGCGGCGGGGCCAGCCGGGTAAGCGGTGGCGTGGTTTACGCCGGAGGCGGCACGCCGCAGCAGCGGGCCGCCGGTGTCTACGACAGCGTGGACGCGATGTACGCCTACCTCCGGGAGGAAACCGGCGACGTCGTGACAGAACGGACCTTGCGGCGGTTCTGTGAGGAAAGCGTCGAGCTGGTCGCGTGGCTGGAGCGGCAAGGCGTGCCCTTCGAGGGCAGTCTCTGCGACTACAAGACGTCGTATCCCAGCAACGCGCACTACCTGTACTACTCCGGCAGCGAGCTGTCCGGCGGCTTCCGCGACGTGGCGAAACCCGCGCCGCGCGGACATCGGGTCAAAGGCCCCGGCACGTCCGGGAAGATGCTGATGAAGCAGCTGCTCGCGACGGCGAGGCGGCGCGGCGTGCGGGTGCTGCCCCAGACGCAAGCGGTCAACCTGATCACCGATGACTCGGGCACGGTGACCGGGGTCGTCACCCGGAGCCTGCGGGACGCGCCTGCGACGGTCCGCGCGCGGCATGCGCGGCTCGCGGACTGGGCGGCGAAGCCGGGCATCTATGTGCCCGCGATGCGGCGGTCGCTGCACCGGCGGGTCGAGCGCTTCGAGCGCAGCCACGCGCGTGAGCTGCGGATTGTCGCGCGGCGAGGCGTCGTGCTGGCGGCTGGCGGGTTCATCGTGAACCGGGCGATGGTGCGGGAGCACGCGCCGCTGTATCGCGGCGGACTCGATCTGGGCACTTCGGCGGACGACGGTTCCGGCATCCGGATGGGCGTCGAGGCCGGCGGGCGGACGGCGGAGCTGGACCGGGTGTCCGCGTGGCGGTTCCTCACGCCGCCGACGGCGTTCCTGGGCGGCCTGCTGGTGGACGTGGACGGCCGCCGGATCATCGACGAATCCCGCTACGGTGCGGCGATCGGCGAGCGGATGATCGCCGAGCACGGCGGACGCGGCTGGCTGCTGGTGGACGAGTCGATCGTCGCCGAGGCGCGCCGGGACGGCCGCAAGCAGGGCCAGTGGTTCGCGACGCTGCAGCTGAGGTACCTCCTCGGCAAGGGCCGGGTGACCGGCGCAACACTGGAGGAGGTGGCCGCGCGCGCTGGTGTCGATCCGGCCGGACTGGCCGCGACCTATGCCGCGTACCAGCGCGGCCCGGACCCGGCGGGCAAGCCTCCGGAGTTCGCGCGGCCGCTGGACACTCCGCCGTATTCGCTGATCGACGTGTCGGTGAAACCCAACCTCGGCTACCCGTGCCCGATGCTCACGCTCGGCGGCCTGGTCGTGGACGAGGACACCGGCGCGGTGGCCGGCGTACCCGGGCTGTACGCCGCCGGGCGTACCGCGGTGGGAATCTGTTCCAGGTCGTATGTGAGCGGCCTTTCGCTGGCCGACTGCGTGTTTTCCGGCCGCCGGGCAGGGCGTAACGGCGCGCGGGGGATCGACCGCGTCGACAAAAACGAGAACGTGTTCTAGTCTTGGTCGTGTCGAGCGAGAGAGGACGGCCGATGAGCGAGCTGGCTGCCGTGATGGCGGGGGTGCGCGACCTGCTCCCCGTGCTGCGGGAACGCGCACAGGAGACCGAGGACGCCCGCCGGATCCCCGCCGAGTCCGTGAAAGCGCTGCAGGAGACCGGGTTTTTCCGCCTGCTGCAACCAAAACCGTACGGCGGCTACGAAGCCGACCCGGTCAGTTTCTACACCGCGGTCAAGCTCATCGCGAGTGCCTGCGGATCCACCGGCTGGGTGGCGTCGATTCTGGGCGTGCACCCGTGGCACGTCGCGTTGTTCGACGCGCAAGCCCAGGCCGACGTGTGGGGCGAGGACCACGACGTGCGGATTTCTTCGTCGTACGCCCCGATGGGCAAGGCCACCGTGGTCGAGGGCGGCTACCGGCTGTCCGGCCGGTGGAGCTTCTCCTCCGGCAGCGACCACTGCACGTGGGTGCTGCTGGGCGGGCCGGCGTTCGCCGACGGCAAGCCGGTGGACTTCTGCACGTATCTGGTGCCGATCTCCGACTACTCCATTGTGGACGTCTGGGACACCGTCGGGCTGCGCGGCACCGGGTCCAACGACATCGTCGTCGAGGACGTCTTCGTGCCGAAGCACCGCGCGCTGAGCTTCATGGCGACGTCGAAGTGCAAGACTCCGGGACAGGAAGTGAACCCGGGACCGCTCTACAAGCTGCCCTACGGTTCCGTGCACCCGAGCACGATCACCGCGCCGATCATCGGAATGGCGCAGGGCGCATACGACGCGCACGTGGAGTACCAAGGCAAGCGGGTGCGCGCCGCATACGCGGGCGAACAGTCCAAAGAGGACCCGTTCGCCAAGATCCGGATCGCCGAGGCGGCCAGCGAGATCGACGCGGCCTGGCTCCAGCTGACGCACAACATCGACGAGCTGTACCAGCTCGCTTGCCAGGGCGAGAAGCTGCCGTTCAGCACCCGCCTGCGGGTGCGCCGCGACCAGGTGCGCGGCACCGAGCGGGCGATCTCCGCGATCGACCGGCTTTTCGAGAACTCCGGCGGCCGCGCGCTGCAACGAGGAACGCCGATCCAGCGGTTCTGGCGCGACGCGCACGCGGGCCGGGTGCACGCGGCGAACGATGCTGAACGCGCGTACGTCATGTACGGCACCGGAGCCTTCGGGCTGCCTGTCGAGAATGCGATGGTGTGATGGCTCCCGAAGGTTCCTATGTCGACGTCGCGGGCGGGCTACGCCTGCACTACCACGAATCCGGCGCGGAGAACGCCGAGACGGTGCTGCTGCTGCACGGCGGCGGCCCGGGTGCTTCGGCGTGGAGCAACTTCGGCCGCAACGTGCCGGTGTTCGGGAAGTCGTACCGGACGCTGGCGATCGACCAGCCCGGGTTCGGCCGATCGGACAAGCCAGCGGAGCATCCGCAGTACTTCCGGCACAGCGCGGACGCGGTCGTCGGGCTGATGGACGCGCTGGGCATCGAGCGTGCGCACCTGGTCGGCAACTCACTGGGCGCGGGCGCGTCGGTACGGCTCGCGCTGAACCACCCGGATCGCGCGGGCCGGCTGGTGCTGATGGGCGCGGGCGGGCTGAGCGTCAACCTGTTCGCCCCGGATCCGACCGAAGGCGTGCGGCTGCTGTCCCGGTTCGCCGGCGACCCGACCCGGGAGCGGATGGAAGCGTTCCTGCGGATCATGGTGCACGACCAGAAACTGGTCACCGACGAGCTGATCGACGAGCGCTTCGAGATCGCTCGCACGCCTGAGTCGCTGGCCGCGATGCGCGCGATGGGCAAGTCCTTCACGATGCCGGACTCGTTCGAGGAAGGCATGTTGTGGCGCGAGGCTTATCGCCTGCGGCAACGGGTCTTGCTCGTCTGGGGCCGGGAGGACCGGGTCAATCCGCTGGACGGCGCGCTGCTCGCGTTGAAGACGATCCCGCGCGCGCAACTGCACGTGTTCGGCGGCTGCGGACACTGGGCGCAGCTGGAGAAGTTCGACGAATTCAACCGGCTCGCCCTCGACTTCCTCGGGAGCGTGTGATGGCGATCAGCTCGCTGGCGTATCTGCGGATCGAAGCGACCGACATGGCGGCCTGGCGCGAGTACGGGCTGAAAGTCCTCGGCATGGTGGAAGGTTCAGGCACCGACCCGAACGCGCTGTACCTGCGGATGGACGACTTCCCGGCCCGGCTGGTGATCGTTCCGGGCGAGCGGGACCGGCTTTCGGTGGCGGGCTGGGAGGCCGCGAACGCCGCCGAGCTGGCCGACATCCGCGCCCGGCTCGACGCCGCTTCGGTGCCGTACAAGGAAGGGACGCCGGAAGAACTGGCGGACCGGCGCGTGACGGAAATGGTGCGCTTCGCCGATCCGTCCGGCAACACGCTGGAAGTCTTCCACGGGGTGGCGCTGCAGCACCGGCGCGTCGTAAGCCCGTACGGCCACCGGTTCGTGACCGGCGAACAGGGCTTGGGACACGTCGTTTTGTCGACCCACGACGACGCCGCCGCGCTCGCGTTCTACCGCGACGTACTGGGCTTCCGCCTGCGCGACTCGATGCGGATGCCGCCGCAGATGGTCGGCCGCCCAGCCGACGGCGAACCGGCGTGGCTGCGGTTCTTCGGCTGCAACCCGCGGCATCACAGCCTCGCATTCCTGCCTATGCCGACCCCGAGCGGGATCGTGCACCTGATGGTGGAGGTCGAGGAGACCGACGACGTCGGCTTGTGCCTGGACCGGGCGAAACGCCGCAACGTGCCGATGTCGGCGACGCTGGGCCGGCACGTGAACGACCTGATGCTGTCGTTCTACATGAAGACCCCCGGCGGCTTCGACGTCGAGTTCGGCTGCGAGGGCCGCCAGGTCGACGACCAAGCCTGGATCGCCCGCGAAAGCACCGCGGTCTCGTTATGGGGCCACGACTTCTCGGTCGGAGCACGATGACCGCGGCGGTGCCGGACCGGGAAGCGGCCCCGGCACGGTTCCGCGAAGTGCTCGGCCACTTCTGCACCGGCGTGACCGTGGTGACCGGCATCGCGGCGGACGGCACCGGCGCACCGGTCGGATTCGCCTGCCAGTCCTTCGCCGCGCTGTCGCTCGACCCGCCGCTGGTGCTGTTCTGCGTCGCCCGGACTTCGCGGACCTGGCCGGCCCTGGCCGCGGCGGGAACGTTCGCGGTCAACGTACTCGCCGAAGACCAGCAGGCGGTCAGCGCGGAGTTCGGCCGCCGCGGCGGCGACAAGTTCTCGGCCGTCTCCTGGCAGCCCGCCCCCTCCGGCGCGCCGCTCCTGGACGGGGCCCTGACCTGGGTCGACTGCGAGGTGCAGGCAGTCCACCCGGCCGGAGACCACTACGTGGTGATCGGCCGGGTAACCGCGCTGGGCGACACTTCCGAAGCCCGACCACTGCTGTTTCACCGCGGCCGATACACCGTCACCGAACCCGTGCCGGACGCGCTCGCCGCGCTGATGCCCTGGCCCCGGCCAGACGACTGGCTCTGACCGCCTCGAGAGCGGCCGCGCCGGGGACAACCCGTACGCCGTACCCGAGCCAGCCGGCCACCCGCTCACTTCCAGCGGAAGTGCACGAACACCCGGCCGAAATTGTCCTTGTCCTTCTCCACCCGGTGATACAGCGCCTTCACATCCTTGCGCTCCAAGAACCGCAGCACGTGCTTCTTCAACTGCCCGGACCCCTTACCCGGAATGATCTCGACAAGCGGCGCCTTCTTCGCCACCGCCTCATCGATGATCGCGCGCAGCGCCCGGTCGATCTCCCCGCCGCGGTTGTAGATGTCGTGAAGATCAAGCTTGAGCTTCATGCCTAATAATAGCTGTGTTGGATGGCGCCGACTTCGTCGGCGCGTGCGGGATCTGTGTTGGATTGCGCCGACTTCGTCGGCGCGTGCGGGATCGCCTTCAAGTCGGCGTCTGACGGAGCGGTGCACCCGGCCCGGGGGCCGTGCGCACCGCTCCGTCAGACGCCGACGCGATCCCGCGGGTGGGTCCAGTGGGGGGTGGGGGCTCGGAGGGGGAGGGGTGGGGTGGGGGGTGTGGGAGAGGTGTGTGTGTATGTGGGTTAGGGGTGGGTTTTCCACCAGCCGTCTGGGGCTGGCGGGATCGCGGCTTCGAATCGTTGGCCTGGTTGCGGAATCGCCAACGGGAGATCGTTTGCCTTCGCTTCCCGCCAAACCCGGTCCGCGGGTTCGGACCAGGCATGCGTCGAAAGCATGAACGTCGCCCAGTGCACCGGCACCAGCAATCCGCCGCGCACGTCCAGATGCGCGGCGACGCCTTCTTCCGGCGTCATGTGGATGTCCGGCCAATGCGACGCGTACGCGCCGATTTGGATCAGCGACGCGTCGAACGGGCCGTATCGCTCGCCGATTTCCGCGAAACCGGCGAAATAACCGGTGTCTCCGCTGTAGAAGACCCGGTGCGAGGGCCCGAGAACAACCCAGGATGCCCACAGCGTGCTGTCGTTCGCCAGGCCACGGCCGGAGAAATGCTGCGCCGGCGTCGCCACGAACCGGATTCCGGCGACCGTCGCGTCCTCGTGCCAATCGAGTTCGACGATCCGCGCGGCCGGGACCTGCCACCGTTCCAGATGCGCGCCGACACCCAACGGGACGAGGAAAGGCGCATCGGTCAGCGAAATCAGCGCTTGGACGGTGGGCAGATCCAGGTGGTCGTAATGGTCGTGCGAGATCACGATCGCGTCCACCCGGCCGACACCGCGCAGCGGAACCGGCGGCGCGTGCAGCCGGCGCGGCCCGGCGAAGGACGCGGGCGAAACCCGGTCGCTCCACACCGGATCGCACAGCACGCGGACGCCGTCGATCTCTATCAGCGTCGACGCGTGCCCGTACCAGGTAAGGAAAAGCCCGTCCGCCGACTCGACAGCGGGCGACGCGACGAGCGGAACCGCGCCGACCGGCTTGCGCCGGTCCCGGTCCTCGCCGAACAGGTATTCGCGCACCAGCCTGCCCGGCGAAGAGGGGGTCGAGCGAGTAGGAACGGCATTGTGAAACACGCCGTCCGCGAACTGCGGGGACCGGCGCATCCGCTCGGCACGCGCTCCGGCGGCCTTCGCACCGAAGGCCGCCGGAGTCCACGCTGTGCTGGTCATGCCACCGAGTCTACGAAGCGTTCCTGAGAGGAGCCCCAGCTTCGCGCAGGTGCCGCAGCGTCTGCCGGTAGGACGACACCAGCCCGGTGCGCAGGTAGGGCACGCCGATCTCGGCGCAATACGCCTCGACGACCGGCTGGGCCCGGCGCAGATTCACCGACGGCATGCTCGGGAACAGGTGATGCTCGATCTGGTGGTTCAGCCCGCCCAGCAGGACGTCGAGCACCGGGCCGCCGTCGACGTTGCGCGAGGTGAGCACCTGCTTGCGCAGGAAGTCCAGTTCCGGCTTGCCGGTCAGGGTCGGCATGCCCTTGTGGTTCGGCGCGAAAATCGATCCCATGTAGACGCCCCACAGTCCTTGGTGGACGGCGAAGAACGCCAGCGCCAGACCGGGCGGAAGGACAACGCACAGGGCACCGAGGTAGAGCGCGAAGTGGGCGCACAGCAGAGCCGCTTCCAGGCCCCGGCGGCGCAGCCCAGGACGAGCGACAGCGCGGATGCCCGACCAGTGCAGATTGAGCCCTTCGAGGGTGAGCAGCGGGAAGAACAGCACTGCCTGGTGCCGCCCGACGAACCGGGGCAGGCCACGCGCTTCGCGGGCCTGGCGCTGGGACCAGACGATGATGTCCGGGTCGACGTCCGGGTCCAGTTCCTCGTGGTTCGGATTCGCGTGGTGGCGGGTGTGCTTGTCCATCCACCAGCCGTAGCTCATGCCGATGCCGAGGTTCCCGGCCAGCCGCCCGGCGATCTCGGCCGGCCGGCGCCTGCGGAACGTCTGCCGGTGCGCCAGGTCGTGCGACAGCAGGGCGATCTGGCCGAAAAGGAACGCCTGGAAGACGGCTACCGCGAGCTGCCACCACGAATCGCCGAGCAGCGCGAACGCGACCCATCCGCCGGCGAACAACGCGGTCACCAGCGCGATCCGCACCGCGTAGTAGCCGGGGCGGCGGTCCAGCAGGCCGGCGTCGGCGATCCGGCGCGACAGCCGGGAGAAGTCGCTGCCCGGCCGGGGCGGCGCGTCGAGGACGAGCTTTTCGGTGGTCACTCCGGCGAGTCTGGCGGTCCACGGGCCGGGCCGGAAACCGGGAGCCCCGACTGTCGATGCGGGGGCTGGCCCCACCTCAGCCAGTCACCGGGGCCCAGAAGTCCATCGGCACTGTGCCGTCCGCCCTTCCCGTCTCGCCGAGCAACCGTCCCATCAGCTTCACCGTCCGCAGCGTGACCGCCCGGTTGACGATCTCCAGCCACGGAAGCTTCGCCGCCAGTGCCGCTTCCAGCGCGGTGGCGTCGTGATGGCTGGCCAGCCACGCCACCGCCAGCAGATTCGCCTCGCTGGTCACCGCGGCGCACATACGGATCTCCGGCAGGGTCGCGAGCGAACTGGCGGTCGTCTCGAGCTTGTCCGGCGGCACCCGCAGCCACAGCATCGCGGTGACCGGTGCCGGCGACAGCGGCCGCGCGATCTCGCAGCGAAGCCGAACCGCCCTGTGCGCCACCAACGTCTCCAACCGTCGGCGCACCGTCGTCGCGCCGACCCCCAGCCGAAGCGCCAGCGCCGCGGCCGAGGCACGGACGTCTTCACCGAGAGCCACGACCAGCGCGCAGTCCAAGTCGGTGAACCGAGGGGGCGCGGTCGCGCGCGGCGGCCGATTGGTCAGCGCTTCGCGTTCGACCGGCGAAATCGCGCGTACCCGCCAGCGGCTGCCCTCGGTGAACATCTTCGGCGAGAGGTTGACCCGGACCCCGGTGACGCCCGGCCGGTTCGCCAGCCGGCGCAGCACGTAGTCGGAAAGATCCGACAAGGCCGGGGTGATGACGTGCAGGTGGAGATCGCAGTGTCCGGCCAGGTAGTCGACGGTCGGCACGTGCGGGTCGAGCGCCAGTTCCTGGGCCACCCGCAGCGCTTGGCCGGGCGCGCAGTCGATTTCCACGAACGCCAGCGTCATCTTCGCCAGCAGGTCGCCGCCCGGGTACGCGGTCAGCCAGGCGTGGCCGCGCTCGGCAAGCCCTTCCCAATGCCGCGCCGCGGTGACCGAGCCGATGCCCAGCGCGCTGCCGACTGCCGACCAGGAGGCCCGCGGGTCGGTCTGCAACGCGTCGAGCAGTTTGAGCTCGGTTTCGCTCAACAATGGCGGATCCTTCGCTTCCAGCGCACCGATCCGGCGGATTCATGCGAACTTCCCGGCAACAGCATTCGACACTCCCATCATCGTCGGGCCAGCATAAGTGGACGATCCAGCGAGGGAGACCCATGTCCTTGCGCGCCGACGCCGCCACCCCGCATCCCGAACTCGTCACCCTCCGCCGCAAACCCGAAATCGGCCTCGTCCCGCCCCGCACCCAGGAGACGGTTCTGAGCGCCCTCGACCGGCCGGACCTGGAAAGCACGCTCGGAGAGAACCTCACCGCGGTCCTTCGGAGGAGCGGCGGTCCGGGCGGAACCGTGCTGCTGCGCGGCGACACGGCCGCGCTGCCGGTCACCGCATCGTCCGGCGAGGAGTTCTCGTCGACCAGCGACGACGCGACGCACGCGGGCGGGCACGACCTGCGCACTCCCGGTCTGGCGGGAGCGGTGCGGCCGCTCGCCGACCGCCCGGACAAGCTCGCCCACGGGGCGATACTGCTCGCCGAACCGGCCTGCCGCCGGCTCGCGCTTCTGGCAGCGTGATCGCATGCGCAGCTGCTATCTCCCGCCGGTCTTCCCCGTCCTGGCTCTGGTCCTCATGCCGTTCCTGCCGTTCGTCAACTCCGCCGGGCTGTGGCTCGGCCTGCCGAAAATGATGGTGTGGGGCGGGTTCTGGTGCCTCATGTTCACCCCAGCCCTGCTGCTGTCCGAACGCCTGATGGCGCGCAGCGGCGAGGAGGAGTAACCGATGATCCTCGCCTTCACCCTCGCCGGCATCGTGCTGATCGGCGTGCTCGGTTTCGTCGGCCGCCGCCGTCCCGCCGCCGATCTGGCGGAATGGACTGTCGGCGGCCGGAAGTTCGGCGCGCTCACCATGTGGTTCCTGCAGGCAGGCGAAGTCTTCACCACCTTCACCTTCCTCGGCATGGCCGGGCTCGCGTTCTCCGGCGGCGTGGCCGCGATGTACGCGCTGCCCTATGTCCCGATCGCTTATGTGGTCCTGTTCTTCCTCGCCAAGCGGATCTGGCGGATGGGCAAGGACCGCGGCTACCTGACCCAGGGCGACTTCCTGGAGGACCGTTACTCCAGCCGCGCGCTGGGCACCGTGTCGGCGATCCTCGGCGTCGTGTTCGTGCTGCCGTACCTGCAGCTGCAGATCACCGGCCTGGGCTTGATCGTCCGGCTGGTCACCGGCGACCGCGCGTCCGGCACGCTGAGCATGATCGCCGGCAGCGTGCTGGTGGTCGCGTTCGTGCTGTGGGCCGGGCTGCGCGGGGTGGCCGCGACCTCGTACTTCAAGGACGCGATCATGCTGGTCGTGCTGGTAGTGCTGATCATCGCGGTGCCCGCGCACTTCGCCGGCGGCGTGTCCGGCGTGTTCCGCAAGGTCAACGATCTGCACCCGGAGAAGCTGTTCGTGCACGCCGGGGCGAACGACCACACCTGGTTCATCACCAGCATGCTGGTGAGCGCGATCGGCGTCGGCCTGATGACGCTGCCGCACACCTGGCCCGCGCTGATGTCCGCGCGCGACCCGAAGGTGCTGCGCCGCAACTACACCTGGATGCCGGTGTACGAGCTGTGCCTGCTGCTGCCGATGATCATCGGGTTCGCCGCGATCCTGGTGGTGCCCAAGGGGAGCGACCCGAACGGCGTGCTGCTGACGCTGAGCAAGGACGCGCTGCCCGGCTGGGTGACCGGCCTGGTGGTGGTCGCCGCGACGGCCACCGCGATGGTGCCCGCGGCGGGCATCCTGATCGGCATTTCTTCCCTGGTGGCCAGGAACATCACCCGGGTGCGCAGCGAGCGCAAGCAGTTCTGGATCAACCACGGGACGGTTGTGCTGGCCAGCGCGCTGGCCTTGGTGCTCGGCATCTACCGGCCGGATCTGCTGGCGAACCTGCTGCTGCTCACCTACTCCGGTTCGGTGCAGCTGGCCCCGGCGAACCTGCTGGGCTTCCGGAAGAAGGTCCCGGTAGGCAAGGTGCCGGTGTTCGCCGGCCTGGCCGCGGGCGAGCTGGTGGTGCTCTGGCTGACCTTTGTGGACACCAAGCTGGCCGGCACGGTGAACGTGGGCCTGATCGGCCTCGCCGTCAACGTGGTCGTGCTGGCGGCGGCCGCCCTCGTCGAACGGGCGGCGGCCCGGTCCGGCGAGGTCGTGCGGACGGGAGAACACGTATGACCCGCGTCCTTTTCACCGGCGGCGCGGTGTTCGACGGCACTGGAAGCGATCCCGCGCCCGCGGACGTGCTGGTCGAAGACGGCCGGATCGTCGAGGTCGGCACCGGGCTCGACGGCGACCGCGCGGTGGACTGTGCCGGAGCGACGCTGCTGCCCGGGCTGTTCGACTGCCACGTGCACGTGACGGTGTCCGACATCGGCCTGCTGCCGCGCGTGCAGAAGCCGTTCTCGTACCAGTTCTACGAGGCCGCCCGGAACCTGTGGACCACGCTGAAACTGGGCATCACGACGGTCCGCGACGCCGCCGGTGCCGACTTGGGCATCAAGCAAGCGGTCGCGGACGGCCTGATCCCCGGTCCTCGGATGGAAATCGCTATCGGCCTGATCAGCCCCACCGGCGGCCACGGCGACGGCTGGACGATTTCCGGACACTGCGTGCCGCTGTCGCTGCCGCATCCCGGCCGCCCGGAGGCGCTGGCAGACGGTCCCGACGAGATGCGCCGGGTCGCCCGGACGCTGCTGCGGGCCGGCGCCGACGTCCTGAAGGTATGTACCACCGGCGGCGTGCTCTCGCCTCGGGACGACCCGCGGCACTCGCAGTTCACGCTTGCGGAACTGGATGTCCTGGTCACTGAAGCGACCATGCAGGGCCGGTCGGTGATGGCCCATGCGCAAGGCGCGGAAGGCATCAAGAACGCGGTACGCGCCGGCATCCGCTCGATCGAGCACGGCATCTACCTGGACGACGAAGCCATCGAACTGATGCTGGCCCGCGGCACTTGGCTCGTCCCGACCCTGGTGGCGCCGGTCAACGTCGTCCGCGCGGCCGCCGCCGGCGCCTCGCTGCCGGATGCCGTGGTGGCGAAGGCGAAAGAAGTCGCCGAAGTACACGCGGATTCGGTACGCCGGGCGGTCGCGGCCGGCGTCCGCATCGCGATGGGCACCGACAGCGGCGTCGGTCCACACGGGACGAATCTGGAAGAGCTGGAACTGATGCGGCAGACCGGCATGTCGCCCGGCGACGTCCTGGCCGCCGCGACCTCGTCGGCGGCCCGCCTGCTCGGCAAGGACGCCGAACTGGGCCGGATCGCTCCTGGCCACCGGGCGGACGTCGTCGTGGTTTCCGGCGATCCGTACGACTTCCCGGCGCTGGCCGGGAACATCCGGGAGGTGTGGCAGGACGGCGTGCGCGCCGTGTGAGATCGCGGTCCGCGCGGCATACTTGCCGCCGTGACCGTGCAGACCGAGGAACGCCACGCGTCCTGGCTCGAGCTCTTCTTCGACCTGGTGGCGGTAGCCGGCGTCGCCCAGCTTTCGCACCTCCTGCGCGGAAGCACGACCTGGGGCGACGCCGGCTTGTACGTGGTGTGCTTTCTGGCTTTCTGGACGGCCTGGATGTGCTTCACCGTGTACGGCAACGTCACCGGTGCCGCCGCCCGCACCATGCCGGTGCTGCTGGCGATGGCCGGGCTGGTGTTCATGTCCGTTTCAGTGCACGACCTCGGCAAGCACGCCCAGGTTTTCGCGGTGGCGTATCTGGCGGTGCGCAGCTTGGCGAGCCGAGTCTGGGAAGGCCGGACAAGCACCCGGATCGTCGTGGAATGGCCGGTCGTGCACGCCGGGGTGGGCGTCGTGCCGTGGTTCGTTTCGCTGTGGGCCGACGCCCCGGGCAAATATGGGCTGTGGGCCTTGGGCTTGGCACTGGACTTGCTGATCAGCCTCACCGTGTCCGGCGAACGGTTGGCGCGGAAAGCCGCCTCCCGGGTGTCGCGCCGCGAGCCCGGCGCCCGGACCGCGTTCGCGCACCTGGACCTCACCCATTTTGGTGAACGTTTGGGCCTGTTCACTATCATCGTGCTGGGCGAGGGAGTCCTGACCGTCACCGAGGCGATGGCCGAGACACCGGACTGGCCCGCGCCGCTGTTCTGGACGGTGATCGCGATCCTGGCGCTGCTGGCTGCCTTGTGGGGCGCGGCGCTCTACCAAGGCTTCGCCGGGATCCCGTACCTGCGCCAAACCACCTGGGGCCCACGCAGTTTGCTGCCCGTGCATTGCCTGACCGCAGGATTGCTGGCCGCGTTGGCGGCGGGCCTGGGGGACGTCGTCGAGTCGCTGGAACACGGCGAAATGGCCCCCGGAACCCGATGGCTCATCTGCGGCTGCGTAGCCGCCTTCACGATTATCGGGGCGGTCTCCCGAGCGACTTCGCAACGGTGGTCCCGCTGGGATTACCTGGCTACCGCGGCAGGCGTGGCGATCCCGCTCGCGATCGGCTTCTTCGGTGCGCCCCTGGACCCCGTCAGATTCCTCTGGCTCCTGGTCTTGGCCGTCGCCCTCTCGCTGACGCGAGGCCCGCGCAGGAAATAGCGAGTATTCGGCACTCCCTCGCTTGTCTCAGGTGGTGCGCGCTGAACGGTCCGCTGGCCTATCCGTGAAGGGCCCTTGGGGGAATCCAAGTCCCTGAAGGGGCCCTTCACGGACAGACCGGCACACTGGCCGCCCAGGCATCACGACAGCACCACGTGAGACACGCTTCAGCGATCCGTTCCCCGGGAATCTCACTCCAGCAGCAATTCCCGCAAGGCGGTGCCGAACTTGACCGGATTCCGCTGCGGCCCCAAATGCGCCCCCGGCGTCTCCACGAACGGCAACCCCAGCTCCAACGCCAAAATCTTGGCCGGCTGATAGTGATACCACCCCCGGCTTCCTTCTCCGGCGGTGGGCACGATCTCCGTGCCGGTACGGCGCAACGCCCGCAAATCCGGAAGGTAATCGAAGAACTCCCGCAGTTCCCGGTCGAACAGCCGCAGCCAGTCGCTTTCGTTGGGCAACCGCATCCGGGGAAGATCCGGCAGCGCCGCGCCCGCGATCCCGTCCGCGAACCGCGTGACGGCCCCCATCAGGTCCCCAGCGCGAGCCATCCGGATCTGCTCGGCGGTAGCGTCGAGAATCCCGCCGGCATCCGGCATCAACTGCACCGCGGGCGGTTCGTGCGCGACGAACGTCGTCACCCGATCCGGGTACCGCGCCACCAGATCAAGCCCGATCAACGCCCCCGCGCTGGTCCCGAACATCAACGCGGCGTCGCTCCCGACCGAGTCGAGCACCGCCAGCGCGTCGTCCGCCTGGGTCGCCACCGGCACCGGCCCGGTCGTGGTGTCCGTGCTGCCGAAGTGCCCGCGCCGGTCGTAGGTGACGACCGTGAAGTCCGTGCGCAACTGCTTGATCAAGGCCCGGAACGAATCCGCCCCGCCGGTACCGCCCGGGACGAGCAGCAGCAGCGGACCCTCGCCCGTGATACGGACGGCCAGCTCGCCGTCAGCGACCGGGCAGCGATGGTCGGCAGTCTCCGCGATCATCCCGAAAGTCAAGCACAACCCGGTCCCGGCCAGACCTCCCGGAGGCCAGGTTTCTGTCGGCAGCGGGTGCGACACTGCCGGCATGACAAGTTGGGATGAGTTCGCCGCCGCCGCTCCGTCCCTGGCCTCGCGCGTCCGGGCCCGTTTCGCCGCCGCCGAGTCGCACGTCCTGGCCACGCTCCGCAGCGACGGTTCGCCGCGCGTGAGCGGCTCGGAAATCGACTTCCGGGACGGCGAGGCCTACCTCGGCTCGATGCTGGACGCCCGGAAAGCCCGGGACCTCCGGCGCGACGCCCGGTTCGCTCTGCACGCCTGCCCCGGGATCGAAGAAGGCGGCGACGCGAAAATCGCCGGCCGCGCCGTGGAGGTCACCGACCCGGCCGAGGTGACCCGGGTGCAGGAGGGACAGGAGAGTCACCTGTTCCGGCTGGACGTGCGGGAGGCCGTGCTGACCTGGGTGGAGGAGAACACCCTGGTCGTGGAGTCGTGGCACCCGGGCCGGTGGGAGAGGTTCGACCGGCCGGACAACGGGCCGGCGGTGCACACGGAGCTTGGCTGAGGGGACTGAGCCGCCCGGCCGGTCGGCCTGGGATTCCCGGGCGGCGGCGTGCGTTCGCGGAAAGCAAGCCTAGCCTGGCCGGATGAAACTCACCTCCGTCGTGCTCGACGCGCCGGATCCCCGGATGCTCGCCGAGTTCTACCGGGGCCTGCTCGGCTGGCCGGTCGCCGCCGACGAGCCGGACTGGGTCACCCTGCGTCCGGCAGGAGGAGGGCCCGGACTGTCGTTCCAGCTTGAGCCGCGGCACGTGCGGCCCGGCTGGCCCGCCGGCCCGGGGGACCAGCAGATGCAGCTGCACCTGGACTTCGAGGTCGAAGGCCAGGCGGCGCTGGAGACTGCGGTCGCGAACGCGGTCGCGGCCGGGGCGACGATGGCGCAGGTCCAGCCGCAACCGGACGTCCGCGTCTTGATCGACCCGGCCGGGCACCCGTTCTGCTTCTAGACCGCCGAGCCATAGCGCTGGCCGTGGAGCCGGATCAGCTCACGGCTCTCGTCAGATCCTCTCCAAAACCGTAGCCGTCGCCATCGCCCCGCCGGCGCACATCGTCACCAGCGCCGTCGTCGCGTCCCGTCGTTCCAGTTCGTGCAACGCCGTCGTCAACAATCGTGCCCCGGTGCTTCCGACCGGGTGCCCCAGTGCGATCGCGCCGCCGTTCACGTTCACCCGGGACTCGTCCGGCGCGTGCATCCGCTGCCACGAAAGCACCACTGACGCGAACGCCTCGTTGATCTCGAACAGGTCCACATCCCCGATCTTCATCCCCGCCGCCGCGAGCACGCGGGTGGTGGCCTGCACCGGGCCGTCCAGGTGGTAGTACGGTTCCGCTCCGACCAGGGCCTGCGCCCGGATCCGCGCCCGCGGCCGCAACCCCAGTTCCCGTGCCCGCGACGCGTCCATCAGCAGTACCGCGGCCGCCCCGTCGGAGATCTGGGACGAGTTCCCGGCGGTGTGAATCCCGTCCGGCAGTACCGGTTTCAGCCCGGCCAGACCGTCCACAGTGGTCTCTCTGAGACCCTGGTCCCGGGAGATCACGCCCTCCGCGGTCGGCACCGGCACGATCTCGCGGTCGAAATGCCCGGCTGCCCACGCCGCCGCGGCGTTGGCCTGCGAGCGGGCGCCCAACGCGTCCACGTCGGCCCGGGTGATGCCGCGGCGCTGCGCGATTCGTTCGGCCGCCCCGAATTGGTTCGGCATGTCGATCGACCACGCCTGCGGTTTCGGCGATCCGATGCCTTCGCCGCGGTTCGCGCCCAGCGGCACCCGGCTCATCGCTTCCGCGCCGCACGCCACGCCGACTGTGATCGCGTCCGCCGCGATCAGGCCCGCGATCAGGTGCGCGGCCTGTTGCGCCGAACCGCATTGCGCGTCGATGGTCGTCGCGCCGGTCGCTTCCGGCAGGCCCGCGTGCAGCCACGCGGTGCGGGTCAGGTTGCCGGCCTGCTCGCCGGCCTGGGTCACCGCTCCGCCGATCACCTGCTCGACCTCGGCCGGGTCCACGCCCGCCCGGTCGAGCACCCCGCGCAGCGGCGCGCCCAGCAGTTCCGCCGCGTGCAGGCCGGACAGCCAGCCGCCGCGCTTGCCGATCGGCGTGCGTGTCGCGGCCACGATCACCGGTTCGCCCACGAGTGTCCCCTTCCATGCCGTCTACCAGATCAAAACTAGAACACGTTCCTGTTTTAGGCAAGCGCCCGCATGGCAGCCGAGATGTCGATCTTCGGCGAACGCACAATCACTCACCTGCACTAATCCGGCCTGGAACGGTCAAGTAAACGGGTTTCACCAAAGCGGGTTCCCTGAGTTAACACCGTATGCTCTACTGGGGTCATAGAACGCGTTGCAGTTGGGCATCATCGCCGATCCCGCGCAGGAGGCAATCCGTGGCCGCTCCGCTCTTGCCCGCCGGTTTCGACTTCACGGACCCGGATCTCTACGCCAGCAGGCTGCCGCTGGAGGAGTTCGCCGAACTCCGCCGCACCGCGCCGGTCTGGTGGAACCCGCAGCCGCACAACACCGCCGGGTTCGGCGACGACGGCTACTGGGTGGTCACGCGGCACGCCGACGTCAAGGCGGTCTCGCGCGACAGCGAGCTCTATTCGTCGGAGGAGAAGACCGCGATCATCCGGTTCGACGACCAGATGACCGCCGAGGGCCTCGACGCCAACCGGCTGGTCCTGCTGAACATGGACGCGCCGCAGCACACCAAGCTCCGGCGGATCGTTTCGAAGGGGTTCACCCCGCGCTCGATCGCCAAGCTCGAGGACACCTTGCGCGAACGCGCCGCGCGGATCGTCTCCGAGGCCAAGAAGAAGGGCTCCGGCGATTTCGTCACCGACGTCGCCTGCGAGCTGCCGCTGCAGGCGATCGCCGAGCTGATCGGCGTGCCGCAGGAAGACCGGCAGAAGATCTTCGACTGGTCCAATCAGATGGTCGCTTACGACGATCCGGAGTACGAGGTCGAGCCGCTCACCGCCTCCGCCGAGATCGTCGGCTACGCCTGGAACATGGCCGAGGAACGCCGCCGCTGCCCGATGGACGACATCGTCACGAAGCTGATCCAGGCCGACGTCGACGGCGAAGCGCTCGGCTCCGACGAGTTCGGCTTCTTCGTCATCCTGCTGGCCGTCGCCGGCAACGAGACCACCCGCAACGCCATCACGCACGGCATGAAGGCGTTCCTGGACCACCCGGAGCAGTGGGAGCTGTTCAAGCAGCAGCGCCCGAAGACCGCGCCGGACGAGATCGTCCGCTGGGCCACCCCGGTGGTCGCGTTCCAGCGCACCGCCACCCGCGACACCGAACTCGGCGAAGCGCGGATCCGCAAGGGCGACCGGGTGGGCATGTTCTACAGCTCGGCCAACTTCGACCCGGACGTCTTCGACGAGCCCGGCAAGTTCGACATCCTGCGCGAGGACAACCCGCACGTCGGCTTCGGCGGCACCGGCTCGCACTACTGCATCGGCGCGAACCTGGCCCGGCTGGAGATCGACCTGATCTTCAACGCGATCGCCGACGTGATGCCCGGCATCGCCGAGGCCGCCGCCCCCGAACGGCTGCGGTCCAGCTGGCTCAACGGGATCAAGCACTACCAGGTCCGCTACGCCTGATCGGCGGCGATCGCCGCGCACCGGCATGATGGCCCCGTGCGCACGACGGTGGACGTGGAATTCGGCGTCCGGGTGACGAAACCCGGCCTCGCCGCGATTTCGGTCGCCGCCGTGCGCGCGGACGCCGGCGAGCTCACGGTGTCCGACGCCGGTGCCGCGCGCACCGCCGAGTTCGAGCACGGCACCCGCGCGGAGATCTACGACCTGGCCGCAGGCGAGCACCGCGTCACCTATCACGGCGAACGCGTGCAGCATCGCGGTGCCGCCGAGGAAGTCACCCTCGCCGACATCGCGCGCTACACCCGCCCCAGCCGCTACTGCCCGTCCGACCGGATGGGCGGCCTGCTCCCGCCCGGCATCGGGGAACTGACCAGCCCAAAGGCTCAAGTCCAGGCGATCGTGGAGCACGTCGGCAAACGGCTCGCGTACGTCGTCGGCTCGGGCGCGCCGACTCACGACGCGATCGACACGCTTCTCGCCGGCGAAGGCGTGTGCCGCGACTTCGCGCACGTATGCGTCGCGCTGTGCCGGATCGTCGACATCCCGGCGCGTTACACCTCGGTCTACGCGCCGGGCCTGCAGCCGATGGACTTCCACGCGGTGTTCGAAGCCGGCCTCGACGGCCGGTGGTACGTCTTCGACGCCACCCGGCTGGCTCCGCGTCAGTCGATGCTGCGGATCGCGACCGGCCGTGACGCCGCCGACACGCCTTTCCTCGCCACACTCGGCTGCGAACTCGACTTCCTCGGTGCGACGGTTTTCGCCACCACCGACGGTCCGCTGCCGCGTGACGACGGGCACGCACCGGTCGTGCTCGCCTGACTGCGTGTCTTTTGCGACAAACGCACCGTTGTCTGGGTAGACAGTGAGCGTGAAGCGTTCCCGCAAGACCCCTGGGCCGAGCAGGTGGGCCCGTGCGCGAGCCCGGTACCGCTGGCTGGATCACCTGGCGCGCGCGACGAACCGGTACCTCGACTACGGCGGCTACCACTACGTCGCGTCGATCACCTATTTCAGCCTGCTTTCGCTGGTGCCGATCCTGATGGTGTCCTCGTCGGCCGCCGGGTTCGTGCTGGCGACCCAGCCGCATCTGCTGGACGCGCTGGTCCGGGCGATCTCGGGTTCGCTGCCCGGCCCGATCGGCACGCAGGTGTCGTCGATCCTGACCGGGTTCGTGGAACAGCGCACCGGAGTCGGCGTCGCCGGTCTGGTGGTCGGCCTGTACTCCGGCTGGAACTGGATGAACGCGCTGCGGGACGCGCTCACCGCGATGTACGGGCAGAACCGGTCCGAAGGGCCGTTGCTGCGGACGATCCTGACGGACGTGCTGGCCTTGCTCGGCCTCGGCGCCGCGCTGCTGGTGTCGTTCGGCATCACGGTCTCCGGCACCGCGGTCGGGCGCTCCCTGCTCGCGCTGGTCGGCGTCGCGGACACCGGCTGGGGGCGGACCGTGCTGTCGGTCGCCTCGGTGCCGCTGGCGCTGCTGGCCGACTGGCTGGTTTTCCTCTGGGTGCTCACCCGGCTGCCGCGGGAGCGTGTCGGCTGGCGCAGTGCGATGCGCGGCGCGGTCGCCGCGGCGCTCGGCTTCGAACTGCTGAAGCAGGCCGGCGGGTTCTATCTGACCTTGATCAGCAGATCGCCGTCCGGGGTCGCGTTCGGGTCGGTGATCGGTCTGCTGTTCTTCATCTCGCTGATCGCGCGCATGCTCATCTACATCACGGCGTGGACGGCCACCGCCCGCGATGCGCCCCGCAAGCCGATCCAGCCGCCGCCAGCGGCGCAGTTGCGGCCGATCATCGCGCCCAAGCAACACAATGCCACCGCGGCGGTGCTCGGCGCGGTGGTCGGCGCGCTGGGCACATTGTTCGCGTTACGCCGACGGCGCAAGGACTCGTGAGCGGCTAGCAGTCTCGCATCGTGCTGCCCGGCGGCCTGGGTTGGCGGTCAGTCCGTGAAGGGCCCCTTGAGGGAATCCAATTCCCTCAAGGGGCCCTTCACGGACGGTCATCCGGCCGCACCACCTCAAGCCGGAGAGCAGAGAACCGGCTCAAGTACTCACGAGGGCTTGTCCGAGCCGACCACCCACATGCTGAAGTACTGCGAACCGCCGCCGTACGCGTGTCCTAGCGCGACCCGTGCCCCGTCCACTTGGTATTGGCCGGCGCGGCCCATCACCTGCTTCGCCGCTTCGGAGAACCGCAGCATCCCGGACGCGCCGATCGGATTGGACGACAGCACTCCGCCGGACGGGTTCACCGGCATCCGCCCGCCGAGCGCGGTGTCGCCGGCTTCAGTGATCTTCCAGCCCTCGCCTTCGGCGGCGAAGCCGAGGTTTTCCAGCCACATCGGCTCGAACCAGGAGAACGGCACGTAGATCTCCGCGACGTCCACTTCGGACAATGGATCGGTGATCCCGGCATCGCGCCACAACGCCGCCGCCGCGTCCCGGCCGGCCTGCGGGCTCACCTGGTCCCGTCCGGCGAACGTCGTGGGTTCGGTGCGCATCGCGGTCGCCTGGATCCACGCCGCACCGCCCGGTACCGCGTCCCCGGCCGCCTCGTCGCCGAGCACCATCGCGCACGCGCCGTCGGAGGACGGGCAGGTTTCGTCGTAGCGAATCGGGTCCCACAACATTTGCGATGCCTGCACCGATTCCACCGTGATGTCGGCCTGCTGCAAGTGTGCGTACGGATTCAACGCGCCATTGCGCCGGTCTTTCGCCGCCACGATGGCGCCGATGTGATCCGGTGCCCCGGACCGGCGGATGTACGAGCGCACATGCGGTGCGAAATATCCGCCCGCACCGGCGCCGACCGGCATCTGGAACGGCGGCAGAATCGACAGGCCCCACATCGCGTTCGATTCGGACTGCTTCTCGAACGCCACCGTCAGCACGCGTCGATGCACTCCGGACTGGACCAGCGAAGTGGCGACCAGCGCCGTCGAACCGCCCACGGAACCTGCGGTGTGCACGCGCAGCAACGGTTTCCCGTTCGCCCCCAGTGCGTCCGCGAGGAACAGTTCGGGCATCATGACGCCCTCGAACAAATCCGGTGCTTTGCCGATGACGACCGCGTCGATGTCGTCCCAGCCGACCTGCGCGTCCGCCATCGCCCGGTCGATCGCTTCCCGGAGCAAGCCGGCCATGGACACGTCAGTGCGCTTCGCGCGGTGGTGCGTCTGCCCGGTCCCGAGCACCGCGGCGAGCTGTTTCGTCATCGTGCCTCCAGCACAGCGAGGAGATTCTGCTGCAGGGCGGGTCCGCTGGTCGCGTGGGCGAGCGCCTTGCCCGCTTCGCCGCGGTGGATTCGCGTCGCTGCCTCGCCGATCCGGGCGAGGCCGGCGGAGAACATCGGATTCCCGGTGAGCGCCCCGCCGGACGGGTTGATCCGCACCCTGCCGGAGAGGCCGAGTTCCTGGCGCAGGATCAGTTCCTGATGGGTGAAGGGCGCGTGCAGCTCGGCGAGTTCGACTCCGTCGAGATCCAGCGGCGCGGCGGCCGCGGCGGTTGACGGCGAACGGGTCAGGTCTCGCGCGCCGAGTACCGGGGAGTCGATGCGGTGCTCCAGCCCGGTGATGATCGCGGGCCGGTCGACGAGGTCTCGCGCTCGTTCCGCGGAGGCCAGGATCATCACCGCGGCGCCGTCGGTGACCGGCGCGATGTCATGCGCGCGAAGGGGATCCGCGACGTACGGGGTCTCCAGCAGATCGGCGGGCTCGACGATGCCGGACACCTGGGCCGCCGGGTTGTCCGCCGCGTCCGCTCGGGACCGGGCCGCGACCTCGGCCAGGTCCTTTTCCGACCACCGTCCCGCTTCGAGCCCCAGCCGGGCTTGCAGGCCGGCGATGGCGAGGGTGTCCGGCCATAACGGGGCGACGACGTACGGGTCCAGCTGCATCGCCATCACCCGGCGAAGCTGGCCCGCGCTGGACTTGCCGAAGCCGTACACGAGCGCGGTGTCCACCTCGCCGGTACGGATCTTCAGCCATGCCTCGTACAGCGCCCAGGCCGCGTCCATTTCCACATGGGACTCGTTGATCGGCGGGAACGCGCCCAGCGCGTCCACCGCGGCGATGAACGAAAACGCGCGCCCGGCCAGGTAGTCCGACGAGCCGGAGCACCAGAATCCGATGTCTTGTTTGGACAGTCCGGTGGCGGCGAACGCCTCGGCCAGGATCGGCACGAGCATCTCGACGCCGTTCGTGGTGCCCGGCGTCTCCCGGACGTTCGGCGCCTGCGCGAAACCGGCTACGGCGACTTCAGGCATGGATCCTCACAGCGCTGGTCTTCACGGCTGGTCCTCACAGGTGGTGGGCGAAAGTCTCGTATGCGGCGTCCGGTTCGCCGGTGGGCTCGAAGTGGCTGATGTTCTCCAGCGACGTCCACCATTCCTCGCGCGGCCGCCAAGCGGCCCGCACGCGCATCCCCATCCGGACCTCGTCGGCGGCGCACCCGAGAACCAGGTGCAGGAACGCGATGTCGGCCCCGTCGAGCAGGATGTACGCCGCGACGTAAGGCGGTTTGATGCGCTGGCCGAGGAAGGGCACGTTGACGATGCAGAAGGTGGTCACGATGCCGGTGTCCGGCAGTTCCACCTCGTCGGTGGTCGGCACGCCGTCCACCGGGCAGGCGCCGCGTGGCGGAAGGTAGACCTTGCCGCACGCGGGGCATCGCTGCCCGAGCATCCGCCCCTCGGCGAGCCCGCGCAGATACCGGCTCTCCTCCGGCGAAGCGGAATGCTGGTACTTCAAGTGCACCGGCGTGATGATCACGCTGACCGGTGCGCCTTCTTCGCGCTCGGCGACCGGAGGGGGAGCCTCGGTCGGCTCGGTGTCCGGTGCCTCGGCCGGCAGGAAGTACGCGATGTCGCGGATGTGGCCGACGGTTTCGTCCGCCCACCGGACCCGCACCCGCTGTCCACTATGGACATTGTCCGGCGAGCCGGCGTCCAGCGCGTGCAGCAGGCTGGTGTCCGCGCCGTCGAGTTTCACCAGCACCCAGGCGAACGGACGCGACAACGGCTGGCCGTCGAGCGGCTGCGCGCACCAGGACCAGGAAACCACGGTGCCTTCCGAGCCGACCGGCACGAACTCCGTCAGCGGGTCCGCGGTCGCCGGGTCGTACTCGACCGGTGGCACGTGCACGCGTCCGTCGCTGCCGCGCACGCCTTCGATCCGGCGTTCGCGCAGTGCGTTGACAAAGCGGCCGAGCACCGGCCCGGTCGAACGGGTGTAGTCGAAGCCGACGTTGAGCGGCGCTGACAGCGGGGCATCCGAAACCGTCACCATCTGAGTGAAACACGTTCTCGAATTGGAGGCAAGGAAGAGGCGTGCAGACGGTTGTGCATGAGTGGAACGCGTTCTAGGTTTGAGAGATGGACCTGGGACTGTGGACCATCGCCGCGGCCGAGCCCGCCCGGGTGGCGCTGGTGGATCCGGACGGGCGGGAAATCGGCTACGGCGAACTGGCGGCGAAAGCCAACCGGTACGCGCTCGGCTTGCGAGAGCTGGGCCTGGGGGTCGGCGACACTGTCGTGCTGCTGCTCCCGAACGGCGACGACCTGGTGGCCGCGTACTTCGCGGCGATCCAGACCGGCTTGTACGTGGTGGTGGTGAACTGGCATCTGGTAGGCCCGGAAGTCGCGTACATCCTCGGCGACAGCGGCGCGAAAGCCTTCCTGGCGCACGAGAGATTCGCCGACGTCGCGGTCGCCGCGGCGGACGAGGCCGGGCTGCCCGCCTCCGCCCGGTTCGCGGTCGGCGCGGTACCTGGCTTCCTGCACGTCGAGGAGCTGGGAGCCGGCCTCGGCGACGGCCGCCCGGATGCGCGTACCGCCGGCTCGCCCATGCTCTACACCTCTGGCACCACCGGTCGCCCCAAGGGCGTCCAGCGTCCGCTGACCGGCGCGGACCCGGATCAGGTGCCCGCGGCGTCGACGTGGTTCTTCGGGGTGTTCGGCCTTCAGCCCTTCGACGGCCACGTCCACTTGTGCGGCTCCCCGCTTTATCACACGGCGGTGCTGAACTTCGTGGCGATTTCGCTGCAGCTGGGCCATACCGCGGTGCTGATGGACCGGTGGGACGCCGAGGAAATGTTGCGCCTGATCGAACGCCACCGCGTCACGCACAGCCATATGGTGCCGACGCAGTTCCGCCGGCTGCTGGCGCTGCCGGACGACGTGCGGGCCAAGTACGACCTGTCTTCGCTGCGCGTGATGATCCACGGTGCGGCACCGTGCCCGCTTGAGGTCAAGCGGCAGATGCTCGACTGGTGGGGCCCGGTGGTCACCGAGTACTACGCCGCGACGGAGGGCGGTGGCACGGTGATCAGCGGAACGGACTGGCTGCGCAAGCCCGGCTCGGTCGGCCTGCCCTGGCCCGGTTCGACGATCAAGATCCTGGACGACGCCGGGAACGAGCTGCCGGCCGGCGAGGTCGGCACCGTGTACATGAAGATGGGCGACTCGAAATTCGAGTACCACCGGGATCGCGCCAAGACGGAAAAGGCACGGGTCGGCGACCTGTTCACGCTCGGCGATGTCGGACATCTGGACGACGACGGCTACCTGTTCCTGCACGACCGGAAGGCCGACCTGATCATTTCCGGCGGGGTGAACATCTATCCCGCCGAGATCGAGGGCGAACTGGTGATGCACCCGAAGGTCGCCGACGTGGCCGTCTTCGGCATCCCGCACGAGGACTGGGGCGAGGAGATCAAGGCCGTCGTGCAACCGGCGGACGGGATCGACGGCGGGCCGGAGCTGACCGCGGAACTGCTGGCCTACGCGGAAACCCGGCTGGCGCGCTTCAAGCTGCCCCGGACGGTGGACTATCTCGCGGAGCTGCCTCGGGACCCGAACGGCAAGCTGTACAAGCGAAAACTGCGCGACCAGTACGTGTCCTGACCGTTCCGTGAAGGGCCCCTTGCGGGAATCAGATTCCCTCAAGGGGCCTTTCACGGAATCGGTGTCGAGCGGTGCCGGCCGAGAGTGAGAGTCGAGCCGCGCCGGCCGAGAGTGAGCGTCGAGCGGCGCCGGCCGAGAATCGGCGTCAGCGGCCCTGGAACTCCGGCTTCCGCTTCTCCGCGAACGCCTTCGGCCCTTCCTTCGCGTCCGCGGACGCGAATACGCCGATCCCGTACTTCGCGTCGAGCTGGAACGCCTCCTCCTCGTGCATTCCCTCGGTGTCGCGGATGGTCTTCAGGATCGCCCGGACCGCCAGCGGCCCGTTGGAGTTGATCATCTCCGCGAGCTCCAGTGCGCGAGTCAGCGCCTGCCCATCCGGCACTACGTGCCCGATCAGTCCGATTTCCCGTGCCTCCGCGGCGGTGATGTGCCGCCCGGTCAGCAGCAGATCGGCGGCGATCGTGTACGGGATCTGCCGGGGCAGCCGCACCGCCGAACCGCCCATCGGGAACAATCCCCAGCGCGGCTCGGAAACCCCGAACTTCGCGCTCTCCGCGGCCACCCGGATGTCCGTTCCCTGCAGGATCTCCGTGCCGCCGGCGATCGCCGGGCCCTCGACCGCGGCGATCAGCGGCTTGGTCAGCCGCCGCCCCTTCAGCAGGCCCTCGATCCGGCTGGGATCGAATCCGCCGGAAAACGCCTTGTCCGGCGAGCTGCGCGCCATCGACTTCAAGTCCGCCCCGGCGCAGAACGCCCCGCCCGCCCCGGTGAGCACGCAGCTGCGCACCTGGTCGTCGGAATCCACCCGGTCCCACGCCTCGACCATGATCGACAGCATCTCCCCGGTGAGCGCGTTGCGCGCCTCGGGCCGGTTCATCGTCACCACGAGCGTGTGGCCTTCAAGCGAGACGAGCGCGTGCGGTTCAGCCACCGGCGGTTCCTCCTCCAGGACGAGGTCATTGCCCAGAACGATAACATGTTCTACTTTGGGCGGGTGGCACTCAACATCGCGGATCTACTCGAGCACGCCGTCGACGCCGTGCCGGAACGCGTCGCGGTCGTGTGCGGCCAGCGCCAGGTCACCTTCGCGGAGCTGGAACAGCGCGCGAACCGGCTGGCCCACCACCTGGCAGCGCACGGCGTGGGACCCGGCTCCCACATCGGTGTCTATTCCCGCAACTCCATCGAAGCGCTGGAAACCATGTTCGCCGCGTACAAGCTGCGCGCGATCGCGGTGAACGTGAACTACCGCTACGTCCACGGAGAACTGCGCTATCTGTTCACCAACGCCGACCTGGTGGCGCTGGTGCACGAGCGCAGCTACGCCGACCGGGTGGCCGCGGTACTCCCGGAGGCGCCGAAACTGAAACACGTTGTAGTCGTTGAGGACGGTTCGGACGCGCCGTACGAGACGGGCGTCGAGTACGAAGCGGCGCTCGCCGGGCAGTCGCCCGAACGCGATTTCGGCGAACGCAGCGCGGACGATCTGTACATCCTCTACACCGGCGGCACCACCGGCTACCCCAAGGGCGTGCTCTGGCGGCACGAGGACATCTGGCGCGCGCTGGGCGGCGGCATCAATTTCGTCACCGGCGAGTACGTGCCGGACGAATGGACGCTGGCCGAACAGGGCAAGGCCGGCTCGCTCGTCCGGCTGCCGGCCGCGCCGCTGATCCACGGCGCCGCCCAGTGGGCCGCTTTCGGCGCGCTGTTCACCGGCAGTCCGGTGGTGTTCGTCCCGCAGTTCGACGCGCACGCGGTCTGGCGCGCGGTGCAGGAACACAAGGTCCAGGTGCTGACCATCGTCGGCGACGCGATGGCGCGTCCGCTGGTCGAGGCGTACCGGGAAGGCGATTACGACGCGTCTTCGCTGGTCGCCGTTTCCAGCCACGCGGCGCTGTTCTCGCATTCGGTGAAGCAGGAGGTGCTGACGCTGCTGCCGAACGTCGTGATCACCGACGCCATCGGCTCGTCGGAAAGCGGCTTCACCGGAATCGGCATGGTGGGCAAGGATTCCGACCACACCGCCGGTCCGCGGGTCAGCTTCGGCAAGGACGCGATCCTGCTGGACGACGACGGCAACCTGGTCGAACCGAAGGCCGGCGCGGTCGGCCTGATCGGCCGCCGCGGCCACGTGCCGCTCGGCTACTACGGCGATCCAGAGAAGAGCCGCACGATCTTCACCGAAATCGACGGCGTCCGCTACGTAGTCCCCGGCGACTACGCGCGCTATGAGGAAGACGGCACCGTCACCTTGCTGGGCCGGGGATCGCAGTGCGTGAACACCGGCGGCGAGAAGGTGTATCCGGAGGAGGTCGAGGGTGCGCTCAAGTCGCATCCGGACGTCTTCGACGCGCTCGTCATCGGCGTCCCGGACGACCGGCTTGGCCAACGCGTCGCCGCGGTCGTCCAGCCGCGCCCCGGCGTGCGACCGGATCTGGCGGCGCTGGAAGCGCACGTGCGCACCGAGATCGCCGGATACAAAGTGCCGCGCTCGGTGTGGCTGGCCGAGGAAATCGGCCGTTCGCCGAGCGGGAAGCCGGATTATCCGTGGGCCCAGCGGTACGCCGCCGAACACGAACCCGCCTAGGAGGGCACATGCGCACATCGTTGTGCGACCGGTTCGGCATTGAGGTGCCGATTTTCGGCTTCACCCCGTCCGAACACGTCGCGGCCGCGATCAGCCGGGCCGGCGGCATGGGCGTGCTCGGCTGCGTCCGGTTCAACGACGCCGCCGAACTCGACGCGGTGCTGTCCTGGATGGACGAGAACACCGACGGAAAGCCGTACGGGGTCGACATCGTCATGCCGGCGAAGATTCCGTCCGAAGGAACCCAGACCGACCTCACGAAGCTGATCCCGGACGGGCACCGGGCCTTTGTGGACAAGGTGCTGACCGACCTGGCGATCCCGCCGCTGCCGGAGGACACCGACGAGCGAGCCGGCGTCCTCGGCTGGCTGCACTCGGTCGCGCGGTCCCATGTGGACGTCGCGCTGAACCATCGGATCAGCTTGATCGCCAACGCGTTGGGCTCGCCGCCGGCGGACGTGATCGGCCGGGCGCACGACGCCGGAGTCCCGGTGGCGGCGCTGGCCGGGAAGGGCGAGCACGCCGTCCGGCACGTCGACAACGGCGTGGATCTGGTTGTCGCACAAGGCCACGAGGCCGGCGGGCACACCGGCGAGATCGCGACGATGGTGCTGGTCCCGGAGATCGTGGACGCCGTCGGCGACCGCGCGCCGGTGCTGGCCGCCGGCGGAATCGGCTCCGGCCGCCAGGTCGCCGCGGCGATGGCACTGGGCGCGTCGGGGGCGTGGATGGGCTCGTACTGGCTGGCGACCGAGGAATACCTCCAGACCATGCCCGATTCGGCCGCGATGCAGACCGCGCTGGTCGAGGCGACCTCCGCGGACACCGTCCGGACCCGGATCTACACCGGCAAACCCGCCCGGCTGCTCAAGACCCGGTGGACCGAGGCGTGGGCGGCGCCGGGAGCGCCCGAGCCGCTGCCGATGCCGCTGCAGAATCTGCTCGTTTCCCAGGCGCACAACCGGATCCACGCGGCCGCGGACAAGACCGTGGTGTCCATGCCGGTGGGCCAGATCGTCGGCCGGATGGACCGGGTGCGGCCGGTGGCGGAGGTCATGGCGGAGCTGGTGCGGGGCTTCGACGACACGGTGTCGCGATTGGACAAGCTGCGCTGAGGCCCGGCGCCTGGATCGGCTGGCTTGGCCTCATCGCCGATCCAGGCGCTGCGCGATGAACAGCGCCGCCCGGTCGAGTGCCTGATCCGCCTCGTCCAGCGAGCCGGCGAACGCCTGGAAGACATGCGGCACGTCGGCGGTCACGTCCAGCACCACATCGACCTCCGCCGCCCGCGCTCGTTCCGCGAGCCGGACCGCGTCGTCCAGGAGGAGTTCGTTCGTGCCCGCCTGCAGCAGCATCGGCGGGAAGCCGGTCAGGTCCGCGTGCACGGCCGGGGCAAGCAGCGGCTGGTCCGGGTCCGCGCCGGCCAAGTACATCTCCGCGGTGCGGCCGAGGCTTTCCCGGGTGAAGAACGGGTCGATCCCGTCCTTCGCCGTCATCGTGGCTCCGGACCGGGTGTGGTCCAGTCCTGGGGAGAACGCCACGATCCCGGCGGGCAGCGGCACACCCGCGTCGCGTGCGGCGAGACAGGTCGTGACGGTCAGTCCGCCTCCCGCGGAGTCTCCGGCGAAGACGATTTCGGCCGGGTCGGTGTCGTCCAGCAGGTGACGGTAGGCGGCCAGGCAATCGTCGATCGCGGCGGGAAACGGGTGCTCGGGAGCGAGCCGGTAGTCGAGCGAGATCGCGCGGACACCGGTGCGCTTCACCAGATTCGCGGTGAGCGCCATCGCCGTCCGCGGCGAGCCGAGCGAGAACGATCCGCCGTGGAAGTAGAGGATCGTGCCCGGGCGGGCGCCGCTGTGCGGTTCCGCCAGAACCGCCGGCCGTCCGCCGAGTTCGGCTGGCGTCTGGGTCACCGCCGGAATCGGGAACGCGCTCATCATCGCGGCGAATCCGGCCCGCATCCGCTCGACCGGCTGCGGATCGAACCCTTGCGGGGCCTGCCGCAGCATCTCGTCGACGGCACGTCGCTGGGCCCTGCTCATTCATCCCCCTGAAGGTTCTGCGGAAGTAGCTTCCGCGACATGTATTAGTAGACTGTATGCCATGGCAGGTACTTCGGCAACCGTGCAGCTCTTCGACCATCTCGTACGCTGCGAGACCAGGCTCTACAACGCGGTGGGGGAGCGGCTCAGGGCCGAGCACGGCATTGTCGCGTCGCAGTTCGAGTTCCTGCAGTACCTGGGACGGCATCCGCGGTCCCGGGTCGCGGACCTCGCGGCGAACTTCGCGGTCGGCATCGGCGCCACCAGCAAAGGCATCGACCGGCTCGAAGCCCGCGGCTGGGTGCGGCGAGCGCCGAACCCGCAGGACCGGCGTTCCTCGCTGCTCGAACTGACTCCGAGCGGCCGGGACCTGGTGGGCGCGGCGGAGGAGACGTTCCAGGCGCAGCTGGAAACACTGCTGGCGTCAGCGATCGGGAAAGAGCAGGTCGACGCGCTGCTCCCGGTGTTCGCCGCCCTGCGCGACGGGTTGGAGCGGGGCAACGCCGGAATGCCCGCGGGGTAGCGCGCGAGGAGGGGTTCTCCGCCTGAGAGTCAGTGCGCCAGCACGAACTCGCCGCCCGCGGCGAGCGCTACTTCCGGACCGAAGAGCCGGGCCGGAGTGAACGCGCCCGGCCGTCCCTCGCCCTTTGCCAGCCGCAGAGCGACCTCGGTCACCGCGCCGACGGTGAACGTCATGCCGTCGCCGGTCCGCAGCCAGCCCTCGCGCACGTCACCGGACGGCCATTCGACTCGGGCGCGTCCCCATGACGATTGACGCGGTCGCTCCTTGGCTTCGGCAGCGGTGACCTGGGCAAGCCGCCGAGTAGCGAAACTGGCCGCGCCCGGCAGTCGCAGCGCGGCGCCGACCAACGGCAGGGCCGCTCGGGCCGCTGGGTTGCCCGGCACCAGTGCGGAGGCTCCGATCACCGAGGGCGCGCCACTGGTCTGCCAGGCGGCGAACAGCTCGCCGCTGCCCAATGCCGCGGTCGTGACCGCGTCGCCGTCCGGGGTGGTCAACCGCTCGGCGGCGCGGCCGGCGCGGGCGCGTGCCAACCGGCCCTGTCGGACTTCGCGGCCGCCGTCGAGCAGCGAATGCACGATGGTGGCGGCCAGCGCTTCGCCGAGCGGCCCGGGTTCGATCGCGACGGAAGCGATCGCGTCCACCCGCACCCGCGTTGGTGTTTCCTTTCCGGTCAACAGATGCAGCAGGATGCCCTCGGTCGCGAGCACGCCGAAGCCCGCGCCGGAAACCAGCGTGCGACCGGTGGCCGCGGCCTCCTGGTGCATGCCGTGCAGCAGTTCGAACGCGCTCAACTCGTCGGTGACGTCGACGTAGTGCGTGCCGGGCGGGCACGCTCGGGCGACCTGCGGCGCGGTGATCGCGAACGGGCCGACTGTGTTGAGCACGACTGCCGGTGCCTCGGTGGCGATCCGCTCGCAGATCTCGTCCAACGAGCCGGTCACCGCGCGGGAGCCCGGGCTGGACTGGGCCAGTCGCTCCCGGCTGCGGCCGGTCACCACCGTCTCGACCCCTGCCTGCCGGAGCCGTTCCGCCGCCGCCCGGCCGACCCGTCCGGTCGCACCGAGCACCCAGATCTCGCCTGTCATGGTCGCCTCCTGTTGCGATGGCACGTCGTGTCATCACTATGCCACCGCATGGCACGACGTGTCATCACTAGGATGTGCGGCATGGGTCGATGGCAGCCGGGTGCGCGGGAGCGGCTCGAACAGGCCGCGCTCGAACTCTTCGTCGAGCAGGGCTACACCGAGACGACCGTTCCGCAGATCACCGAGCGCGCCGGTCTCACGACCCGAACGTTCTTCCGGTACTTCGCGGACAAACGCGAAGTCCTGTTCGGCGGCGAGGACCAGGTGCCCGAGCGGGTGGCCCGCCTGATGGCGGAGGCCCCGCCTTCGCTCGGCCCGATGGACCTCATCGCGGACTGCTTCGGGCCGGCCGTAGCGAAGCTGTTCGAGGGCCGCAGCCTCGACTACCTGCTCCGCCGCCGCTCGTTGATCGACGCCGAACCGGCGCTGCACGAGCGCGAACTGCGCAAGTTCGCGCTGCTGGCGAAGGCGCTTGAGCAAGGCTTCCGAGACCGCGGCGCAGACGACTTGAACGCGAGGCTGGCCGCGGAGATCGCGATGGTCGCGTTCCGGGTAGCAGTGACCCGTTGGCTGGACCAGAACGGCTCGCCTGGCCTGGACGTCGTGCTGAACGAGACCCTGGCGGCGATGCGGCACCTGGCGGGCACGCCGTCGGCTTAGCGCGGGGTCTCGCCTGGTGCAGTCAGGATGCTTGGGTAGCCGACGGCCAGTTGCCGGTCTGTCTATGAAAGGCCCCTGAGGGAATCCAAGTCCCTGAAGGGGTCCTTCACGGACAGACCAGCGGACGTTCGGCGCGCACCCTGTCCGCAACGCGAAATCGGGTGCGGCTCCCGGCAAGGCTCCGCACCCGATTTCGGTTCCGCGTCAGATCTTCGCGGCCGCCGAGGCGATCGTGGATGCGAAGGTGCTCACCTCGGTGTACACGCCCGGTGCGTTCGGCCGGGCACAGCCGGTGCCCCAGCTGACGATGCCGACCTGGATCCACTGGCCGGAGCCGTCGCGGCGGAACATCGGGCCGCCGGAGTCGCCCTGGCAGGTATCGGTGCCGCCGGTGTCGACGTTGCCCGCGCACAGTTCCGCGGACTTGTTCAGCGACGCGTAGTCGCCGCCCTGGGCCTGGCAGGTCGCGTCGTCCACGAACGGGACGGTGGCCTTCAGCAGGTACCGCTGCTGCGCGCCGCCTTCGGTGGCCGCGCCCCATCCGGCGATGGTGAAGGTGCCGTTGTTGTTCTCCGCGGTCTTCGCGATCGGCAGCGTCGGGATGCCGCTCACCGGGCTCGCCAGTTTGATCAGCGCCCAGTCGCCGCCGGTAGCGGTGTCGTACGTCGGCGAGCGGTAGACGTAGGTCGAGCGGACCTTCTTGGCGCTCGAGCTTTGCAGGTCGACGACGCCGAGGGTTGCCGTGATCGACGAGTCCGCGCCGGTCCGGTCCACACAGTGCGCGGCCGTCAGCACGATCTGGTTCGTGTACAGCGCGCCGCCGCAGCCCATCGAAAGCCGGACCATCCATGGGAATTCGCCCTGGCTGGCGCGAGTGCCGCCGACCACCTGGACGCCGTCGGCCGACGCGGGGGTCGAAGCGGGCGTCGACGCCACGGCGGGCGTGGCGAGCCCGGCTGCCGCGGCGAGCGCCGCGGCGCCGGTGAAAGCTCGGGTGAGCATGCTGAAGATTCGCTTGTCGGCCAAGGGGATCGTCCTTCCGGTGTCCACAGTGGAGCTATCGCTCCGGGGGCGGCGGGGAGGTGTCTTTCGGTGATGGACCGACTACACCAGAGTGCCGGTAAGCGGACAACCAACTTTCTTCGGATCTTTCGGATTCTTCACCGATCGGGCCGATACCGGGCAGTCTCCTGGGCCGCAAAACCCTGTCTTGACCAGTAGGTCTTTGCCGAAGAGCGGGCGTCTCCCAGGTCCGGCGCGAGGGGGACTTTCGCGCATCGACTGGATGGGGAGCGCCGCGCACTGGGACGCGGGGGCCTGGAAAGCGGCAGCTAGTCCACGAAACCAGCAGTGGGTAAGAAGCGAAAGCGAACAACGCCAATCCGGCGCTGAGATGGGGAAACGCGCGGTCCGGAGAATCCGAAGAAGGAAACCAATGCCAGCGCAAAGAGTGTGCTGAACGAAGTCGCCAACGCCGGGCGGGGCACGGATGCGGCGAACGGTCAAGGCCGTCGCAGAGCAGCTCGCGCGCTTGCCGGTGACGAATCGCCGGCCGCCAGGTATTCCCAGAATTCACCGAGCCGAACGCCGCTGTACATGTGAGTTGGCGGGTTTATGGCATCGCGGGCCCCTCCCGGCGGTCTCATTTCGCGGGCAAGGGAACTGCACCGCGCCCGGTTGGCATAAGCTCAGGTCTCGTGCCCAAGTCTTCGCCGCTGTCCCGCCTGTCCGCCGACGGACCGGTTCGCGACGGCATTCCCGATCACGGCCGAGTGCCGCGCTACTACGCGGTGAAGGTCGAACTGCTCGCGGTGATCGCCGAATTGGGCGAAGGCAGTGTCCTGCCGACCGAGCGCGAACTGTGCGAACGATTCGAGGTGTCCCGCGCGACGGTCCGCCAGGCGGTGAGCGAGCTGGTGCTCGAAGGCAGGCTGTCGCGCAAACAGGGCAGCGGTACCTATGTCGCGCCGCCGAAGCTCGTCCAGCCGCTCGCTCTGGTCAGCTACACCGAAGGGCTGCGCCGCCAGGGGATCCGGCCGGGCCGCACGCTCATCACGCTCGAACGCCGGTCCGCCGGCACCGCGTTGGCCGTCGACCTGAAGATCGATTCCGCCGCCGAGGTCATCCACCTGGAGCGCGTGCTGCTCGCCGACGACGAGCGGGTGGGCCTCGAATCGACATTCCTGCGCGCCGACCGGTTCCCGACCCTGGCCGAGACCTTCGATCCGGAGCGCTCGCTGTACGCGTATCTGCGCGAGGAGCTCGGCGTGGTGTTCGACGGGGCTGAGGAGCGGGTCGAGACCGTGCTGGCCTCACCCCGCGAGGCCCTTCTCGTCGGCACCAACCCGGCGTTGCCGATGCTGCTGATGCACCGGGTTTCCTGGGGTCCGGACGGCGAGCCGTTCGAACGCGTCCGCTCGCTGTTCCGCGGCGACCGGCTGAGCTTCGTGACGAAGCTGGGCCGCGTCGAGTAGCAGTCACGTTCCGTGCCGCCGTCTCGTCCCTCCTCTGAACGGAGGGAATCATGGAAATCGCACTGTGGACTGTCCAGATCGCGCTGGCCTTGCTGTTCGCCCTGTCCGGCGCGCTGAAGTCGACGATGTCGCACGACCGGTTGCTCGAAACCGGGCAGACCGGCGCGGCCGCGTACCCGATGCCGGTGGTGCGCTTCACCGCGATCTGCGAACTGGCCGCCGCGCTAGGTCTGATCCTGCCCCGGCTGACCGGGATCGCTCCGGTGCTCACCGGCTGGGCCGCGGTCGGTCTGGCGGTGGTGATGGCCGGCGCGATGGCGATGCACTTCCGGCTCGCGCTCACCGAGCACCGGTCGGCCGAGTACCGCAATGTCGCGGCGAATGTCGTGATCCTGGCGGGATGCGTGTTCGTCGCCGTCGGCCGGTTGTGAAGATAACAGAAAGGTAACTCATCCGATCCAATATTCGAGGCTCCTTCATCTGGCATTCCCCAAGCCGACAAGCTCCGTTGAGGGCGGCCAGCGACTGTTGCGGCCGTGCGAATCCTCATCGTCGGCGGCGGCGTGCTCGGCACCCTGCACGCCTGGCAGGCCGTTGAGCACGGACACGAAGTCCTTCAGATCGAACGCGAACCCGAAGCGCGCGGAGCCTCGGTGCGCAACTTCGGCCTGGTCTGGGTAGGCGGCCGCGCCGCTGGTCTCGAGCTGGCCACCGCGGTGCGCGCCCGCCGGCTGTGGGAGCGGATCGGCGAGCGCGCGCCCGCGCTGGGTTTCCGGCCCAACGGCTCGCTTACCGTCGTCCGTGCGGACGCGGAGCTGGCTGTCGCACGGGAGGTCGTCGCGGGTCCGGATGCTGCCGAGCGTGGCTTCAAGCTGCTCGACGCCCACGAGACCCGGGCGCTGAACCCGGCGCTGCGCGGCGAGTTCGCCGGCGCGCTGTACTGCGAGCGCGACGGTGTGGTCGAACCGCGGACCGCGCAGCCCGCCCTGCGCGAAGTCCTCGAAGCGAGCGGCCGGTATCGCTGGCTGCCCGGTCGCGAGGTGCGGAACCTGACCGCCAACGGCGTCATCGACGACCACGGCGAGCGGCATGAAGGCGACGTCATGATGTTCTGCACCGGTGCCTGGCTGGGCGGCCTGGTCCGCGAGATCGCCGGCGAGCTCCCGGTGCGTCGCGTCCGGCTGCAGATGGCGCAGACCGAACCGCTTGGCGAAGCGCTGCCCACCAGCGTCGCCGACGGCGACAGCTTCCGGTACTACCCGGCCTACCGGGGCGCGGCGCTCGACGCGTTGAACGAACGCCAGCCGCAGGGTGAAACCGCCACGCGCAACGCGATGCAGCTGCTGATGGTGCAACGTCGCGACGGTTCGCTGACCATCGGCGACACGCATGAATACGAGCAGCCGTTCTCCTTCGACGTCACCGAAGACCCGTACGAGCACCTCTCCGAAGTGGCGAGCAAACTGCTCGGCCGGCCGCTGCCGCGGATCCGCCGCCGCTGGGCCGGCGTGTACGCCCAAGCCATCGATTCCGCCGCGATCGTGCACCGGGAACGGCTTTGCCACAACGCTTTCCTCGTCACCGGCCCTGGCGGCCGGGGGATGACCTGTTCGCCGGCGATCGCCGAAGACACCGCAGAGGAGCTGGGCTGGTGACCACCGAACTCGTCGTGCTCGACCTGGCCGGAACGACCGTCGCGGACGACGGACTGGTCGAACGCGCCTTCACCGCGGCGATCGCCGCCGCCGGAGTGTCCGAAGAGGACGAACGTTACCCGGGAATGCTCGGCTACGTCCGGGAAACCATGGGCCAGTCCAAGATCACCGTCTTCCGCGCGCTGCTCGGCGACGAGGAGCGCGCGCGGAAGGCCAACACCGAATTCGAAGCCGCGTACGGCCGTCTGGTCGACGCGGGCGAATGCATACCGATCGCCGGTGCCGAGGAAACCATTCGCGGCCTGCGCGAAAAGGGCGTCCGGGTCGCCCTCACCACCGGGTTCGCCCGGGCCACCCAGCGCGCACTGCTCGAAGCACTGGGCTGGAACGACCTCGCCGACCTCGCACTCGCGCCAGGGGAGGGCGTGCGCGGCCGGCCCTACCCCGACCTCGTCCTCGCTGCCGCGCTGAAGCTGCAGGTCACCGACGTCCGCAACATCGCGGTCGCCGGCGACACGCCCTCGGACGTCCGGACCGGTCTCGCCGCCGGTGCCGGGATCGCCGCCGGAGTGCTCACCGGTGCCGGCAACCGAGCCGACCTCGAAGCGGCCGGTGCCACCCACGTCCTCGACTCCGTCTCCGCCCTCCCCGCCCTGCTCGACCACGCAGAACCTGAAGGAGCCACCCAGTCATGAACATTCGGAAAGCGACTGTCGTCGCACTCGTCGCGGCCCTCGCCGGCCTCCTCGCCGCGTGCGGCGGCACCGGCGGCGCGTCCAGCGACAAGACCGTCACCATCTACACCGCCGACGGCCTCGAAGACTGGTACGCCGCCCGGTTCGCCGAGTTCAAGCAGCAGACCGGCATCACTGTCCATGCGGTCACCGCCGGTTCGGCCGAAGTCGTTTCGCGTGCCGCCGTTCGTGCAGCAGGCGGCGAAGGAAGGTCTGCTGGCCCAGTCCTCGCCGAAGGGCACCGACCAGGTGCCGGCCGCGCAGAAGGACCCGCAGGGCCGCTACTACGCGATGATGAGCAACTACCTCAGCTTCATCTACAACCCGAAGCAGGCGAATCCGGCCCCGAAGGCGTGGAACGACCTGCTCGACCCGAAGTACCAGGGCAAGCTCCAGTACTCCACGCCCGGCGAGGCCGGCGACGGCACCGCGGTCCTGCTGCAGGCCCAGCACGTGTTCGGCGACCAGGGCGCGCTGGACTACCTCGGCAAGCTGCAGGCGAACAATGCCGGCCCGTCCTCGTCCACCGGCAAGCTGCAGCCGAAGGTCGCGAAGGGCGAGATTCTGGTGGCGAACGGCGACCTGCAGATGAACCTCGCCGAGATCGACAAGAGCGGCGGGTTCCAGGTGTTCTTCCCGGCCGACGCACAGGGCAAGCGGTCCACCTTCGCGCTGCCGTACTTCGCCGGCCTGGTCGCCAACGCGCCGCACGCGGACAACGCCCGCAAACTGCTCGACTTCCTCTTCTCGCCGGAAACCCAGGCAAAGGCGAGCGACGCGTACGGCATCCCGGCCCGCGCGGATGTCAGGGCACAGGGCCCGAAGGCGGAGAAGGTCACCGCCGCGATGTCCGGCGTGGCCGTCTGGAACCCGGACTGGAACGCCGTACTGGGCCGGCTCGACGCCGACCTCGCCGCCTACCGCAAGGCCACCGGGCAGTGACTCCGGCGGTCGAATTCCGCGGCGTATCCGTCCACTTCGGAGCGACGCAAGCGCTTGCGCCGCTGGATCTTTCGGTCGCGCGCGGCGAGACACTGGCGCTGCTCGGACCGTCCGGTTCGGGCAAGTCGACCGCGCTCAAGGCGCTCGCCGGTTTTCTCCGGCCGAGCGCCGGGCGGGTGCTGCTGGACGGGCAGGACGTCACCGACCTGCCTCCGCACCGGCGCGGACTCGGCGTGGTGGTGCAGAGCTACGCGCTGTTCCCGCATCAGCGGGTCGCCGACAACGTCGCGTTCGGGTTGAAGGCGCGGAAGATGCGCCGGCCGGACGTGGCGCAGCGCGTCGGCGAGGTGCTGGAACTGGTCGGGATGGCCGCCTACGCCAAGCGCTACCCGCGCGAATTGTCCGGCGGACAGCAACAGCGGGTCGCGCTCGCCCGGGCGCTTGCCATCCGGCCGAATGTCCTGCTGCTCGACGAACCACTGTCCGCTTTGGACGCCGCGCTGCGCGAGGACATGGTCGCCGAGCTGCTGCGGCTCAGGGCCGAACTGCCGGACACTACGCTGATCTACGTCACGCACGACCAGAGCGAAGCACTCGCGCTCGCCGACCGGATCGCCGTGCTGTGCGATTCCCGGCTGGTCGAACTCGGCCCGAGCGAACAGCTTTACCGCCGCCCGGCCGCCGAGTTCACCGCCAGCTTCCTCGGCGCGGCGAACCTCATCCCGGTCGAGCTGGTCCGGGCAGACGGCGCGGTCGCGACAGTCCGGCTGGCCGGGCGCGAGCTGACCGCCGAGCCGTCCGGCGAGCTCGGACCGGGGCGGCCGGTGGCGCTCGGCGTCCGGCCGCACCGGATCTCGGTCGGCGAGCCCGGCCCGGGCGCCTTCGAAGCGCTCGTTCGCGGAGTGCAGTGGCGCGGCACCGGCTACCGGCTGGACCTGCGGCTCACCGACGGGGCCTGCGACCTCCGCGCCGAGGTGCCCGACCGCCCGGTGCTGCCGGCGGTGGGCGACCGGGTCGGAGTGTCCATTCCGGACGGCTGCCCGCTGGTCGGAGTCGGCGGATGACCGGCCTCGCGGTGTCCGCACCGACTGCCGGGCCCGCCGCTCGCCGCCGTTGGCGACCGCGCCGGTACCGGGTCGGCTGGCTGCTGCCGCCCGCGATCGTCGTCGCCGGCTTCTTCGGCTACCCGCTGGTCCTGGTGCTCCTGCAGTCGTTCACCGCGCCAGACGGCCGGTTCGGGCTCTCGGTGTGGACGCGGGTGCTGTCCTCGCCGGAGTTCGGCAGCGCGGTGTGGCAAACCATCCTGCTGGCCTTGGGTTCCACTGTCGGCTGCGCGCTGCTCGGCGCATTCCTTGCCCTGGTGGTCGCGTTCGTCCCCATTCCGGGCGCGACAGTCCTGGCTCGCCTGGTCGACACTGTGCTGGCGTTCCCGTCGTTCCTGATCGCGCTGGCGTTCACGTTCCTCTACGGCGGCGCGGGAATCTTCGGCGCCGCCGGCTTTCTGTACTCGCCGTGGGGCGTGCTGCTGGCCGAAATCACCTTCTACACGCCGTTCGTGATGCGGCCCGCGCTCGCCGCGTTCGGCCAGGTCCCGTCGGCGCAGCTGGAAGTGGCGGCGAGCCTCGGCGCGCGGCCGGGCCGGGTGCTGTGGCGGGTGGTGCTGCCGGAGGCATGGCCGTCGCTCGCGTCCGGCGCGTGCCTGGTGCTGCTGCTGACGATGAACGAGTTCGGCATCGTGCTGTTCCTCGGCGCCAAAGGCGTGTCGACGCTGCCGATGCTGGTGTACGGCAAGGGAATCGTCACGTTCGACTTCCCGGCCGCTTCGGTGGTCGCGGTGGTGAACGTCGTGTTGTCGCTGCTGCTCTACTCGGTTTACCGGAGAGTGGCCGGGAGAGGAGGCCGTCGTGCTGCTGTGGACGCGGCGTAGCCGGTTGCTGGTGTGGCTGGTGTTCGCGGTGGTGTTCCTCGGCGTCATCGCGGCACCGCTGGGGATGATCGTCCTGGCGTCGTTCGCCGGCAGCTGGACCGGAGTGCTGCCCACCGGTCTCACCGGAGCGAACTACGCAGACGCGCTGTCCGGCGACACCTTCGCCAGCCTTTCGGTGAGCGTGCAGACCGGCGTGATCACGTCGCTGGTCTCGGTGCTCATCGGCAGCTGGGCCGCGCTCGCGGTGGACCACGCGCCGCCGCGGCTGCGCAAGATCGCGGACTCGCTGTTCCATCTGCCGATCGCGGTGCCGTCGGTGGTGCTGGGCCTGGCGCTGCTGGTCGCGTTCAGCCGCCCGCCGGTCGCGTTCAACGGCACCCGCTGGATCGTGCTGGCCGGACACCTGATGATCCTGCTGCCGTTCGCCTACAGCACGGTCTCCGCCGCGTCGCAGCGCGTCGACCCGCTGCTCGCCCAAACGGCGGCCAGCCTCGGCGCGCGCCCGCTGCGGGTGCTGCTGCGGGTCCGGGTTCCGGTGCTGTTGCCCGCGATGTCGGCTTCGGCCGGTTTGGCGCTGGCGATGTCGATGGGCGAGCTGGGCGCGACGATGATGCTGTACCCGCCGGACTGGAAGACCCTTCCCGCGACGATCTTCTCGCTGACCGACCGCGGGCAAGTCTTCCTCGCGTCGGCGAGCACGGTGTTGCTGCTGGTGGTGACGCTGGCCGGGCTGGTGCTGCTGGGACTGGCCAGGGGCCGGGCTTCGGCGCGGTGAAAACATCGGCGCGGTGAAAATAATCGCCCGGCCCGGGATGCAACCTCCGGGGGCGGTGCTCCGTCCGTCCGGCATGCGGATTACAGGGAAAATCCTCGGAGCGGGCGCGCTGTTGCTCATCGTGACCGCGTGCGGCGGCGGGGCGACGTCCGGGGCGGGCTCGCCGAGTTCGTCTTCGGCCCCGTCTTCTGGGACGGCCTCGACGCCGGTTTCGGTGCCGTCGTCGGTTTCGGTGGCACCGCCGCCATCCGGTGCGCCGCCGAAGAGCCAGCCGACTCAGAGCGTTCCGCCGGGCGACACCGCGCTCGCGCCGGGGCAGCTCGACGCGTCCGCGTTGCCGGACGGGTACCCGCACGACGTGAGCCTCGCCAACGGCGGGACGGTGGTCGTGATCCAGGCGGAGGAGGCCGGCTGCAACAAGCTCAGCGCGAAGGCAGGGGAGCAGACGCCGAGCCAGGTCGTCATCCTGGTGACCGTCGCCAAGCCGCCGCGCGGGCAGATGTGCCCGTTCCACGTGCGGGAAGTGACGCTGACGGTCCCGTTGTCCGCGCCGCTCGGCGCGCGGAAATTGGTGCTGCGGCCGGGACCGTGAAGATCAGGTGCAACCCGGTGGCGCGATCGTTCCGTCTGGAGGACATGAGGTACTCGACGAAGGTGATCGGAACGGCTCGAGTGACTGGACTGGCGGCGGTGTTCGCGCTGGCGGCCGCGTGCGGAGGCCAGGCGAAGATGGCTGGTTCGCCTGAGTCCACGGCACCGGCCCCGTCCTCAGCCCCGTCGGCGCCCTCTTCGGCCCCGGCGAAGCCGCAGTTCAATCCGCCGGCGGGGGCGGTGCGGCTCCCGGCATCGAAGGTGGACGGTTCGGCGCTGCCGAAGGAATTCCCGAAGGAGGTTTATACGTACCAGGGCGGGAAGGTGCTGATCGTCCGGGCGGAGGAAGGCGGTTGCGGGCACGCGCTGGGGGATTCGGTCGAGCAGACCGCGCAGCGGGTGGTCGTGGACCTGAGCGAAACCAAGGCGCAGACCGGGCAGATGTGCACGATGGATCTGCGGCATCCGGTGATCTCGGTGCCGTTGGCGGCGCCGCTGGGGGATCGGGTGGTGGTGCTGAAGCAGTCTCCGCCTCGGTGACTGTTTCCGTGGACGGCGCCGCGGCCGTCGGGCGACTCGCCGGGGGGCTGGTCGGCGGTCGCGGCGGGCGAAAAGGCCGTGAAGGGCCCCTTGCGGGACTTGGATTCCGTCAAGGGGCCCTTCACGGACGTGTTGCGGTGCGCGCGGTCCGGGACCGGCCTACGCTGCGGCCATGGGAACCCGACAGGTTTCGCGCAGCGCCGTGATTGCCGCTGCGCCGGAGCAGATTTTCTCGTTGCTGGCCGACCCGGCGCAGCATCCGCTCATCGACGGGTCCGGCACGGTGCGAGCCAGCCGCGGGTCGGCGCCCGCCCGGTTGTCGCTCGGGGCGGAGTTCGGCATGGAGATGCGGATGGGCGCGCCGTACAAGATCCAGAATACCGTCGTCGAGTTCGAGGAGAACCGGCTGATCGCCTGGCGGCACTTCTCCGGGCATCGCTGGCGCTGGCGGCTCGAGCCTGCCGGTGACGGGCGCACCGAAGTCACCGAGACGTTCGACTGGTCCACGGCGCGGTCCCCGCTCGCGATTCAGCTGATGGGGTTTCCGAAGCGGAACGCGGACGCGATCGAGAAGACTCTCGCTCGGCTCGACGGGATGTTTCCGGGCTAGCCCATCGCGTCGAGGGCGGCGCGGAGCATCGCACCAGCCGCGAAGGTGCAGGCCAGTGTCACGCCGATGCTGATCAGGAGCGCTCGGCCGCCGTCGAGGCGTAGGCGGGCCAGGCCGTAGGCGGCCAGGCCCGCGAGTAGGCCCGGGACGACGACCCAGGCGGCGTAACACCAGCCGAGTGCCAGACCGGTGCCCGCGCTCAGCGCTGCCGCGGCGGCTGGCGCGGGGCGGAAGTGGCGGCGGGCCAGCGCGAATACCGCGCCGCTGGCGGCGATGCCCCCGATCGTCGCGGGTACTGCCAAGAAGACCGCGATGTTCATCCTGCCTCCCGGGATTGCTCAGCCGGAGGACGCGCGGACGCTTCGGAAGTTGCCGCGCGGTACGGGCGCGGTGCGCGCGGGCCGGGTCCGGCGGCCGGAAAGGCAAAACCCGGACTGTCCATTGCGGACAGTCCGGGTTTCTGGTAGCTCAGCGGAAGCTGATCTGCAGCACCGGTTCGCTGGTGGCGGCGAAGAAGTCGTTGCCCTTGTCGTCGATCACGATGAACGCCGGGAATTCTTCGACCTCGATCTTCCAGACCGCTTCCATCCCGAGCTCGGCGTACTCGAGAACCTCGACCTTCTTGATGCAGTCCTTCGCCAGCCGTGCGGCCGGACCGCCGATCGAGCCGAGGTAGAAGCCGCCGTGTTCCTGGCAGGCGGCGGTGACCTGCTTCGAGCGGTTACCCTTCGCCAGCATCACCAGCGAGCCGCCGGCGGCCTGGAACTGGGCGACGTAGGAGTCCATCCGGCCGGCGGTCGTCGGTCCGAACGAGCCGGACGGGTAGCCGTCCGGGGTCTTCGCCGGGCCGGCGTAGTAGACCGGGTGGTCGCGCAGGTACTGCGGCATCTCCTCGCCGGCGTCGAGCCGCTCGGCGATCTTGGCGTGCGCGATGTCGCGCGCGACGACCAGCGGACCGGTCAGCGAAAGCCGCGTCTTCACCGGCAGCTGCGCCAGCTGCGCGCGGATCTCGTCCATCGGCTGGTTGAGGTCGACGGACACCACCTCGTCGGACAGGTCGTCCTCGGTGATCTCCGGCAGGAACCGCGCCGGGTCGCGTTCGAGCTGCTCGATGAACACGCCCTCTTCGGTGATCTTCGCCTTCGCCTGCCGGTCGGCCGAGCACGAGACGGCGACGCCGACCGGGCAGCTCGCGCCGTGCCGGGGGAGCCGGATGACTCGGACGTCGTGGCAGAAGTACTTGCCGCCGAACTGCGCGCCGATGCCGAACTGGCGCGTCATCTCCAGCACCTGCTGTTCGAGATCGCGGTCGCGGAACGCGTGGCCCAGCTCGGACCCCTCGGTCGGCAGGTTGTCCAGGTAGCGCGCGGAGGCGAGCTTGGCGACCTTGAGGTTGAACTCGGCCGACATGCCGCCGACGACGATCGCCAGGTGGTACGGCGGGCACGCGGCGGTGCCGAGGCTGCGCAGCTTTTCGTCGAGGAACCGGGCGAGCCGCTTCGGGTTCAGGACCGCCTTGGTTTCCTGGTAGAGGAAGGTCTTGTTGGCGCTGCCGCCGCCCTTGGCCATGAACAGGAACTCATACGACGGATCCGCCGAGGCGGAGTCCTTGTGATACAGCTCGACCTGTGCCGGGAGGTTCGTACCGGTGTTGCGCTCTTCCCAGAAGTTCAGCGGAGCCATCTGCGAATAGCGCAGGTTCAGCTGCTGGTAAGCGTCGAAAATGCCCTGCGAGAGCGCCCGCTCGTCGTCGCCGCCGGTGAGCACGCCCTCGGTGCGCTTGCCGATCACGATCGCGGTGCCGGTGTCCTGGCACATCGGCAGCACGCCGCCGGCCGAGATGGCCGCGTTGCGCAGCAGGTCCATCGCGACGAACCGGTCGTTGCCGCTGGCCTCGGGGTCGTCGACGATCGCGCGCAGCTGCTGCAGATGTGACGTGCGCAGCAGATGCTGGATGTCGGTGATCGCCGTGCGCGCCAGCGTGGTGAGCGCGTCCGGGTCGACCTTGAGGAACTTTCGCCCGGCGGCTTCGACGGCCTCGACGCCGTCGGCGGTGACCAGCCGGTACTCGGTGGTGGTGTCCTTGCCGAGCGGCAGGACTTCGGTGTGCTGGAACGTGGTGGGCGGCACAGCGAGGCTCCTTTGCCCTGATTCGGGATTGGCCCACGGTACTCAGCGGGAACCGGAGCTCCGCACGGGTGCGGGGACGCTGTGGGGTACAGCACGCTGAAACGGGTGATCGCTGGGCGGGACGCGGGCACCGGGTTTTCGGCGCCCGCTTTGTCCGGGCATGGTCGGGAGGCCGGGCCCACCCCGACGGACCCGACCTCCCGGGGAAAGCGGGCCGGATGCGCACACACCCGCCCCGCGTGTCTAACGGGACCCCCGCCGGCGCGTTGACCGGACGCCGCACAGCGGGGGTCGCGGCCGTTTGCTACCCGCTGAACCGCTCCGCCAAACGCGGGCCGCTCGGAAAATCCACAATCGGGCGCGCAGCGCGGTGACGAGGTTGCGCTGAGTGGCAGGCAGGAAGGGATGAAAGGGATTTACCGGGACTGAGAGGGGCGAGCTGCGGTGCCGCTGGGGCTGGTGGTGTCAACGATGCTGAAGTGACTAATGAGTCTCTAGAGACTGAAGGGATTGATGTGGCGATTTGTCGGCAAATCTTCTGCAGTAGCACAGGGGATGGGTGCTGAGTCGCCTGAAACCGGTGGCGGGACAGACGCCCGCCTGCTGCCAGAGAGGACGGGCCGAAGACTGCCCGGACGGGCGACCCCAGGTGGGCGAGGCGCCGACGGTCTCGGCGAGCGCGCCGGGCGATGGCGGAGTGTCCGAGGTGCTGAAGTCGCGCCCGGGCGATGGCGGAGTCCCGAGGAGCGGAAAGCGCGCCCGGGCGACGGCGGCGTGCCCGAAGCGCTGAATACGACGGAACCCTGGCTCGGAAGTCCGAACCAAGGGTTCCGTGCGATGAATGATCCAGTCGCGGTCGATGCCATTCCGCGGGTGATCCCGCCCCGGGAATGCCTGGCTTGCGCGACCGAGCGAACCCGCCGCGCATCCTGCGGCGGGGTCACTCGAATGCGGACTCCGCCTTTGCCCCGATTCGTCTTCCCCCGCATTCGGATCCATTGGTTCCGAATGCCGATCTTCCGGCCGCCTTCCCGGGCCCTCGGCGCGAGGATTCGCCGGACAGAAGGGGTCGCCTCGCAATGACCGCCGTCCAACCAGTTGGCATCATGCGGCCGAAGCTGCCGAATCACATCCGATTGTCCGAATCGGCCCCGATTGTCCTGTCTGCGCCGCGGTCCGGACCGGGTGCGCCGATCGGGCGTGGCAACCCCGAAGTGCCTGCTGCCCAGCCAGTGCGCCCGAAAAAACCGGACCACCCGGTCAAGTTCACTCGCCGAGCCAACCCGACCTCGTCAGCCGTGCTCGATCAAGCGGTCCGAGCCGGCCCCCTTCTGCCAAGTCGTCCCTCCGGAGGCCGGGCCCCGATGCCGGCCCCGGAGGGAAAAACTCAGCTCGCGTAAGCCCGCAGCCGGTCCGCTCGCTCGCCTTGGCGGAGCTTCGCCATGACCTCGCGCTCGATCTGGCGGACGCGCTCGCGCGACAGGCCGAAGTGCTTGCCGATCTGGTCGAGCGTGCGCGGCTGGCCGTCGTCGAGGCCGTAGCGGAGGCGGATGACGTGCTGTTCGCGGTCGTCGAGCGTCGCCAGCACACGCCGCAGGTCGTCCTGCAGCAGGCCGGAGATCACGGCGCTCTCCGCGTCGGTCGCTTCGCTGTCCTCGATGAAGTCGCCCAGCGGGGCGTCTTCCTCGGCGCCCACCGGCATGTCGAGGCTCACCGGATCGCGGGACTGGTCGAGCAGGTCGGAGATCTTGTGCACCGGAATGCCCGATTCGGCGCTGAGCTCCTCGTGCGTCGCGTCGCGGCCGAGCTGCTGGTGCAGGTCGCGGCGGATCCGGGCGAGCTTGTTCACCTGCTCCACCAGGTGGACGGGCAGCCGGATGGTGCGGCCCTGGTCGGCCATGCCGCGGGTGATCGCCTGGCGGATCCACCACGTGGCGTAGGTGGAGAACTTGAACCCCTTGGAGTAATCGAACTTCTCCACCGCGCGGATCAGGCCCAGGTTTCCCTCCTGGATCAGGTCGAGCAGCGGCATGCCGCGCCCGGTGTAGCGCTTCGCGAGCGACACCACCAGGCGAAGGTTGGCCTCCAGCAGGTGGTTCTTCGCGGTGTGGCCGTCTCGCACCAGCGCACGCAGCTCCTTGCGGCGCAGCGGCGTGAGGCTGTCGGCGGTGTCCAGCATGTGCTGGGCGAACACCCCGGCTTCGATCCGCTTCGCCAGCTCGACCTCGTCGGCCGCGCTGAGCAGCGCGGTCTTGCCGATGCCGTTCAGGTACACCCGCACCAGGTCGGCGGCCGGGCTCTGCGCGTCGAGGTCGGCGTCGGTGAGCGCCCCCACGCTCGCCCGCTCCTCGGTCTGCTGTGCTGGAATCCCGCGCTCGCGAATCCCGCGCGCTTGGCGTTCGAGAGTCTGGACTGACATTCTGCCTCCCCGGTCACGGGCTGAACGTGTCTCGCCGGCACCTGCGGGACGGGGCCTGTGGAATCCCGTGTCCGCGGGCCCAGCCGGCTTGGCTGGACATCGGGTCTAACGCTCCGGGCGGTTCAAACGTTCCCGGCTCGCTGAAATGAGGACGGTCAGCCCCGCCCCGCGGTTGCTCCACCAATACTGAGGTTTTCCTGAGAACTGCGGGGCCGGCGGAATTGCTCGCGAATCGCATGTCCTGCAACGAATGCTACCCGCGGATTTGCGAGGTGGGCTAAACCTCCACAAGAACCGTGAACGGACCGTCGTTCACGCTTTCCACCGCCATCTCCGCGCCGAACCGTCCGGTCGAGACCGTCGCGCCGCGGTCGCGCAGGCCGGCGACCACCGCGTCCACCAGGGGTTCGGCGGCTTCCGGCCGGGCCGCCGCCGTCCAGGACGGGCGGCGGCCTTTGCGAGTGTCGCCGTAGAGAGTGAACTGCGACACCACGAGCAGCGGGGCACCGGTCGTCGCGCAAGATTGTTCGTCGCGCAGCAGCCGGAGTTCGTGGAGTTTGCGCGCCATCGTCTCGGCTTTGCCGGCGTCGTCGTCGGCGTGCACGCCGAGAAGAACGAGCAGTCCCGCTCCGTTGATCTCTCCGACAATCTCCCCCGCTACCGTCACGCTCGCGCGGGTTACCCGCGCTGCGACCGCCCTCACCGCGCGGAACCCGGCACGAGCATTCCGTGCCGCACGAGTTCGCGGATGATCGGCAGCGCCGCAGCGGTCAGCTCGTCGGCGTCGAGGCCCTGCGCGGCCGACAGCAGCTCCAGCAGATCCGACAGCGGCAGCGCGCCCCGGCACCCGGCCAGCAGCCGGGTGGTGAGCTCGTCGACCTCGTGCTGCCAACCCGGCCCGTCCGTACGGTGCAGCCGGCGCACGGTCGTCTCCCAGCCCTCGTCACCGGGGGAGTCGACACGTTCGAGCAGCACAGTGTCCGGGACGCGGAAGGCGACATCCAACACCGCGTCGCCGTGCGTGCGCAGCCACTCGACACGGTCGAGCCAGTTCGCCGCTTCGGGGCCCAGTGGGTCGTCGTAAGCCTGACGCAGGTCTTCGCAGACGACAGTCGGCGTCTGACCGTTCGCGCGACGCAACGTGACAAAGCCGAAGCCGATGCCCTGTACGTCGTTCGCGGTGAACCAGTCGAGCCACGCGGCGGCCTTCGCCTGTCCTTCGGGCGAGCGCGGGTCGATGCCCTCGTCGCGCAGCCAGGTGCCGACGTACAGACCCGGGTCGGCGACGTCGCGCTGTACGAACCACGCGTCTGTCTCAGCCGGCAGCCATCGCGCGACGCGGTCGCTCCAGTCTTCGCCGCGACGGTGCATCCAGGACGCAAGCAGCTGCCCGGTGCCACCGTCGTTGAGGAAGCTGGGCAGTTGGCGGATGACCAGCGCGCTCGCGTCGTCGCCGGCCAGCCCGGAGTCGCGGTAGGTGTAGTCGACGCGCGGCGGCCCGACCACGAACGGCGGATTGCACACGATCTGGTCGAACCGGCGGCGCGCGACCGGCGCGAACCACTCGCCTTGCAGCAACTCCGCTTCCAGCTCGTTCAGCCGGAAGGTGCCCGCGGCGAGCGCGAGCGCACGGGCCGAGACGTCGGTCGCGGTGATCTTCTTGGCGTGCCGGGTCGCGTGCAGCGCCTGGACGCCGTTGCCGGTGCCGAGGTCCAGCAGGCTGCCGACCGGGCGGCGGCTGGTCGCGCGGATCAGGCTCAGCGACGCGTGCCCGACGCCCAGCACATGGTCCTCGGGCACGACGTGACCGAGGAGGTCGGCGTCGAGGTCGGAGACGACCCACCAGGAGCCTTCCTCGTCGCCGTGCGGCCGGATGTCGAGCGCGGCGCGGAACTCCTCGCCGACGGTCCGCAGGATGCCCGCTGCCACCGCGTCGGCGGCGCTGAGCGGCGCGAACGCGGAGGTGACCGTCTTCTCCGGCTCGGCGAGGCCAAGCAGGAACAGCCGGATGAAGACGCCGAGATCCCCGGCGTCGAGGCTGGCGCGGCGGGCTGGCTCCGGCTCGCCGCGGCCGAGCGCCGCGTGCGCTGCGCCGCCGAGCGCGTCGACGACGCCGTCAGCGTCGTAGCCGGTGCGGCGGAAGGCTTCGCGAAGCCGCGCGCAGACGTCGTCGGAAAGGTCAGGGAGAGGCGTGTTCGTGCTCACGGTGGGTAAGCCTGCCACGATGGGCATCGTGACCACCGAGACCACCGGCCGTGTCCTCGCTCCACTCGAGGCGGCACTGCCTGAGCTTGAAGCGCTGTATGTCGATCTGCACCGCCATCCGGAGCTCGCGTTCGCCGAGACCCGCACAGGCGCGGAGCTGGCGCGACGGCTGACCGAAGACGGCTTCGAGGTGCACACCGGCGTCGGCCAGACCGGTGTCGTCGGCGTCCTGCGAAACGGTGACGGGCCGACGGTGCTGCTTCGCGCGGACATCGACGCGCTGCCAGTCGAAGAGCAGACGGGGCTCTCGTACGCGAGCACGGCGCGCGGCGTCGACTCACAGGGCCGCGACGTGCCGGTCATGCACGCGTGCGGCCACGACATGCACGCGACGTGGCTCTCGGGTGCCGCGCACCTGCTGGCTGCTTCGCGCGACGAGTGGTCCGGCACGCTGCTCGTGGTTTTCCAGCCCGGTGAGGAAGTCGGAGACGGTGCCGCCGGGATGGTCCGCGACGGTCTGTTCGACCTGGCCGGCCGCCCGGACGTGGTCTTCGGCCAGCACCTCGTGCCTGGCCCGGCCGGGTGGGTGCTCACTCGCCCCGGGGTGATCATGGCGGCCACCGACACGCTGCGCGTCACCCTGCACGGCCGCGGCGGCCACGGTTCGCGCCCGGAGACCACCGTCGACCCGGCCGTGCTGGCCGCGTCCGTGGTGCTCAAGCTGCAGACCATCGTGTCGCGGGAGACCGCGGCGACCGAGCCCGCGGTGGTCACTGTCGGGTCGATGCACGTCGGCACCGCGGCGAACGTGATCGCCGATCACGCGGTGCTGGAGGTCAATACCCGCGCGTTCGACGACGCGGTGCTGCTGCGCCTGCGCAAGGCAGTCGAGCGGATTGCGAACGGCGAGGCGGCCGCCGCCGGAGCGCCGCAGCCGCCGACGGTCGAGGTGGTCGCGTCGTATCCGGTCACCGCGAACGACGACGCCGCTTCCGACGAGCTGACCGAGGTGTTCCGCGCGCACTTCGGGCCGGCCGCGACCATGCCCGCTCCGCTGGTCACCGGCAGCGAGGACTTCAGCGAGTTCGGCCGCGCGGCCGAGGTTCCGTCGGTGTTCTGGCTGGTCGGCGGCCTGGACCCGGAGCAGGTGATCACCGCGATGACCGAGGGGCGGTTCGAGACGGACATCCCGTCGAACCACTCGTCGAAGTTCGCGCCGGTGCTGCACCCGACCCTGCGGACCGGGGTCGAGACGCTGGTCGTCGCGGCTTTGTCCCGGTTCACCCGGCCGGGTGTCGCGGACGGGCGGCGAGTGGGAGAATGAGCGTCGGAGGTGGTGCTGTGACCGCACCTGCCCACGGGCCGGACCCTCGCCCGGACCCGGTGCTGATCACCGAGGCCGCGCCGTCGCTGGACGATCAGCTGGCGGCACGGAAGCGGAAGTACGTCATCATGATGGTCTGCCGGATCCCGTGCCTGGTCCTGGCCGGGCTGACTTATCACACGTGGTGGCTGGCGATCATGTTCCTGGTGATCTCGGTGCCGCTGCCGTGGGTGGCGGTGCTGATCGCCAACGACCGGCCGCCGCGGAAAACGGAGAAGGTGAACCGGTTCTCCCCGGACGCTAAGAAGATCGAGCACAGCAAGCACCAGGTGATCGACGGCTGATCCCGGCGGGCGCTGTTCGTCGCCGGGCCGGAAGCCCGTGAAGGGCCCCTTCCCGGAATCTGGTTCCCGGAAGAGGCCGTTCACGGACTGTCGCGTTCTGGCCGTGCTCAGGGCTGCGGGCCGACGCGGCTTACCGCCAGCGCGCCCAGCCGGGTGCCGGCTTCCAGAACGTCCACTGTGGACTTCTGGGCCAGCCAGGTGGTGAGGACGCCCGCGTCGAAGGCGTCGCCGGCGCCGGTGGAGTCCACGCAGTCCGCTTCCACCGCGGGCACGGAGACGACGCCGTCCGGGTCGATCCAGCTCGCGCCGCCCAGACCCGCGGTCACCACGACCGCGCCGACGGCGTTCAGGAGTTCGGCGGCGGAAGCCGGGTCCGCCGAACCGGTGAGGGCGAGAAGCTCCTCGGTGTTCGGCATCAGCAGGTCGGTTCCGCGGACGTCGTCCAGGAACGCTGCCGGGTCGTGGATGTGCGCTGCCGCCTGCGGGTCGACCGACGTGGTGAGGCCGGCTTCCTTGGCCGCGGCCAGCGCGGCCAGGCCGGCCGGTCGCGACGACGGGTCCAGCAGGACGTAGCCGGACAGGTGCAGGTGGCCGGCGCCGGCCAAGGCGTCCGGGGTGACGTCTTCGGGAGCGAAGCGTTTGTTCGCGCCTCGGTCGGCGAGCATGCTGCGCTGGCCTTCGCCGTCCACGAGGACGACGACGCAGCAGGTCGGCGCCTCCGGGTCGGTCGCGAACGCGCAGCGCACTCCGGCCGCTTCGAGTTCGGCGCGGATCAAGCGGCCGCCGGAGTCGTCGCCGATACGGGCGACCAGGGTGGTGTCCGCGCCCAGCGAACGCAGCCAGAGCGCGGTGTTCGCGCCGGCTCCGCCGCCGGTGAAGCGGATGTTCGCGCGGGCGTCGCCGCCGTGCGGGAGGGGTTGGTCGTGTCGTGCGACGACGTCCAGGCCGGCGTCGCCGACCACCACGATGCCGGTCACGACAGCGCCACCGCCACCTCGGTCGCGAGCTTCGCGTTGGACAGCACCAGCGCTTCGTTCGCGTCGATGCTCACGCCCTCGCTCGCGGTGTGGAAGTGCTCCAGCAGCACCGGTGTCACGTCCGCGCCGTGCACGTGGCCCGCTTCCAGCTTCGCGAGGCCCTCGCGCAGCAGCCGGTCGTGCAGCTCACGGTCCATTTCGGACTCTTCCGGGATCGGATTCGCCAGCAGCACCCCGGAATTCGCGTAGCTGCGGTGCGCCGCGATCACCGCGGCGGCCTGCTTCGCGTCGTCCACCCGCCAGCCGAGCCGGTGGCCCGACGAACGAAGGTAGAAGGCGGGGAAGTCGTCGGTGCGGTAGCCGAGCACCGGGACCGAGTTGGTCTCCAGCACCTCGAGCGTCGCGGCGATGTCGAGCACCGACTTCACGCCCGAGCAGACGACCACCGTCGGCACCTTGGCGAGCACGCCGAGGTCGGCCGAGACGTCCCAGCTCCGCTCCGCGCCCAGGTGCACGCCGCCGAGGCCGCCGGTGGCGAACACGCCGATCCCGGCCGCGGCGGCGAGCGCCGAGGTGCCGGCGACGGTCGTCGCGCCGGAGCGGCCGAGGCCGATCGCCGGGCCGAGGTCGCGCAGGGAAAGCTTGTCGAGACCGGCGTCCGGCGCGCAGACGCGCTCCAGTTCGGCGGGGGAGAGGCCGATCACGGCCCGTCCGTCGAGGACGGCGATGGTGGCCGGCACCGCGCCGCCGTCGCGGACGACCTGCTCGACGCGGCGGCCGACGTCGAGGTTGCGCGGGTAGGGCAAACCGTGCGAAAGGATGGTGCTCTCGAGGGCGACGACGGGGTGACCGTCACGCAACGCCGAAGCGACTTCCTCGTGGATGAAAAGCGGAGTGGTCTGGGTGGTCACAGAGGGACATCATCTTTGATCGCCGCGGGCGGCGCGGCATCGGGTCAGCTCTGCCCGCGGATGCCGTCGGGTCGCGGCTTCCCAGCGTGACCGGGCAGTCTCGGTGAGGTACAACGGCACGCGCGAGGGCAGCTTTCCAGCGCTGCGGCGGCGCGTCGTCTTCTGGCGCTTCGTTATTGGACCTGGCCGGGTACGGCGTCGTAACAACGTCGTCTCGCGGCTCGCTCGTCGGGCAGCGCTGCGGCGAGCTGCTCGGGCGTCGCGCGCGACGGCGGTGGCGTGCGACATCCCGGCTCTCGGCGGTCCAGCGGCAGGTCAGAAGACGGTATCCGGGGATTACCGGGGGCGCGTCGCTGAGGCATGATGGTGGGGTGAGCACCGAGACGCTGACCAAGCCGGAGACCGACAGCACCGAGTCGACCGACGACGACTCCCCGAAGATGTTCCACTACGTGCGCAAGAACAAGATCGCCGAAAGCGCGGTCATGGGCACGCACGTGGTGGCGCTCTGTGGCGAGGTCTTCCCGGTCACGAAGTCGCCCAAGCCCGGGTCGCCGGTGTGCCCGAAGTGCAAGAAGATCTACGAGGGCCTGCGCCCCGGCGGCGACGACTGACCTGCGCGCCAACCGGCCTCGCCCGCCGGTGGCTGCTGCGCGAAACCGTCCGTGAAGGGCCCCTTGAGGGAATCCAAGTCCCTCAAGGGGCCCTTCACGGACTGGGAGCGGGGAGCCGCGGGTTCCCCGGCGTCCCGTTCTCCGGGAACAAATGTGAAAATCCTTCACTCGGTGGCTGTGCACCCGGGGAGGAACTGGTAGATCTTCATCCGGCCAGTCGCCTCCCCGCAGGAGTCCTCCCATGCGCAGAACCGGCATCGTGTTGTCCCTCGTCGTCCTGCTCTCCGCGTTCAGCACCGTCGCGGCAGGCGCCGCCAGCGCGGTCACCGGCTGGACCACCGTCGGCTCGGACCGGGCTCGGCCGCTCGACGAGAGCCAGGGGCTGGCCACCGTGGAACGGCCTTCGGGCACGAGCATCCGCTACACCGGCATCGGCACCATCGACCCCGGTCTCGCGGCCAAGGGCTGGAACCACATCGGCGACCCGGGGTCGGCGAAGGGCTGGTACGTCGAGCCGTACCAGCGCGACGACCGCGGGGCGAAGCTCTTCCGCGTCGAGGCGCCCGACGGCAGCCGCGCCGACTACCAGCACGCGCTGGAGTCCTGGGAGGCCAACAACAACTCCTTCGCCGCGGTATCGCCGGACGCGCGCTGGATGGTGTCCGGCGAGTGGGGCACGATGGACCGCCTGCTCGTCTACCCGATGCCGGGCGTAGCGGCCACCGATCCCGGGCAGAACCTGCCGTACGCGTCGGCGATCCGGCTGGACCACCCGGTGCGCGACGTCCAGGGCTGCGACTTCGTGTCCGCCACCCGGCTGATGTGCTCCTCCGACGACCCTGAGGGCAGCCTTTTCGGCACCACCAAACCGCTGCTGCAGGTCGACCTCGCCGCGCCGGTTTCCGGTTCGGACGTCACCGGGCACGTCACCTCGCTCGGCCAGCTTCCGCTGGAGAGCGGCTGCAGCGGCAACTTCGAGGTCGAGGGAATCGACTACGACGAGCGCGACGGCACCCTGCGCGTGGTCGTGATGTCGCCGAGCGTCTGCATCGCGTTCGACAGCAAGACCTGGCGGTTCCGGCAGGGCTGAGGCGGGCGGTCAGCGCTGTGAAGGACGGTTGCGCGGTTCCGGGCCGGACGACGGCCCGGAACCGGCGGTGCGAGGCCGTTCGGCCGGGCGGGTCCGTTCCTGCGCCGGGGGACGCGGGCCGTCCGGTGCCGCGAACTGCGCGGTTTCCGAAGCGGTCTCCGGTTCGGCCTGGCCCAGCTCGGTGCCGTGCACGTCGCCCGGAGCGCCCTCCTCGTGCTCGTCGGGATGCCGTTTCGGCCTCCGCAGCGGCATTGTCGTGCGGTCCCACAGCCGGCGGCCCTCTTCGGCGCGCAGCCGTTCCGTCGCGCGTTCCATTTCCAGCCGTCGCCACTTGCGCCGCTGCCGGCGGGTCGCCTTGGCCGGCCACAGCTCCTGGATCGCGCTGTTGAAATATGCCCCGCCGACCACCGCGAGGCCGATGAAGAACATCAGCAGCAGGAACGCGATCGGCGCGGCCAGCGCGCCGTAGGTGTAGCCGGTCTTGGTGATCCAGTTGAGGTAGATCCGCAGCCCGATGCTCGACACCAGGAACACCACGCCGGCCAGGATTGCGCCGGGCAGGCCGCGGTGCCAGGGCAGCCGTCGCGGCAGGGCGAGCTTGTACAGGGTGGTCAGCGCCAGCACGATCATCACGCCCAGCACCGGGTAGTACAGCGCGCCGACCCAGGACGTGACGGTCGGGCGCCAGTCGAGCGGGAAGAACTCCGGCAGCAGGTCCGGGCCGATCGCCAGCAGCGGCAGCCCGATCACCAGCCCGATCAGCGCGCACAGGTACAGCAGCAGCGCGAAGATCCGCTGCCAGACCTCGTTGCGCACGCCGTACTGGTCGTGCGCGACGGTGATCGCGTCCACGAACGACGACATCGCCGACGAACCCGCCCACAGCGAGATGACGAAGCCCACGGACACGATCTCGCCCTTGCCCACGGTGAGGATGCTGTTCACCGTCGGCTCGATGATCTCCTGCACCACGTTCGCGCTGAACACGGTGTGGCAGAAGGTGATGATCCGGTCGTGCACGGCGGTGACCACGCCCTGGCCGAACCACTCGCCGATGAACCCGACGCTGCCGAGCAGCCCGAGCAGCAGCGGCGGGAGCGACAACGTCTGCCAGAAGGCGGCCTCGGCCGCTTCGGAGAAGATATTGCCGTCCCACGCTTTCGCGAGCGTGCGGGTCAGGAGCCGCCACGGCCCCCTGCGCACGGTCTTCTCCGGCGCTCTCTTCTCCGGCACTGCCTCGCCGGCGTCCGGTCTCACCTCGCCCATGGTGTGTCCCAGCATGGTCTATCCGCGCCGTTTTGGCTCGTCGCCCCCGCTGAGCGCGGGCGTGTCGGGGGACACCACCCGTGGCGGTGGCGGGCGCCGGCGGGGACGGAAGGTAAGCTGGCCGACGTGCCCTCATCGCGGCGCCCGGCGGCGAAGCCGGTGCCACCGTGGGGGTTTTCGCACGTCACGGCCGCGCGGAGCGGCCCGGGAAGGGGGTGAGCGCAGTCATGTCCGAGACGAACCAGCAGGTGCTCGGGGCGCCGCCCGCCGAGAAGGACGCCACCGCGCGTCCGCTGCGCGCCTGGCAGCGGCGGGCGCTCACGAAATACCTGTCCGGCAAGCCGAAGGACTTCCTGGCGGTCGCGACGCCGGGCGCGGGCAAGACCGTCTTCGGTCTCCGGATCGCCGCCGAGCTGCTGTCCGACCGCACCGTCGAAGCGGTCACCATCGTCACGCCGACCGAGCACCTGAAGCACCAGTGGGCGTCCGCGGCCGCGGCGGCGGGCATCCCGATCGACTCGAACTTCCGCAACACCACCGGCGTCACGTCGTCGGACTACCGCGGCGTCGCGGTCACCTACGCGCAGGTCGCCGCGCACCCCACGCTGCACCGGGTGCGCACCGAGAACCGCAAGACGCTGGTGATCCTCGACGAGATCCACCACGCGGGCGACGCGAAGTCCTGGGGCGACGCGACCAGCGAGGCGTTCACCCCCGCGGTGCGCCGGCTCGCGCTCACCGGAACCCCGTTCCGCAGCGACGATTCGGCGATCCCGTTCGTCACCTACGAGCCGGACGCGGGCGGTTTCCAGCGCAGCAAGGCCGACCATTCCTACGGCTACTCCGACGCACTGGCCGACGGCGTGGTCCGGCCGGTCGTCTTCCTCGCCTACTCGGGCGAAGCGTCCTGGCGCACCAGCGCCGGCGAGGAGTTCACCGCTCGGCTGGGCGAACCGCTTACCGCCGAGCAGAACGCTCGTGCCTGGCGGACCGCGCTGGATCCGTCCGGCGAGTGGATCCCGGCGGTGCTGCAGGCCGCGGACACCCGGCTCAGCCAAGTCCGCCAGTCCATCCCGGACGCGGGCGGCCTGGTGATCGCCACCGACCAGGAGACCGCGCGCGCCTACGCCAAGATCCTGGAGCGGATCTGCGGCCAGACGCCGACGCTGGTGCTGTCCGACGACCCGAAGGCGTCCGGGCGGATCAAGGAGTTCTCCGAGACCACCGAACGCTGGATCGTCGCGGTCCGGATGGTGTCCGAAGGCGTCGACGTGCCGCGGCTGGCCGTCGGGGTGTACGCGACCAGCGCGTCCACCCCGCTGTTTTTCGCACAGGCCATCGGCCGCTACGTGCGGGCGCGGAAAAAGGGCGAGACGGCGAGCATCTTCCTGCCGAGCGTGCCGGTGCTGCTGGAGCTGGCCAGCGAGCTGGAAGCGCAGCGCGACCACGTGCTCGGCAAGCCGCACCGGGAAAAGGAAGGCTGGGACGACGAGCTGCTCGCCCAGGCCAACCGCACCGAGGACGAGCCGGGCGAGGAGGAGAAGGCGTTCACCTCGCTGCACGCCTCCGCCGAGCTCGACCAGGTGATCTACGACGGCAACTCGTTCGGCACCGCGGTGTTCTCCGGCTCCGACGAGGAACAGGAGTACCTCGGCCTGCCCGGGTTGCTGGAACCGGACCAGGTCCGCGCGCTGCTGCGCAAGCGGCAGGAAGAGCAGATCACCGACGAGAAGCGGCGCAAGCCGAAAGCCGAGGAGCCGGCGGCGCCGCCGGTCCGGTCCCAGTCGGTCGCCGAACGGCTGGGCTCGCTGCGCAAGGAACTCAACGCGCTGGTCGGCGTGTACCACCACCGCACGAAGAAGCCGCACGGCGCGATCCACAACGAGTTGCGCCGCCAGTGCGGCGGTCCGCCGACCGCGATGGCGACGGTGGAACAGCTCGAGGAACGGATCGTCACGCTTCGGTCTTGGTAGCGCGTGACCCAGTAGCCGGACAAAACCGGACAACTTCCCGAACGGTACTTTCTGGTCGGGTGTGCCGGATCCGGTCAGCTCTCGAGGTTGACGCGATTCTCCGCAAGCTACGCAGCGTGCCCGTCATTCCGGCGGGCACGCTGACCGTGCCTGGTTGCCCGTCACCCGCGCTTGTCCGGTTTTTGTCCTGGTAGGACGCGTCGACAGTCCGTTCGCCTGCTCCCGCCTGGGCGGCTCGGTCGCGCGCACCGACGAAACCGGACGGCCGGTCGTCACGCAGCGTGCGTGGCGGCGGTCACTCCGTCGCCGTGCACCGCCATTCGGGCCCGTGTTGCCGAACCGTGTCCATTTGGTGTCAGTTAATCGATCAGACTGTCTTCCCTCGGGCCGTTCGGCGGCATATGTTGTCGGCCACAACATATGTGCGACGGTGCACCGGGGCCTTCTCCGGATCACCCCGCGAGCATGATCGGAGAAGGAACGAGGATGCGCACCAGAACCCTTACCCTCCTCGCCGCGACGGTGAGCGCCGGCTTGGCGCTGACCGCGTGCGGCGCGAACAGCTCAGGTTCCGGGAACTCAGGGAACAACAGCTCCGCGTCGGCTCCGGCGGGCGGCGGCGCCAACGGCAAGGTCGGCGTGATCCTTCCGGAGACCGCCACCTCTGCTCGCTGGGAAGCCTTCGACAAGCCGATGCTGCAGGCTGCGCTCTCCGCGCAGGGCTTCAGCGCGGACATCGAGAACGCCCAGGGCGACAACCAGAAGTTCTCCACCCTCGCCGACGGCTTCATCAGCCAGGGCGTCAAGGTGCTGATCATCGCCCCGTCCGACCCGGCGGTCGGCGCGGCGATCGAGGCCAAGGCGAAGACCGCGGGCATCCCGGTCATCGACTACGACCGTCCGAGCCTCGGCGGTTCGGCCGACTACTACGTCTCGTTCGACAACGAGAAGGTCGGCGAACTTCAGGCGCAGGGCCTGGCGGACGCGCTGAAGAGCAAGCCGGGCGCGAACGTGGTGCAGATCGAGGGCGCGCCGACGGACAACAACGCGACCCTGTTCGCCGCGGGCCACGACAAGATCCTGAAGCCGCTGTACGACTCGGGCGCGCTCAAGCTCGTGCAGAAGCAGGCCATCGACAACTGGGACGCCCAGGTCGGCGGCACCACCTTCGAGCAGATCTTCACCCGGGTCAACGGCAAGGTCGACGGCGTCCTCGCGGCGAACGACGAGCTGGCCGGTGCGGTGATCACCGTGCTGAAGAAGAACGGCCTCAACGGCAAGGTCCCGGTCACCGGCCAGGACTCGACCGCGGCCGGTCTGCAGGCGATCCTGCGCGGCGACCAGACGCTGACCATCTTCAAGCCGATCAAGGAAGAAGCGGACAACACCGCGAAGCTGGCCGCGGCGCTGGCCAAGGGCGACAAGGCAGCGGCGGACGCGATCGCGACCGGCAAGCTGCACGACCCGAAGAACAACCGCGACCTGAAGTCGGTGCTGCTCACGCCGCAGCTGATCACCGTCAAGGACATCAAGACCGTGGTCTCCGCGGGCTACGTCAAGGCGTCCGCGATCTGCACCGGCGACCTCGCCGCCAAGTGCACCCAGTACGGCATCTCCTGACGCCTTACTGTGCTGAAAGTTGCTGGTCCGGCCACCGCCACGGCCGAACGACTCCGCCGCGACGGTTACCTGCCGCTTCGGAATCGGCCCGCGTTGGCCGGATCAGCAACTCCCCGCCAGAGCAACCGGGCCGGGACGCGTTCCTCTGACACGCGTCCCGGCTCGGTCCCCACGCGAGAGACAAGCGAACCCATGAGCGAGCCCATTCTCGACATCACCGGCCTGAACAAGAGTTTCGGCCCGGTCCACGTCCTGCACGACGTGGACTTCACCGTGCGGGCGGGCGAAGTGACCGCGCTCGTCGGCGACAACGGGGCCGGCAAGTCCACTTTGGTCAAATGCATCGCAGGCATCCACCCGTACGACACCGGTTCGGTCCGGTTCGACGGCGCGGAGGTGCACATTCACGGTCCGAAGGACGCCGCCGAGCTCGGCATCGAGGTCGTCTACCAGGACCTCGCGCTGGCCGACAACCTCGACATCGTGCAGAACATGTTCCTCGGCCGCGAACGCGGCAACAGCTGGCTGCTCGACGAGGCCAGCATGGAGAAGGCTGCGCGCGAGACGCTGGCCTCGCTCGGCGTGCGCACGGTGAAGTCCGTCCGCAGCCTGGTTTCCGCGCTGTCCGGCGGGCAGCGGCAGACCGTCGCGATCGCGAAATCGGTGCTGTGGAACAGCAAAGTCGTCATCTTGGACGAGCCGACCGCCGCGCTCGGCGTGGCGCAGACCAAGCAGGTGCTCGACCTGGTGCGCCGGCTGGCCGAACAGGGCCTCGGCGTGGTGCTGATCAGCCACAACATGGCCGACGTGTTCGAGGTGGCCGACCGGATCAACGTGCTCTACCTCGGCCGGCTCGTCGCGGAGGTCCAGACCAGCGACGTCACGCACGGCCAGGTCGTCGAACTCATCACCGCCGGCCGGTCGGGCGACCTCGGCCTGGCCCGTCCCGAAGCTGTCGCGCTGTGACCGAGAAAGAACCTGCCATGACCGAAACTTCCGAGAAGCCGCAGACGCCGGACGCGCCCTCCGGGGCGATCACCGACTTCGGCATCGACACCACTTCGATGTCCACCGGCGAGGCGATCCGGGACTACTTCGCGCGGATGAAGGCCGGGCAGCTCGGCTCGATTCCCGCCGTGCTCGGCGTGATCGTGCTCGCGATCCTGTTCAGCGCGTTGTCCGGTGACTTTTTCACGCTGCGCAACATCGCGAACCTGCTGGCGCAGGGCGCGGGCCAGACCATCATCGCGATGGGCATCGTGTTCGTGCTGCTGCTGGGCGAGATCGACCTGTCCGCGGGCACCGCGTCCGGCGTGTGCGCGTCGCTGATGGCGCTGCATTACGTCCACAATGGAAACCTGCTGGGCTCCATGGGCACCGGCGTGTTCATCACGTTCCTCGCGGTGCTCGTGCTCGCCGTGGTGCTGGCGCTGCTGCAGAGGATCTGGGCCGGAGCGGCGATCGCCCTCGTCGGTATCGTGGTGATCCTGATCGGCGCGCCGGTGAACGCATGGGTCGAGATGGTCATCGCGATCTGCACCGGCACCGCGATCGGCTGCATCACCGGTTTCCTGGTGTCGAAGATCGGCATGCCGTCGTTCGTCGTCACGCTGGCGCTGTTCATCGTGTGGCAGGGCGTGATCCTGCAGTTCGTCGGAGAGGGCGGCACGCTGCCGATCAGCACGAACGACACGCTCAACGCGGTCGCCAACGGCAACCTTTCGGTGCTGGGCAGCTGGGTGATGTTCGTGGTCGCCGCCGGCGGTTACGCCCTGCTCGCGCTCGGACAGCACTTCTCGCGGCGGAAGCGCGGGCTCGTGGTGCAGCCGACGGCGATCGTGCTGGCGAAGGTCGGCGCTGTCGCGGTCATCGCGGCGGTGGCGACCTACTTGCTCACCGTCAACCGGGCGTCGAACAGCCTCGTGGTGATCCAAGGCGTGCCGTATGTGGTGCCGATCGTCCTGGTCCTGCTGGTCGCGGGCACCTACGTGCTCAACCGCACGCGGTACGGACGTTACCTGTACGCGGTGGGCGGCAACAAGGAAGCGGCGCGCCGGGCCGGCATCAACGTGCCGAAGATGCGCACCAGCGTGTTCGTGATCAGCTCGTCGTTCGCGGCGATCGGCGCGATCGTCTACTCGTCGAAGCTGGGCGCGGTGAACGCACAGGCCGGTGGCCTGAACACGCTGCTGTTCGCGGTCGGCGCCGCGGTGATCGGCGGAACGTCGCTGTTCGGCGGCAAGGGCCGGATCATCGACGCCGTCATCGGTGGCGCGGTGCTGGCGATCGTCAACAACGGACTGGGTCTGCTCCAGCAGCCGCCCGCGGTGGTCAACATCGTCACCGGTCTGGTGCTGATGCTGGCCGCGACGGTGGACGCGTTGTCGCGTCGGCGGGCTGAGTCGTCCGCACGCTGAGGGCTGATGGGAAGATGATCCGGTGAGCAGCTCGCCCGTCGCCCGCCCGGACGAGGTGCGTCGGCACAACCGCACCACACTGTTGCGACTGCTGCACGTCGGCGGGCCCAGCACCCGGGCGGCGCTGGCCACCGAACTCGGGCTCAACCGGAGCACCATCAAGACGCTCGTCGACGGCCTGGCGGAAGCCGGGGTAGTCGAGGAGAGGGTGCCGAGGCCAGGGCGAGGGGCGGGCCGCCCCTCGCTCCTGGTCCTGCCCCAGCCGCACGCGGCGGTGGTGCTGGCGGTCGACGTGCAGGTAGAGCACGTGGCCATCGCACTGGTCGGGCTGGGCGGGCAGATCCTGGGCCGTAACAGCTGGAACCTGCATGCCCGCACCCGGACCCCGGACGAGGTGATCACGCACGTGATCGAATCGGCCCGGGTCCTGGCCGCGGACCTGGACCTGGAACCGGCCGGGGTCGGAGTTTCGGTGCCCGGCGTGGTGCGCCGGGCCGACGGCCTGGTCCACGAGGCCCCCAACCTGCGCTGGACCAACGTGGCGCTGGGGGACCGGTTGTCCGCCGTCCTGCGCATCCCGGTGCTGGTGGCCAACGACGCGGAACTGGGCGCGGTGGCCGAACACCTGCGAGGAGCCGCCCGCGGCTCGTCGGACTCGGTCTACGTGTCCGCGGACGTGGGCGTGGGCGGCGGCGTGATCTCCCAGGGCTCGTCCCTGCGAGGTGGAGCCGGCTACGTGGGCGAGATCGGGCACATGGCCATCCGCCCCGGCGGCAGCCCCTGTTACTGCGGCAGCAGCGGCTGCTGGGAAACGGAAATCGGCGAGGCCGCCCTCTGCCGTGCGCTGGGCCTGCCGGCAGACACCACCCGGGGCGCAATCCTGGTGGAGCTGCGAGAGCTGGCGCAGGACCCGGTTGCCGCAGCGGAACGCCTGCACGAGTACGCAGAGTGGCTGACCCTCGGCCTGCTCAACGTGGTCAACCTGCTGGGCCCGGAACTGGTGGTGCTGGGCGACCTCCTGACCGTGCTGCCCGACTCGCTGATCCGCTCGATCACCGACGAGGTCAAGCGGCGAAGCCTGGTCTCCCGAGCCGCGGGCGGTACCCGGATCGTCAGCTCCGCCCTAGGCGCGGACGTCAAGCTGCTGGGCGCCGCCGAAGTTGCCTTCGAAATGGTGCTGGACACCGTCTGACCGCCGCTTCGCCCGTCCGTGAAGGGCCCGTTGAGGGAATCCAATTCCCTCAACGGGCCCTTCACGGACGGGCACGGTGCCGGGACGGGCCCGGAAAGCCCGAGAGGCGGCAAGCGCAACGCGCTTGCCGCCTCTCGGGCGAAACGAATCGGACGGGTGGACTACTTCTGGATCTCCGCGGCCAGTTCCTTCAACTTGGCCTCGTGCTCACGGGCGTGGTGCCCGCAGAAGAGCAGCTCGCCTCCTGAGCTAAGGACAGCGCGTACCTGTGCTGCTGCTCCGCACCGGTCGCATCGGTCGAGGGCGGTCAATTCGGGGCGGGTGAGCGTCGGCGTTGTCATGGGGGTCTCCCTCCGTCCCGGCACCGGTCGCCCGGTGCCTCGATCCAGCTACGCCCACTTCGGTCCTGATGCCTTCGGCGGGATCGCGTCCGGCTCCGCGGTGTTCGTGCTTCTACTGTTGCAGACGTTTGGCGGCCCGCAAGTGTTCCCGCGCCGGTGGGAGGTGCGTCACCCCGAATTAGCCCGGTTGCCGCAGCGGAATCTCATCCTGTAGGAGCAAGCCGCCCGACTGTGTGCGTTTTCCGTGGTCAGGCACCATGCCGGAGTGGGCTTCGCACTCTCCGGGAAACGCCTTGGCAGGATTCCGGCTCCGGTCTTGTTCGTTCTCAGCGGAATTTCGATGTATGCCGGAGCGGCCGTCGCGGTCGGTCTTTTCGGGCACGCTTCTCCGTCCGGAGTCGCCTGGCTGCGCTGCCTCGGCGCGGCCATGGTGCTCCTGGTGTGGCGTAGACCACCGAAGGAGGCATGGCGGGGCAGGAGACTGCTGCTCGCGGGCACTTTCGGCGTCGTCACCGCCGGGATGAACGTGGTCTTCTACGAGGCCATCGCGCGGTTGCCGCTGGGCACCGTCGTCGCGCTGGAGTTCGCCGGCCCGGTGGCCGTCGCCGCGATCGGGTCCCGAAACCGGCGCGATGCGATCGCACTCGGGCTGGTGGCCGCCGGGGTGGTCGCGATCGCCGACGTGCGGATCGCGGGCAGCCTGCTCGGCCTGGTGTTCGCGCTGGCCGCGGCGGCTGCCTGGGCGGCGTACATCGTGCTGGGGAAGCGGGTCGCGATCGGCGGGGACGGGATCGATTCGCTCGCGGTCGGGTTCGTGGTGGCGACGGTCCTGCTCTCCCCGCTCGCGCTCGGTGCCGCCCAGGTGTGGGGTTCGCCACGAATGCTGGTGCTCGGAATCGGGGTCGGCGTGCTGTCTACCGTCGTTCCCTATGGGCTGGACCAGGTCGTTCTGCGTCGGCTGGGCCGGGCGCGCTTCGCGGTGCTGCTGGCCTTGCTGCCGGTGACCGCGAGCGTGGTCGGGTTCGTGGTGCTCGCTCAAGTGCCTGGCGTCGTGGAGTCGCTCGGGACCGTCGCGGTGATAGCCGGGGTCGCGTTGCGCAGCCGGGAAGACACCGGTCCGATCACGGAACCTCCTGGCTGAACAGCCGCGGATGGCTTGCCGGGCCGTCGGCCGCGATACTGGGGGGCGCGAGGAGGTTCGTCATGACCAAGGCGGCGTCGGCGGCGGCGAAGGACCTGGCCGCGGCGGGGGTCAGCGGCGTCCACCTGTCGTGGGCGGACAACAACGGAATCCCGCGTTCGCGGATCGTCCCGATCGGCGGGCTGGCCGACGCTGCGGTCCGCGGGGTAGGCGCGACCTCGCTGTTCGCGGTGTTCGACAGCCACGACGCCATCACCTACGCCCACTCCGGCCTCGGCACGCCGTCCGGCGACATCCGGCTCGTCCCGGTGGTGGAGCGGCTGCGCAGGCTCGCCGGGCAGCCCGCGCTCGCTTGGGCGCCGGTGCGGCAGGTCGCCGCGGACGGGTCGCCCTGGCCCTACTGCCAGCGTTCGGTGCTGGAGCGGCAGGTCGCCGAGGCAGCGGCGCAGGGGCTCGAATTCCGCGCCGGGTACGAGCTGGAGTTCATGGTCACGCCAGCCGGCAGCGCGGACGTGATGTCCGCCCCTGGGCATCCCGGACCGGCCTACAGCCCGCACGCGCTGGTCGGCCTCGACGAGTTCGTGGCCACGCTGCTGCACGATTTCGCCGCGAACGGCCTGCGGATCGGCCAGTTGCACGCGGAGTACGGCGTGGCGCAGCTGGAACTCTCGCTGGCCGCCACCGATCCGGTCGCCGCGGCCGACGATCAGCTGCTCGCCCGTCAGACCATCCACGCGGCCGCGCGCGCACACGGTCTCGCGGCCAGTTTCGCGCCGCTGGTCGGGCTCGCCACCGCGGGAAACGGCTGGCACCTGCACACTTCCGTCTGGCGAAAAGACCGCAATCTCCTGACCGGTCCAGGTGTTCCGGAGGGCGAAGGCGCGGGTTACGTCGGCGGGCTGCTGCGGGATCTGCCCGCGCTGACCGCGATCACCGCGCCGAGCGTCCCGTCGACGATGCGGCTGCGGCCGGGGTTCTTCGCCGGCGCCTATGCGTTCTGGGGCGTGGAGAACCGCGAGGCACCGCTGCGGTACGTCCCGGGGTCGGCGTTGCTGGGCGTCGATCACGCGAATATCGAGCTGAAGACGTCGGACGCGTCCGCCAATCCGTATCTCGCGCTGGCCGTGGTCCTCGCTGCCGGGACGGCCGGTATCGCGGAGTCGGTGGTGCCGCCGGAACCGATCGCGGAGGACCCGGGAAGCTGGAGCGAAGGCGAGCGGGACACCCGGGGCGTGCTGCCGCTGCCCGCGCATACGTCCGAACAGGACAGTGCGCTGCTGGCGAATCCGCGGATAGCGGGGGTTTTGGGCAACGAACTGCTCGGCGCGTTCCGGGCGGTGCGTGCTTCGGACGCGGCCTGGGCCGCGCAGCGGGCACCCGAGGAGATCGTGGCGGCGCATCTGTGGCGGTACTGAATACGGGGCTTTCCGACGTCCATTGGCTGCCGGGCGGCGCACAACTGGTGGCCGAAGCGCGTGCCGAACTGCCGCAGAAGGACGGTCTCGCGGCGGCCTTCACGGCGCTGGTGGCGTTGCGCGCGGCGGGGATCCCGGTGCTCGACCAGGACGAAGTCGCGATCGCCGCCGGTACCGTGCGCGCGGCCATCGCGCCGCCAGAAGGAGCCTTGCCCCGCAACGACTTCCGGCTTGCGGTACCGCTCGGCGAAGCATCCGGCACTTCCGTGCGAGGCTTGGCCGCGGCGATCCGTCGGCTGTCCGGCGGCCGGCTGGCGGTGGTCCCGGCGGCGGGGGAGTGGCGCCCGGAGACGGTGTCGGATCTGCTGCTGGGTTTGTGGGAGCTGCCGCGGGTCGCCGTGCTGGCTCGGCTCGACCCGGCGGAACTGGGCTCGCCGGATACGCCCGAGCGCGCGCTGCTGGACTATCTCGACACCGGAGTTCCTCCACTGTGGACGAACCGGTGGCGGCCGCCCGCGCCGCATCACGTCCTGATCGCCGGTGTGCGGCTGGGCGCGGAAGGCACCTTGCTGTCCCTTGTCGACACCTACCCCGAACTCGGCGACAACGGCGTGCACGACCAGCCGGTGGAGTGGGTCGCGGCGGGGCTGGAGTCGGTGTTGCTGGTAGCCGATTCCGTTCACGAGGCCGTGTTGGCGCAGGCCGCGCGTTACGCAGGGCTGCGCTGATCGAAGCGCTCTTGCGCGTCGAGCAGCTCTTCCCAGTGCTCGGCGACCCAGTCGTACAACCCCTGCAGCGGCGCCATCATGCTGCGGCCCAGCGGAGTCATCGCGTACTCCACGCCGAGCGCCGGATCGGCGTGCACGGTACGGGAGACGAGACCCGCGCGTTCCAGGTTGCGCAGCGACTGGGTGAGCACCTTCGGCGTGACCCGTCGCAGCGGTACCCGCAACTCGGAAAACCGGCGCGGCCCGTCGTCAAGGCAGCGCAGGACGAGCGCCGCCCACTTGTCCGTGAACCGGAACGGCACCAGGGTCGACGGGCACAGCTCTTCGAACAGATCAGGCGGCAATGGCTGCCGAACCGGCATGGCGGTCTCCTGTCGCAGTATCCCGGAGGGAACCGGCTCCCTGGATACCTTCCAGAGCACCGAGTCTCCAGGAGGTATTCCCACCATGAGCAAGATCGTCATCTTCGGAGCAGGCGGCCGGGCCGGACGGCAGGCGGTCGCCGAGGCGCGCCGCCGCGGACACGACGTCACGGCGGTCGTCCGCGACCCCTCGCGCTACGCCGATTTGGGCGCCGTCGCGGGCGACGTCACGAACGCGGCGGACGTCGCGGCCTTGGCGGCCGGCCACGACAGCGTCATCACCGCTGCGGCGGTGTATGGCGCAGGCACTGACCCGGACGCGTTCTTCACCGGCTCTGCCCGCGCTCTGATCAGGGGGCTGCGGGAGGCCGGCGTGGCGCGGCTGGTCACCGTCGGGCTTTCCGCGCTGCTGACCGGTGCCGACGGCGTCCCGTTGCTGGACGCGATTCCCGCCGAGTTCCGGCCGTTCTGCGAGGCGCACGCGGCCGGGCTGGCGGTGCTGGCGGCCGACGGCGGGGCGCTGGACTGGGTGTACGTGAGCCCGTCCGGCGACTTCGATCACGAGGGAGCACGGACCGGCCGATACGAAATCCGTGACCACGGCGATCTCTCGGTTCGGATCTCCTACCCGGACTTCGCGGTGGCGCTGCTGGACGAGATCGAGAATCCGCAGCACCACCGCGTTCACCTGGCCGTGGCCTGACGTGTTCCCGGTGCGCGGACTACGACTTCTCCGACTCCGTTTTCTTCTCCGCATACCGGGAATGCTTGCGGCCGTAGAAGAAGTAGATCAGCAGCCCGAGCACGAGCCAGGCGGCGAACCGGAGCCAGGTCAGCACGTCGAGGTTCAGCATCAGGTAGAAGCACGCCAGCGCGGCGATGATCGGCAGCACCGGCGAGAACGGCACGGTGAACGGCCGGTGCAGATCCGGACGGCGTTTGCGCAGCACCGGCACCGCCAGCGCGACGATGATCATCGCGGACAGCGCGCCGATGCTGACCATGTCGGCCAGTGCCGAGATCGGCACCAGCGCGGCCAGCACGGCGATCAGCGCCGCTCCGATGATCGTCATCCGGTGCGGAGTGCCCCAGCGGGGGTGTGCGGTGCCGATCGCTTTCGGCAGCAGTCCGTCGCGGCCCATCGCGAAGCCGATCCGGCCGATGGTGACCAGTTCGACCATCATCACCGAGGTCAGGCCGGTGACCGCGCCGAGCGAGATGAGCGCGCCGATCCAGTGCTGGCCGACCCGGTCGAACGCGGCCGCGAGCGGCGCGCCGGTGTCGATCTCGGTGTAGGGGACCATGCCGGTGAGCACGACCGACACCCCGAGGTAGAGCACCGCGCACACCGCCAGCGCGCCGAGAATGCCGACGCGGAGGTCCTTGCGCGGGTTGAGGGTCTCTTCGCCGAGGTTCGCGAGCGCTTCGAACCCGGTGTAGGCGAAGAACACGACCGCGGCGGCGGTGACCATGCCGGCGATGCCGTATACCGACTGCTCGAGGCCGAGCGCGGCCTGGACCACCGGCTGATGCAGTGCGTTCGGGCTGCTCGACGGCGGCTGTGCGGGCGGAATGAACGGGCTGAGGTTCGCGCTTTTCACGAAGAAGACGCCGACCGCGAGGATCAGCACGCACACCGCGACCTTCACCAGCACCAGCAGGTTCGTGAGCCACGCGGACTCCTTGATGCCGACCACCGCGACCACTGTCAGCACCGCGATGATCAGCACCGCGCCGATGTTGACGGTCGCTTCCTCGCCGAACCACTGCGGCGACAGCCCGAGCAGATTGGCCAGGTAGCTGGACCAGCTGCGGGACACCACCGACGCACCGAGTGCGAACTCCAGCAGCAGGTCCCAGCCGATGATCCAGGCGAAGACCTCGCCGAGCGTCGCGAACGCATAGGTGTAGGCGCTGCCCGCGGTCGGCACGCTGGACGCCAGTTCGGCGTAGCAGAGCGCGGCGAGCCCGGCGACCACCGCACCGATCACGAACGACAGCGTGACCGACGGCCCGGCGTGTGTCTTCGCTTCGACCCCGGCGAGGGTGAAGATGCCGGTGCCGATGATGATCCCGACACCGAACCCGACCAGGTCGCGTCCCCGCAGCCGCCGTTTCAGCTCGCCGGAGTCTTGGCGCTTCAGTACCTCGTCGACGTCGAGAGTTCTCCGCACACCCATGGGAGAACGTTAGAAGGTCACGGCGGTCCGCGCAGATCGGCTAACCGGGTGGCTCGATTCCGTGGTCCTGGGCGAGGATGGCTGCCTGGACCCGGGAGCGCAGGCCGAGTTTGGCCAGCACCCGCGACACATGCGTCTTCACCGTCGCTTCGCCGATGAACAGCCGCGTGCCGATCTCGGCGTTCGACGAGCCCGCGCCGAGACAGCCGAGGACTTCGCGCTCGCGTTCGGTCAGCTCGGCGAGGCCGGCCGGCAGCGCCGGGCGCGACGCCGGAGCACTGGCGAACGCGCTGATCAGCCGCTTCGTGACCTGCGGCGCGAGCACCCCTTCGCCGGCCGCGACGAGCCGGACGGCCTCGATCAGCCGGGGTGCCTCGACCGATTTCAGCAGGAACCCGGCGGCCCCGGCGCGCAGCGCGGCGTGCACGTATTCGTCGAGGTCGAAGGTGGTGAGCACGAGGACCTCGGCGAGGCCCTCGGCGATCAGCTGGCGGGTGGCGGTGATCCCGTCGGTGCCCGGCATCCGCACGTCCATCAGGACCACGTCCGGCCGCAGCGCGCGGGCCTGACGCAGCGCGACCTCTCCGTCGGAGGCTTCGCCGACCACTTCGATGCCGTCGGCGTTGCCGAGGATGAGGGCGAGCCCGGCGCGGATGGCCCCGTGGTCGTCCGCGACGAGGACTCGGATGGTCATGGTCTTCCTTCGGCGAGCGGGAGCACGGCGTGGACCAGCCAGCCTGGCCCGGACGGACCTGCCTGCAGCGTGCCGCCGACGGCGTGCGCGCGCTCGCGCATGCTGGGCAACCCGTGCCCGGTGCCGTTCGACCGCGGCGCTTCGCCGGGCAGTTCGTTGCTGATTTCGACAGTCAGTGCGCCTTCGGCTACCCGCAGCTTCACCGTCACCTGGCCGCCCGGCGCGTGTTTGACCGCGTTGGTCAGCGCCTCCTGCGCGATCCGGTACGCGGTCAGATCCACCGCGGTCGGCAGCGCGACGCTGTCGTCCACAGCGGAATCGACCAGGACGGTCATGCCGGCCGCCCGGGCGGATTCGACCAGCCGGGTCAGTTCGGCGAGGCGGGCCGGCGCGGTCACTTCGTCGGTGGCGGACTCCGACCGCAGCAGGCCGATCATCGCGCGCATTTCCTCCAGCGCGCGCACGCTGTTCTCCCGCACCGCGACGAGCACGGCCTGCGCGGTTTTCGGATCGTCCGCCATGGACAGTGCGGCTTCGGACTGGATGGCGATGGCGGACAGGTGCCCGGCGATGACGTCGTGCAGGTCGCGGGCCATCCGCGAGCGTTCGGCCGCCACCGCCGCCTGCCGGTCCAGCACGGCGATGGTGGCGAGCTGCTCGGCGTTGGCGCGTTCGGTCGCCGCGATGTCGCTCTGCTGGCGCACGTTCGCGCCCCACCACACCGGGACCAGCAGGAAGGACAGCATGCTGAACGCGCCGAGCATCGCCGCGCGCCAGCCGGACCCGGCGAGGAATCCGAACAGCACGGTCAGCGCGGCCGCGGCGGTGATGCCGATCAGCACCCGGTTCGTCCGGCGGGAGCCGTAAAGCATCGCGGTGTAGAGGAAATCCGTGTACGCGACGACGATCGGCAGCGACGGGCCCAGGGTGATGTCGACGGCCAGCACCGCGGTCGCGACCAGCAGCCCCCACGGCACTTTCCGGCGCAGGAACGAGGTCGCGCACATCGCGGCCAGCTCGGCGAAGCGGACCCAGAGCGGGCACACGTCGCCGCCCGGCTGCAGCCGGTGGATGCCGGAGAGGTACACCAGCGTGCCGCCCGCGAACACGGCCAGCGCGATGAGAGCGTTCTGCTGCCACACCGGAAGGTCGCGCGGCCGGGGGACGTCTCGCAGTCGCACCCGACCATGACAGCACACTGCGCCGCGGTATGCGTCCTACGAAATGATGACTCCCCGATCGTGCTGTCCGGTGACGCGCGCGCCCGTCCGCAGGCGCGAGAGTGGAAGCATGGACGTGATTCTGGACAGCCCGCTGACCGTCGCGATCGTCGCGTGCGAGATCGGCTTCTGGCTTTTCATCGCGGCTGGTCTGGTGACCCGTTACGCGCTGCGGAAGCCGAAGGCCGGTGCGGTGCTGCTGACCCTGGTGCCGGTGGTGGACCTGGTGCTGCTGGTGGTCACCGTGCTCGACCTGCTCGATGGCGCGACGCCGAGCGCGATGCACGGCCTGGCCGCGGTCTACCTGGGTTTCTCGGTGGTGTTCGGTCCGTCGATGGTGCGCTGGGCCGACGTCCGGTTCGCGCACCGGTTCTCCGGCGGGCCGGCCCCGGTCAAGCCGGCCGGGGCGGCGAAGGCCCGCCACGAGTGGCGAGAATGGGCGAAATGCGTGCTGGCCTGCGCGATCAGCGCCGGGCTGCTGCTGCTCGCGATCCTGATCGTCGGCAATCCGGAGCAGGCCGCGCCGCTGTGGGGCTGGCTGCCGCAACTGGGCGCGGTCATCGCGGTCTGGTTCCTGGCCGGTCCGCTGTGGCAGCAGGTGTTCGGCTCGTCCAGGAAGAAAGCGGACGTCTCGGAGCGGAAAGAAGACGCGCGCCGATGATCGAGCTGATCGGCATCCTGCTGGTGGTGCAGGGCGGCGGCGGGCTGATCAACCGGCTCGCCGGGGCGGGCCACCCGAGCTGGTTCGTCCAGTTGCACGTCCTGCCCGCGCAGTTCCACGTCGTCGCGAGCCTCGTCCTGCTCGCCGCGGGCGTGGCGGTGCTGTTCGCGCACCAAGCCCGGAAACGCCGTCGCGGCTGAGCGCCGGAGGTATCCTCGAAGACATGGCGACTGGGCCGGTCGTGCTGTTTGCCGTGGTCAGCGTGGCGCCTTCGGCGCTGTGCTGGGCGGTGCTGCGCCTGCCCGCGCTGTGCCGGCGGCTGCGCCGCGCCGCTCCGGTGCCGTCCGGTCCGCCGATCGAGCAGGTGGCCGCGGATCTGCGCCGGGTTCGCCGGACGCTGGCCGCGCTGCCGCCCGGAACGCCCGCGGCGCGCCGGATCGGCGCCCGGCAGGCGTACGACGAACTGCTGGTCACGGCCTGCCGGGAAATCGGCGTGGCGGACCGGTTCGCCGCGGTCCCGGAAGGGATCGAACGGGACCTGGAACGGCTGCGGCTGGAGGAATCGCTGAGCCGTAAAGGATTCGTGCTCTCCTGAGCGGGGTGGCAGGATGCCCGGGTGGACTTCCAGCCCAAAGACCGGCCTGCCGACGCGTTCCAGCGATCTCTCACCGCGGATCAGATCGAACTCGTGTGCCGCCGGATGCTGGGCAGCAGTGCCCGCTCCGCGGTCGAGCTCGGCTGGGGCGGGTACAACACGACCTACCGGGTCGAGCTCGCCGACGGTCCGGTGATTCTGCGCGTCGCCCCGGAACCCGCACGGCAGACGCGGATCGAGCACGAATTCATGCGCAACGAGTACTTTGCCGCACCGTATTTCGCACCGATTGGCGCGTTGTTGCCGAGGACTCTCGCGGCCGATTTCACCCATCAGGCGATCGGCCGCGACTACGTTCTGCAGGAGGTGCTGCCGGGCCAGCCCGGGCCGGAAATGCTGTCCGCGCGGGAGCCGGCCGCGCGGGTGCCGTATTTCCACCGGCTCGGCGAGATCACCCGGGCGATCCACGAGGTGCGCGGGCCGGGCTTCGGGTTGGTGGCGGGGCCGCACTTCGAGAGCTGGAGCGAGGCGCTGGTCTCGTACTTCCTGGACAACGCCGAGGATGCCGAGGACGCCGGGCTCGACGGGGCCGATCTGCGGGAGGTCGCGGCGTGCGCTTCGCGGGATGCCGACCTGCTCGACGAGATCACCGAGCCGCGGCTGCTGCACGGAGATCTGTGGCATGTGAACGTGATGCTGACGCCGGAGCTGGACATCGTCGGGGTGTTCGACCACGACCGCAGCTGGTGGGGAGATCCGGCGGCGGATTGGACTGTCCACATGGCGTCGGCGAAGCCGGGGACGGAGCGGGACGCGTTCTGGGACACCTACGGGCGGCCTTCGTCCTCGCCGGAGGCTCGGCGGCGGGGGTTGTACTACCGGGCCCGGCACATCGGTGCGGTGCGGCTGGAGCGGCAGCGGCTGGGCAAGGAAGGGCGGGTCGAGGAGTCCTATCCGGAGATGGCCGAGGTGCTGGCCGAGCTGGCTTGACCGTCTCGGCAGCGGTCGGTGCCGGGAAGCCGTGAAGGGAACATTGAGGGACTCTGAGTCCCTCAATGTTCCCTTCACGGACCAAACCGGGGATCAGAGAGAAGGGTCTGAGCCGCGCAGAGCGGCCCACCAGAAGCCGAAGGCCGCGATCAGCACGGTGACGGTCAGCCAGCCGGCCAAGCCGCTTCCGTCCACGAAAGCCCAGAAGGCGCCTACGACCGGTGCTACGGCCAGGGCCGGCAGGTCTGCCCGGAACTGCCGCGGCAGCCCGACCGGGCTGGCAGCTGCGGCCGCCCGTGCCTCGTCCGGGGCGGACGGGTTGTCCGTTCGGCGGCCGCGCGGCTCGGTCGTGCGCACCGCACCTGCCGGGTACAGCACTTCGCCGTCGATGCGGACCGCGACGTGCCGGTCGGTACGGAGGTCGCCCAATACCTCGACTCGTGCCGGGGAGGGCAGGCCGATCAGAGCCGGCGAGAAGTACACCGGGATCCACTTCGGCGTCGCGGTGTCGGTCTCCAGCCACGAGCGGGTCAGCAAACCGCGCTGGACCTTCAGCCGCCGCATGGGCACCGAGGCACCCGGCTTCCGCCGCGACGGCTGCACGAAGCGCGTGAAAATCAGGAATCCGTCCACTGCCAGCATCGCCAGCGCCGACACGACAGTGACCGTCGCGTAGGTGCTCGCCCGGTCGGCGGTGACCAGCGGGGTCGCGCCGGGGGCGACCGCGCGGGACGGCGCCGCCGGGTCGTAGCGGACCGGGACCTTGGCGCCGAGCGCCGGGGGAGTGGTGTCCAGCTCGACCGCTGCGCTCGCCTCCGGCTGGTCGGGTACCGGGAACCGCACGGTGATCGTGCTGTCGTCGACGCGGGCCACGACGCCGACCGCGTTCGCGCTCAACCCTTGCAGCCGGGCACGGGTGCCGTTGTACTCCAGCAGTTGCACCACGAACACCACCGCGCACGCGAGGAACACCAGCGCACTCGCCGCGAGGATGTGCCGTATCGGCCGCAGCTGCAGGAACTTCCGCACAGATCTCACCTTAACTGTCTAAAAAGGAAGGAGCGGCGCGGGGAGTCCGCGCCGCTCCTTCGTTCCCGCTAGGGGAAGGTCACTTCATGAACCCGATCTTGGGGTAGTCGTACGGGTTGTTCGCGTAGCCCGGCGAACCGAAGTTGGCCACCGTCTTGCGAACGGCGAAGGCACCGACCGACTGGAAGATCGGAAGCTGGTGGCCCAGCGCCCAGATCTCCTTGTCCGCGGCGTTGATGTCCGCGGCGCGCTGCGTGTCGTCCAGTTCCTGGGCCGCCTTGTCGAGCAGCTGGTTCAGCTGGTCGTCGCCGATGCGGCCGTAGTTCTGGTTGATGTTCTTCGGGTCCAGGTAGTAGATGCCCTTGCTGCCGCCGATCGGGAACGAGTTCGAGATCCAGCGGAACAGCGTGAGGTCGAAGTTGCCGACGTTCACGTAGTTCTTGAAGAACTCGGTCGACGGGACCGCGACGATGTCGATGCCCACGCCGATCGCCTTCAGCTGCGACTGCAGGATCTGGGCGGTCTGCTGGCTGATCGGGGTGCCGGTCGGGATCACCAGGCGCAGCTTCAGCTGCTTGCCGTCCTTGGCGCGCAGGTCGCCGGACTGCTTCCAGCCCAGCTTGTCCAGCTCGGCCTTGGCCGCGTTCTGGTCGAACTTGTACGGGCCGCTGTTGTCCTCGTAGGTCTTCGAACCCTTGAGGTACAGGTGGTTGCCGATCGGCGTGGTGTCCTTCTGCATCTGGCCGAGGATCGACTTGGCGATGGTCACCGTGTCGACGCCGCGCATGACCGCCAGCCGCAGGTCCTTGTCCGCGAGGATCGAGGACGAGGCACCGTTGAGCGTCATGTGCGTGTAGTCGGGGTAGGCCGACTGGCGCACCACCGCGTTCGGGTCCGCCTGGGCCCGCTTGAACGCGTTGATGTCGTTGTTCAGCGGGTAGTAGTCAATCTGCCCGTTGGCGAACGCATCCGCCAGCGCGGGACGGTCCACGACCTTGTAGGTCACGGTGTCCAGCTTCGGCTTGTCACCCCACCAGTTCGGGTCGCGCTCGAAGACCGCGGTCTTCGCCGTCGGGTCGACGCTCTTGATCTTGAACGGGCCCGCGGTGATCAGCGCCTTCTGCGCCCAGCCCTTGTTGAAGGTGTTCGCGTCGCTGTTGAGCTCCTTCGGGTACAGCGGCGAGAACAGCGACTTCCACTCCGCGAAGTGCTTGCCGAAGGTCACCTTGACGTCAAGGTCGTCAGTGCCCTTTTCGACTTTGGTGATGTCCTCGTAGCCGGTGGTGCTGGAGACCTGGTAGGCGGTGTCCTTGCCGTTGAGCGCCTTGGCTTGCGCGGCGAAGTCCTCCCAGGAGAACTGGCGCCCGTTGCTCCACTTGGCCTTCGGGTTGATCTTGTACTCGATGACCTGCGGGTCCTTGCTGACGATCTCGGCCGAGGTCAGGTAGTTCTTGTCCAGGCCGACCGTCGAGTCCGCGTTCTGCGGGAACGGGTAGGGCAGGATCGCACCGAACATGCTGGCGCCGTCCAGGACCGTGCCGTCGACCTCGTTGTAGTTCCAGTTGTCCGGCAGCTGGTCGACCGGCCACTTGAAGTCGCCGCCGTCCTTCAGCTTGTCCAGCGGCTGCTCGTTGATGTCCGCGGTCTTGACGCTCGACGTGCCGGTGTCCTGCAGCCCTTTGCCGTCGCTGCCGCTGCCGCCGCCGCAAGCGGCGAGCAGGAGCCCCAGAGCGGCAACGGGGGCCACGAGTGCGGCCATTCTCCGTCGCATGTGTCTACCTTCCTTCTTCTGGTGTGCCAACGGATTGTGGCTACACAACTTCGCGGGTTTTGGCGTAGTGGCACGCCACGTCGTGGTCCTGCGCGCGGGATTCGCGCGGGGGTTCGACGTCGACGCACTTCTTCTTGTCCTCTTCGGACAGTTGGGAGAAGACGAAGCACCGGGTGCGGAACCGGCAGCCAGACGGGGGATTCGCCGGGCTGGGCAGGTCGCCGGTGAGGATGATCCGGCCGCGCTCGCGCTCCTTGGCCGGGTCGGGGATCGGGATCGCGGACAGCAGCGCCTGCGTGTAGGGATGCTGCGGCGCCTCGAAAACCGTGCGGACGTCGCCGATCTCGACGATCTTGCCCAGGTACATCACCGCCACCCGGTCCGCGATGTGCCGGACCACCGACAGGTCGTGCGCCACGAACAGGTAGGACAGGCCCAGCTTGGCCTTCAGCTCGTCCAGCAGGTTGATCACGCCGGCCTGGATGGACACGTCGAGCGCGGACACCGGCTCGTCGAGCACGATCAGCTTCGGCTCCAGCGCGAGCGCCCGAGCGATGCCGATGCGCTGGCGCTGCCCGCCGGAGAACTCCGCCGGGTACCGGTCGGCGTGCTCGCCGCGCAGGCCGACCAGCTTCAGCAGCTCCGGAACCCGCTTGTCGATCGCCGCCTTGGCGATGCCGTGGGTGACCATCGGCTCGGCGATGATCTCGCCGATCGGCAGCCGCGGGTCGAGCGCGGCCATCGGGTCCTGGAACACCACCTGCAGGTCGCGGCGGATCGACTTGCGGTCCTTGCCCGCGAGCTTCGCGACGTCCTTGCCGAGCACCGCGACCGAACCGTGCGCGGGCGCGGCCAGCTCCAGGATCTCCATCAGCGTGGTCGACTTGCCGCAGCCGGATTCGCCGACCAGGCCCAGGGTTTCGCCCTCGACGATGTCGAAGGTGATCCCGTCGACCGCGCGCACCGTGCCGACCTTGCGCTTGAACACGGTGCCCTTGGACACCGCGTAGTGCTTCTGCAGGTCCCGCACGTCCAGCACGGTCGAGCGCTGCGTCCGCGGCACCGAAGCGACCGCGGCCTCCTCGATCACCTCGGCCCCGTACACCTCGGCGGCGTCCGCGTCGGTGCGTTCGAGCTCTTCGGTACGGATGCAGGCGGCCCGGTGCGTCGTGTCGACCGGCGCGTTCGGGTTGCCCGGCGTGATCGTGAACAGCTCGGGCTCGGCCGTGCGGCAGGCGTCGATCGCCAGCGGGCAGCGCGGCGCGAACGGGCAGCCCCGCGGCAGGTCCACCAGCGACGGCGGCTGGCCCTCGATCGGGACCAGCGGCTGCTTCTCCCGCGCGTCCACGCGGGGGATCGAACCGAGCAGCCCCAGCGTGTACGGCATCCGCGGCTGGGCGTAGATCGTGTCGACCGGACCCTGCTCGACCGCGCGCCCGGCGTACATCACCATCAGCCGGTCGGCGAACCCGGCGACCACGCCGAGGTCGTGGGTGATGATCACGATGCCGGCTCCGGTGACCTCCTGCGCCGTCTTCATCACCTCCAGCACCTGAGCCTGCACCGTCACGTCGAGCGCGGTGGTCGGCTCGTCGGCGATGATCAGGTCCGGGTCGTTGGCGATCGCGATGGCGATCACCGCGCGCTGGCGCATGCCGCCGGAGAACTCGTGCGGGAACGCCTTCGCTCGCGCCGCGGCGTTCGGGATGCCGACCAGGTCGAGCAGTTCGACCGCCCGGTTGTTGGCCTGCTGCTTGGTCATCGAGCCCTTGGCGTGCACCAGCAGCGCCTCGGCGATCTGCGCGCCCACGGTGTACACCGGGGTCAGCGCCGACAGCGGGTCCTGGAAGACCATCGAGATCTTCTTGCCGCGGATCTTCGACAGCGAGGTGTCGGACTTGCCGATCAGCTCTTCGCCCTGGAACCGGATCGAGCCGGAAACCCGGGCCTGCGGCGGCAGCAGCCCCATCACCGCGAGCGACGACACGGACTTGCCCGAGCCGGACTCGCCGACGATGCCGAGCACCTCGCCCGCCGCGACCTGGTAGTTCAGCCCGCGCACCGCGTGCACGCGGCCGGACTCGGACGGGAAGGACACTTCGAGGTCGGAGACCTCGAGCACGGTGCCGGTGGGCTTGCCCGTTTCCGCGCTCAGTTCGAGTGCGGTGCTCATTTCGCCTCCGCGGGAAAAAGTACGTCGGCGGTGCTCATGCTTCTGCTCCCACGGTCTGCGCAGACGAAGAGGACGTCTTCGCGGTGTTTTCCTGGATCCGCTTGCGTTCCTTGCGCCGCGAACGGCTGGACGACGGGTCGAGCGCGTCGCGCAGTCCGTCGCCGACGAAGTTCACCGCGAGCACGGTGAACACCAGGAAGCCGGCCGGGATGTAGAACAGCCAGGGGAACGTGCGAACCGCGTCCGAGCCGGTCGAGATCAGCGTGCCCAGCGAAACGTCCGGCGCCTGCACGCCGAAACCGAAGAACGACAGCGACGTCTCGGTGATGATCGCGACGCCGACGTTGATCGTCGCGTCGATGATCAGCAGCGACGCCATGTTCGGCACGATGTGCTTGAAAATGATCCGCCACGGGGACTGGCCCATGAACTTCGCGGCCTTGACGAACTCGCGCTCGCGCAGGGTCAGCGTCATGCCGCGGACGATGCGGGCGGTGATCATCCACTGGAACAGCGCGATCAGCCCGACCAGGATCAGCCAGGTCTTGCCGCGGAAGGCGGGCGACAGGATCGAGATGATCAGGAACGGCGGCAGGATCAGCAGCAGGTCGACGACCCACATCGAGATCCGGTCGGTCCAGCCGCCGAAGTAGCCGGCGGCCGCGCCGACGATCGAGGCCACGCCGGTGGAGAACAGCGCGGCCAGCAGGCCGATGGTCAGCGACTTCTGCAGCCCGCGCATGGTCTGCGCGAACATGTCGCCGCCGATCTGGTTGGTGCCGAACCAATGCGAGCCGTCCGGCGGCATCAGGGTGGCCATCGAGTCGAGCTCGTCGTAGCCCCAGGGGGTGTACCAGGTGTAGGTGAAGGCCGCGACGTAGAACAGCAAGATCACGACGAGCCCGGCGAGCGCGAGCTTGTTGCGGAAGAACCGGCGCGCGACGAGCTTGCCGCGGCTGGAGGACTTCGCGGTCTCCTCGTTCTCGGCCTGGGTGGCGGCGACGGCCGAATCGGCGAGGTCGGCCTCGTTCAATGGGGCGGCCATCAGATCCTCACCCTCGGGTCGAGCGCGGCGTAGAGCACGTCCGCGAGCCAGCCGGCGAGCAGCACGCAGAGCGCGATGAACAGGGTCACGGTCGTGACGATGTTGGTGTCCTGCTTCTGGATGCCGGTCACCAGCCAGTCGCCCATGCCGTACCAGCCGAAGATCTTCTCGGTGAAGACACCGCCGGTGATCAGCAGGCCGAAACCGAACGCGAACAGCGTCGCCATCGGGATCAGCGCGGTGCGCAGGCCGTGCTTGAACAGCGCGCGGCGGCGGGTGAGGCCCTTGGCCTGCGCGGTGCGCAGGAAGTCCGAGCCCAGCACGTCGAGCATCGCCGAACGCTGGTAGCGGCTGTAGTAGGCGACCTGGGTCAGCACGATCGCCAGCGTCGGCACGATGATGTGCTGCAGCCGGTCGAGCAGCACGTCGCCGAATCCGCCGTCGACGCTGCCGCCCTCGCCTTGCACGATGAAGAACTGGTACCCGTCGAGCAGGTTGTCGTTCACCGACTGGGCGCCCGCCTTGAGCACCGTGGCGATCACGAACACCGGCGTGGACAGCACCACGAAGGAGAACGTGGTGGCGAGGTAGTCGCTGATCTTGTACTGGCGGATCGCGCTGACCACGCCGACCAGCACGCCGATGATGATGCCGAGCGTGATGCCGAGCAGGAACAGCCGGAGGCTGACGCCGGCGCGGCGGAACAGTTCGTCGGTGATCGCCTGGTCGGCGACGGTGCGGCCGAAGTTGCCCTGGATCACGCCGCCCAGCCAGGTGATGAACCGGTGCGGGATCGCCTGGTCCAGGTGCAGCTCGGCGGCCTTCGCGTCGATGGTCGCCTGCGGGGCGGGCGGGTTGCGCAGCTTCAGCGCGTCCAGCGGGTTGAAGGACAGCGACGCCAGGGAGAACGCCGCGAAAGTCGCGACGAGACAAAGGGCGACGTAGTTGACGAGTCTGCGGAGGAGGAACCCGATCACAGTTGCCTCGCTTCACCGGGGCCGGAGGATCCGCTCCGTGCCGCCGGGCATCCCTGACTCGCTCGCGATTGAGTTTTCATCGAAAACACTGGGCGCTGCTGCCTTCCAATACTGACGCTCGTTGTGAGCGCAGCATAATCTCGATCACTGGCCGCGATCTTCGTTTTCAGGCAACCAAACAATCACGATTTTCGCAGTCAGGCGGTGAACAACCGACTTTCGCATGTTGCGCAGGTCCCGGCGTCGCGGTGGGTGCCGGGTCGTGCACCGGCGATGAGCATTCCGGAACGGTTCCGGGGGTTCCGGGTGAACGGATGTGAACGGTAAACGGGCGGCGCTGCGAACAACCGGTCGGAAAACCGCCCTCGGGGCATCGGCGAGGAGTCCGTCCGGCAGCGACGATTTCGTTTGTGGTGCACGGGAATAAGCACGATCGCGTGCCCCGCTCGTCCTCCGGTCCACTGTGGCTGGACGGCGCACCGGGCCGGAATAACCGCCGGAGTGCGCTGGGAATTGCAGGGCGGCGCGCATTACCCGGAAACGGAAAAACCCCGCCTCCGCGAACGCGGGACGGGGTTTCTCTCCGATGCCGGGACTGGTTCAGTCCAGGTAGTCGCGCAGCACCTGCGAACGCGACGGGTGACGCAGCTTCGACATCGTCTTCGACTCGATCTGCCGGATCCGCTCGCGCGTGACGCCGTAGACCTGGCCGATCTCGTCGAGGGTGCGCGGCTGGCCGTCGGTGAGGCCGAAGCGCAGCCGGACCACGCCCGCCTCGCGCTCGGACAGCGTCTGCAGTACCGACTGGAGCTGGTCCTGCAGCAGCGTGAACGACACCGCGTCCACCGCGACGACCGCTTCGGAGTCTTCGATGAAGTCGCCGAGCTGCGAGTCGCCCTCGTCGCCGATGGTCTGGTCCAGCGAGATCGGCTCGCGCGCGTACTGCTGGATCTCCAGGACCTTCTCCGGCGAGATGTCCATCTCCTTGGCGAGCTCCTCGGGCGTCGGCTCGCGGCCGAGGTCCTGAAGGAGTTCGCGCTGTATGCGGCCGAGCTTGTTGATGACCTCGACCATGTGCACCGGGATCCGGATGGTGCGGGCCTGGTCGGCCATCGCGCGGGTGATCGCCTGGCGGATCCACCACGTGGCGTACGTGGAGAACTTGTAGCCCTTGGTGTAGTCGAACTTCTCCACCGCGCGGATCAGGCCGAGGTTGCCCTCCTGGATCAGGTCCAGGAACGCCATGCCGCGGCCGGTGTAGCGCTTGGCCAGCGACACGACCAGCCGGAGGTTCGCCTCCAGCAGGTGGTTCTTGGCCCGCTCGCCGTCGCGCACGATCCACTTGAGGTCGCGGCGCATCTGGGTGACGAGCTTCTCGCCCTCCTCTTCGGCGGTGCGCACGCGCTCGGCGGCGTAGAGCCCGGCCTCGATCCGCTTGGCGAGCTCCACCTCCTCCTCGGCGTTGAGCAGCGCGACCTTGCCGATCTGCTTGAGGTAGGCGCGGACCGAGTCGGCCGACGCGGTGAGCTCGGCGTCCTTGCGCGCCTGGCGCAGCGCCTCGGACTCCTCCTCGTCCCACACGAAGTCCGGGTTGTCCGAGGACTTGCCGCCCTTTTCCGAGGCGGCGGCGCGGCGACGGGCAGCAGTGGTGGCGCCTGCCGCGTCGGTACCCGCTTCCTTGCTGTCGGCCTCGTCCGCGTCGTCGGAGTCGTCGGAGTCGTCGTCATCGTCGTCGGTGCCGTCGTTGACCGACTCGTCGACCACGTCGACCTCGACCTCTTCGAGATCGGACAGATCCGGGGTCTCCAGGTCGGCGTCGTCGAGATCGACGGGGCCGTCGGGATCGCCGTCGTCGGTCGAGCCCTTGGCGGCGGCCTTCTTCGCCGGTGCCTTCTTGGCCGGTGCCTTCTTGGCGCCAGCCGGCTTGGCGGCGGTCTTGCGCGCCGGGGCCTTCGCCGCTCCGGTGGCTGCCTCGTCGGCCGGCTCGCCGGCTGCGGTCGCTGTCTTCGTCCCGCTTCGGGTTGCGGTTCTTGCGGCTGCCACTTACGCCCTTTCGCAGCGGTCGATCATGACGAGCCGAGATGATCCCACCTCAGCTGCCTCACATACGGGGAACACGCTCTGGGCCTGCGGTTTTCGGTCCGCAGCTCCTGCGCCGCGTTCCATTGTAACGACGTCGGCCGAGTGCGGCGCGAAGCGATCACCCTCCGGCCTGCCGGACGGCGCCTTTCCGTGACCGTTCCGAGACGGCCGCGTCAGTGCCCGGCGCTCTCCGCGGCGGCCGCGGCGGCGCCGACGATGCCCGCGTTGTTCTGCAACGACGCGACCGCGACCGGCGTGCGGATGTCCAGCAGCGGCACCCACTTCTCGGCCTTCTTGCTGACCCCGCCGCCGACGATGAACAGATCCGGCGCGATCAGGTTCTCCAGCACCGAGAGGTACCGGTGCACCCGCTTGGCCCACTCCGGATAGGAAAGCCCCTCGTTGTCCTTCACGGAGGCGGCGGCGCGCTTCTCCGCGTCGTGCCCGTCGACCTCGAGGTGGCCGAATTCGGTGTTCGGCACGAGCTTGCCGTCGTGGAACAGCGCGCTGCCGATGCCGGTGCCGAAGGTCAGCAGCGCGGTCACGCCGACGCTGGCGGCCGGGTCGCCGAACCGGATCTCGGCGAGCCCGGCGGCGTCCGCGTCGTTCAGCATCGTGACCTCTTCGACGCCTTTGCCGAGCCGCTTCGCGAACAGCGACTCGGCGTCGGTGCCGATCCACTTGTGGTCGATGTTGGCCGCGGTGTACGCGGTGCCCTTCTTGACGACCGCGGGCAGCGTGACGCCGACCGGCCCGTCCCACTGCGCCACACGGAGGATCCCGGCGACCACGTCCGCCACCGCGTCCGGGGTGGACGGCTGCGGAGTCTCGATCCGGTGCCGCTCCCCGATGAGCTCTCCCCGTTCCAAATCGACCAGCGCGCCCTTGATCCCGCTGCCGCCGATGTCGATTCCGAAGCCTCGGGTCGCCGTCACTGACGTGGTCCCTTCTCGCACGATTCAGAAGTCTGCTGCGGAGACTTTAACCGGATGTGGTGACATGGCGGGCGTGGGAGTTGACGAGGCGACGCTGAACGACCTGAAGAACACCGCTGAGCAGGTCGGAGTCGAGGCCGCGCACCTGGTGCGCTCGGCGTGGATGCGGATGCAGTCCGGCGGCTCGGTCGCGGTGGACACGAAGTCGGCGGAGACCGACGTCGTCACCGCGGTGGACCGCGAGTCCGAGGAGCTCGTGCGCACCCGTCTGGGGCGGCTGAGGCCCGGCGAACCGGTGCTGGGAGAGGAGGGCGGCGGCGAACTCGGCGGCGGCGTCACCTGGGTCGTCGACCCGATCGACGGCACGGTGAACTTCCTCTACGGGCTCCCGGACTTCGCCGTCTCGATCGCCGCGCAGATCGACGGGGTGTCGGTCGCCGGCGCGGTCGTGGAACCGGTCAGCGGCCGCCGCTGGACCGCGGTCCGCGGCGGCGGCGCGTGGCTCGACGGGCGGCAGCTGACGGTGTCCGCACCGGAACGGCTGGAGCTGTCCCTGCTCGGCATCGGGTTCTCGTACTCGCAGGAGCGCCGGGTCCGGCAGGGCGCGCTGGCCGCGCGGATGGTGAGCCGGGTGCGCGACGTCCGGCGGCGCGGCTCGGCTTCGCTGGATCTGTGCGCGGTGGCGGCCGGCTGGCTGGACGGGTTCTTCGAGCACGGCCTGCACCGCTGGGACTGGGCGGCGGCCGCGCTGGTGGCGCAGGAGGCCGGCGCGACCGTGCTGCTGCCGGGTGACGCCGCGGACCTGGGGGAGGACGCGACGTTCGCCGCCGCGCCGTCCGTGGCCGCGGACCTGCGCGCGGCGCTGGCCGCCTCCGGTGCGGCAGAGGTCTGACGATCCCAGCCGTGTCCTGCCGCTCGCTCAGCGCTGCGGCAGGGCACGGCCGGGAAGGGCCCCTTGAGGGACTTGGATTCCCTCAAGGGGCCCTTCACGGACGCTGGTTCGGGTCAGCAGGTGACGTTGCGCGCCGATGCGAGCAGCGTCTGGTCGACCACCGGCGCGCTCGCCCCGGCCGACTGCTCGCTGCTGCCGCCGCCCTGGTGCGACTGGGACCAGGCGGTGAGCTGCTTGAGCACCTTGACCGCCTCCGGCCGCGGCTGGATGTCGGTGAAGAGCTTGCCGGTGGTCAGGTCGACGCTGGCGTCCTTGCGGTTGTCGCGGACCAGTTCCGCGCACGGGACGACCAGGCTGACCGTGCGGGCGGCCGCGGCGCCGTTATCGCCGAAGCGGATCTGGCCGCGGCAGCGCGCGTCGCCCTTCGGGTACGCCGGGTCGTTGCCCGGGTCGCCGATCGCGGTGAAACCGAGTTCGCGCAGCGCGGTCGACGCGATGCCGCCCTGCCCGCGCGTGGTGCTCGCGTTGAGCACCTTCAGCGCGACCTTGTCCGGAGGAACGGGTGCGCGGTTGTCGAGGCCGTTGTGCGGCACCTGGGTGTACGTGACGCCGGGCGGGGCAGTGGGCTCCGGTGTGCAGCGCACTGCTTCGTCGATGTCGCCGCGGCCGACCACTGCGTGCACCCACACGAACACCGCGCCGAGCGCGAGCACGCCGATCACGATCAACGCGGGCAGCGGCCGGTGCTTGCGATAGGGCCGCAAATCACGACTTCCCGACCCGTTCCCCGACGCCACCCGCCCTGTCCCTTCCCCTCGCGGAAACCCGTCGCGGAATCCCCGTCCGCGCCGTGCCGTAACGACCAGCGTACGCACCGGCGTCCGCAGGTGGTGAGCCTAAACACCGGCCGCGGCGGCCGGTGGCGCGGGTCACCCTCTCCTGGAGCGCGTATTTCCCCTGCGGCGATCGCACCACGGAGTCGTCCGCGGCGGCAAGCGGACGCGGCGCCCGGGTGACGTTCCCGACCCCGGGGCAACCCGATCGGAGGGACCCTTCTCACCTGCGCGTTCCCCCTCTCGGGTGACGATCGCGAGGCAATCTCCGACTCGGTGCGAGACGCGTTCGGCGGTGAGCTACCCTTCCCGGGCTCCGGCCGCCGGACGAGCGCCCGAGGGGCTGAGACCTCGGTCACTCGCAGGCCGGGCACAAACAGGGGCGCTGGAACGTTGACCAGCGGCACGGCCGGTACCGGGCTTCCGGGATCGGTGCAGGACGAGATGCTGATATCGCAGGGGTGAGGACACCATGGCTACCGACTACGACGCTCCGCGCCGCAGCGAAGCCGACGAGCTGGCCGAAGACTCGTTGGAGGAGCTGAAGGCCCGTCGCAACGAGAACCAGTCCGGCGTCGTCGACGTCGACGAGGATGCGACCGCGGAGAACTTCGAACTGCCCGGCGCGGACCTGTCCGGGCTTTCCGGGGAAGACATGACCGTGAAGGTCGTGCCGAAGCAAGCGGACGAGTTCACCTGTTCCGTCTGCTTCCTGGTACACCACCGCAGCAGGCTCGCCGAGGACAACGGCGGCCGGCTGATCTGCCGCGACTGCGCCTGACCTGGGGATTCGAGGGGAACCACGGGGAACACGGGGACGCACGGCCGCGGCGCGCACCAGAGCCGGGGAACAGAGGGGTCGGCCTTCGGGCCGGCCCCTTTCCCGTGCGCTCGGAAACCGTACGTCCGGTCCGCCGCGAACGACGACTTGACGGAATCCAAGTCCGTGCGCAGCTCTTCCCGGACTTCCGGCAGGTCCGCGGTGGGAGTCAGGCGCCGCGCAGCAGTTCGGCGACCTTCTCCGGCTTGCGGGTGCTGAACAGCCAGTACGGCGTCGGGTCGGCCGGGTCGGTCAGGGTCAGCCGGATCGCCGGCCCCACCCAGCCGCGGTGCACCACGAACGCGGCCGGGTCGCCGTCGCGGCCCAGCGCGTGCCGCTTCGCGTCGCCCTGGACGATCTTGATCTCGCCGACGTAGCGCAACGGCAGGTGCGCGTCGCCGACCCACAGCTCCGGCTCGTCCCCGCCGGTGATCCGGACCCGGGCGCGGCCGAGCGACAGCAGCAAGGCGGCCATCACCGGCACCGCGATGCCCAGCGGGATCCACATCGGGATCGACGGATAGCCGAGGTGGACCTCGACGCCGAGCAGAATGGCCCCGGCCATCGGCAGGATCCAGCCCCACCACGGCAGGTACAGCCGTTCGGAGTGTGCGACGACGCCCGTCGCGGCGGTGTTCACGCGGTCAGCCACGGGACAAGGGTAGTCTCGCCGCCCGTGTCCAGCGTTCAGGTCCTCCTTCAGCGGCTCGACCCCGGCGTCCCGCCGCCCGCCTACGCCCGGCCCGGCGACGCCGGGGCCGATCTCGTCACCACCTCGGATATCGTGCTCGGACCCGGCGAACGCGGGGTCGTCGGCACCGGGGTCGCGATCGCGCTGCCGCCCGGGTACGCCGGGTTCGTGCACCCGCGCTCCGGGCTCGCGGCTCGCGTCGGCTTGTCGGTGGTGAACACTCCCGGAACGATCGACTCGGGCTACCGCGGCGAGATCCGGGTGTGCCTGGTCAACCACGACCCGCGCGAGAAGATCGTGCTGTCCCGGGGCGACCGGATCGCGCAGCTCGTCGTGCAGCGCGTCGAGCACGCCGACTTCGTCGAGGTGGCCGAACTGGGCGAGACTGAACGCGGCGCCGGAGGTTACGGCTCGACCGGCGGGCACGCCACACTGGTACCCGGCGCCGGAGACACCGGCGCGGGCACCGGGGAAGGAACGGAACGATAGTGGGGATTTTCGGACGCAAGCGCCGGTCCGGCGGGGACGAGACCGGGGGCGTCACCTCCGAGGACGCCGAGCGCGACGTCGACACCGCCGGCGAAGCCGACGACGTCCTCGACGACGCCTTCGACGACCAGCTTTCGGCGACGCCGGACGGCCCCTTCGACGTCGCCGACGCCGAGGAGGACGGCATCCCTCGGATCGACCTCGGCTCGGTCAAGGTGCCGGTGCCCGACGGGTCGCAGGTGCAGGTCGAGATGGACCCGGACGAGGGCGGCGTGCGCGCGGTGCACGTCGTGACCGAGATCGGGCAGATCACCGTGAGCGCGTACGCCGCGCCCAAGTCCGGCGGGCTGTGGCGCGAGGTCAGCGACGAGCTCGCCGACCAGCTGCGGACCGACGGGGCGAAGGTCAACGTCGGGCGCGGCGAATGGGGCATGGAGCTTTCCGCCATCGTCGGCGACGTGGCGCTGCGGTTCGTCGGGGTCGACGGGCCCCGGTGGATGCTGCGCGGGGTGATCGCCGGGCCGCAGTCGACGGCGGCACAGGCGCCGGAGGTGCTGCGGGCGATCGTGCGGGCGACGGTGGTGGACCGGGGGAATTCGCCGATGCCGGTGCGGACTCCGCTGCCGATCACGTTGCCGGAAGCGGTCGCGCAGCACATCGCCGAACAGCAGGGCTGACCGCCGCTTCCCCCGTTCCCCGTACCCCGTCCGTGAAGGGCCCCTTGAGGGAATCAGATTCCCTCAAGGGGCCCTTCACGGACTGGCTCGGCGGTCAAAGCGCGCAGGTAGGCCAGCACAGTCGCCCGGCCGAGCGATTCCGGGTCCGTCCCCATCGCGGCGAGCGTCGTCTCGCCGTATTCGCCTCGGGGGAGTGCACCCGCCCAGGCCCGGGCCACCGCGGCCGGATGGATCGGGTCGTCGGTGCACGCACCGATTCCGGCCGGGACATCCAGACCGCGCAGCAGCGCGAGCTCGGGGGCTGGTCGTCGTGCGGCGACGCGCAAGCCGGCGGCCAGTCCATCGCCGTGCCCGCGCCACGCGCGGCTCAGTTCCGCGGCGAGCCAGGGCGGGCTGCCCGCTTCGGCTTGCGCGATCGCCGCGTCGACGCCCTTCTCGGCCACCAGATCGGCGGTGAGCGTCGCGGCAAGCGCTGCGGGTGCTGGTCCGGGCTCGCCGTTCCAGGCGGGGAGGGCGGCCAGCAGACCGGCGCAACGGCCGGGATTCGCGACCGCCCATTCGGCGGCCAGGTGCGCGCCGAAAGAGATCCCGCCCACGAGGAGGGTCCCGTATTGGTCCGCCAGACGGTCCAGTTCGGCGAGAAAGCCGTCCACTACGGCGGCGCCGGGGAGCGGCTTTGGCGTGGTCAGAGGCAGGCCCAGGGCGGCGAGCGGACCGCCGAACACCGCCCGCACGAAGACCTCGTCGGAGCCCGTTCCGGGCAGCAGGACGGCGGCGGGAGGACGGATTGCGGACGTCACGTTGCGATCTTGCCGCAAACCCGTTTCCCTTGCTGAGACCACAGCTACGCTGGAAGAGCACGGGCCGAACGAAGTCGGGGGCCCCGGAGCACAGGAGCACGCCATGTCCGCCAAAGACGGCGGCTACTTCAGCCGGTTGGTTCGCAAGCTGACCAGCGACGTCGAGGATCTCGACGCCGACGAAATGTCCGAGCGGTCCGGTGCCGAAGGCGCGCAGCGTGCCTGCGATTGCCGGTCGGGCGAAGAGGTGACCGTGCTCGGCAGACTGCGCAGCGTCGAGCTGTCCCCCACCGACGGACCCGCCTCGCTGCAGGCGGAGCTGTTCGACGGCACCCAGGGCGTGACGCTAATCTGGCTGGGCAGGCGCCGGATCCCCGGCATCGAGCCAGGCCGCACTGTCAAGGTCCGCGGCCGGATGGCCGAACGGGACGGGCAGAAGGTGCTCTACAACCCGTATTACGAACTCCAGAGCCCGGTAGGGTGATCAACACTCGTGACTGAACCCGCTCCTCGCGACGAGAAGGCCGTGCCCGGAAGCGGGGACGACGACCGCCAGCCCACCCTGATGGAACAGATGGGCGGGGTATCCGGCCTGTTCTACTCGTCCGTGCCGGTGATCGTGTTCGTGCTGCTGAACGCGATCTTCGGGCTGACCGCGGCGATCTGGGGCTCGATCGGCAGCGCCGTCGCGATCACCGTGCTGCGCGTGGTCCGCAAGGAGCCGCTGCAGCCGGCCATCTCGGGTTTCTTCGGCGTCGCGGTCGCGGCGTTCATCGCGTTCCGCACCGGCTCGGCGAAGGGGTTCTTCCTCTTCGGCATCTGGGCCAGCCTGCTCTACTGCGGCGTGTTCGTGGTGTCGGTTCTGGTGCGCTGGCCGCTGGCCGGTGTCATCTGGAACGCCCTCAACGGCACCGGCACCGGGTGGCGCCAGGACAAGCCGTCCCGCTACGGCTACGACGTCGCGACGCTGGCCATGGCGGTCATCTTCGCCGCCCGGTTCGTGGTGCAGCGCTGGCTCTACGACGGCAACCAGACCGGCTGGCTGGCGTTCGCGAAGATCGCCATGGGCTATCCGCTGTACGCGATCGGCCTGCTGGTCGTCGTGTGGGCGGTGCGGCGGTCGGACAAGCGGCTGAAGGCGCTCGCCGAGAACGAGCCGGAACCGGAGACCGACGCACAGGCGGAGGCCAGGCTGCGCGAGAAATACGCGCAGGCCCCCACCCCCGAATCCTGACAGCCGCCGCCCCAATGTGGCATTGGGTGCATGCAACGCACCCAATGCCACATTGGGTGCGTCAGATGCACCCAATGTGGCATTGGGGCGGTCAGTAGCCGAGCGCCGACCGGATTTCCGGCTCCACGTCCGAAGTCGCCACGAACAGCAGTTCGTCGCCGGCCTCCAGCGGGTCCTCCGGCTGCGGCACGATGACCCGGTCGCCGCGCAGGATGGTCACCAGCGCCGCGTCGCGCGGCAGCGCCAGTTCGCTCACCGGCTTGCCGGCCAGCGGCGTCTCCTCCGGCAGGGTGAGTTCCACCAGGTTCGCCTGCCCCTGACGGAAGGTCATCAGCCGCACCAGGTCGCCGACGCTCACCGCTTCCTCGACCATCGCGGCGAGCATCCGCGGCGTCGACACCGCGACGTCGACGCCCCACGCGTCGGTGAACAGCCATTCGTTGGCCGGGTTGTTCACCCGCGCCACCACCCGGCGCACCGCGAACTCGGTCTTCGCCAGCAGCGACACCACCAGGTTGGCCTTGTCGTCACCGCTCGCCGCGATCACCACGTCGCAGCGTTCGATGCCGGCCTCCTCGAGGATCGACACCTCGCAGGCGTCGCCCAGCACCCAGTCGGCCTGCGGCACGGATTCCGGCTCGAACTCGTCGGCGTCCCGCTCGATCAGCATCACCTGGTGGTTTGCGTCGATGAGCTCGGCGGCGATGGACTGCCCGACGGCGCCCGCGCCCGCGATCGCGACCCGCATCAGTTCTCCTCCTCGGGGGCGCGAGCGGCCACGCTCGTCACGTCTCCGACGGTGCCCGATCGCGCCGCCACCCATACGTCGTCGTCGGCCTGCACGACGGTTTTCGCGTCCGGCAGCACCGGTGTGCCGAACCGCATCATGAACGCCACCCTGGCCCCGGTCGCTTCCTGCAGTTCGCGCACGCTGCGGCCGACCCAGCCCTCGTGCAGCGGAAGCTGCAGCAGTGCGACATTGCCGGACGGGTCGCGCCAGGCGGAGGCGACGCCGTCGGGCAGCAGGGTGCGCAGGAACCGGTCGGTCGTCCACGGCACGGTCGCGACGGTCGGAATGCCGAGCCGTTCGTATACCGCGGCGCGCTTGTGGTCGTAAATGCGCGCGACCACATGTTCGATGCCGAAGTTCTCGCGCGCGACCCGAGCGGAAATAATGTTGGAATTGTCGCCGCTCGACACAGCCGCGAACGCGCCCGCGCGCTCGATTCCGGCTTCGATGAGCACTCGGCGGTCGAATCCGACCCCGACGACCTGCTGGCCCTGGAAGTCGCTGCCCAGCCGGCGGAACGCCTGCTGGTTCTTGTCGATGACGGCCACTTCGTGGCCGAGCCGCTCCAGCGCCGCGGCCAGGGACGCGCCGACCCGGCCGCATCCCATGATCACCACGTGCACGCTTAGCCTCCTAGCAGGGGGTGGATGACCCGTTCGTGGGTACCCTCGGACACCAGCGCCGAACCTACCTTGCCTTGTCCCTGCCCGTTAGCTCTGCCTTCCTCCTCGGCCCCCGCGCCCAACGGAGAAGCCGCGCTTCGCTGTACATTCTGCAGGTGTCGAAGTTCCCGACCGTGCTGAAGCGGCTGGTCCTCGGACGTCCGTTCCGCAGTGACCGTCTCTCCCACACACTGTTGCCGAAGCGCATCGCGCTGCCGATTTTCGCCTCTGACGCGCTGTCCAGCGTGGCGTACGCGCCGGAGGAGATCTTCCTGACGCTGAGCGTCGCGGGCCTGTCCGCATACGCCTTCGCGCCGTGGATCGGCGTCGCGGTCGCGCTGGTCATGCTGGTCGTCGTCGCCTCGTATCGGCAGAACGTGCACGCCTACCCGAGCGGCGGCGGCGACTACGAAGTCGCGACCACCAACATGGGCGGCAAGTTCGGCCTCACGGTGGCGAGCGCGCTGCTGGTCGACTACGTGCTGACCGTCGCGGTGTCCACTTCGTCCGGTGTCGCGAACATCGGCTCCGCGGTGCCGTGGGTGGCCGATCACAAAGTGATCACCGCGGTCGCGATCGTGGCGATTCTGACCGCGCTGAATCTTCGCGGAGTGCGCGAATCCGGCAAAGCGTTCGCCATCCCCACCTATGGATTCATCGCCGGGATTCTGCTGATGGTCGCCTGGGGTCTGTTCCAGGCCGCGACCGGCACCGAGATGCGGGCCGAGAGCGCCGGGTTCACCCTGCACCAAGAGGGCAGCTGGGCCGGGTTCGCGTTCGTGTTCCTGATCCTGCGGTCGTTCTCCTCCGGTGCCGCGGCGCTGACCGGCGTCGAGGCGATCAGCAACGGCGTGCCCGCGTTCCGCAAGCCGAAGTCGAAGAACGCCGCCACCACGCTGCTGCTGATGGGCGTGCTCGCGGTGACCATGCTGGTCGGCATCATCACGCTCGCGGTCGTCACCAAGGTGAACTTCGCCGAGGATCCGGCGCGGCAGCTGGCCGGCGCGCCCGCGGGCTATGAGCAGAAGACGATCGTCGCGCAGATCGCGCATGCGGTGTTCGCCAGCTTCCCGCCGGCGTTCTACTACATCTCGTTCTCCACCGGCATCATCCTGCTGCTGGCCGCGAACACCGCGTTCAACGGATTCCCGGTGCTCGGCTCGATCCTCGCCCAGGACCGCTACCTGCCGCGCCAGCTGCACACCCGCGGCGACCGGCTCGCGTTCTCCAACGGGATCCTGTTCCTCGCGGTCTTCGCGCTGGTGTTGATCATCGCGTTCGACGCGGAGGTCACCCGGCTGATCCAGCTGTACATCGTGGGCGTGTTCGTGTCGTTCACGGTGAGCCAGGCGGGCATGATCCGGCACTGGAACCGGCTGCTGGCCAAGGAGACCGACCCGGGCGCGCGGCGGCGGATGCGCCGCTCTCAGACGGTGAACGCGATCGGCCTGACGATGACCGGCACCGTGCTGGTCATCGTGTTGATCACGAAGTTCCTGCTCGGCGCGTGGATCGCGATCGCCGCGATGGTGGCGATCTTCGCGCTGATGACGGCGATCCGGAAGCACTACGACCGGGTGGCCGACGAACTGAAGGAGATGGGCGAGGCGTCGACCGTGCTGCCCTCGCGCAACCACGCCATCGTGCTGGTGTCGAAGCTGCACCGGCCGACGCTGCGTGCGCTGGCCTACGCGAAGGCGATGCGCCCGGACGTGCTCGAGGCGGTTACTGTCAACGTGGACGATGTAGACACCCGGCACCTCACCCAGGAATGGGAAGAGCACAAGTTCAAGGTGCCGCTGAAGGTCGTCGAGTCGCCGTACCGGGAAATCACGAAGCCGGTCTTGGACTACGTGAAGCGCGTGCGCGGCGCCAATCCGCGCGACGTGGTCACGGTGTTCATTCCCGAGTACGTCGTCGGGCACTGGTGGGAGCAGGTGCTGCACAACCAGAGCGCGTTGCGGCTCAAGGGGCGGCTGTTGTTCCAACCGGGCGTGGTCGTGGCGAGCGTGCCGTGGCAGCTGGAGTCGTCGGCGAAAGCGGCCGCGCGGCTGCGCAAGACCCGTCCGTCCGCCGGTGACGTGCGACGCGGCTTCGCGACCGGTGCGCCGAGGCCCGCTGACGCGGCCAAGCCGGCCCCTGTAACCAAGGAGAATTCTGAATGAGCTGGCTAGGGCGCACCCTGGAGCTGGAAGTCGGCCCGGTGGCGCACGGCGGACACTGTGTGTCGCGGGCAGACGGCCGGGTGGTGTTCGTCCGGCACGCGCTGCCCGGCGAACGCGTGCGCGTCGAGGTGACCGAGGACAAGGGCGGCTCGTTCTGCCGCGCGGACGCGGTGGAAGTCCTGGAGGCGTCCGCGCATCGCGTCACGCCGCCGTGTCCGCTCGCCGCTCCCGGCGGCTGTGGCGGCTGCGACTGGCAGCACGCGTCGCCGGAGTACCAGCGCTCGCTGAAGGCGGCCGTCGTGGCTGAGCAGCTGCAGCGGCTGGCCGGCGTCACGCGCGACGTGGTGGTCGAACCGCTGGACGAGAATCCGCTCGGCTGGCGCAGCCGCGTCCGCCTGGTCGCCGGCCGGGACGGTCGGGCCGGGTTGCGCGCGCACCACAGCCACCGCGTGATCCCGCTGGACGACTGTCCCATCGCCGTGCCCGGATCGCTGGACACCGCGTTGAGCAAGCGCTGGCGTCCCGGCACCGAACTGGAGGTGACCAGCGACGGCGAAGGCCACCTCCACCTTCGCGAACTCGCGACGGTGCGCGGGCGAACCCAGGGCAAGCAGCTCTCCGGCGGGCTGGCGGTGCAGCACGCCGCCGGCCGCGAATGGCGGCTGGACGCACACGGCTTCTGGCAGGTCCATCCGCGCGCCGCGGACGTGCTCGCGCAGGTCGTCGGCGACTGGGCGGAAGCGCCGAACGGCGGGGTCGCCTGGGACCTCTACGCGGGCGTCGGCCTGTTCGCCGCGGTGCTGGCCGAGCAGGTCGGTCCGGACGGCCGGGTGCTGGCCATCGAATCCGGCCGCCGCGCGGTCGCCGACGGCGAGCGGAACCTGGCCGATCTGCCGCAGGTGAGCTGGCAGACCGGGCGGGTGGAGCACGTCATCGAAGACGCCCCGACGCCGGTCGACGTCGTGGTGCTGGACCCGCCGCGCAAGGGGGCCGGCCGTGCCGTGGTCGAGGCGATCGCGGCGGGGGAACCGGACCGGGTCGTGTACGTGGCGTGCGACCCGGCGGCGCTTGCGCGGGACGTGGCGTTCTTCGCCGAGCACGGGTACTCGTTGACCGATTTGCGGGCGTTCGACGCGTTCCCGATGACGCATCACGTGGAGTGCGTCGCGCTGCTGCAGTGAGTCTGGCGGCGGCGAGGTGCCGTCAGGTCGACCGCTGCACCGCGGCGGCCGCCGCGAGCCCCGTCGCGACCAGTACGAGCCCGGACACCAGCAGGACCCACGCCCCGACCGCAGGCGACACTCCTGCGGACGGGGCGAGGTCGTCGTCCTTGGGCAGCGTGACGATCAGGTAGCGCAGCAGAATGCCGGCTACCGCGATCCCGGCGAGAGTCGTGAAGGCGAGCGGCTCGTCCTGGCGCCGTCGCAGTGTGAGGACCGCCAGCCCGAACGCGAACGCGAGCGCACCCGCGCAGGCCAGCCGGAGCCCGAGGTCCAGGTCTGGCTCGGCAGCCCCCGGCGGAAAGTGCGCAGGCAGGTAGTGAGCGGTCGGCAACGCAAGCCCGACGCCGCCCCCGACCGCGGCGACCGTCCCGGCCCACCCGAGCGCCCGATTGCCTGCCATGCAACGAAGTTTACGACTCGTGCCGGGCGGTTCCGGAGAATTTTCCGGGTCGACCGGCACGAGCCTGCAGTGTGACGGTGGTCACAATTTGGCCACTTGAGAACCTCTCCGCGCCGCTGGGCGACTGACCGGATGCGCATCACGGCAGGTGCGCCACCCGCCGGCTTCGGCCGGCCGGTCTCGAAGCGGAGGGGCAGGCATGTTTCGGCACAGGCTTACGCGGGCGGTCGCGGCAGGAGCGCGGGCCGCGCGAGGGCTCACCGGCTGGCCCGGGCGAGCGCCCGCGGGCCTCTCAGCCTCGGTCCTCCTTCAGCAGATCCGCGCACTTCTCGCCGATCGCCATCGTCGTGATGCACGGGTTCACGGTCACCAGGAACGGCATCACCGAAGCGTCCGCCACCCGCAACCCCTCCACTCCGCGCACCCGCAGCCGCGCGTCCAGCACCGCGTCCGGGTCGCCGTCCGCGCCCATTCGGGCGGTGCACGCCGGGTGGTACACCGTGTTGTGCGTCTTGCGCAGGTAGTCGGCGATCTCGTCGTCGGTGGTGCAGTCGCGGCCGGGCGCGAGTTCCGTCCCGGCCCACTCGTCGAGGGCCGGCTGGGCGGCGATCTCCCGGGCCAGCTTCACGCCGTAGGTCATCACCCGCATGTCGTATTCGTCGGTGAAATACCGCGGGTCCACGCGCGGCTTGTCGCGGAAGTCGCGGGTGCGCAGCCGCACGGTGCCGCGGGAGCGGCTGCGGGTGACGTTCGGGGTGAGGCAGAAGCCGTTCTCCGTCGTCGGATAGCCGTGCCGGACGGTGTTCAGGTCGAACGGCACCGAGCCGTAGTGGAACATCAGGTCCGGGCGGTCCAGGCCGTGCTCGGTCGTGGTGAAGATGCCGATCTCCCACCACTGCGTGGATTCGGTGGCCATCGGCTGCAGCGCGTCCCACATCACCAGGCCCTCGGGGTGGTCCTCGAGGTTCGCGCCGACGCCGGGCGAGTCTACCAGCACGTCGATGCCGACCTCGCGCAGGTGTTCGGCAGGGCCGATGCCGGACAGCATCAGCAGTTTCGGCGTGTCGATCGCGCCGGAGCTCACGATCACCTCCCGGCGCGCGGTGATCGTGCTGTGGTGGATCAGGTCCGCGTCCAGGATTTCCACGCCAGTGCACCGGCGTCCGTCGAAGACCAGCCGCTTCGCCCGCGCGCCGGTCCGCACCTCCAGGTTCGGCCGCTTGCCCAGAACCGGGTGCAGGTACGACACCGACGCCGACGAGCGGGTGCCGTCCTCGCGGGCGTTGATCTGGAACCAGTTCGCGCCGTGCGTGACGGTCTTGCCGGAGTTGAACTCGGCGGTCGGGATGCCCGCCTGCGCGCAGGCGGCCAGCAGCGCGACGCCGGTCGGGTCGCGCGGCGGCACCGACCGGATGGTCACCGGGCCGGAACGGCCGTGGTGCCCGCCCGGGCCGTCGTTGGTCTCCAACCGGCGGTACAACGGGAAAACGTCCGCCGCGGACCAGCCGGGCAGTCCCATCGCGGCCCACTCGTCCAGGTCCTCGGCCGGCGCCCAGAACGCGATGCACGAGTTGTGCGACGAGCACCCGCCGAGCACCCGGGCGCGGGCCTGGCGCAGGAAGGAGTTGCCCGCTTCCTGTGGCTCCACCAGGTAGTCCCAGTCGTACCCGGACTCCAGCAGGCCCATCCAGCGGGTGAGCTCGAGCACCTCCGGAACGTCCACATCGGACGGTCCGGCCTCGAGGACGCAGACCGTCGCGCCCGGGTCCTCCGACAGCCGGGCGGCCACCACCGATCCGGCCGTGCCGCCGCCGACCACCACGTAGTCGAATTCCGCACCGCTCACCGGGAAACCTCCTCGTCGGACGCGAGGGCGGCGGCGTGGTCCGCCAGCACCCCGACCTTGTGTCGTTGCACGAACCAGTAGTAAGCGAAGCCGCCGGCCGCGAAGACGCCGACGAACAACACCGAAATCCATTTCAGGTACCAGTGGAACGGAGGGGACGCGTTGTAGATCTCGTTGCGCGGCCAGGCCAGGTTGATCGTCATCGCGCCGCCCCACAGCACCGCGAGCACGTTCACCGGCAGGCCCCAGCGGCCGAGGGAGAACCGGCCGGACGGGGCGTCGCTGCGCGGCCAGCCGCCGCGCAGCCGGCGGATCAGCATCGGGACGGTGACCAGCAGGTAGGCCAGATAGATCAGGATGATCGCGAGGCTGGTGACCGCGGAGAAGATCTGCGTGGAGTTGATGTTCAGCACCAGCAGGGCCACCGCGAGTACGCCGATCACGATCGCGGGCAGCACCGGCGTGCCGGTCTTCTTGTTGACCCGCGCCAGTTTCCGGCCGCCGGGCAGGGCGTTGTCCCGGGCCATCGCGAACGCGATCCGGATCGCCGCGGTGTGCACGGCCAGCACGCACACCGTGATCGCGATGAACACCACGAACAGGAACACCCGGCCGATCGCCGGGCCGAGCGCGTCGGTCAGCACGTACTGCAGGCCGACCGTGCCCAGTTCCGGTGCGTGGATGCTGCCGACCGCCATCAGCGCGAACAGAATGATCAGTCCGCCCAGCACGAACGACGCGATCAGCGCGCGCAGGATCGCCTTCGGCGCGTTTCGATGCGGGTTCAGCGACTCCTCGCCGAGCGAGGCGGCGGTGTCGAAGCCGTACATCACATACGACGAGGCGATCCCGGCGATCAGGAACGCGCCAAGGTACCCGGACGAATGCCCGGCCTCGGTCCCGTTCGTCTGGGTCACCACCGACGGGCCGCGCACGAAATGGAACGCGAGGAACACCACCAGCAGCACCGCGAAAAGCAGCTCGACGAACACGCCCGCGCTGTTGATCCGGGCCATCAGTTTCACGCCGAACGCGTTGACCAGCGTCGTGAACGCGATCAGCACGGTCGCCAGCAGCACGCCGTTGGCCGCGTCGCTGGTGCCGGTCCCGTCGCCGATGAACTGGAAGAACTGGGTGATCTGCGGCAGCGTCCGCTGGTAGGCGAGCGCGGTCGCGGAAATCGAGACGATCGAGGCGAGCAGCATCATCCAGCCCGCCATCCAGGCGATGTGCGGATTGCTGAGCTTTTTCGTCCAGTTGTAGATCGAACCGGCGACCGGATACTGCGCGGCCAGTTCGGCGAAGCAGAGCGCCACCGTCAGCTGCCCGAGGAACACCGCCGGCCAGGACCACCAATACGCCGGCCCGCCTTCGGACAGCCCCAGGTAGGAAAGCTGGAACACCCCGGTCAGCACCGAGATGTAGCTGATCCCGGCAGCGAAGGTGTGAAAACTGCCGAGCGTTCTCTTGAGCTGGTTGGTGTAGCCGAATTCGCCGAGTTCCTGGTCGCCGGTGTCGGTCAAGGGCACGAGATCCTTTCGATGGGGTTCGCGTGCGCAGGGGCGGCCGGGCAACGCAGGCCCCGGTCCGGCACGCGCCCGCGCACCCGGGGGATCAGCCGGAGAACCAGCGCTGGGGGCCCGGCCTCAGGTTCTGGTAGATGTGCTTGGCCTCGGTGTACTCCGCCAGCCCGGTCGGGCCGAGTTCGCGGCCGAAGCCGGACTGCTTGTACCCGCCCCATTCGGCCTGCGGCAGGTACGGGTGGTAGTCGTTGATCCACACCGTGCCGTGCCGCAGCCGGTTCGCCACCCGCTGGGCGCGCGCGGCGTCCTGGGTGAAGACCCCGCCGGCCAGGCCGTAATGGGTGTCGTTGGCGATGCGGACCGCGTCGTCCTCGTCGGTGAACGTCTCCACGGTCAGCACCGGGCCGAACGACTCCTCGACGACGGCGGTGCTGCCTTGCCGCACGTTGTCGAGAATCGTCGGCAAGTAGTAGAAGCCCTCCTGCAACGCCGGATCGTCCGGGCGCTTGCCGCCGGTGCGCAGCACCGCGCCTTCCTCGATCGCGGTGGCGACGTAGCGCTCCACCTTTTCCCGGTGCGCGGCCGAGATGAGCGGCCCGGTCTCGGCGTTCTCGTCGAACGGCCCGCCGAGGCGGATCCGCTCGGCGCGGCGCACCAGCTCGTCGACGAACTCGTCGTGCCATTCGCGCTGGACGATCAGCCGCGCGCCGGCCGAGCACACCTGGCCGGAATGCAGGAACACCGCGGTCAGCGCGTAGTCGACCGCGGTTTCGAAGTCCGCGTCGGCGAACACGACGTTCGGGTTCTTCCCGCCGAGTTCGAGCGCGACCTTCTTCACCGTCGCCGCCGCGTTCGCCGCGATCACCTTGCCGGTGGCCAGCCCGCCGGTGAACGAAACCAGGTCGACGTCCGGATGCGTGGAAAGGGGCGCGCCCGCCGTCGGGCCGGCGCCGAGCACGAGGTTCGCGACGCCGCCGGGGAGTCCGGCCTCGGAGAGCAGCTTCATGAAGAGGATCGACGTGTGCGGCGTCAGCTCGCTCGGCTTGAGCACGAACGTATTGCCCGCGGCCAGCGCCGGCGCGATCTTCCAGACGGTCTGCAGCAGCGGGTAGTTCCACGGCGTGATGAGGCCGCAGACGCCGACGGGTTCGTAGACGATCCGGCTGAACGAGTCGGCGCTGCCGGTGTCCACGACCCGGCCCGCCTCGTTGCCCGCGAGCTTGCCGAAGTAGCGCAGGCAGGCCGCGATGTCGCTCATGTCGTAGCGGCTCTCCACCAGGCGTTTGCCGGTGTCGAGCGATTCGGCGCGGGCGAACGCCTCGGCGTCCCGGTCGAGCAGGTCGGCCGCGTGCAGCAGCAGGTTCCCGCGCTCGGCGGCCGGGGTGCCCGGCCACGGACCGGTGTCGAACGCCCGGCGGGCAGCGGCGATGGCGGCCTCGGTGTCCTCCGGCGCAGCCTCCGCGACCTCGGCGACCAGGCTGCCGTCCGCGGGGCACCGGATCTCGCGCCGGCCGCCCGCGCGCGCGTCCACCCATTCGCCGCCGATGTACAAGTCCGCCATGGGGTCCTCTCGGGCTCGGGGTCCGTCCGGGATTATCGCGAACACGCGGGGTGACCGCGAGTTGACCGACCGAGCAGGTGATCTTCCCCGCACGTGGAGTTGCGGACCGGCGGCGGCTGTGCTCCGGGCGGCGGGGGGCCGGACCGCGGTAGCGGCCGTCCGTAGACTGGCCGGACCGGCGGAGAGAAGACACGGGCGAGGTGGAGCGGTGACCATGCTGGACTCGGTGCACGGACCGGCGGACCTGAAGCGCATGAGCGTCGAGGACCTCGGCGAGCTGGCGGCCGAGATCAGGGACTTCCTCGTCGACAAAGTCCGCCGCTCGGGCGGGCACCTCGGCCCCAACCTGGGCGTCGTGGAACTGACCCTCGCACTGCACCGGGTGTTCGACTCGCCGCGCGACGCGATCGTGTGGGACGTCGGGCACCAGGCGTACGTGCACAAGATCGTCACCGGCAGGCACGACCAGTTCGACAAGCTGCGCCAGCAGGGTGGCCCCACCGGGTACCCGTGCCGCAGCGAGAGCGAGCACGACCTGGTGGAGAGCAGTCACGCGTCCGCCGCACTGTCCTATGTGGACGGAATGGCGAAGGCGTTCGAGCTGTCCGGCGGCCCGCGCCGGCACGCGATCGCGGTGGTCGGCGACGGCGCGCTGACCGGCGGCATGTGCTGGGAGGCGCTCAACAACATCGCCGCGCGCAAGGACCGACCGGTGGTGATCGTGGTCAACGACAACGGCCGGTCGTACTCGCCGACCATCGGCGGGGTGGCCGACCATCTCGCGTCGTTGCGGCTGCAGCCGGGCTACGAGCGGCTGCTGGACGGCGGCCGCGAGCTGCTGCGCAGCACCCCGGTGGTGGGCAAGCCGATCTACGCGGCGCTGCACGCGGCGAAGGCGGGCATCAAGGACGCGCTGAGCCCGCAGATGATGTTCTCCGACCTGGGCCTGAAGTACCTCGGACCGGTCGACGGGCACGACCTGGTGGCGCTGGAGAAGGCGTTCCAGAGCGCCCGGGTGTTCGGCGGCGCGGTGATCGTGCACGTGGTGACCGAGAAGGGCCACGGCTACGCGCCCGCGGTCAACAACCAGGCCGACCAGATGCACCAGACCGACCCGATCGACCCGGAGACCGGCCTGCCGCCGGTGAAGGGCCCGAGCTGGACCGGCGTGTTCGGCGACGAACTGGCGAAGATCGGGGCGGAGCGCGAGGACGTCGTGGCGATCACCGCCGCGATGCTGCGCTCGACCGGCCTGGAGAAGTTCGCCGAGCGCTTCCCGGACCGCTGGTTCGACGTCGGCATCGCCGAACAGCACGCGGTGACGTCGGCGGCCGGGCTCGCGATGGGCGGCTGTCACCCGGTGGTGGCGCTGTACTCGACGTTCTTGAACCGCGCGTTCGACCAGGTGCTGATGGACGTGGCGCTGCACCGCCAGCCGGTCACGCTGGTGCTGGACCGGGCGGGCATCACCGGCCCGGACGGCCCGAGCCACCACGGCATGTGGGACCTCTCGCTGCTCGGCATGGTGCCTGGGATGCGGGTCGCCGCGCCTCGCGATCCGGGAACTCTGCGCGAGGAACTGCGCGAAGCGGTCGCGATCCAGGACGGCCCGACCGCGCTGCGGTTCTCGAAGGGCAGCGTCGGCCCGGACGTGCCCGCGGTGGAGCGGATCGGCACGGTCGACGTGCTGCGCCGTCCTTCGGCGTCCACGGACGTGCTGCTGGTCGCGGTGGGCCCGTTCGCGCAGCTGGCTCTGTCGGCCGCGGACCGGCTCGCGGACCAGGGCATCGGCGTGACGGTCGCGGACCCGCGCTGGGTGGTGCCGGTACCGGCCGAGCTGGTGGCGCTGGCCGAACAGCACAAGCTCGTGGTGACCGTGGAAGACAGCGGTCGGCACGGCGGATTCGGTTCCGCACTGGCCGCGGTGCTGCGGGATGCGGAGTGCGACGTGCCGCTGCGCGACCTCGCGGTGCCGCAGGCGTTCCACGACCACGGCACCCGGGGCGAGGTACTGGACCGGATCGGCCTGACCGCCCAGGACGTGGCGCGCCGGATCACGGAGTGGGCCGCGGGACGGCTCGGATCGGACTCGGACGTCGAGGAGACGACCGGCGGGAAGCCCCGCGCCTGAGTTGAGCCCGTGATGGCTTTCAGTCCGTGAAGGGCCCCTTGAGGGAATCCAAGTCCCGCAAGGGGTCCTTCACGGCCCTGGCTGGTGGTGTGTGGGAATCCGAGTCCTGCGAGGGGCCCTTCACGTCCTTGTCGTGCAGCTCTGCCGCGGCCACGGGAAAAGAAAGAGCCCCACGTACCCGCGAGCGGAGCTGAATCACGGATGCTCAAGGTGGGTCGGGGCGAACATCTTCAGCACCGCGGGAAGAACGACGACCGAAGGGCCGGGCATGCGCAGCGCCTCAGCGAGATCGGCGCGGACGGTGTCCGCGGTGGTGCGCCGGGCGGGGACGCCGAACGACTCGGCGAGCGCGACGAAATCCGGCCGGGGCAGCTCGGTCGCGGTGGTCTGGCCGAACGCGTCGGTGAGGTACTCGCGGAGGATGCCGTAGCCGCCGTCGTCGACGATCAGCCAGGTCACGTCGAGCTGGTGCTGCACGGCGGTGGCGAGCTCGGCCAGCCCGTACATCGCGCCTCCGTCGCCGGACACGGCCAGCGCGCGGATGCCAGCCGCGGCCGAGCCGAGCGCGCCGGGCAGGCCGTAGCCGAGGCCGCCGGCGCCCTGCGCGGTGTGGATCGGCGCGTGGTCGGGGTTCCAGGCCGACCACGCCCAGTACGCCGCGATGGTCATGTCCCAGAAGGTTTGGGTGCCTTCCGGAAGCGCCGCCTGGATGTCTTCGATCAGCTTCCGCTCCAGTTCGAGCGGCTGCTCGGACAGCCGGGCTTCGACGCGGGAGAGGAGATCCTTGACCGCCGCTTCGGCCCGGCCGTCCGCGGGGCGCGGCGTCAGCTGGTCCAGCAGCGCGCGGAGGGTGGGCCGGACGTCGGCGTGCAGCGCGAGCGCTGGGTAGTTCGACTCCAGCTTGCCGAGGTCCGCCTCCACCTGCACGAGCCGCCCGCGGGGCGCGAACTCGCGGTAATTGCTGGACAGCTCGCCCAAGCCGGAGCCGAGCACCAGCAGCACGTCGGCGGCGGACAGGAATTCCGTGGTGTGCCAGTCTTCCAGCCAGGATTGCGCGGAAAGCTCGTGGTCCCAGGCGAAGACACCCTTGCCGCCGAACGTCGACACCACTGGCGCGCGAAGGGTCTCGGCGAGCTGGCGAAGTTCGTCGTGCGCACCGGACCGGAGCGCGCCGCCGCCTGCGAGAATGACCGGATTCTCAGCGGTGGCAAGGAGTTTCGCCGCTTCCGCCACCAGCTCCGGCAGCGGTTCGAGCGGTGCCGGGACCGCGGTGACCGTGGTCAGCGGCGGCAGAGTCGCCGCGGCGAGCAGCACGTCTTGCGGGATCTCCACCCACACCGGTCCATACGGTGCGGTGGCGGCAGAGGCCCACGCCTCGCGCACCGCGGTCGGGATCTGGCTGATCGACCGGACCACGTGCACCGACTTCACGACGCCCGAGAAGCTGGCCTGCTGATCGGGCAGCTCGTGCAGGTACCCGTGCCGTCCGCCGCCGAGGCCGGCCACCGGGACCTGGCTGGAGATCCCGAGCACCGGCACCGACGCGGCACGCGATTCCTGCAGTGACGCCAGGGTGAGCAGCGCGCCGGGGCCGGTCGACACGATCATCGGCGTGACCGGCACCGGGCCGTGCGGATCGGCGGCCAGCCGGGCGCGCGCGTGTCCGTCCGCGGCGAAGGCGAGATTGTTCTCCACCCGCGCGCTGATCACGCGCACGTCGTCGGCCCGGCGGAGCGCCTCGAACAGGCCGAGCGCGTGCTGGCCGGGCAGTCCGAACACGGTGTCCGCGCCGAGGGACCGCAGCGTTTCGACGACGACGTCGCCACCGATCCGGGTCATGCGTCGCGTCCGAGCGCCAGCAGGCTGACCAGGTCGTAGGCGACGTGCGAAGCGGCGATCGCGGTGATCTCGGCGTGGTCGTAGGCCGGAGCGAGCTCCACGACGTCCGCGCCGACCAGGTTGAGCCCGCGCAGTCCGCGGAGGATCTCCAGCAGCTCGCGGCTGGTCAAGCCGCCCGCTTCGGGGGTCCCGGTGCCGGGCGCGTGCGCTGGGTCGAGCACGTCGATGTCCACGGACACGTACAGCGGACGGTCCCCGATGCGCTGCCGCAGCGCGTCCACCGTCTCGTCGACGCCTCGCCGCAGCACGTCGCTGGAGGTGACGATGCCGAAGCCGAGCCGTCGGTCGTCTTCGAGGTCGCGCTTGCCGTACAGCGGACCGCGCGTGCCGACGTGCGACAGCGCGCTGGTGTCGAGAATGCCTTCCTCGACAGCACGACGGAACGGCGTGCCGTGCGTGTACGGCTCGTTGAAGTAGGTGTCCCAGGTGTCGAGGTGTGCGTCGAAGTGCAGCAGCGCGACCGGACCGTGCTTCTTCGCCGCCGCGCGCAGCAGCGGCAACGCGATGGTGTGGTCGCCGCCGATGGTCACTAACTGGGTGTCGCCCGCGGTGAGCACTTCGGCTTCCTGCTGCAGCTTCTCGATCGCTTCGCCGATGTGGAACGGGTTCACGGCGATGTCGCCCGCGTCCACCACCTGCTTCTCCGCGAACGGAGACACGTCCAGCACCGGGTGGTACGGCCGCAGCAGCCGGCTCGCCTCGCGGAGCGAAGCCGGACCGAACCGTGCGCCGGGACGGTACGAGACGCCCGAGTCGAACGGCACGCCGACCACCGCCACGTCAGCGTTCGACACCTCGTCGATCCGCGGCAGCCGGGCGAAGGTAGCGAAACCGGCGAAGCGCGGGATCTGCGACGAGTCGACCGGGCCGACCGGACGCTGTTCACTCACTGGGCCAACTCCTGTCGTGTTCCGGATGTGCTGAGATCTTCAGCGGCTGCGGGGTTTTCGGACCCGTGAAGACGTTGTGTCCACACGGAAAGAATGCTGTCCGGCGTGCGCGGCGTCACGAGACTGACAGCGACGTACACGATCAGGCTGACTCCGAGACCCCAATAAATCGGGCTGTTGGCTGCGACGCCGTCGATGATCATGAAGGCGATGACGGACACCGTGCCGGTCACCATCGACGCGTACGCGCCTTCGCGAGTACCGCGCTTCCAGAAGAGCGCGCCGATGATCGTCACCAGCAAGCCGCCGACGAGGATGTCGTACGCGATAGTGAGCGCGTTGACGACGTCGTCCACCAGCATCGCGATGCCGATCGCGACAATGCCGAGCACCAGCGTCGTGACGCGGTTGCGCAGCACCTCGCCGCTCTTAAGACCGACCTTGCGCAGCAGGTCCGACGTCGTCGTGGTGGCGCAAGCGATCAGCGCGCCGCTGGAGGTCGACATCAGCGCGGACAGCGCCGCGGCGAGCACGAGACCGCGTACGCCGGTGGGCAACAGCCGTTCCGCGATCGTGGCGAAGGCGTCCTGCGCGCTGCCGAGATCCGGGTACAGCACCTTCGCCGCGGTGCCGATCAGTGCGCCGGCGATGCCGTACACGAGGCAGTAGACGCCGGAAATGATGCCCCCACCGGTCGCGATCTTCGGCGTGCGCGCGGTGAACACCCGCTGCCAGATGTCCTGCCCGATCAGCAGGCCGAACGTGTAGATCAGGAAGTAAGTCAGGATCGTCTCGCCGCCGATCGAGGAGAACTCGAAGTACGACGCGTCCAGCTTCTCGGCCATCCCGCCGAAGCCGCCCGCGGAGACGACCGCGATCGGCAGCAGCACCAGCAGGATGCCGACGGTTTTGATGACGAACTGGGCGATGTCGGTCAACGTGATCGACCACATGCCGCCGAGCACCGAGTACAGCACCACGATCGACCCGCCGAGGGCGATCCCGGCCCAGCTGGGGATCGAGAACAGCACCTTGAAGATGGACGCGAAGGCCAGCGTCGAGGTGACCGTGAGCATGAGCGTGTAGCCCCACATCACCGCGCCGGACACCGCGCTGGCGCGGCCGCCATAGCGCAGGTCGAGCATCTCGCCGACGGTGTACACGCGCAGCCGCACCAGCCGTCGCGCGAAAACCGCGTGCAGCACGAGGATCCCGACGCCGATGGTGATCACCAGCCAGGCGCCGGAGATGCCGTAGGTGTAGCCGAGCTTCACGCCGCCGACCGTGGACGCGCCGCCGAGCACGACCGCGGACATCGTGCCGGAGTACATGAACCAGCCGAGCCGCCGCCCGGCGACCAGGTAGTCGGACTTGGTCTTGGCCAGCCGGAGGCCGATCCAGCCGACCCCGATCATGCCCGCGATGTACAGCGCGATCACCGCATAGTCGCCGCCCACGGGTCCTCCTAGAAACAGGGTGGGTTCTTGCCGGACACCGTAGGTCCGGCCGACCTCACGACGGGATGGGACCATCTATCCCGGAATTTGCGGGAGGTTGGTTCAAATGACCCAGCGGGATGCTGTCGTACCAGTTGAGGTGACGGTTCCATTACGCACTGTTGTCGGCAACCCGGAGCTGGCGCTTGAGACAGTGCCCGAAACGCTGCTCCCGGGCGCGCTGGACCGGCCGGTGCGCTGGGCGCACGTCAGTGAGCTGGCCGATCCGGCGCCGTATCTCGTCGGGGCGGAGCTGGTGCTCACCGCGGGCGTGAACCTTCCGCGGGACGCGGACCGCTACGTGCGGAGACTGTGCGACGCGGGCGTGGCCGCGCTGGGTTTCGGCCTCACGCCGACCGTCTCGGAGACCCTGCCGTCCGCGTTGCGCGACGCCTGCGTCAAGAACGGGCTCCCGCTTCTCGTCGTGCGCCCGGCCACGCCGTTCTTGGCGATCAACCGCGCGGTCGCGGTCGCGCTCGCGGAGGCGGAGCGGCACGAGGAACGGCGGCTCGCCGAAGCGCGCGAGGCGTTGACTCGCGCCGCGGGCGGCGGTCTGGGCGAACTGGTCGCCGCGCTCGCCGGTCGGTTGCGCGCGTGGGTCGCTATGGTCGGCGCTGGCGACGTGCTGGCCGCGGGCTACGAGGCTCCGCAGCCGTTGCCGCTGCCGGTGAAGAAACTTCTCGCGACCCTGCGGTCCGGCACCGGAATCCGGATCGCCTCGACGGACTTGCCGGACGGCACGCACATCGTGGCGCAGCCGGTCTACCCGCAGGCGACCGCCGCGCACCTGGTCGTGATCGGGCGGGCGGACCGGTTCGGCAGCGGGGACCGGGCGATCCTGGCGGTCGGCGCGGCGCTGCTCGGGCTGGTCGGGAGGGCCGGTTCGGACAGTGCGGAACTGGGCGCCGCCGCGACCGCGTTGCTGCTCGGCGGCGCGAGCGCGGAGGCGCTCGCCGGAGTGGTCGGCAGCGATCAGGCCCGGCTTGTCGCCGGAGTCGCGCACCGCAAAGGCCCGGACGCGCTGTCCCAGCGGCCGGATTGGCTGCGCGCGCGGCTCGACACTCCGCTGGTGCGAGTGCTGCCCGGGCCCCAGTTCTACGCGATCGCCGGAGACGAGCCCGCCGACCTCGACGGACTGCTCGAACACGGCTGGCTCGCGGTCGCCGGTCCGCCGCGCCCGGCCGCGGACCTGCCCGCCGCGGTCGCGGAGACAGAACTGCTGCTGGCCCGCGCCCGTGCGTTGTCCCGTCCGCTGGCCGCCGGCGCCGATCCGCTCGGATTCGACCAGCTGGTCCCGCCGGACGCGGCTGGCGCGTTCGCCGAGCGGCTGCTGGCTCCGCTGAAGGAACTGGACCGCGCGCACGGACGCGAACTGGTGCCGACCTTGCGGGTCTGGCTTGCCCACCATGGCAGCTGGGACCGCACCGCCGCGGAACTCGGTGTGCACCGCAACAGCGTCCGGCACCGGATCGGGCAGGTGGAGCGCGCGCTGGACGTGCGACTGGCCGACCCGGAGACCCGGATGCGGCTGTGGTTCGCGCTGCGCTGGGGCTGAGCGTGCATACATCGCCTACCGCGGCCTCGGCACGTCGTGAAGGGAACATTGAGGGACTCAGAGTCCCTCAATGTTCCCTTCACGGACCGCAAAGCTGACCAGCGCCGGCTGAGTGTCCACTGAGGTCTCTCAGGTGCTCTCAGGAAACTGTGGGATTGTGGTCTGGTGCGAGTTCTGGTAGTCGAAGACGAAGAGCCGTTGGCCGATGCGATCGCCCGCGGGCTACGTCGCGAAGGCATGGCCGTCGACATTGCGCTCACCGGCGACGACGGACACGAAAAGTCGTCCGTCACGCGGTACGACGTGGTGCTGCTCGACCGCGACCTGCCCGGCATGTCCGGCGACGACCTGTGCCGCGAGATCGTCGCCTCCGGCGAGCTGACCCGGGTCCTCATGCTCACCGCGAGCAGTTCGGTGTCCGACCGGGTGGACGGCTTGTCCTTGGGCGCGGACGACTACTTGGCCAAGCCGTTCGCGTTCCCCGAGCTGGTCGCGCGCGTGCGGGCGCTGGGCCGGCGCGCGACGCCCGCCGCGCCGCCGCTGCTCACCGCGGGCGACGTCGAGCTGGACCCGGCGAAGCGCACCGTCCGGCGGGCGAGCGGGCCGGTCGAGCTGACCCGCAAGGAGTTCGGTGTGCTCGAGGTGCTGCTGTCCGCGGCCGGTTCCGTGGTCAGCAGCGAGGAACTGCTGGAACGGGTGTGGGACGAGAACGCCGACCCGTTCACCACCACCGTCCGGGTCACGGTGATGACCTTGCGCAAGAAGCTCGGCGAACCCGGCATCATCGAGACCGTGGTCGGCTCGGGCTACCGGGTGCCGGTGGCCGGCGCCGAGTGAAGCTGCCCGGCGCCCGCAGCCTGCGGGTGCGCGTGACGGTGCTGGCGACGGTCCTGGTCGCCGCCGCGGGCCTGCTGCTGCTGTGGCTCGCCTGGACGCTGGTCGGCGACGCGGTCGACGCGGTGCCGCACATGCCGCCGGGCACGATCGTGCGGGTCGACGGAGTCGATGTCGACGCCTCGACGCTCGCGCAGCACCTGCGCACGCACGCGGTCACCCGGGTGCTGATCTTCGGCTCGCTCGCGTTCTGCTTCGTGGTGGCCGCCGCGGCGATCCTGGCGTGGACCTTCACGTCCCGCGTGCTGCGGCCGCTGCGCGAAATCACCGGTACCGCGCAACGGCTGTCCATCGAATCGATGGGGGAGCGGATCGGCGAGATCCGCTCCCGCGACGAGCTGGCGGAGCTGGCCCGGACGTTCGACGACATGCTCGACCGGCTGCAGGACGCGTTCGACTCGCAGCGGCATTTCGTCGCCAACGCGAGCCACGAATTGCGGACGCCGCTGTCGGTGATCCGCACCGAGCTGGACGTGACGCTGTCGGACGAGCACGCCGACGAGGCGGAGTTCCGCCGGATGGCCGGAGTCGTGCTGGACGCGACGGAACGGGCCGGCCAGCTGGTGAATTCCCTGCTGCTGCTGGCCCGCACCGACGGCGCGGGCCTGGCGACGCGGGAACTGGTCGACCTGCCGGTGCTGGTGGAACGCGCGTGGGCCGCGGTACGCGCGGAGGCGGAGAAACGGAACCTGCGCGCGGAGTTCTCGATGCAGCCGTCGCCGGCGATCGGAGACCCGGCGCTGCTGGAACGGATCGCGGGGAACCTGGTGGAGAACGCGGTGCGGCACAACGTGGACGGCGGATGGATCGAGGTGACCACCGAGCCTGGCGCGCAGTGGTCGACGCTGCGGGTCCGGTCGTCGGGAGGGCTGCTGGACCCGGCGTCGGTGCCGGAGCTGTTCCAGCCGTTCCGCCGCGCGGGGGTGGCCCGGACGGCCCGGTCGGGGGCGGGGCTGGGCCTGTCGATCGTGCGCGCGGCGGTGCAGGCGCACGGCGGAACGGTGACGGCAGAGCCGGTGGTCGGCGGCGGGCTGTCGGTGACGGTGCGGCTGCCGACGACGTAGCATCGTTGTAGCACATTCTCAAAAAGGTGCTACATTGGTCGTTATGGTGCGCACTATCGGCCAACGGGAGCTGCGCAACGACAACGCGGAGATCATGCGGCAGGTGGCCGCGGGCGAGGAATTCATCGTGACCCGCAACGGAACCCCGGTCGCCGACCTGGTGCCGCACCGCGCCGAAGAAGCACAGCCGGAGCGGACGCTCGGCGAGATCCAGGAAGCGTTCCGCGGGCTGCCGCCGATGGACAGCGCCGAATGGCGCCGCGAGCGAGAGGCCGATGACGCGGTCTTCGGGCCGGACAACCCGCTCGACCCCGAGGAAGGGCAGTGACCTCTCCGTCCAGAGTCCTGCTCGACACCTCCGTGGTCATCGACCTCGAACGGCTGGACCTGGGCACGTACGCGTCCGCGGTGCCGGTGATCAGCTCAGTGACTCTCGCGGAGCTGGCCTACGGCCTCGCGACCGAGGACCCGATTCAGCTCTCGGAACGGGTCGAGCGTTATCACGCCGCACTCCAGTACTTCCCGGTGCTGCCGTTCGGCGTCAGCGAAGCCAAGATGTACGGCACGGCCGCCGCGCTGGTCCGTCGGTTCGGCCGGAATCCGCGCCCGCGCCGGCTGGACCTGCAGCTCGCCGCGACCGCCGCGGTGCACCGGATCCCGCTGCTGACCCGGAATGCGAAGGACTTCGCCGGGCTCGACCGGCTGCTCACCGTCGTGGACGTCTGAACCGGCAGGCGCGGCGGTGACCGCACCTGCCGGCGACCGTCCTCAGCGGACGTCGACGAACGTCGGGTTCCCGTACAGCCAAAGGTCTTCGTACGGGTCAGCCTGCCCCACCACGTCCATCGCGGGCTCGATCCCGCCCGGCACGTGCCGTTTTCCGTCCGTCCCGCGCACACGCACGTAGAACGGCTCCCGCACGTTCGGGAACGTGTGCTTGAACATCACCCGCCGTCCGGCGTAGCCGCGCCAAGGCTCGAACGACTTCGCTACCCGCGTGCCAGGCGCGGTCATCGTGTCCCGATCCGCCGCCGGACCGGTGACCGGCCCGCGGATCAGGTCCAGCCGGCCCAGTTTCGGCACCGAGCCGGATCCGTTCGGCCGGTTGGCGGTCACCGCCGACACCACCACGGTCACCGTCGAGCCGCGGCGCACGCGCAGCCGTCCGCCGAAGGTTTCGCAGCCGCCGTCGCCGTACACGCCGACTTCCAGCTGCTGCACCAAACCGCCGTGAGACAGCCAGATCCGGCCGGCGCGCAGGCCCTCCAAGACACCCTCGAAACCCGGTCGGCGCACGCCGACGACAGTGCGGCTGAACTCGCCGGGGTAGAAGTCCGCGTACGGCGCGAAAAGCTGCGGCGTTCCGCTGTCCACCGGGTCCGGGTACTTGCCGTTCTGCTCGTACCATCCGTCCGGCACCTGGGGGCGCACGAGCTGGTCGCCGCGGTTGTAGTGCGAGTCGGAGTTCGTGGTGATCCACCACGGTTTCCCTTCGGCCAGCAGGGAATCCCACAATCCGCCGACCTTCGCGGCGGTCCAGTCCCAGCCGCCGTACGTGCGATACGCCTCGGCCGGGAAACCGGGCCACGAGTTCGCGCCGGGGTCGTTGACGTATCCGCCGCGCGCGCCGCCGTTGCCGTTCGGTTTGGGGAAGCCGTCCGCCTGCGCGCCGGGCGCGCCTTCCATGCCGATCACGATGCCCGGCGCGGTGTCGCGGTAGTTGCGCAGTTCGTGCGGCGAGACCCGGCCGTTGCGCAGCGGGTGGTTGACGAACACCACCGGAGCGTGGATCCGGCGCTTGCGTTCCTGGTCAGCCAGCCAGCGCAAGCCCTTGAGCGCCAGCTCTTCGTGCTCCGGGGAAGACGATTCGCTGCCGGTGAGCCGCCAGTCGAAGCTGCGCTCGAACTCGCGCAGCACGGTCGCCTGGTCGCGGCCGGCCTGGAAGAACAGCGTGGCGTGCTCCGCGCCCGGCACGTTCCACTCCATGCCGTGCCACAGCAGCAGGTCCGGGTGCCGGCGCTGCGCGGCGAGCACGTCGCGGGCAGTGGGCTCCACCGACGACTTCTCGTGCGTCGCGTGCCCGTGGTCGGTGAAAACGACCCACTTCGCGCCGTGTTCGCGGGCGCCGGAGGCGATCCGGTCGATGGTGTACATCGCGTCGTACGAGTACTGGCTGTGCGTATGGTGGTCGCCGACCACCCACTGGTAGTGCCGGCCGAACAGCCGGTTGAGGTCGACGTCGAGGTCCAGTCCCAGATCGAGGCCGCTCGCGTCGGCTGGTCCGGCTGCCAGCACCGGCACCCCGGCCGCCGCCGCGCCGATCAGCCCGGCGCGCTTGAAGAATCCGCGACGGCCGACGCCGTCCGGTTCGGTGGTGTTCATCCTGCTCCTGACCTGCTGTCGTGATTCGGCAGGACGGTATGGGGCAGCGGTGAACGGCCGGTGCCCGGAAGATCACGGATGGGGGCCGGGGCGAGGAAGCTTCCCGCTCGCCCGACTACCCGTCTGCGGCAGTGCCTTGGACCGACGCGCTCCCGACTGGTCCGGGAAGGGCCCCTTGCCGGACTTGGATTCCCTCAAGGGGCCCTTCACGGACGCTCGGGCCGGGCCGCGAAACCCTTCGGCGGGGTTGGGGGCGCGGGTACGAAGAAGCCGCCCCCGCGCAGGCACGGGAGCGGCTTCGTCAGCAGCTGGTTACGCCACCGGCACCGAGGCGACGCCCGGGGAGAGGAACGGCTTGCCGTTCACCCGCTCCGACACGCCCGCCCGGTCCAGGTACGGCGTGATGCCGCCCAGCCAGAACGGCCAGCCCGCGCCGAGGATCAGGCACAGGTCGATGTCCTGCGCCTCCGCGACCACACCCTCGTCGAGCATGATCCGGACTTCCTCGGCGATCGCGTTCAGCGCGCGGTCGCGGACCTGCTCGGCCGTGGACGGGCTGTCGCCCTGCTTCCACAGTTCGGCGACCTCCGGGTCGACCGACGGCTTGCCGGTCGCGTCCCAGGTCCAGACGCCCTTCTTGCCCGCCTTCACGAACTTGTCCAGGTTCTCGCTGACCGTGAAGCGGTCCGGGAACGAGCCGTGCAGCGTCTCCCCGACGTGCAGCGCGATGGCCGGGCCGACGAGCTGCATCAGGTTCAGCGGCGACATCGGCAGGCCGAGCGGTTCCAGCGCGGAGTCGGCAACGTCGAACGGCGTGCCCTCGTCCACCGCCACCAGCACCTCGCCGAGGAAGCGCAGCAGCAGCCGGTTCACGACGAACGCGGTCGCGTCCTTCACCAGCACGCTGGACTTCTTCAGCTGCTTGCCGACCGAGAACGCGGTCGCCAGCGCCGCGTCGTCGGTCTTCTCGCCGCGCACGATCTCCAGCAGCGGCAGCACGGCCACCGGGTTGAAGAAGTGCAAGCCGACCACGCGCTCCGGGTGCTGGAGCTTCGAGGCCATCGCGGTGATCGACAGCGAAGACGTGTTGGTGGCCAGGATCGCCTCGGCGGAGACGTGCTGCTCCAGCTCGGCGAACACCTGCTGCTTCACACCCAGCTCTTCGAACACCGCCTCGATCACGAAGTCCGCGTCGGAGAAGGCGGCCTTGTCGAGCGAGCCGGTGACAAGCGCCTTAAGCCGGTTCGCGCCGTCCGGCGACACGCGCTTCTTCGCGAGCAGCTTGTCGATCTCCTCGTGGACATAGCCCACGCCCTTGTCGATCCGTGCCTGGTCGACGTCGGTGAGCACCACTGGCACCTTGAGGCGGCGCACGAACAGCAGGGCCAGCTGACTGGCCATCAGGCCCGCACCGACGATGCCGACCTTGTTCACCTTGCGCGCCAACGATTTGTCCGGCGCACCGGCCGGCCGCTTGGCCCGCTTGTTGACCAGGTTGAACGAGTAGAGCCCGGCCCGCAGCACGTCCGACATCAGCAGCTCGGCTAGTCCGTCGGTCTCCGCCGCGTAACCGCGGTCGAGATCGTTCTCCCGTGCCAGCTCCAGCAGTTCGACCGCCTTGGTCGCGCCCGGCGAGGCACCGTGCGTGCGACCGTCCACAATGGCCTTCGCGCGCGCGATGGCCGCGTCCCACTCCGCGCCGCGGTCGATTTCTCGACGCGCCGGGGTGATTTCGCCGTTGACCACCTTCGCCAGCCACAGCAGCGACTGCTCCAGGTAGTCCGCGGAACCGAAGACCTCGTCGACGATGCCGAGTTCGGCGGCCTTGCGCACGTTGAGCATCTTGTTCTGCGCCAACGCGTTCTCGATGATGACGGTGACCGCGGCGTCCGGGCCGATCAGGTTGGGCAGCAGCTGCGTGCCGCCCCAGCCCGGGAACAGGCCGAGGAACACCTCGGGGAACGCGATCGCCGCGGTGTTCTCCGACAGCGTCCGGTAGTGACACGACAGCGCGAGCTCGAGCCCGCCGCCCATCACCGCGCCGTTGACGAAGCCGAACGTCGGGATCTTCGACTCGGCGAGCCGGCGGAACACGTCGTGCCCGGTCTGCGCGATCTCCCGCGCCAGCTTCGGGTCCGAGACCGCCTCGACGCCGGAAAGATCCGCGCCGACCGCGAAAATGAATGGCTTGCCGGTGACCGCGATCGCGGCGGGCTCGGCGGCGAACGCCTTGTCCAGCGCGGCGTTCAGCGCCACGAGACCCTGCGGGCCGAAGGTGTTCGGCCGGGTGTGGTCGTGGCCGTTGTCCAAGGTGATGAGCGCGACCGGCTTGTCCAGCCCGGGAACCTTGACCAGGTTGGTGACCGCATTGGTCACGACCTCGTCCGGGAACGCGGCCTTCGCCTCTTCAGCGGTGAAAGTCATTACTTCGCCCCCTCAGCGCCGGTGTAGGCCGGGTTTTCCCAGATCACGGTGCCGCCCATGCCGATGCCGATGCACATCGTGGTGAGGCCGTAGCGCACGTCGGGGCGCTCGGCGAACTGGCGCGACAGCTGCGTCATCAGCCGCACGCCGGAGGAGGCCAGCGGGTGCCCGCAGGCGATCGCGCCGCCCCACTGGTTGACCCGCGGGTCGTCGTCGGCGATGCCGAAGTGGTCGAGGAACGCGAGCACCTGCACCGCGAACGCCTCGTTGATCTCGAACAGGCCGATGTCGTCGATGGACAGGCCGGTGCGCTTGAACAGCTTCTCGGTGGCCGGTACCGGTCCGATGCCCATCACCTCCGGCTCGACGCCGGCGAACGAGTAGCCGACCAGCCGCATCCCGATCGGCAGGCCCAGCTCGCGCGCGGTGTCCTCGTCGGCGAGGATCGCCGCGGTGGCTCCGTCGTTGAGACCGGCCGCGTTGCCCGCGGTGATCCGGCCGTGCGGGCGGAACGGCGTCTTGAGCTTCGCCAGCTGCTCGACGGTCGTGCCCGGGCGCGGCGGCTCGTCCTCGGTCGCCAGACCCCAGCCGAGTTCCTTCGACTTGGTGGCGACCGGCACCAGCTCCGGCCCGATCTTGCCGGTCTTCACGGCCTCGGCGTAGCGCTCCTGGCTGCGCGCGGCGAACGCGTCCGTGCGCTCCTTGGTGATCTCCGGGAACCGGTCGTGCAGGTTCTCCGCGGTCTGGCCCATCACGAGCGCGGTCGGATCGACCAGCTTGTCCGCGACGATCCGGGGGTTCGGGTCGACGCCCTCGCCCATCGGGTGCCGTCCCATGTGCTCGACGCCGCCGGCGATGGCGATGTCGTACGCGCCGAAGCCGATGCCGCTCGCGGTGGTGGTCACCGCGGTCATCGCGCCCGCGCACATCCGGTCGATCGCGAAGCCGGGCACCGACTTCGGCAGCCCGGCCAGCAGCGCGGCGGTGCGGCCGATGGTCAGGCCCTGGTCGCCGATCTGCGTGGTCGCGGCGATCGCCACCTCGTCGACGCGCTCCGGCGGCAGCTCGGGATGCCGCCGCAGCAGCTCGCGGATGGCGTTGACGACGAGGTCGTCCGCCCGGGTCCCGGCGTACATGCCTTTGTCGCCCGCCTTGCCGAAGGGCGTGCGTACCCCTTCGACGAAGACGACGTTGCGCACCCCTCGCGCGGTGGGCGCGAGCGGCGGCGTAGCTGGTGCGGCCACGAATGCTCCTGAAGTCGAGAGTGTTCCTGTCCGCACCCTAGCCCTTGTTACCCGTCGGTAACCAGGGGAGTGGCCCGGTCGAGTGGGGGACGGCACACTCTCGGGGAACTGCGGCTCGGGACGCACTGCCAGGCTCGGGGTGGACTGCGAGGCTCGGGACGCACTGCCAGGCTCGGGCCGGGCACCATCGAAGGGGCGGGGCGGCTGGCGAAGAGCTGAGCCCTCCGGACGGGCAGACTGTCCAAGTGGGATTCCTCCGAGGGAGAGCGGCACCGGGCGAAGACCTCGCCGCGCTCCGAGCCGCCCTGGCCAAGGCGCGCAATCCGGCGAGCGTGCAGAACCTGCGGCGTCGCCTCCAGATGGGCCAGTTGCTGGTCAAAGAGGCGGACTGGCCCGCCGCCGAACGGCACTACGCGGACCTGGTGCCCGCGTTGACCGATACGTTCGGCCCGCGTGAGCCGAACACCCTTGCCGCGTGGGCGAATCTGGCGTACTGCCAAACGATGCGGGGCCGCCCGGCGGAGGCGATCCCGCTGCTGGAACGCACTGCGGAGCTGTACGAGGAAACCTGGGGAGCGCGCCAGCCGGCCACGTTCCAGACCCAGCTCTTCCTCGCCGAGGCCTACGGCGTGGCAGCGCACTACGAGGACGCGCTCGCGGTCGTCGACGCGCATGTGGACTACTGCACCGCCGAACTCGGTCCGGCCCACCGGCGGACGAAAACCGGCCGGCGGCGGAAGGTCGTCCCGCTGCGCGCGCTGGCCCGATACGCGGCGGCGGAAACGCTGCTGTCCGACGAGGATTCCCTCGCCGACACCGTCGAGGAACGGGACGCGGTCCGCGCACTCCGGCTGGTAGTGCAAGCCGAGAGCGGCAACGCGGCGTCGACCGTCGGCCCGGTCCGCGAACTCTGCGCCCAGCGGCCGTCGGCAACCCTGCGGGAATGCCTGGCCACCGTTCTCCTGGAGGCCGGGCAAGCGGCGGAGGCGGCGGAGCTGCTTCGAGACGCCTTGGACGAGTTGCCGGTGCGGAGACGAGGCGCGCTGCAGCTCCGCAGTGCCCTCGCCCAGGCCGAGCTGGAGAGCGGCAACCTTGTCGAGGCGGAGCACTCGGCGCGGACAGTACTGGCTGCCGGGGCATGGCCCACCGGGCATCCGACCGTGCTCGGTCTCCGCGCGACGCTGGCCCGAGCCGCTGCCCAACGCGGTGCACAAACCGGCGCGGCGGAAGAACTGCGGGCGGTCGTGGCCGGGCTGACCGCGGTGCTCGGCGACGAGCATCCGCGTACCGTTCAGGCCGCCGCCTGGCTGGCGCAGTGCTGAAGTGCCGCGGATCCGGTCCGGACCCGCGGCACTTCTGGCATCACTCCGTCGAGTCGTCCCGCACCGGGATCGGCGTCCCGTCGTGCAGGTGCGGTTCGCGCAGCTTGAAGATCTCCTCGAACTCCTGCATCCGCGCCGCCCGATAGCCGGGGACGCCTGCCGGGTCGAAGCGGTAGAAGCCGGCGCCGTCCTGGAGACCCCGGCGGTGCTCGGTCATGTTCCGCTCGACGATTTCCGGTGCCTGGAAGCGTTCCCCGAGCTCGCCGGACAGGTAGCGCGACGCGTAGTACAGGATGTCGCCGCCGCCCCAGTCGATGAACTCCAGCGGCCCGAGCACGGAGAAGCGCGGCCCGAGCCCGGCCCGCACGGCGAGGTCGATGTCGGCGGCTTCGGCCACCCCCTCCTCGACCATCCGCGCTGCTTCGTTCATCAACAGTGCCTGAAGGCGCGGCACGATGTATCCCGCGGCTGGCCCGCACACCACCGGCACCTTGCCGATTTCGCGCAGCAGCCCGGTGAGCGTTTCGACCGCGGCCGGATCGGTGTCGTCGCTGCGGCTGACCTCTACCAGCGGCATCAACTCGGCCGGGTTCAGCCAGTGCGCGTTGACCACGCGCTCCGGGTGCGTGGCGAGTTCGGCGACCTGGGTGACCAGGAAGGTCGAAGTGGTGGACGCGAGCACGGCCGTCTCCGAGACCTGGTCGCCGAGCCAGCCGAAGACCTCGCGCTTGACGTCCATGACTTCCGGCACCGCCTCGAACACCACGGTCGCGTCGGCGAGTTCCTTGGCCGACCGGTCGCCCAAGGTCAGCTTCTCCAGCGCGCCGGCGTGGCCGAACGTCGCCCGCAGCCGGTCGGCCAGGCGCGCCCGGACTTCTTCGCGGCGGGCTTCGCGCTCGTCCTCGGTACGGTCCTTGACGTCGGCGAGCAGGACCGGGTGTCCGGCGCCGAGGAAGGTCAGCGCGATGCCTTCGCCCATCCGGCCCGCGCCGACGACGGCGATGCTCATGCCTGGACTCCGTTCCGCAGCAACTGGTTCAGCCCGTCCCGGTCCAGCTCCGCCAGGCCGAGGTTCTCGAACGTCCGGCCCTCGGCGTAGAAATCGCGGCCGGTCATCGCGGACCCTATGGCGAGCAGCCCGGCCGCGACCGGCGTCGCGACCCCGGCCCATCGGCCGGCCGAGACCAGCAGCGACAGGCCGAGCCGGGTGTCTTCCAGCATGTACCGGTGCGAGCCGAGGTCGATCTTCTCGCGCCAGTCGCCGCTGTCGGTCACCTTGTCGTGCGCCGCGCGGCCGTACATCCACTCCTCGCCTTCGGTCGCGTAATGGTCGGCCAGCGGGAAGTGCGGCGCGCTGTAGCCGAACGCCTCGCGCACCGCGATCCGCTCGGCGTCGAGCGCGTCGGTGACCCGGCGGATCGACGGCTGGGTGCCCTCGTTGTGGATGTCCCAGGACGCGAAGTGCTCCAGCGGACCAGCGTTCATCGTGATCAGCGGCGGGTGGATGATCGGGCCCGCGTTCATCAGCGCGCCGCTCAGCCCGTCGCCGGCGTCCTCGACGCTCGGGTACGCCTGCCGCAGGACCTCGAACGCGCTGTCGGCGAGCCGCCGGGGGAACACCCCGGTGGGCAGCCGGGTCGCGTAACCGCTGATCACGACCTCGCTGTCGCCGTGGCGGCGCGCGAGGTAGGGCAATGTGCCTGCTTCGGCGAACGCGATGTCCGCGGGACCGTCCGCCGCGGCGACCGCCTGCGCGAACACCATCGAGCCGAACGTGCCCGGCGGCAGGAAAACCACCTGGCCCTCGGTCAGCAGCGGCGCGAGCCGGGGAGCCAGGTCGTCGTGCGTGGTCGAGGGGAGCGGGATCACGATGAGGGCCGCGTCTCGCACGGCATCGGCGAGGTCCGCCTGCGGGTGGATCTGCCCGGCAGCGTCGCCCACCGGCACCGCGCGGGCGCCTCGGTGGTCCCGGACGCGCACCGCGCCCGCCGCCCGCAGGGCTTCGAGTTCCTCGGTGTTGCGCCGCCACCAGCGCACCTCGTGGCCGTGCTCGGCGAGTTCCGCCGCCGTGGCCCAGGAACCGTGCCCGCCCCCGAGTACCGCGATCTTCACCAGTTCTGCTCCTGTCTCGTGCTTGTGCCTGCCCGGGGCATCGTTTCGCCACCGGCCCGGCCCGGCAAGGCCGGGGTGATCGGCTTCCGCAGTCTCGCTTGCCTTCGGGCCCGGCCTCAATCAGACTTCCGCCACATGGAAGCCCGACCGACCGCGGCCGCGCGGCTGCTGTCGGTCCTGGACTGTTTCAGCGCGGAGGCGCCGAGCCGCTCGCTCACCGAGATCGCGCGCACCGCCGGTCTTCCGCTGAGCACCGCGCACCGGCTGGTCGCCGAGTTGACCGCGTGGGGCGCCCTCTCCCGCGACGACCACGGCGACTACCACCCGGGACTGAAGCTGTGGGAACTCGGTTCGCTCGCTCCTTCGCGCGCCTCTATGCGGGAGATCGCCCTGCCGTACCTGGGCGACCTCTTCGACGCGACCGGCGAGAACGTGCACTTGTCCGTACTGGACGGTGCGGACGTGGTTTTCCTGGCTCGGCTCACCGGCCACCGGGCGGTCGGCATCCTGACCACGACCGGCAGCCGCCTGCCCGCGACGACCAGCGCGACCGGCCGGGTGCTGCTCGCGCACGCCGCGGCGGACGTCCGGGAATCGGTCCTGACCGCGCCGATCGCGGCCGAGACCTCGCATACGACGACCGATCCGGCAGTCCTGCGCGCGCAGCTGGCCGAGATCGCCCGGACCGGATACTGCGTGGCAGACCGGCAGCTGGCCGACGACGCGGTCGCGGTGGCCGCGCCGATCCGCGACTCGTCCGGCCAGGTCATCGCGGCGGTCGCCGTGGTCGGCCGCCGGGAAACGACGTCCGTCGCGCATCTGGTGCCCGCGGTGGTCACGACGGCTACCGGGGTCGCCCGCTCGCTCGGCTACCGGCGGCCGGTCCGGCACCGGGCCTGAATGCCGTGAAGGGAACTTTGAGGGACTCAGAGTCCCTCAAAGTTCCCTTCACGAACGGCTGGTCAGGAAGCGGTGCTGTGCAGCGCCTTGGTCAACGCCGTGACGGTCAGCTCCACCTGCCACGGCCGGGCCCCGCCAGCCCGCAGTGCGTCGGCGACCGAGTCCTCGGCGAGGTCGGCCGGCGGACGCCAGCAGGTGCGCCGGAGCAGGTCCGGCAGCAGCAGGTTCTCCACCGGCAGCCGCCGGTCCTCCGCGATCGCGGCCAGCGCTGTGCGGGCGGCGGCGAGCCGGGCGGCGGCGTCCGGGTCCTTGTCGGCCCAGCGGTTCACCGGCGGCGGCCCGTCGGTCGGCTGGTTCGGGCTGGGCAGCTCGCTCGACGGCAGCTTCTTCGCCGCTTGCAGGTGCCGCAGCCAGCTCGCCGTGTACTTGCGTTGCACGCGTCCGCTGAACACCGGCAGCGCCTGCAGTTCCTCGATCGTCTTCGGGTCCGCCGTGACCGCGTTGATGATCGCGCTGTCCGGCAGGATCCGGCTCGGCGCGCGGTCGCGTTTGCGGGCCAGCTCGTCTCGGGCCTGCCACATCTCCCGCACCGCGGCGAGACCGCGCGGGCTGCGGACTTTGTGCACGCCGGACGTGCGCCGCCATGGTTCGGCGCGCGGCGCGGGCGGCGGCGCGGTGCGGACCGCCTCGAACTCCTGCTCCGCCCACTCCAGCTTGCCCTGCTCAGCCAGCTCGGTTTCGAGCTTCGCGCGCAGTTCGTTCAGCAGTTCGACGTCGAGCGCGGCGTAATTGAGCCAGTCGACCGGCAGCGGCCGCTTCGACCAGTCCGCGGCGCTGTGCCCCTTCTCCAGGGTGTAGCCCAGCAGCCGCTCCACGAGCGTGCCCAGCGCGACGCGTTCGTACCCGGCCAGCCGTCCGGCCAGCTCGGTGTCGAACAGCGAACGCGGGCGCAGGTCCAGTTCCGCCAGACAAGGCAGATCCTGGGACGCGGCGTGCAGCACCCACTCGGTGTCGTTGAGGACTTCGCGCAGCGGGGCGAGGTCGTCGGCGAGCGCGATCGGGTCGACCAGCACCGTGCCGGACCCTTCGCGGCGAAGCTGGACGAGATAAGCCTTCGGCCAGTAGCGGTAGCCCGACGCGCGCTCGGTGTCGACCGCTACCGCGCCGGTGCCCGCGGCGAGCCGCGCGCACGCTTCGGCGAGCGCGGCCGGATCGGCCACCACGGGAGGGGTGCCTTCGGCCGGTTCGCGCAGCAGCACTGGCGGCGGTCCGGAATCCGCGGTGATCGGTTCTCCGGTCCGGGGTCCGTCCGCCTGTGCAGTTCCCATGTCCGACGACCCTACGGGACGAGCGGACCGCGCCTGGTCCGCCCGCCCCGCAGGGTCGTGGTTCGTCGTCGTCAGCGGATCACGCCGGCTCGCATCGCCAGCGCGACCATCTGCGCCCGGTCGCCCGTGCCGAGCTTGCGCCCGATGCGGGACAGGTGGGACTTGACGGTGAGCGCGGAGAGGGAAAGTTCCTCCCCGATCTCCTTGTTCGACTGCCCGTCCGCGACGAGCTGGAGCACCTCCACCTCACGAGCGGACAGCTCGCGCGGGGTGTTGTCGGTGCCCGCGACTCGCGTGCCGGTCGCCAGGACCGGGGCCACGCTCGGGTCGGCGTACACGCCGCCTTCGAGAACCCGGCGCACGCCGTCGGTGACTACCACCGGCGAAGCCGACTTCAGCAGGTATGCCTGAGCGCCGGCCTGGAACGCGGAGCGCACCGCGTACGGGTCGTCGGAGGATGCCAGGACCACCACGCGCGGCCAGCCGTGGCTACGGAGTTCCGTAACCAGTTCGATGCCGCTGCCGTCCGGCAGTCCGAGATCGAGGATCGCCAGGTCGCACGGGCCGGTGGCCTGTGCTCGCGCCCTCGCCTCGGCCACCGTGGCGGCCTCGTGGACAGTGCCCGCACCCATCTGTGCGAGTCGTGCTGAGATTGCCTCCCTCAACAGCGGGTGGTCATCGACCACCAACACGGAAAAAAAGTTCTTCCCGCGGGTGCGGAACCATGCTCGCCGGCAAAGCACCGGCTGGCGTGGATCGGACGGCCTGCGATAAGCCGACGGTAGCCACGTCACTACCTCCCTGGAGTCGGTCGTGCCCCCCGACCGGCACCGGGACCTTCGGCCGTTCAGCCGCGCCAGCTTTAGACCGAAAGTGGTGTCGTCCCAGGCACTGTAGCCGCCCGGACGCCGTTACGGGGGGATCGAACGGGTATCTATCCGAAACAGTTCGTCACTCAGCGCGGTCGTTGTCACACGATCGGACTAACGATCGGCAACTTGTTAACAACTGTCGAGCTCGCCGCGATGCACCTGAGTTACCGGCAATGAAACGGGCGTGCAGATGGCACGTGCACCTGCGGGTGCTGCCGGGGCGAGCCGGTCCGGCCGGTCGGTCCGGCCCGGAAATGGGCCTCGGCCGGGGCAAGATCACTTTCTTTCATGTTTCGCCGCGGGCGCGGCTCGTCCGGCCGTCCCCCAGCGGACGCCGCTGCGCAGGGTCCGGGAGCCGGTCCGGGGCGGTGACCTGGGGTTGACTGCCTGTGATCGCGCGCGGCCACGAACGGGCAGCCGTGGCCTCCCGGGCCGCTGACGTCCACCGTGGACGGTCCGCGCCAACCCGCGGAAACGTGCGCCGGCGCCGTCGGAGGCCGCCGGAGAGTGCTGCCGAGCGGTTCAGAACTCGCTCGTGCGCGCGTGCAGAGGCGCCGGACGGGCGGCCCGTCCGGGTGAACTTCGCGAAATCAGGAGCTCTGGCGCTGCTCGAACAGCGTGACGCCCACCGGCGGCAGCCCCACGACGCTCGCCATCACCTGGCAGAACGCGAGCCCGTGCGGCCCGAGCGCGCCGTCGGTCGGGGTCCAGGACGCCCGGAGTTCCAGGTCGTCGGTGCGCGCCGGCCCGGAGATGTCGCCGAACCGGGCCGAGGACGTCTCGGTGACCGTGCCGCCGAGCGCCTTCCACGCCGCTCCGGACGCCTCGAGCGCGTCGGTGAGCCAGGACCAGCCGACCGCGGGCAGGAACGGGTCGGTGGCGAGCTCATTGTCCAGCTCCGCGCGCACGTACATGACCAGCCGCAGCACGCCGTCCCAGCCTTCCTGGCCGTCCGGATCGTGCAGCAGCACCAGCCGGCCGGACGCCATCACGTCGGCCGGTCCGGACACGTCGCAGCTCAGTGCGTACGACCACGGCGCGAGCCGCTGCGGCGCGCGCATGGTTTCCAGCCGGATCTCCGGGCGGGGCCGGACGGCTTGCAGCGCCGCGACAGCTTCGCGGAAGAGCTCGGGCACTGGCGTCATCGCGGTCACGCATCGACTGTAGGGCGGCACCGCCCGGTTGCGGACGCAGGCGCGCCGAGCGAGGCTGGTGCGCCCCGGGATAACGGGCATCCCGGGCGATTGCCCGGGAGAAGGACCGAGGCTGGCCTGGGGCCGCCCGAGGGCATCCGGTCCGCGGTGGGACCATGGGGTTCGTGCCTCAGGTTTCGTCCGCGCCCGTCGGCGCCCCGCCCGTCCCGAAGCGCCGCGCTCTGCCCGGCTCCGCCTTCCTCGCCGCCGCGCGCGGCGAGCGGCCGGCGCACGTGCCGGTGTGGTTCATGCGCCAGGCCGGCCGTTCGCTGCCGGAATACCGCGCGCTGCGCGAGGGCGTTCCGATGCTCGACGCGTGCTTCGACCCGGAGATGCTCGCCGAGATCACCATCCAGCCGGTCCGGCGGCACGGCGTCGACGCGGCAGTGCTCTTCAGCGACATCGTGGTCCCGCTCAAGGCGGCTGGCCTCGACATCGACATCGTCCCAGGCACCGGGCCGGTCGTGGCCTCGCCGATCCGCGATGCGGAGGCGGTGCGCGCGCTGCCGAAGCTCGAACCCGATCAGGTCGCGAAGGTCGCCGAAGGCGTCGGGCTGCTGGTCGAGCGGCTGGGCGAGACCCCGCTGATCGGGTTCGCCGGCGCGCCGTTCACCCTCGCCAGCTACCTGATCGAGGGCGGGCCGAGCCGCAACCACGAGCACACCAAAGCGCTGATGCACTCGCAGCCCGAGGTCTGGCACGACCTCGCCGCGCGGCTCGCCGACATCGCTGCCACCTTCCTGCGCGCGCAGCTCGACGCTGGCGCGGACGCGGTGCAGCTGTTCGATTCGTGGGCCGGCGCGCTGTCCGAGCGCGACTACCGCGAGTTCGTGCTGCCGCATTCGGCTCGGGTGCTGGCGGTGGCTGGCGAGTACGACGTTCCCCGCATCCACTTCGGCGTCGGCACCGGCGAACTGCTGCGTGCGATGCGCGAGGCGGGCGCGGACGTGATCGGCGTCGATTGGCGGGTACCGCTCGACGTCGCGTTCGAGCGCGTCGGCGGCGATGTCGCGGTGCAGGGCAATCTGGACCCGGCGCTGCTGTACGCGTCTTGGCCGGTGCTGGAGGCCGAGGTGCGCCGGATCGTCGAGGAAGGCCGCGCCGCGCGCGGGCACGTGTTCAATCTCGGCCACGGCGTGCTGCCGAGCGTCGACCCGCAGGTGCTGACCCGCGTCGTCGAGCTGGTGCACTCGCTGTGAAGCAGGTCGCCGTCATCGGCGGCGGGATTTCCGGGCTGGCGGCGGCTTACCGGTTGCGCCGGCTGCTCGGCGACCAGGTCCAGCTCACGGTCTTCGAAAGCACTGCCGCGGTCGGCGGCAAGCTGCGGACGGCGGAGGTCGGCGGGGTCGGCTACGACGTCGGCGCGGAAGCGTTCCTCGCCCGGCGGCCGGAGGTCCTCGCGCTGGTCGAGGAGATCGGTCTGGCCGACCGGCTGGTGCATCCGACGAAAGCCCGCGCCAAGATCCACGCCGGCGGATCGGTCCAAGGGCTGCCGCCCGGCACGGTGATGGGCGTCCCGGCGTCCGCGGAAGCAGTTGCCGGCGTGCTGTCCGAGGACGGTCGGCACGCGGTCGAGAAGGAACGTTCGCTCGGCCCGGTGCAGCTGGGTTCCGGCGACGTGGCGCTCGGCCCGCTGCTGCGCGAGCGGTTCGGCGACGAGCTGGTGGACCGGCTGGTCGACCCGCTGCTCGGCGGGGTCTACGCCGGTGGCGCGGACGGTCTGGGCCTGCGCGCGACGATGCCGGGATTGGCCGGCGCGGTCGAGGCGGGCGCGGATTCGCTCACCGCCGCCGCCAAGTCACTGTTGCCCAAGACTCCCGGGACCGCGCCGGTTTTCGGCACGCTCACCGGCGGTCTGGGCGGCTTGGCCGAACGGCTGCTGGAGCTGTCCGGCGCTCGCTTGCGCACGTCGTCCACCGTGCGCGCGTTGTCCCGGACCGAATCGGGCTGGCGGATCGAATTCGGTGCGGCGGCCCCGGCGCACGCCCCCGCAGACAGCCCGGTCGACGTCGACGCGGTGGTCCTCGCCGTGCCTGCGCCTGCCGCGCGGAAGCTGCTGGACGGCGTCGTCCCGGCGGCGTCGGCCGCGTTCGGCGAGGTCGAACTGGCGTCGATGGCGGTCGTCGCGTTCGCGTTCCCGCCCGGTACCGAACTGCCCGATGCGTCCGGAATCCTCATCGGCGCGGGGGAGCGGGACGCCGAGGGCGTTCCGTACGCCTCGAAAGCGTTCACGTTCTCCTCCAACAAGTGGGCGCACCTCGGCGGCGACGGCCCGGTGCTGGTCCGCGGCTCGGTCGGCCGGTTCGGCGAGCCCGGCGTCCTGACCGAGGACGACGACGCGCTGGTCGCCGCCGTGCGCGCCGACCTGGCGCGGCTCGCCGGAGTCACCGCGCGGCCGATCGACCTCCTGGTCACCCGCTGGGGCGGCGGGCTGCCGCAGTACGGCACCGGCCACCTGGACCGGGTGGCGCGGATCGAGACCGCAGTGGCGGACGTGCCGGGTTTGGCGGTCGCCGGCGCGACGCTGCACGGAGTGGGACTGCCCGCGTGCGTGGCGACCGCGGACGCGGCCGCCCGGCGGATCGCGGACCAGCTGCTCGAGTGACCAGAGCCCCATGGCGACTTCCCGGCCCGGAGTGCCAGGATGGGGGTATGGCGCGGCTGAATTACAACGAACTCAACGACACCATCCGCTACACCACGTGGTCGGTCTTCCGGATCGAGCCGGGGAAGTTGGGGGAGGACCGCGGCGCCGCGGGCCGCGAGACGGCCGAGTACCTCGACGGGCTCGAGGCCAAGGGCGTCGTTGTCCGGGGCGTTTACGACGTGTCCGGCCTGCGCGCCGACGCGGACTACCTGATCTGGTGGCACGCCGAAGAGATCGAACAGGTCCAGGCTGCCTACACCGGCTTCCGGCGCACGCCGCTGGGCCGCGCGTCCACGCCGGTCTGGAGCCAGACCGCGCTGCACCGGCCCGCCGAGTTCAACAAGAGCCACGTCCCCGCGTTCCTGGCCGGCGAAGAGGCGCGCAAGTACATCTGCGTGTACCCGTTCGTCCGGTCCTACGACTGGTACCTGCTGCCCGACGAAGACCGCCGCAAGATGCTCGCCGACCACGGCAAGGAAGCGCGGGACTACCCGGACGTGCGCGCCAACACGGTCGCGTCGTTCGCTCTCGGCGACTACGAGTGGATCCTCGCCTTCGAGGCGGACGAGCTGCACCGGATCGTCGACCTGATGCGGCACCTGCGCAACACCGAGGCCCGCCGCCACGTGCGCATCGAGATCCCGTTCTACACCGGCACCAAGATCGCGCCGGCCGAGCTCGTCGCGGCTCTGCCGTAACGCCGGTGCAGGACGTACTTGCCGGGGCCTGGCAGGCGCTTGCCGGGGAACCGTTGCCCGCCGTGTCGCTGACCGGCGACGAATCTGTGCTGCCCGGGCCTTTCCGGGTCCCCGCGATGGCGACCGCGAGCATTGCCGCGGCCACCCTCTCCGCGGGTGAACTGCTGCGCCTGCGCGGTATCGAGCCCGGCACGGTGTCCGTCGACACCCGGCACGCGGCCGCCGCGTTCCGCAGCGAACAGCTGCTGCGCATCGACGGCGAGCCCGCGCCGAGCCCGTGGGGCCGGATCGCGGGCGACTACCGCGCGTCCGACGGCTGGATCAAGCTGCACTGCAACACCCCGCGGCATGAGGCGGCGGTCTGCTGGGCGCTCGGTGTTCCGGCGGTGCGTGACTCGGTGGCCAAGACAGTCGCGGCGAAGACGATGGCGGAGGTCGAATCCGCGGTGGTCACCGCGGGCGGCGTGGCCGCGTTGATGCGCTCGCGCGAAGACTGGCTCGCGCACCCGCAGGGCCGAGCGGTCGCCGAGCTGCCGCTGGCGGAACTGAACCGGATCGGCGACGCGCCCAAGCGCACGCTGTTCGATTCGGAGCGTCCGATGGGCGGTGTGCGCGTGCTGGAGCTGACGCACGTGCTCGCCGGTCCGGTCGCCGGGCGGGTGCTCGCCGCGCACGGCGCGAATGTGCTGCACATCGGCGCGGTGCACCTGCCGCGGATCCCGATGCTGACCATGGACACCGGGCAGGGGAAGCGATCCGCGTTCGTCGCGCTCGACACCGAGGGCGGTCGTGCGAAGCTGAAGAAGCTCATCGCCCGCGCGGACGTCCTGGTGCAGTCCTTCCGCCCGGGCGCGCTCGCCCGGATCGGATTCGGGCCCGAACAGCTCGCGGAGCTGCGGCCCGGCCTGGTCGTGGCCGACCTGTCGGCGTACGGCTGGCGGGGCCCGTGGGCTCGCCGGCGCGGTTTCGACAGCCTGGTGCAGATGTCGTCCGGCATCGCCGAGGAATACGCGACTGACACGCCGGCCCCGCTGCCCGCGCAAGCGCTGGACCACGCGACCGGCTGGCTGGCCGCCGCCGCGGTCATGACCGCGGTCCGCCGCACGGTGACCGAAGGCGGCAGCTGGCACATCCGGCTGTCCCTCGCCGGTACTGGCCGGTGGCTGGACTCGTTGGGCCGCAAGGACCCGGAACCGTCCGAAGTGGACTTCTCGGAAGTGCTGGAGACGGTGGACAGCGACTTCGGCCGGATGACCCGGGTGCGGATGGCCGGTGACCTGCCCGGCGCGCAGCCGTACTGGGACCACGCCTCGCACCGGCCGGGCGCGGATACCGCGGTCTGGTCGCCGGTGGTGCCGCACGCGGTTTCCTGAGCCGCGCTTGCTCGACCGTCGCTGCTGGGCCAGTTCAGCGGCGCAACCATCGCCGCCGCGGTCTGGCCAGCTCGCCCCGGGAGACGAGCCATTCCGCGAACGCGTCCGCGTATTCGCGGGCTCGAATGGACGTGGTTTTCGGGTTTTCCGCGGCATACGCGTCGAACAACGGCCGGTACCGTTCGCCTAGCGAGTCCGGCAGGTCTGGCCGGAGATACGCGACCAATCGCCGCCGCTTGGCGCGCAGCACGTCGGCTTCGACCCGCAGCCGCGACGGGTCGAAGCCGGCCGGCGCGGCGGCTCCGGTGAGCAGGCTGTCCAGCAGCGCGGCCTGCCGTGCCGCCAGTTCTTCGCGGCTCACCGCGTCACCGCGGTCCGCAGCGCGGCCAGTTCGGACGCCAATTCGGAATCGGTGGGGTAGTCGTCGTCGCGTTCCAGCAGCACGCCTGACGGATTCGTCCGGAGACGCAATTCGGCGAGCAAGTCCAGCACTTCCGGCAGCAGCGGATGTGCGTGCGTGTCGTGGTAGACGCCGTCGCGTTCGATCCCGCCCGCCATGTGCACGTACGCGAGCCTTTCCCACGGAATCCCGTCCAGGAAAGCGGCTGGATCGGTGCCGAGGTTCCGCGCGTTCGCGTACAGATTCGCCACGTCGACGATCAGCAGACAGCCGGTCCGTTCGGTCAGCTCAGTGAGGAATTGTTCTTCGGACAGCTCGGTTTCCGGCCACTCCAGCAGTGCGGCGATGTTCTCCAGCGCGATCGGTACCTCCACAATGGACTGTGCCAGCCGGACGTTGTCCACCAGTACGTCCAGTGCCTCGCGGGTGCGCGGCAGCGGCATCAAGTGCCCGGAGTCGAGCCCGCCTGCCCGGACGAAGCAGACGTGGTCACTGGCCAGCGGCGCGTCCAGGGCGCGGGCCAGTTCGGCGAGATGCTCCACCCGCGCGGTGTCCAACGGCTCCGCGCCGCCCAGCGACAGCGACACCGCGTGCGGCAGCACCGGCATTCCGCGCTCCTTCAACGCCAGCAGGCTTTCCGGCAGGTGCGGCGCGTGCAGGTTCTCCGCCACCACCTCGACCCAGTCGACGCCCGCCATCCGCGCGATCGACAGGTCCAGCTCCGGCCGCCAGCCGATGCCGATCCCCAGCCGGTCAACCACCGCAGCCTCCTCCGCCGCAACCGCCGCCGCCGCCTCCGCCGCAGGAAGACCCTCCGCCGGAAGAACCCCCGCCGCTCATGAGCGCTGCACTCGTCACGCCGTCCGGATACTGCGCGAACCCGCCCACTGCGACCAGCGAAGCCGCGCCGGCCACCAGTGCCGTGCCCAGGACGCCCGCGGTTTGCCGATCGGCCCGCGTGCTGTCCACCAGCGCTCGGCCGGCCTTCGTCGGGCGCGCTTTCGTCCGGTCGCGGGTGGAGAACGCGAGAACCGCCAGGATCGCGGTGACGACCAGGAAGACGTTCAGATTGCTGGTGGGCCGGTGCAGATGCGCGCCGTTCACCGACCGGATCGCTCCCACCGCGAACAGCGCCAGGAACGCCAACGCGATTCCGACCCGGTACCGGCCGGACACCACGACGACCAGGCCGCGCCGTTCGAGATCGCGGCCGAGTTCCTGTGTCGGCGGCAGGACGGCTTTCGACGCCCGCACCTGAGCGACCGTGCGAGAAGACTGTCCGACGGCCTCGTAGATCGCCGCTTCGATCGGAGTGGCGAGCAATCCCGAGGCGATCCGGCTGAGCCGCCCGCCGGAACTGGCGCGCAACCGGTTCTGTTCCAGCAACGCCGCGATCGCAGTGTCGACCACCCGGTTGGGCCCGCCCGCGAGATACGCGAACCGGTAGACGTCGAGCGGACTGGCCAGGTCGGCTTGCGTCCCGCCGCGCAATGCCAGTGCGACGCTCGGCCACAGCAGCCAGGCCACGCCCACTGCGACCAGTGCCGTTCCGTAGAGCAGCAGGAATTGCGGTCCGGAAAGACCCCACGGTTCCGCCATCGCGCCTCCTCTTCCCAACGCCAGCTTAGGGTTCCTACCCGCCGCAGCCGCTCCCGCCACCGCAGCTGCTGCCTCCGCCGCAGGAAGACCCGCTGCTGCAGGACGATCCGCTGCTGCACGACGAGCCGGACGACGAACCGCCGCTCCAGCCGCCTCCGCCGGACCACGCGCTGCCGCCGCTCAGCAGAGCCGCGCTGATCTCGTCGTCCGGGTAGAACGCGATTCCGCTCAGCGCCACCACCGTCGCCGCTCCGGCGAACAACATGCCGCCGCCTGGGTTCGCCGCGGCGAACTCCTCGGGACGTTCCTGCGCGGCTTTCGCGTCTTCGCGGGCTCGCGTGACGAGCGCGTGGCCGGCCTCGGTCGTCCTTGCCGTCTGCGTGCGCTTCCGCGTCGCGAACGCGATCACTGCCAGGAGCCCGGTGCCGATCAGCAGCGCCACCAGCCCGCCGATCGGCCGGTGCAGCTGGGATCCGTTGACGGCCCGGACGATGCCGATCAACAGCAGCAGGACGTACGCCAGCGCGACGCAGTCGCGGAAACCGCCGGCCGGGTCGCCGACAGTCACCAGGCCGTGGTCGTCGAGCCCGGCCCGGATCTTGGCCAGCTCCGGCTGCACCCACCGGGACGCGCGAATCTCCGCGGTCGTGCGCGACGTCCCCTGCGTCGCGTCGTGCACCGCGCGTTCCAAGCCGTGCAGATCCAGCCGGTCGCCGACCGCGGTGAGCTTGCCGCGGGTGCTCACCCGCAGCTCTTGGCGTTCCAGCAGCGTCGCGATCGCGGTGTCGACCGCGCGGGGCGCGCCGCCGGAGAGGTACGCGAGCTGGTAGACGGTCGGCTGCGCGAGCGGGACAGCCGGGCGCGTCCGCCCTTCTTTCTGCCGCCGCGACCGGACAACGCCCGGCCCGATGAGTTGCGCGAGCAGTACTGCCGCCACTGCCAGCCCGTAGACCAGCAGGAACTGCGGCCCGGAAATACCCCAGGGCTCGTCCACAGTGTGCCCCCTTTCTCCTGTGTCGCCGGACTTTATCCGTCCTGGTCAACGGAGCTTGTCGGCAGAACTGACGGGGCTGAGGTCCGTGTCGTTCCCGGATTTCAGCCCGGACGGAAGCCAGCACGAAGCCGTCTAACAGGTCCACGACCATCGCGGTCGCGGCTGTCGCCACGCCGCGAGTCGTCCATTCCATTCCGGGCCCCCTTCCCGTTGCGCGTTCGACGCTGGGCGGGTCGCCGGGGTTGCCTTCGCGGCAAAGAAAACCGCCCTCCCCGGAACAATCCGGGAAGGGCGGGCAGGAGAGATCCGGCTCAGTCGCCGGACTCCTCCGGGACAAGCTTCAGCGAAATCGAGTTGATGCAGTAACGCTGATCGGTCGGAGTGGCGTAACCCTCGCCCTCGAAGACGTGCCCGAGATGGCTGTGGCAGGACGCGCACAGCACCTCGATGCGCCGCATGCCCATCGTGCGGTCCTCGCGCAGCAGCACCGCGTCGGAGTCCGCCGGGTCGTAGAACGACGGCCAGCCGCAGTGGCTCTCGAACTTCGTGCCGCTGCGGAACAGCTCCGCGCCGCAGGCCCGGCACTCGTAGACGCCGGTGGTCTTCGTGTCGGTGTACTCGCCGGTGAACGGCCGTTCGGTGCCCGCCTGCCGAAGCACCGCGTACTCCTCGGGAGCCAGCTGTTCCCGCCATTCCTGATCGGACTTCACCACGCGCGGGGTGGTGCCGACCACGGGTTTCATACCTTTCACCCTCTCCACGTTACCTGGACAGGAAAGCGGCCGCGTGCACCGCGATGTCCCAGGCGGTGACCAGCAGCCCGAGCACGATCAGCACCACGACCAGCGCGGACACCCAGTACCGCAGCCCGCCGCTGCGATTGCTGGACTCGGCGAAATCGGCGACCTGGTCCAGGCACGCCTCGACGGTGAAGGTCGGCCCGGTGCGCTCCATGCGGTCGAGATGAGCGGCGAACGCACGGGCTTCCGGGTCGTACGGATCCAGCCCGACCAGGTCCTCGTGAAACCGAGGATTCCAGCCCGGCGGCGGAGCTCCGTTCTCGGCCATGCCTCAACGGTAGGCCATCAACGCGACTCGACCCACCTCTGCGGCGCGTGTCACTGGGCTGGCGGCAGGCGATCAGTCGCCTGAAGCCGATGCGTCCAGCTTGGTGTTGCTGTCAATGAGCAGCTGTCCACCGATCGCGACGATGTGATACGCGCGGCGGGTGCCGTTGAGCTCCATCGTGATGTTCAGCGACCCGTCGGGGTTGTTGCCGCCGTCCGCGAGCGCCTTCTTGTAGCTCTTGATGTTGTTGGTGTTCTCGGCCCAGTACGCCGTGTAGGCATCCTGGGTGCCGTAGACCGCCTGAGCCGCAGGCGTCAGCAAGTTCCAGCTTGCTCCGGGATTCGGATAAAAGCTGTCGGTGAGCAGGCGGCCAGCGGCACCGTAATCGGTGATCTTGCTCTCGGACGGCGTCTTTCCCAGCTCCGCGGGATTGGCAGAACTGCGAGGCGGGCTGGATTTGGGCGTCGTCTGACCTGCCGCGGGCTCTCCGCCCGGCGGCTGCGCGCTCGATCCGCCGCCGTTGTCCCGGCTGCTGCTCAACACCAGGAACACCACCAGCGCCACCGCGACCACCGCCGCGGCGCCGCCGGCGAGCATCGCCGTTTTCCGCTTCCGCGCCGCGGCGGCGGAAACCCGCTCGCCCGAGCCGGCTCCGGAGTAATTCGGCGCGGCCGCGGTCGGTGCCTGCCGAACCGGCGGCTGCGGACGCGGCGGCGTGCCCGGCCCGGGGTTCTGCGCAGGCGGCCCGCCCATCGGCATAAACGCCGCGGTCGGCGTCCGAGGCGGGTTCGACGGAGCCTTCGGCGTCGCACCAGCAGCACCAGCTGCCCCACCCGCCGCAGCAGCACCAGCCGCCGCCGGGGGAGTCGACCGCTGCCACGGCGTACGCGACCCGGTGCCCGATCCGCGACCGGACAGCAGCTGCTGCGTCGCAGCCGGTTCCCCGGTCGCCAGTGCGGCCAGCCGCTCCCGCGCCTCGGCCATGCTCGGCCGCTCGGAAGCTTCGCTGCGCAGCAAGCTCATCAGCAACGCGGTCGCCGGACCGGCTTGTGTCGGCGGGTTGACCTGCCCGTTCGCCGCCGCGTACAGCAGCGCGAGCTGGTTCGTGGTGTTGCCGTACGGCGTCTGCCCCTCGATCGCCTGGTACAGCGTCGCGCCGAGCGCGAAGACGTCCGAACTCGGCACCGGGTCCGCGCCCCGGGCCAGCTCCGGCGCGAGGTAGGCCGGAGTGCCGCCGATGAGACCGGTCTGGGTGAGCGTCATGTCGCCGGCCGCGCGGGAGATGCCGAAGTCGGTGATCTTCGCGGTGCCGGTCTCGTCGATCAGGATGTTGCCCGGCTTGACGTCCCGGTGCACGATCCCGGCGCGGTGCGCGGCGACCAGCGCGGCGGCGACCTGCTCGCCGATCCGCGCGACCTGGCCGACCGGCAGCGTGCCCTGTTCGGCGAGCACCGCCGACAGGCTCGGGCCGTTGAGGTACTCCATCACCAGGCACGGGTCGCCGCTGTGCTCGGCGACGTCGAACACGACGATCGCGTTCGGGTGCTGGAAGCGGGCGGCGTTCTTCGCCTCGCGCATCGCGCGCTGGCGCATGTTGTCGCGCTCGGCCTCGGACACGCCCGGCTGCGGCAGGATCTGCTTGATCGCCACCGACCGCTCCAGGCGCACGTCCACCGCGCGCCACACCACGCCCATGGCACCGCTACCAATGTGCTCGACGAGGCGGTAATGCCCCGCGATCAGCTGCCCGGTGTCGATGTCGTCCGCTCCTGACGAAAGTCCCGTGATCGTGGTCGTGCGCAGCACGGATACCCCTCGCGCACCCGAATGAGTGTAGCGGCAGGGAGTACCTGCCTGCCGTCAGCCAGCCGGTGCCGTCACCTCAGCGGCCTCCGGTTCGGCGGCGGGAACGCGCTTCCGCAGCACCCGCACCAGTCCCGCTCCGCCGAGAATGGCGAAGACCGCGTAGCAGGCGAGCAGCGCGGGCGGCGTGTCGCCGGTCAGCGCGTCCGCGAAGACCACCACCACGACCGTTCCCGGCACGCTGCCGAGCGCGGTTCCGGCAAGGTACGGAAGGAGCTTCACGGACGAAACGCCGCACAGGTAGTTCATCGCCGAGAACGGGACGATCGGGATCAGCCGCAGCGATGTGATGGCGAGCACTCCGCCGTCGGAGAGCCGGTCGTTGACCGCTCGCACCGGCGCGCGGTGCAGATGCCGCAGGATCAGGTCCCGCCCGAGCAGGCGGGCCAGCCCGTACGCCAGCGCGGCGGCGATCGTGGTGGCCGCCAACGCGATCACGATGCCCGGGATGCTGCCGACGAGCAGTCCGGCCGCCAGATTGAACACGGTGCGGGGGATGGGCGCCACTGTCAGCAACGCGTAAGCCACGAGGAGTACCAGCGGCGTCATCGGCGCGGTCGCCGCGGCCCACTGGCGCAGCTGCGACGGGCCCGGGATCGGCAGCCACACCGCAGCAGCCGCGAGAAGGGCTAGCACGACCAGGGCGATGATCAGCTTGGTTCTCCCGGACACGCCGCCACGGTACGGCACGCCCGGCTGCGGTGACGGCACGGCCAAGAACGGTGACCCGGTCGGATATTGGGTGGGGGAAAGCACCGTCCGCGTGTCCAGCCCGGCCGAGTGCTAGGCGCCAGCTGTGCGGCGAAGCCGCTCCGGCGAGGGTGGCGGCGAGCAGGCACAGTACCTCACGGTGGCCGATCTGTTGCTGTACGCAATTGGCGAGCGGCCGGCCACGCTGAAACGCTGTCGGCACGGCGTCGCTGGAGAGTGGTTCTCCGCCAAGCGCGTCCCGAACTGGCGTGACCGTTCGATAGCCGGCCGTGATCACTGTCGGTGATCAACTTCGGGAGAATTTTTGACGGTAGTCTTCGCAGGTCGCGCTGAGTTTTTCGAGATGAGTCGACGGCGAGTTCGGTGCCGGCTGGTAACGCGCCGGGTTCACGGTGCGACTATTGCCGGGGCCGGAGGGGGAGCCGGCCCCGGAGGAGGGAGGCTGTCGTGGACGACCTGATCGCGTTCCTTGCCGCGCGCGTCGGGCAACGGCAGGCACTGATCATGCAGGCGGTGCAGAAGGGGAAGGCCGGTGGGCCGCGCGACCGCGGCGAAACCAAGGTCGCGCTGGAACAGCGGGTGCGCTCGCTCGGCGATCTCGAACTCGACGTCGTCAACCAGATGATCAACGAGATCGAGGCGACCCGGCGGATCATGCTCGCGCACCGCACGACGGTGTCCGAGAAGGTTCCGGGTTTTCCCCTCTACGGCAGCGAGTACTGGTGCGAGACGTGCCACGTGCCCGCGGACGAAGCCGGCTCGAATTGGTGCTTGACCTTGCGATTGCTGGCGTTGCCGTACGCGGATCACCCGGACTACAGCGAACGCTGGCGGCCGTAAAGGCCCCCTTCGGGAGTTCTTCCCCGACAGCGGGGCGGACCGGTGGGGAATTCGCCTGGCTGGTCCGGTGTTGGCCATGATCGTGGACGTTCCGATTTCCGTGCTGGACCGCTCGCCCGTACGGCGGGGACGGGGGGCCGCGCAGGCGATCCGGGACACCGTCGAGTTCGCGCGCGAGATCGAAGCTCTGGGCTACCACCGGTTCTGGGTCTCCGAGCACCACGGCGTGCCCGGCGTCGCCGGTTCCGCGCCGGCCGTGCTCGCTTCGGCGGTCGCGTCCGCGACCACCCGGATCCGCGTCGGGTCCGGCGGCGTGATGCTGCCGAACCATCGGCCGCTGGTCGTCGCCGAGCAGTTCGGGATCCTGGCATCTCTGTTCCCCGGCCGGATCGATCTGGGCCTGGGCCGGTCGGTCGGCTTCACCGAGGGCGTGCGCCGGGCACTGGGCCAGGACAAGGACGCCGCCCACGGTTTCGACGCGCAAGTCCGCGAACTGATGTCTTTCTTCCGCGGCGACTACCCCGGAATGCACGCCGTCCCCGTCGAGGGCCAGTCCGTGCCGATCTTCCTGCTGGCGACCGGTGCCGGCGCGGCTCTCGCGGCCGAGCTGGGCCTGCCGCTGGTGATCGCCCCGGCTCGCGGCGAACGCGCGATGATCGACGCGATCACGCGCTACCGGGCGAACTTCCGGTCCGATGCGGCCGATCCGCGGGTCGTCGTGTCGACCGCCGTCGCGGTCGCTTCAACGGCCGAGAAAGCCCGCCGGCTGCTGGTTCCCGAGGCGTGGTCGACGGTGTATTCGCGCAGCCACGGGGTTTTCCCTCCGCTGTCGCCGGCGGAGGAGATCCTGGCGCTGCCGATGACCGACCGCGAGCGGCATCGCCTGGACGAGGTCCTCGCCGGACAGATCAGCGGCACGCCGGGCGAGGTCGCCGCCCGCCTCGCCGATCTGGTCGCCGCCACTGGAGCGGACGAGGTGCTGGTCAGTACCAGCACCTACGATCCGGCCGAGCGGGTGGAGTCGTTCGCCGCACTGGCCCGGCTCGCGGATCTGCCCGCCGGGCACCCGGTTTCGGTTGGCGCTTGAGACGCTCGGCGGCGGCTGGCCGCTAGTCTCACCCCAGAACCACCGGCAGCTTTCCCGCCAGGTCGCCCAGCATCGCCGTTTCGTCCTCGGTCGCGGACCGCCGCCCGGTCCGCACCAGCAACGCCGCTCGGTCGTCCAGCTCCGCGGGCAGCTTTTCCCCCAGCACCGTCTCCACTGTCTGCCGGGCCGCCGCCAGGCACTGCGCGCTCGGACCGTCCACACCGGACAGATAGGCGACCAGATCCAGGTGGTGCAACGTCGACTCCACCACGTACGTCTCGAAATAGTCCGCCACCGTCAGCACCTGGCCTCGCGTCTCGACCCGCGCCGCCCGGTCCGCGAGGACCGCGGCCCGTCCGGCGGCCGCGGCCAAGTCCTCGAAGTGGTGCACCAGCGACGCGCCCGACCGGTAGCATGCCGCCGACCGGCGAGTGAATTTGTCCTCGTCGGACAGTCCGGTCGGCGGTTCGCCGCCGAGCTCCCAGTACCCGGAGGCAGTGCGGGTCGGCTCGGCGCCGGTCGGCGTGGCGAGCGTGATGAGGACGTCTTGCGCGTCGATGATCAGGTGAAACACCAAGTCCTGGACCAGCCAGCCAGTACAGCCGGACGGGGTCAGCCACTGGCCGCCCTCGAGCGAGCGGACTGCCCTGCGAAGGTCATTCCAGGCGCGGGAGAAGAGGTCCACGCCGGCAGCCTAGCCATCACCCCCGGTCACGGCAGCCGATTTTCACAACCGCAGCAACAGTTCGGTGAGCAGCCGCTGGGCCGGGTCGGTCAAGTCGATTCCGGATACCTCCGAGGCGCGCCGGACCCGGTATCGCACGGTGTTCGGGTGGATGTTCAGGCTGCTCGCCGCCGCCCGGACGTCCCCGAAAGCGTTCAGGTACGCCAGCACCGCGGGCACCAGGATCGCGCCGTGCTCGGCGTCGTGCGCCGTCAGGTCCGCCAGCCGGGGATCTCGCAACCGCGGTTGATCGGCCAAGTAGGCCAGCACTTCCGACAGCAGGACGTCTGCCCGGACATCGGCCAGCGACGCGACATCCGACGGCCAGTGTCCGCGTGTCATCGCCATCAGGACCCGGTCCGCGTCGCCTCGGGACGATGCCGCCTCGGACAGTCGCGCCACGATGCCGCCGAGTGCTGCGCGTACCGGAGTGTCGAGGTGTTTCCGTGCTGCGCCAACGATTTCCTTTGCCAGTGCGAGCACTGCGGCATCCGAGTGTTCCGGCAGGTCGGGCAGCAGCGCGTACACGCGGCCGTTGAGCACGCTGACCAGCGCGGTCCGCCGATACGCCGCGGTGTGCACGGCGATCAGATGCACGAGTTCCGCACGGCGCAGCAACCGATCCGATGCGGCGGCCGACTGCTGCCTAGCGAGCGTGAACGCCAGTACCTGCGCCGGACGTGCCGGATCCGCGCCGATGTCGTCCGCGACCGACTCGGCGTCCACGCGTCCTTCCAACAGCCCGGCAAGCAGGTCTTCCCGAAGCCGCAGCTGCGGATCGGGCAGCGTCCGAGCGCGAATGAGCTGCGGCGCCAACGTCCGGCTCGCGCCGAGCAGCGCCACTTCCGCTTGCTCGGTAAGGGGTTTCGCGCCTTCCTGGACCCAGATGGTGCCGAGCGGCTGCGAACCCGCGTGAATGCCGGCGGCGATGCGCCGGCGGATCCCGAGATCGGGCCGCTCGTCGACGCGCACGATCCCTTCCCCGGCGCGCAGCCGCTGATAGACGCCCCACTCGCGAAGCATCGCGAGGTACCGCTCCGGCCCTTCTCGGCCCAGGATCGACAGCCGGCGCAACTCGTCCACCTCGTCGCCGCCGCGCGAGTACGCGAGTACGCGGCTCGCGGTGTCCTCGATGCTGACCAGACCGCCGGTCAGCGTCGCGATGGTCTGCGCCAGCGCGAAGAGGTCGCCCAGCACCTCGCCGGTCTCCGCTTCGCCTCCGGCACGCGCCGCGTCGACCACCCCGCGCGCCAGGGCTTCGACCTGTTCCCACCGTGCTTCGGCGCCGACCGTAAGCAACGCGACGCCCGCGTCTGCTGCGACCTCGATGCCGCCTTCGCCCTTTACGGCTACCGCAGCCGCTCCGCCGCGTCCGGCCGCGCGGATCGCCGCCGCCGCGGATCGGCCTCGTGCGCCGATGACCAGCACCAGGTCGCCGGGATGCGCCTCCGGCGGGTCCTCCGGGTCGAGAATCACCACGTCCTGCACCGGGACGCCCAGTCCGCGCGGGGCGACCAGCACCCGGACGAGCGGCTCGCCGAGGGTCGCGAGGACGTGCCGCAGCGACGCGCCGGAAAGCGGTTCGTCGGCGGTCACCGGATAGGCCGATCGAACAAAACCATATCGACGATTCTAGCCGCTCGAACAAACACCTGAACGGCCTACGGAGTTATGTTTCGGGCAACGACCAGTAACCAACGAGGGAGCCGCCGTGGACGCCGTGACCCAGACCCCCGCCCCGAAGAACGAGCCGGTGCTGACGTACGCGCCGGGCAGCGCCGAGCGCGCCGAGCTGGAGGGTGCGCTGAAGAAACTGGGTCAGGCCGGTCCCGTCGACCTGACGGTCACCGTCGGCGGCGAGCAGCGCGCGGGCGGCGGCGAGAAGATCGACGTCGTGCAGCCGCACAACCACGGCCATGTCCTCGGCACCATCCAAAGCGCGACCGGGCAGGACGCGACCGACGCGATCGCTGCCGCCGCGAAGGCCGCTCCGGAGTGGCGCGCCCTGTCCTACGACGACCGCGCGGCCATCCTGCTGCGTGCGGCCGATCTGCTGAGCGGCCCGTGGCGCGCGACGCTGAACGCCGCCACCATGCTCGGCCAGTCGAAGACCGCCACCCAGGCCGAGATCGACTCCGCGTGCGAGCTCGCCGACTTCTGGCGCTTCAACGTCAAGTTCGGCCGCGAGATCCTCGATCACCAGCCGGTCAGCTCGCCGGGCGTGTGGAACCGCATGGAGCACCGTCCGCTTGAGGGCTTCGTCTACGCGATCACGCCGTTCAACTTCACCGCGATCGCCGGCAACCTGCCGACCGCGCCCGCGCTGATGGGCAACACCGTGCTGTGGAAGCCGTCGCCGACGCAGAGCTTCGCCGCGCACCTGACCATGCGGCTGCTCGAAGAAGCCGGCATGCCGCCGGGCGTGATCAACCTGCTGCCGGGTGACGGCAAGGCCGTCTCGGAGGTCGCGCTGACGCACCGCGATCTGGCGGGCATCCACTTCACCGGCTCCACCGCCACGTTCCAGCACCTGTGGGGCACTGTCGGCGCGAACATCGCCGGCTACCGCAGCTACCCGCGCCTCGTCGGCGAGACCGGCGGCAAGGACTTCGTGCTCGCGCACCCGTCCGCGGACATCGACGTGCTTCGTACCGCGCTCGTCCGCGGCGCGTTCGAGTACCAGGGCCAGAAGTGCTCCGCTGCTTCGCGGGCGTACGTGCCGCGCAGCATCTGGGAACAGCTGAAGGACGGCCTTGCGTCCGAGACCGCCGCGCTCAGCTACGGGGACGTCACCGACCTGTCGAACTTCGGCGGCGCGGTGATCGACCGTCGTGCGTTCGACAAGCACGCCTCGCTCTTCGAGCGCGTGAAGAACGACAGCGAGGTCGAGATCCTCGTCGGTGGCACTGCGGACGACAGCGTCGGCTACTTCGTGCAGCCGACTGTCCTCGTCTCGACCAACCCGAAGCACGAGATCTTCAGTACCGAGTACTTCGGCCCGATCCTGTCCGTCTACGTCTACGACGACCGGGATGACACCGCTTTCGACGCCGTCCTGCGGCTGGTCGACGAGACCGCCTCGTACGCCCTCACCGGCGCTGTGATCGCGAACGACCGCACGGCCGTCGCGAAGGCGTCCGAGGCGCTGCGGTTCACCGCGGGCAACTTCTACGTCAACGACAAGCCGACCGGCGCGGTCGTCGGCCAGCAGCCGTTCGGCGGGGCGCGCGCCTCGGGCACCAACGACAAGGCCGGCTCGGTCTTCAACCTGCTCCGCTGGACGAGCCCGCGCTCGATCAAGGAGACCTTCGTGCCGCCGACCTCAGTGCGTTACCCGCACCAGGGCTGAGAGGAGAACCGTCATGCTGCGTGCCCCGTTGCTCGCCGCCGCTCGTTCCCAGCGGATGCGTGCGCTGGTCGAGGCGGTTCCGGTGACCCGGTCCGTCGTGCGCCGGTTCGTGTCCGGCTCGGCTACCGCCGACGCCGTGCGCGCCGCTCGGGAGCTGGCCGCCGACGGCCGGAAGATCACCATCGACCACCTCGGCGAAGACACCACGGACGCTGCCCAGGCCACCGCCACCGTGCAGGCGTACGAGGAGTTGCTGACGGCACTGTCCGAGCAGGGGCTCGCCGAAGGCGCCGATGTCTCGGTCAAGCTGTCCGCGGTCGGGCAGTTCCTGCCGGGTGACGGCGAAGGCGTCGCGCTGGAGAACGCGCGAAAGATCTGTGCCGCTGCGGAAGCGGTCGGGGCAACCGTGACGCTGGACATGGAAGACCACACCACCACGGACTCGACGCTCGGCATCCTCCGCGAGCTGCGTGCCGAGTACCCGTGGGTGGGCGCGGTCCTGCAGGCGTACTTGCACCGCACCGAGCAGGACTGCCGCGACCTGTCCGGCCCTGGGTCGCGCGTGCGGCTGTGCAAGGGCGCGTACGCCGAGCCGGAGACGGTGGCGTTCCAGGACAAGGCCGAAGTGGACAAGTCCTATGTGCGGTGCCTGCGCGTGCTGATGGCCGGGCAGGGCTACCCGATGGTCGCGTCGCACGACCCGCGGATGATCGCGATCGCCGGCAAGCTGGCGGCGGACGCCGGCCGGACCGCAGGCGACCACGAGTACCAGATGCTGTACGGCATCCGGCCGGAGGAGCAGAAGCGGCTGGCCGCCGAAGGCGAGACGGTGCGCGTGTACGTGCCGTGCGGCGACGAGTGGTACGGGTACTTCATGCGCCGGCTGGCCGAACGCCCGGCGAACCTCGTGTTCTTCCTGCGCGGACTGGTCACCCGGTCCTGACCGGACTCGCCGTCCGGACTTGACGACAGCAGAGGCCCGGCACCCTTTCGGGTGCCGGGCCTTCGTCTGTTCCCCGGGTCTTGCGCTTGTGCTCGCCAGGTCAGGCTTGCTTGGCCTGCTCGGCGGCGGCGGCCTCGCGAACCTTGTCCATGTCGACCTCGCGCGCCTGCCGGATGACGTCTTCCAGCGCGGCCTCCGGCAGAGCACCCGGCTGGGAGTAGATGAGAGTCCGGTCCCGGATCACCGCGAGGGTCGGGATGGACCGGATGTTGAACGCGGCGGCCAGCTGCTGCTGGTCCTCGGTGTCCACCTTGGTGAACGCGATGTCGCCGTGCTTCTCCGACGCCTTTTCGAACACCGGTGCGAACTGGCGGCACGGGCCGCACCAGCTCGCCCAGAAATCGATCAGCACGAAATCGTTGTCGGTCACGGTCTGGTCGAAGTTCTCCGCGGTCAGTTCGACTGTGCTCATGTCCGGTTCAACGAGCGAGCCGGGCCGGGAATTCCCCGGGACGGGGTAGCGTCCCTGTTCGGTGACCGTTGTTCCTTGTTCGTGGAGGTCGATGTGGCTGACGGGATTCTCGGGCGGATCGATGAGCTGATCGCTGAGGAGAAGGAGTTGCGAGGACGGGCGGTCGGCGTCGGGCTGTCCTCGGACGAGCGGGGACGGCTGGCCAGGGCCGAGGAGGAACTGGACCAGTGCTGGGACCTGCTGCGGCAGCGGCGGGCGCGGGTCGAGTTCGACGAGGACCCCGACGACGCCACGGTGCGTTCGGCGCGGGAGGTAAAGGGCTATCGGCAATAAGAGCATGTCTCACCCGGTGCTGTCGCGAGGCATCGGTGGCGGGCGACCAGGTTGCCGGTCTGTCCGTGAAGGGCCCCTTGAAGGAATCCAAGTCCCTGAAGGGGCCTTGCCCGGACGGGACCTGGCGGGCCGTTCGGTACGTGGCCACCTCAGCCAAGCTCTAAGCCGTGGCCCTCGATCGCGCTCGCGGTTCGCCGAGGAAGAGGTGCCTCGGCGAACCGCTGCCGCAGGTCTTTCAGACAGTGATCACCCGGCGGCCCCGGGTATGGCCGGATTTGCTGTCTCGATGCGCGGCCGCGGCGTCCGCCAGCGCATAAATCTTTTCGTTCGGGATATGCAGTTCGCCGTTGCCGATCAGCCGCACCGTCTCGGCCAATGCCGCGGGCATGTCGCCGGGGGTGCCGGCGAAGCGCACGCCGCGGTCGGGTGCGGTCAGATCGGCGATAGAGACGACTTTGTCCGGGACGCCGGTCAGCGCGACGAGTTCTTCGATGACATCGGAGCCGGACAAGTCCAGTGCCGCGTGCATGGCGCCGAACGCGCGGACGCGAGCGGGTCAGCCTCGGCGGTGGACGAGGTTTTCCGGCTGATCGACGCCGCTTGGGCGGCGGCCCGTCCGGCGGTGGCTCGCTAGGAAAGCTCGCTAGGAAAGCCGGACTCGCGGCGGTCCTTCGCGGCTCGCCGTACGGCGGCTGCGGCAGTTCGCCGTCCGGTGGCTGTGCTGCGCGAGATTCTGTCGTTTCCGCTACTCTCGGTGATCTTCTTACTCTCGAGTGGGTGAGGCGGTAAGGCCGAGTTGAGTGATGCGGAATCGAACAGGCGTTCGACAAGCTGGTGAGGTGTCCGAAACGACCTTCCCGGTGGAGCAGCCCCGCCTCCGCCCTCTCAGACAGCCGCGGGGCACCCGCCGGCAGACCTCTGTCCGACAGCTGCTCCACAGCGATCGACCACGGTTCAGCTTGCCGCGGCACCTGCTGGGCGTCGCGTCTGGAGTGCTGATGAAGGCGGCGCGCGCCGTACCCGCGGTCGTTCTATCGTTCAGCAGGCCGGCCCCGGCCGCCGACCGTTCCCGCTCTGGCAGCTCAGGCGGGGCAGAGCGTCCCGCCGTCCGGGATCTTGCCGTCGACCAGGAACGCCTGCGCGGCGGCTGTGACACAAGGAGACTGTCCGACTGCGCCGTGCCCGACACCCTGCCATGTGATGGTGACCGCGCTGGGCATCTGGTCGGCGGCCCTGGTGGTGCCGATTCCCGGCGTCACCGGGTCGGTCGCGGTGGCAGCGACCAGGATGGGCGGCGCGCCCGGAGCGCCGGCAGGCGGCAGCGGCTCGCGGCGGACCGGCCAAGCACCGCACCAAGCGAGTTCCTGGGCGACCGCCACGCCGAACTGCGGGTACTTGGCGCGCATCGCGTCGGCGGCGCGGTCCAGCTGGTCGGCGGGCAGCCGCGTGGCGGAGTCGTTGCAGCGGGTCGCGATGGTGCCGCCGATGCGTGCCGTCCGGCCGTGGAGGTCGGCCAGCGCCGGATCGACGAACCCGGCCAGCGCGGTCACGTCGCCGTTCTTGGCCGCGGCGAGCGCGTCGGCGAGCGCCGTCCAGTTCGACCGGTTGGCGAGGCCCAGGTAAACCGCGTAGGTCGCGACGCCGGGGTCCATCGTCACGCCGTCCGGGGTGTCCACCGGAGAAGTGCGGAGGCGGTCGGTCACCGTTTTGAGCGCGGCCTTCGCGTCGCCCAGCGAGCAGCTGCGGGCGGCGCAGTCCGCGGAGAACGCGTCGAAGGTGGCCTGCGCGCCAGCGGCGACCGCGTCCAGGACCGCCGCGCGATCTTGACCGGGGTCCGGCACGCCGTCCAGCGCCATGCGGCCGACCTGCGCCGGGTAGCGCACCGCGTAGTCCGAAAGCACTTTCGAACCGTCTCCGCGGCCCAGCGCGTTCAGCCGGTCCATGCCGAGCTGACGGCGCAGCTGGTCGAGATCCCCAGCAGTACGCCAGCTGTCCAGCGCGGTCTTCGCGGTGTCGAGGTCGAGCGAGCACTGCTGGCCCGCGCGGCGGGAGGCGTCCAGGACGTCGCCGAGGCCGCCCTGTGCCGGGTCCGCACCGAGCAGCGCCGAACGCACCTCGAGCGGCACACACTGGACGATGCCGGACTGTCCGGTGCCACGGCGGTCCACGCCGATCAGCGAAAACTTCTTCAAGAAGTCCGGCGGCAGCTGGGTGGCCAGCCGCGCGGCGAACAGCGAACCCGGTTCGCCGCCGACGTCGTTCACCACCACCAGCGGAATCGGTCCGTCTCCGGCCTTGAGCACGAAGATGCGGGCGAGCAGGTGCTGGGTGTCGTCGGGAGCGTCGAGCGGCGAGTTGATCCGCGCGCAGGTGAGATGCAGCGAGTCGGGCAGGGCCGGCTCGGGCATCCGCTGCCGGGTTTCCGCGTCGCAGTTGGCCCAGCGCAGGCTGGTCTTCTTGGGCTCGGCCAGCGGCGGCAGCGGCACCGCGGCGGAGCTCGGCGGGGGAGCGGCGCCAGGGTGCCCGTCGTTGTCGATCACCGCGGGCCGCACCGACGGTCCGGTGGTGCACCCGGCCAGCGCGAACACCCCCAGCGTCGCCGCCGCCAGCCGGGCGCGCAGACGGGAACGGCTGGGGGAACGGCGGTGCACGGGCTGATCCTCACGTCTACTCGGCGGAACTCTCGGACGAGCTTGGCACGGCCGATGTGGGAAGCCAGTGAGCGGGTCCCGCGGCGTGTCCGGCCCGCGCTGGCCCGGCCCGGGTCAGTGCGTCCGCACGACCTCGCCCCGGAACACCGCCGAAAGGTCGTACCGCGCCGGCTCGTCCAGCTGCGCGTAGCCGCACGAAGCTGGTTCCCGGTCCGGCCGCCAGCGCGCGAACTGGGCGGTGTGGCGGAAGCGCGAAGGGTAGCCGCCCTCGGTGTGCTCGTACGAAACTTCCACCACGCGCTCCAGCCGCAGCGGCACCCACGGCTGTTCCTTCGAGCGCCAGCGTGTGACGCCGCCCGGAATGCGCTGGCCCTCGCACACCTCGTCGCCCAGCCACGGATGGCCCGCCCCGTCGCTGATCAACGGAGCCAGCTCCTGTGCCAGTTCGCGCCGGCGCGCGGCAGGGAAAGAGCCGACGACGCCCACGTGGTGCAGCAGCCCGTTGCCGTCGTACAAGCCCAGCAAGAAGGAGCCGACGGCTTCGCCCGGTCCGCCGTCCACGTGCCAGCGCAGACCGGCCAGCACGCAGTCCGCGGTGCGGGAATGCTTGTACTTGAACAAAACCCGCTTGCCCGGCGCGTACGGCTCGTCCAGCGGTTTTCCGATCACGCCGTCCAGCCCGGCGCCTTCGAAAAGCTCGAACCAGCGCCGCGCGGTGTCCGGATCGGTCGTCGCCGGGGTCAGGGCGATGCCGGGCAGCCCCGCCAGCCGCTCGCGCCGCGCCGAGGTCGGTTCAGCCACCAAGGACTCGTCGCCGATCGCGAGCACATCGAAGGCCACGAACTGCGCGGGCGTCTGTTCCGCGAGGAGCTGGACCCGGCTGTCCGCAGGGTGGATGCGCTCGGTCAGCGCGTCGAAGTCGAGCTTGCCGTCCCGCGCGACGACCAGTTCGCCATCGAGCACGACCCGGTCCGGCAAGGTTTCCCACAGCGCGGCGAGCACTTCCGGGAAGTACCGGTTCAACGGCTTTTCCGCGCGCGACTGCAAGGTGATCTCGTCCCCGTCGCGGAACACCAGGCAGCGGAACCCGTCCCACTTCGGCTCGAACAGCAGACCGCCGGAATCCGGGATGGCCTTCGCCGGCTTCGCGAGCATGGGCTTGATCGGTGCCTGCACAGGGAGGGCCATGCGGGCATTCTCGGGGAAACCCGGGGTCAGCGCACGCGTGCCGAGCCCGCCGTGTCGAGTTCGATCCGCACCGCGGTCGGCAGCGTCTCCACTCCAAGCGAATTCCGGGCTCTGGTCAGCACAAACGAGTCCAGCTCTTCCCACACCTGCCGAACCTCGGTGCCTTCCGCCAGCCAGAGCGTGATCCGGACAGCGGGTTCGGCCACCGTGCCGACCGATCGAACCCGCGCGCGGGTAACGCCTTCGAGGCTTTCCGCGTCGGTCTGCACCGCGCCGGCCAGCGCGCCGCCCGTGACGGTCAGCTCCGCGCCGACGGTTTCGTCCAGTCGCAGGTCCGGGCGGCGTTCCGGGCGCAATGAACGGAAGAACCACCGCAAGCCCAGCACCAGCAACAGCACCCCGAGCACGACCGCACCGATCCGCGCGTACAGCGCGTGGCCGCTGAGCCAGTCGACCGCGATCGGGTCCAGCACGGGCCGATGCCCGCGGAACTGGCCTAGCCAGCCCATGCCGACCACCAAAGCGCCGGCCCCGGCCAGCACCGCGAGCACTCCGACCAGAGCGGTCAGGGTGCGCTCACCACGGTACGAACGTCCTTGCGCGCGACGCGCAGCCGAAACACTCATCGTCGGTCCTTCGGGGAGTCGACCACCACGGAGACTTTCGGCCGACGCTGCAGGGGGAGATCGTCCAGCACGCCAGCGACGGTCTCCAACAGCCGCGGCCGCAACTGTTCCTCGTTCTCCAGCCGGCTTGTCGCGCGCACCCGCACCCGGCGGGCGCTGGCTGTCACAGACGCGCCGCGCACGTTGTCCTGTGCGCGGACCGCCACGCCCACCATCCTCGCGAGCGCCCGCGGCGAAGTGCTGACCGTGATGCCTTCCGACGGGTCCGTCATCCGCACGGCGCGGTCCCCGGCGCTCAACGCCAGCAGCACCAGGACGACCCCGGCCACCACGACGATCCCAGCGGCGATCCGCACCGGCGTGCTGGTCCAGTCGACCGCGGCGAGCTCGGCCTTCCATCGCGGCCAGGGCACCAGCAGAGGTGTCTTGCCCGGCTGCCACCAGGACCATCCGACCTCCAGCGCCAGCAGCGCGCCGCCGGCCGCGACGGCCAGCGCTAGCAACGTGGACAGGAGCCGAACGAGGACGCGCATCACTGCACCCTCGGCCGGAGGTCCGGCAGCAGCGCGGTGACCGTCACCGCCACCGAACGCACGTGATAGGAGGTGATCCGCTCGACTTCCTCGACCACTCTGTCGCGCACCTGCCCGGTCACCTCGCGCACCGGCGCCGGGTACCGCAGCGCGAGATCGAGCGACAGATCGACGTCGTTGTCCGAGCCCCCGACTTTGGCGGACGTACCAGAGGTCCCGGTGCTGACCCCCGCGACGCGACGCTCGGCCGGCACGGTGCCCGGCACCTGGTCGGCGGCGTGCTGGGCGACCTTGCGCACGACGGTCTGCGCGATGCTGAGCGAACCGCGCTCGGCCGGCTCGGGCAGGTCGGTGCGGGACGGCGCGGCCTCGACCGCCTGGGTCACTTGTCCCGGCCCTTCCCGAACAGATCGCTGAGGTCGAGCTCGCCGTCGAGGATCCGGCCGACCACGAGCCCGATGATGCCGACCGCGAGAGTCACCAGAAAGGCGGTGAATCCCTGAGTCGCGGCCAGGCCGAGAATCAGCCCGGCGAGAATCCCGGTCTGCGTAGCGTTCAACGTGCGCCCTCCTGGGATATGCGTGCTGCGAATGCTGTGCGGGTTGCCGCCTCGGCGGCAGTGTCCGTGCCTGGGCCGCCGGTGCCCGCGGTCCGAGAGCTGTGCCGTTTCTGCCGGGCCCGGCCTTGCCGCGCCGGTCCCTCCGCACCAGGCGGCCGCACCGGCAACACCGGCTTCCCGGTCACTCGACCCGGCTCGACTCGGGCTCGTCTTCCTCGCCCGGCAGGTGGACGTCGTTCACCGAGATGTTCACCTCGACCACGTCGAGCGCAGTGATCTGCTCGACCGCGGTGATCACGTTGCGCCGCACTTCGCGGGCAACCTCGGCAATCCGCGCGCCGTACTCGACGACGACGTCGAGGTCGATCGCAGCCTGCTTCTCGCCGACCTCCACCGAGACCCCAGCGGTCGAAGTCGCCCCGGAGCCCGGAATCTTGTCCCGCAGCGCGCCAAGAGCCCGCGACACCCCGCCGCCGAGCGCGTGGACGCCCGGCACCTCCCGCGCAGCCAGCGCGGCGATCTTCTGCACGACCAGCGAAGCGATTGTCGTGCGCCCAGCGGTATCTGCTTGTTCCACCGCGGCAAGAGCAGCGGAAGGGACAGCGGTCGGTGCGTCGGGCCGGTTCGGGGTCGGCATGGTTTCTCGCTCCCTGTAGCAGTCGTGGCGCGTCCAGTGTCACCGTGCGCGGCGCTCGGCGCCGGAGACGTGCCCACCAGAACGATGTCCCGACCGGGCGAAAACTCACGGGGCATCACCCAAATGGGTGAGCGCGCTGTGCTGGGACGACGACACATCGCCAGGGCTGCCGCCCACGACGCGAGACAACGCCCGCGCCAGCCGGTGACAGTCGACACACGCACCCCTCGCCGACCGCGTTCCGCGGCCCCGGAACCCCCTGCGACCGGGCGATTCGCCGACCCGGGCGCGCCGCGGCGGCCGAACCGGTCCGGATAGGCTCTCCGACCATGCCCGCAGCTGCCCTGACCGACCGGTTTCCCGAGCTCGGGCCCGACGAGCTGATCGCGTCCCTCGTGCCGCCGCCCCGGTTCGGCGAGGCCCGGTTCTCCACCTACCTGCCCAACCCCGACGAGCCCAGCCAGGCCGCCGCGGTCGAGGCGTGTTCCGCGTTCGCGTCGCGGATCGGCGCGGCGAAGGCGAAGAAGTCGCGGCTGCGCACGCTGTTCGGCGGCGGGGCGGCGATCCCGGACGGGCCGATGGGGCTCTATCTCGACGGCGGGTTCGGAGTCGGCAAGACCCATCTGCTCGCTTCGACCTGGCACGAGACGCCCGGCCCCAAGGCGTACGGCACCTTCGTGGAGCTGACCCACCTCGTCGGCGCGCTCGGATTCGGCAACGCGGTCGAGCGGCTGTCCGAGCACCGGCTGCTCGCGATCGACGAGTTCGAACTCGACGACCCCGGCGACACGACGCTGGTCAGCCGGCTGCTGCAGGAGCTGACCGACGCCGGCGTGTACGTCGCGGCGACGTCCAACACCCTGCCGGACAAGCTCGGCGAAGGCCGGTTCGCGGCGGAGGACTTCCTGCGCGAAATCCAGGCGTTGTCGCGGCGGTTCGGCGTCGTCCGGGTCGACGGGCCCGACTACCGGCACCGCGGCCTGCCCGATGCGCCGCCGCCAGTCAGCGACGAGGAGCTGGACGCTTCCGCCGAGGCTCGCGAGGGTTCCACTTTGGACGACTTCGGTGCGCTGATGGCTCATCTCGAACGGCTGCACCCGTCCCGTTACGGGAAGCTGCTCGACGGCGTACAGCGAGTGCATCTCAAGCACGTGGCCCCGGCACCGGACCAGAACGTCGGCCTCCGGCTCGTCGCGTTCGCGGACCGGCTGTACGACCGCGCGATCCCGCTGGTCGTCTCGGGAGTGCCGTTGCCGGAGCTGTTCGGCGAGGAGATGCTGAACGGCGGTTACCGCAAGAAGTACTTGCGCGCGATCAGCCGCTTGACTGCGCTGGCTCGCGACGCAGTGACAGCGCCGCCCGCAACGCGGTGACGACGCCGGTGGCGAAACACGCGCCGCCGGCGATGTCGGTGAGGTAGTGGTAGCCGAGACCGATCATGCCGACGGCTCCGCACCCGAGCAGAACCACGCTGACCAGCGTTGCGGCCATCCTCAGCCGAACCAGCAGCACCACGACCACGAGTACCGCCACCAGACTCACTGTGTGGCCGCTCGGATACACGAGCGTGCCGCCCTTCCACCGGTCGAAGACGGGTTTCAACGCCCAGGTGTTCAGCGCGACCGCGAGCACCGGCCCGGCCACGGCCAGCACTGCGTCCCGCCGTCGGTGCAGGTACAAGCAAATCCCGGCGATGACGGCGATCGCGGGGATCAGCACGTACGGCTCAGTCGGCAGCACCAATGCGTTGAGCAGGCCGGTGCTCAACCCGTCAACTCTCCCGTAAGCCCAATTGTCCAGCGCACCAGGCGGATTCGGCGAGACCAGCAGGCCCACCGCCACCGCCACGAGTACGCACAAAGCAGCGAAGAGGGCAAGCGCTCGCCTCGCGTTCACGGAGCCGAGCCTACGTCAGCGAGTCGCCCTCGACCTGACTCATCGGTCTAGCCCGCGCCCGAGTGCTGCGGACTGCCGAATAGTCCGTGCCGAGTGGTCGCAGCTGACCTTGTCCGGCAGTCAGGAGCGGCCCGGAGACGATCGGGCCCGCCGCCTCCGGCCCCGCGTCGTGCACTCTGCCCGGCCCGAGGCCAGCAGCCGCAAAATGACATGATCGCCTGATGTCCCTGTTCTCCCGCCGTCCCGCCAAAAGTCCTGCCGGTCCGTTTCGGTTCCGGATTTCCGAGATCTACCAGATCCCGATGCGTGGCGTCGTGGTCACCGGGACCGTCACCGACGGGACGGTCCATGCCGGTGCCAGCGCGCTGATCCACTTGCCCAGCGGCGCTCGCGAGGTGGTGGTGACCCGGATCGAGGCGGCTCGCCGCAAGCGCCAATCCGCGGAGGCCGGTGCCGAAGCGGGTCTCTACCTGTCCGGACTCGGCGGGGCCGACATTCCCGTCGTTCCCAGCGGAGACGGCCAGCAGCAGGACAACACCGGGCTGAGCGGAGTCGAAGTCACGTCCGCATGACCTCCCGGGACAGCTGGCTGCGGCCCGCCCCGCCTGGGCGGCGCGCCGTAGTCGCCAAGGCGGGGCGGGCGCGGCATCGAGGTCGCCGTCCGCGTCGGGCTCACCGCAAGGCCGCCGAACAGCAGGGAGCGCCGCCGCCTCGAAGGGCGGCGGCGCATCCGGTCAGATCAACGCTGGACGACCTTGGCGATCGCGTCGATGCCGCGGTCCAGTTCGGCTTCGGTGATCACCAGCGGCGGCGCGACGCGCAGCGTGCGGTCGTGCGTTTCCTTGCACAGCACGCCCAATCCGGCGAGCGCCTCGGACGCTTCCCGCCCGGCCGGACCGTCGGATGCGATGTCCACCCCGGCCCACAGGCCGCGTCCGCGGACTTCGGCGACGCCGTTGCCGACCAGCTTCGCCAGCCGTTCGTGCAGGTGCGCGCCAAGCTCAGCAGAGCGCCGCTGGTATTCGCCGGTCTGCAGCATCCGCACCACGGCACGCCCGACGGCGCAGGCGAGCGGGTTGCCGCCGAACGTCGAGCCGTGTTCGCCCGGCTTCAGCACGCCCAGAACGGCACGGCTGCCGACCACCGCCGACACCGGGACGATGCCGCCGCCGAGTGCCTTGCCCAGCGTGTACAAGTCAGCGCGGACCCCCTCGTGCTCCAGGGCGAGCACGGTGCCGGTACGCGCGAGACCGGATTGGATTTCGTCGGCGATCATCAGCACGCTGTTTTCGTCGCACAGCCGGCGTACTTCGGCGAAGAAGCCGGGCGGCGGCACGATCACGCCGGCCTCGCCCTGGATCGGCTCCAGCAGCACCGCTGCGGTGCGCGGCGTGATCGCCGCTTTCAGCGCTGCGGCGTCGCCGTAGGGCACCTGGACGAAGCCCGGCGTGAACGGGCCGTAGTCGGCGCGGGCGGTTTCGTCGTCGGAGAACGAGATGATCGTGGTCGTGCGGCCGTGGAAATTCGACCGGGCTACCACGATCTCGGCGGTGCCCGCCGGCACGCCCTTCACCTGGTAGGCCCACTTGCGCGCGACTTTCACCGCCGACTCCACGGCTTCGGCGCCGGTGTTCATCGGCAGCACCATTTCGGTGCCGGTCAGCTCGGCCAGTTCGCGGCAGAACAGGCCCAGCTGGTCGTGATGGAACGCGCGGGAGGTCAGCGTGACTCGGCCCAGCTGCTCGGTCGCGGCGGCGATCAGTTCCGGGTTGCGGTGGCCGAAGTTGAGCGCCGAGTAGCCGGCCAGGAAGTCCAGATAGGACTTCCCGGCGACGTCGGTCACCGACGCGCCGGAAGCCTCGGCGATCACGATCGGAAGCGGATGGTAGTTGTGCGTGCTCCATTGCTCGTCGAGTGCGATGAAGTCGTCGGCGGAGGCGGGCTGGGCGGTCCCGGCAGGCTGGGCGGACGCGGTCATGCGTTCAGGCTAGAGGGCGTTCCCGGGGAGTTCAGCCGGGAAACGTTGCTTTTCCCCGTTGTTCGTTGCGCAATCCGCGGGTCGGACCGGCGAATCGCTGCGCGGCTCGCTCGACTGGATGACACTGGCTCCCGGCCCGCGAGACGGTCCCGGGGATCGGGCGCGGATGCGGTTATCGTCCCGGGATGGCGAAGAAGCAGCAGAACGGGAACCAGGTCCGCGACGCACTCCGGGTGAACGGCGAACTGCCGGACCCGGCTTCCTCGCCGGTGGGGCCGGAGAAGAAGGAGAAGGGCGGCAAGAAGCTCGCGACGGCGGGGGAGCGGCTCGCCTCCCTGCAGGAAGCGCTGTATGCCGAGGGCGCCGGCGGCGGCGAGCGCAGCGTGCTGCTGGTGCTGCAGGGCATGGACACGTCCGGCAAGGGCGGCACCGTCGGGCACGTGCTCGGCCTGGTGAACCCGATGGGCGTGCAGTACTCCGGGTTCAAGAAACCGACGGCCGCCGAGCGCAGGCACGACTTCCTGTGGCGGATCAAGCGCCGCCTGCCGACTCCGGGCCACCTCGGCGTGTTCGACCGGTCGCATTACGAGGACATCCTCGTGCCGCGCGTGCTCGGCCAGCTCGGCGCGGCCGAACGGCGGCAGCGCTACACGCAGATCAACGCCTTCGAGAAGGAGCTGGCGGACAACGGCACCACGGTGCTGAAGGTGTTCCTGCACATTTCGCCGGAGGAACAGCTGCGCCGGCTCACCGCGCGACTGGACCGGCCGGAGAAGCGGTGGAAGTTCGACCCGTCGGACATCGAGGCGCGGCGGCAGTGGCCTGCGTACCAATCCGCCTACGAGGACGTGTTCAAGCGCACCTCGACCGGCCATGCGCCGTGGTTCGTCGTGCCCGCCGACCGCAAGTGGTACCGGAACTGGGCGGTCGCCGAGCTGCTGATCGAGACGCTGACCGAGCTGGACCCGCAGTTCCCCGAGCCCGGTTACGACATCGAAGAGCAGCGCATCGCGCTCAAGGGTGTTGACGTGACCGGCTGATCGTCTGAAAGAGTGCTCGGCGTGACCGATTCCGCTCTCGAAGACGTTCCGTTCCTCCGCCAGCAGTCCCGCACCCAGCGGTTCACGCTCGGCTCGCCCAAGGCGTTCCGGGTCTCCCCGGACGGCGCGCGGGTGCTGTTCCTGCGCAGCGCCACCGGCGCCGATCCGCGGCACAGCCTGTGGTCGTTCGACCTCGCGACCGGCGAGGAAACGAAGCTGGTGGACGCCGCCGAACTGGTCTCCGGCGAAGAGGACCTGCCGCCCGAGGAGCGGGCGCGGCGCGAGCGGGCCCGCGAGACCGGCGGCGGCGTGGTGGCGTTCGGGGTGGACGATGCGTTCACCGTCGTCACGTTCACCTTGTCGGGCAAGCTGTACACGCTCGACCTCGCCAGCGGCGAGACGCGAGTGCTGGTCGACGGCTCGGTGATCGACCCGCGTCCCAACCCGGCTGGCACGCACGTCGCGTACGTGCGCGAGCGACGGCTGCGCGTGGTCGAGCTGGCGTCGGGCGACGACCGGGTGCTGGCCGGCGAAGACGGCGAAGACGTCACGTGGGGGCTCGCGGAGTTCATCGCGGGCGAGGAAATGGACCGCACGCGCGGGTACTGGTGGGCGCCGGACGGGCGCAGCCTGATCGTGGAGCGCGTGGACAACGGGCCGGTGCCGCGCTGGACGATCGGCGACCCGGCGAACCCGCAGCAGCCGGCGAATGTCGTGGCGTACCCGTCGGCCGGCTCGCCGAACGCCGAGGTCTCGCTGGCCGTGTTCGGCCTCGACGGCAGCCGCGTCGACGTGGCGAGGGGCGACTGGGAGTACCTGGCCACCGTGCACTGGTCGGCGGGCGGGCAGCCGCTGCTGGCCGTCCAGCCGCGGGACCAGAAGCAGCTGGCGGTGCTGGAGCTGGACCCGGCAGACGGTTCGCTGAACGAGCTGCACGTCGAGACCGACGAGCACTGGGTGGAGCTGGTTCACGGCCTCCCGGCGTGGACCGCGGACGGCAGGCTGGTGGTGGAGAGCGCTGCGGACGGCGATCACCGGCTTCTCGTCGACGGGAAGCCCGTTACGCCGCAGGGGATGCAGCTGCGCGCAGTGGTGCACGTCGGCGAGGAAGTCCTCTTCACCGCTTCGGAAGACGACCCGACGCAGATCCACCTGTACCGCACGGAAGGCGGCGAAGTACGGAGGCTGTCTACTGCCGACGGCGTACACGTCGGTGCAGGCAGCGCGGCGCTGACGGTCCTTTCTTCGTGGAGCCTTGAGTACAGCGGTCCGAAGGTGACCGTGCTGCGAGACGGGGTCGAGGCAGGCTCGATCAGCACGGCGACGGTGGACCCGGAGATCGTGCCTAACCTGACCTTGCTCACGCTCGGCGAGCGTCAGCTGCGCGCGGCGTTGGTGCTGCCGCGCGGCTACGAAGCCAGTGAAGGCAGACTGCCGGTGCTAATGGACCCGTACGGCGGCCCGCACGCACAGCGTGTCCTGCAGAGCCGCAACGCGTTCCTCGTGCCGCAGTGGCTTGCAGATCAGGGCTTCGCAGTGCTGATTGTCGATGGTCGCGGTTCGCCGGGCCGGGGGCCGGCCTGGGAGAAGGAGATCGCCGGGAAGCTCGCTGACGTCACGCTCGCAGACCAGGTCGACGCGCTGCACGCGGCCGCCGCGCGCTATCCCGAGCTGGACCTGGACCGCGTCGCGATCCGCGGTTGGTCGTACGGCGGCTACCTGTCCGCGCTCGCCGTGCTTCGTCGTCCGGACGTCTTCCACGCTGGTGTCGCGGGCGCGCCCGTCACCGACTGGTCGCTGTACGACACGCACTACACCGAGCGCTACCTCGGCAAACCGCAGGACGAGCCGGCGAGCTACGAGCACAACTCGCTCATCGCGGACGCTGGCGAGCTTTCGCGCGCACTGTTGATCGTGCACGGTTTGGCCGACGACAACGTCTTCCCGGCGCACGCGCTTCGGCTCTCGTCGGCGCTGCTGGCGAAGGGCCGCCCGCACGGGTTCCTGCCGCTCGCCGGTGCGACGCACATGACGCCGCAGGCCGAGGAGGTCGCGGAGAATCTCATGCGGCTTCAGGTCGACTGGATCCATCGCGAACTGGCCGAGGCCGGGAAGGAACGCTGATGTCCCGCTGGGGTTTGACGATCCCGCTCACCGGGGTCCCGCTGGTCGAGCACCGGGCGCTGATCGAGGAGCTGCCGGATCTCGGGTACACCGACGCCTGGAGCGCCGAGACCGCGGGGACAGACGCGTTCACGCCGCTGGCTCTCGCGTCGCAGTGGGCGCCGCAGCTGCGGCTGGGCACCGCGATCGTGCCGGTGTACACGCGCGGGCCGGGACTGCTGGCGATGAGCGCGTCGACCCTGGCGGAGCTGGCTCCCGGCCGGTTCGTGCTCGGCATCGGGGCGTCGTCGCCGGTGATCGTGGAGGGCTGGAACTCGGCGGAGTTCGCCAAGCCGTATCAGCGCACCCGCGACACGCTGCGGTTCCTGCGTTCGGCGTTGGCGGGGGAGAAGGTGACCGCGGACTACGAGACGTTCTCGGTCGGCAAGTTCCGGTTGGAACGGGCGGCCGACCCCGCGCCGTCGATCATGCTGGCCGCGCTGCGGCCGGGGATGCTCCGGCTGGCGGCCGAGGAGGCGGACGGGGCGATCACGAACTGGCTGGCCGCCGCCGACGTGCCGAAGGTGCGCGAGGTCGTCGGCCCGGACGTCGAGCTGGCGGCGCGGATTTTCGTCTGTCCGACCGAGGACGCCGCGGCGGCGCGCGGGCTCGGCCGGATGCTGATCTCGTCGTACCTCACCGTGCCCGCCTACGCCGCGTTCCACGATTGGCTCGGCCGCGGCGACCAGCTGCGTCCGATGCACGAGGCATGGGCGGCCGGCGAACGGAAGAAGGCGAACGAGGCGATCCCGGACGAGGTGGTCGATTCGCTGGTGATCCACGGCAGCGTCGAGTCGTGCCGGGAACAGGTTCAGTCGTATGTGGACAACGGGCTGACCACCCCGGTGCTGGCGGTGCTGCCGACCGGCGGCGACGTTTTCGAGCAGGTGCGCGGCCTGGCCCCGGCACGCTGAGCCGCGATCCTCGCGGGATCGCGCACTGCCTCCGGCCCGCTCTGCCCCCCCGCCCGCTCCGCCCGAAACCACTCCCGCGAGTTCGCGCTCCGCCTCCGCCCCACTCTGCCCCGGCACGCTCGATCCGGAACCACTCCCGCGAGTTCGTGCTCTGCCTCCGCCCCACTCTGCCCCGGCACGCTCGATCCGGAACCACTCCCGCGAGTTCGTGCTCTGCCTCCGCCCCACTCTGCCCCGGCACGCTCGGTCCGGAACCACCCCGCGAGATCGCGCCGATTTCTGGACTGAGCGATCCGCTCGGCCCCCAGGCCGAGCGGATCGGGAAGGAAGAAATCGGCTAACGGCGATCTCGCACGCCGCGGCGAGCCGCGGCAATCAAACACAGCAATCAAACACGGCTGGCCGACGCGTGGGACCGGCTGTGCCCAGCATGCTGGGGGCGCGGGTACCCACCCGGTCGTGGACTGTCGGTGGGTATCCGTATCGTTGCGGAGGGTAAGGTAGGCAAGGGTACCCTAAGAAAGGCGGTTCCATGGCGGATGCGCCCTCGGCCTCGGCAGGCGCGCCGGGCCCCCAGCTCTCCTCGGCGGAGTGGCTGGCCGGCGGACCCGGCGGCGCGGACCGGCTGGCCCGGCTGCTTCCGGCGGCCCTGCGCGGAATGGCGGCCGGCACGGCGGAGCGCGGCGGCCCGGTCCCGGCCGGTGGTCCGGTCGCGGTGGCGGCTTCGCTCGCTCGCGCGGCGGACGCCGGTTCGCCGGACGGATCCGTCGCCGCCGGCGGCCTCCCGAAGCACGGTGTCGGAGCGGAACAAGCGCTGGAAGAACTCGCGACTCTCCTGGCGGCCGGGTCGGCCGATCCGGCGGATCCGGCGTGCGCGGCGCACTTGCACTGTCCGCCGCTGGCGGTCGCGGTCGCGGCTGACGCGGTGGCGTCCGCGCTGAACCCGTCGATGGATTCCTGGGACCAGGCGCCGGTGGCGAGCGAGATCGAACGGCAGTTCACCTCCGGCATCGCCGGGCTCTGCTACCCGGACGCCGCGCGTCCGGACGCGGTCGTCACGTCCGGCGGCACCGAGGGCAACCTGCTCGGCCTGCTCCTGGCTCGGGAATCGGGGGTCACCCGGCCGGTCTGCGGCGCGAATTCGCACCACAGCGTCGCCAGGGCCGCCTGGCTGCTGGGCCTCCCCGCGCCGGTCGTGGTGCCGTGCGCGGACGACCGGATGGTCCCGTCGGCGCTCGCCGAGGCTCTCGCGCCGCTCGGTGCGCAGGCGGTCGTCGTGGCGACCGCGGGCACCACGAACACCGGCCGGATCGATCCGTTGCCGGAGATCGCGGAGATCTGCCGTCGCACGGGTGCCCGTCTGCACGTCGATGCCGCATATGGCGGCATGGCGCTGTGCAGCGAAACGCTCCGCCGTCGCGTGGCCGGGCTGGAACTGGCCGATTCGGTGGCCCTTGACCTGCACAAATTCGGCTGGCAGCCGGTCGCGGCCGGGGTGTTCGCCGCTCGCGCGGAAGCGGATCTGCAAGCGCTCACCGTCCGCGCCGAGTATCTGAACGCCGATGACGACACTGAGGCCGGTCTGCCGGATCTGCTCGGCCGATCGCTGCGTACGTCGCGCCGGCCGGATGCGTTCCGGATGGCCGTCACCGTGCGCGCGCTCGGCACGTCCGGGCTTGGTGCGCTGGTGGAACGCTGCTGCGCCAACGCCTCCGCTGTGCACGAGATGGTCAGCGCCCATCCCGCGCTGCGTTCATGGGGCGTGCCGGAGCTGTCCACAGTGGTCTTCCGGCCGCTGGCGGCGGACGAGCTGGCCGGGCTGGCTGGCGACGATCTCGTCGCGCAGGTGCGCCGGAGGTTGCTGGAGGACGGCACCGCGGTGGTCGGCCGCGGCGCGTTGCCGACCGGTCCGGACGGTGCGGCCCAGCTGTGGCTCAAGCTCACTTTGCTGCATCCGCACACGTCGCCGGCCGACTACCGGGCGGTGCTGGACGCGGTCGCGGCGAGCGCGGCGGACCTTCGGGCGAACGTCGCGCGGGAAAGCCCGGTCGCCTCGTGAGGCGCTACCACCTCGCGGGCGTCGGGATCGGCCCGTTCAACCTGTCGCTGGCGGCGCTGGCGGACCCGCTCGACCACCTGGACGTCGTGCTGTTCGACGCGCGGCCGGAGTTCCGCTGGCATCCGGGTCTGCTCCTGGACGGCGCGACGCTGCAGGTGCCGTTCCTGGCCGACCTGGTGACCCTGGTCGACCCCACCAGCCGCCATTCGTTCCTGAACTACCTGCGCGAACGCGGCCGGCTGCTGCCGTTCTATTTCGCCGAGCGATTCCACCTGCCGCGCGCCGAATACGACGACTACGGCCGCTGGGCGGCGGAACGGCTGCCGTCGTGCCGGTTCGGGCACGAGGTGACCGGGCTGCGCTGGATCGGCGGCGAAGAAGCGTTCGAGCTGACTGTCGCCGGGTCCGAGCCGGTGCTGGCCGAGTCGGTCGTGCTCGGCGTCGGTACCCAGCCGAGCGTGCCGGAACCGTTGCGACCCTTGGTGTCCGCGCCGGACGTGCTCGCCCTGCACGCGGCGGACTACCTCGCGTTCCGGCCCGAGCTGCTCGCCGCGGACCGGGTGACGGTGGTCGGTTCCGGGCAATCGGGCGCCGAGGTGTTCCTCGACCTGCTGCGCTCGAGGTCCACTGTGGACGGATTGCGCTGGCTCGCGCGGACGCCGGCGTTCGCGCCGATGGAGTACTCGAAGCTCGGACTGGAACACTTCACCCCGGACTACACCGCGTACTTCCACCGTCTTCCGGAACCGGTCCGCGACCAGTTGCTCCCGACGCAATGGCAGCTCTACCAAGGGATCGACGCCGAAACGATGGCGGAGATCCACGACGAGCTGTACCGCAGGAGCATCGGCGGCGGCTGGCCGGGCGCGGTGCTGACCCCCGGCGTCGAGGTGGTGTCCGCGACCGGCGGGGACGAGATCGAGCTGGGCCTGCGGCACCTCCAGCAAGGAACGGCCGCGACCCATCGCACGTCCGCGGTGGTCGCCGCGACCGGCTACGCGGACACGCCGACCGGTCCGTTGCTGCACGGGCTCGGCGACGCGGTGCACCGCGACGAGCGAGGGCGGCTCGTGATCGGCGCCGATTACCGCGTCGGGCTCGACGTGCCCGGCGCGTTGTTCGTGCAGAACGCGGAGCTGCACACACACGGCCCCGGCGCGCCGGACCTCGGCCTCGGCGCGTGGCGGGCCGCGGCGATTCTCAACGAGGTGTGCGGAAAACCGGTCTACGACCTGCCCGAGCGCACCGCCTTCACCACGTTCGGCCTTGACCAGACGGAGGACCAGTGACCCTGACCGACGACGCCGCTTGGCGGGCCGCGGGCTCGCTCGTCACGCACAAGATGCTCGGCGAGCTGTCCTACGAGGCGATGCTGGTACCCCGGCCCGGCGAACCGACGCAGGCCGGGCACCGCAGCTGGCAGCTCGACCTGCCCGGCGACGTCTCGTACCGCTTCGAAGCCCGCCGCGGCGCGTTCGAGTCATGGACGGTCCTGGCGGGCAGCGCGAGCCGGGTTCACCGCGAGGTCGAGACTCCGGCGGACGATCCGCGCACGCTGGTGGTCGATGCCCGCGAACGCCTTGGCCTGACCGGGCTCAGGCTGGCCGACGTCCTCGCCGAGCTGACCGCGACGGTCGCCAACGAAGCTACCCGGCTGCGCCGCGCCCCCAGCGCGGCCGCACTGTCCAAGATGGACTACAACTTGGCCGACGGGCACCTCACCGGGCACCCGCGGCTGGTGCTGAACAAGGGCCGCGTCGGCTTCTCCGCCCGTGACCGGGCCCGCTACGCGCCGGAGTCCGGCGCGGACATCCGGCTCCGCTGGTACGCCGTGCACCGGGACCTCGCGCAGTTCCGCAGCGTGGCCGGCCTGGACGCGGAATCCTTGCTGCGCGAGGAGCTGGACGCCGAAACCCGGGCCGAATTCGCCGCGCGTACCGCGAAACTGGGCGATCCGGCCGAATACCTCTGGGTGCCGGTCCACCCGTGGCAGGCCGACGAGATCATCGGCACGCTCTACGCCGCCGAGCTGGCCGTCGGCCGGATGGCGGATCTGGGCGAGAGCAGCGACGTGTACCGTCCGCACCAGACGGTCCGGACGCTGGCCAACCGCTCGGCGCCGAGCCGGCGGGACGTGAAAACCGCGGTGTCCGTGCGCAACACCCTCGTCTACCGCGGTCTGAACTCCGCCGCGACGCTCGCCGGGCCGTCGGTCACCGAATGGCTGCGCCGGATCGACGCCGCGGACCCGCTGCTGTCCGAGAAGTACCGCTTCGAGCTGCTCGGCGAGGTGGCGAGCGTGTCCGTCCGGCATCCGCTGTTCGGCTCGCTCGAGGAGCTGCCGTACCGGTTCCACGAGACCCTCGGCGCGTTGTGGCGCGAGCCGCTGGCCGCTCGCCTCGACGAAGGCGAACAGGCGATTTCCTTCGCTGCCCTGCCCTACCGCGACATCGCCGGTGAAACCGTGCTGACCAGGCTCATCACCCAGTCCGGCGAAGGAACGGAGGCGTGGCTGGCGCGGCTGTTCGACCTGCTGCTCACGCCGCTGCTGCAATGGCTGCTCCGGTACGGCGTCGGCTTCTGCCCGCACGGGCAGAACCTGGTCCTCGTGGTCGACCCGGCTGGCCGGCCGCTGCGCGTCGCGATCAAGGACTTCGCCCAGGGTGTCGACCTGATGGACGAAGACCTGCCCTGTTACGCGGATCTCCCGCCGGAAGCCGACGCGGACATGCTGCGCTGGCCCGCGCACCTGCTCGCGCAGTCGCTGTTCAGCTCGGTCTTCTCCGGGCAGCTGCGGTTCTGGGCGGAGATCCTGCTGGACGACCTGGGCTTCGCGCGCAGCGAGTTCTGGGCGCTGGTGCGCGAGGTCGTCGGCCGCTACCGCGACGAAAACCCGGACGTGGCCGGGCGGTTCGACGCCTGCCGGCTGTTCGCGCCGGACGTCGAGCGCGTCACGCTCAACCGCGAACACTTCGCCGGGCAAGGCTTCGACAAGGTCGAACGGGACGACGAGTTCGACGTCCGCTGGGGCCGGGTGCCGAATCCTTTGCACCGCCCCGATCCGGACGGCGTGTGGTGACGCCGTTCGACCGCCCGCTCGGGCCGCGCTCGCTGGCCGTGCGTGCCGAAGCGGGCGCTGCGGGCGCTGCGGTGCTGCGCCGGGTGCTGGCCGAGGACGGCGCCAGGTTGCTGCTGCTGGTCCCCGATCCGCACGCCCGATTCGCCGCGGTGGAGCTGGCCGCGCCGTTCGCCGCCGAGGTCTTGGACCGCGGGTACGGCGTCTGCAGTTACGTCTTCGCCTGGACCCCGGAGCGCGAGCCATTGCCGGAGACCGAACAGCTGCGGTCCTACCTCGGTGGCTTCGGTGACCTGCGAGTCCGGCTCGACGCGGCGACCGCGTTCCCGCTCGGCGATCGCACCTGGGCGGTGGTCGGGGACGCCGAGCTGCCGTCCGGCGCACCGGCCGGGCTCGCTCCCCGGACCGTCCTGCGGGAGCAGCTGGCAACGCTGGAGAAACACGGGCTGGTCCCCTCGATCGGGATCGAGCACGAGGTCGTTTTCCGCACTGCCGAAGGAACTCCGCTCACCGGGCACGGCGTGGACTACGCCGTCGGCGGCACCGAACGGCTCGCTCCGCTGCTGTCCGACCTGCGCTCGGCGACCGCGGGGCTGGGCGTCGAATCGGCACGCGCGGAGTGTCATCCGGGCCAGTACGAAGTGGTCCTGCGTCATCGCGACGCGCTCGCTGCCTGCGACGACGCCTTGCTGCTGCGGCTGCTGACCCGCCGGGTGGCCGCGCGGCACGGGGTGCAGGCCGACTATTCGGCCGCGCCGGAACCGGGCCAGGGCAACTCGGGCCATGTCCATCTGTCGCTGTCCGCTTCGGACGGTCCGGTCGGGTTTCCGTTCGCGCTGGGCGCTTTCCTGGCCGGGGTCCTGCGCGATGCCCGAGCCTTGTCCGCGGTGTGGGCGCCGACCTGGAACAGCTATGTCCGGCTGCGCACCGCCCCGTTCTCGCCGCGCGAGCTGCGCTGGGGCCCGGACGATCGCACCTGCGCGGTCCGGCTGTGCGGCACGTCGTCCGCGCCGCGGCTGGAGTTCCGGTTCGCCGGAGCGGACGCGCAGCCGCATCTCGTCGTCGCCGCGCTGCTCGCCGCGGGCGCCGCCGGGCTTGCCGACGAGCTGACGCCGCCCGCGGACGGCGTCCCGGTCGGAGAGCTGGCAGCGTCGCCGTGGGAGGCGTTGGCGCTGATAGCCGAGGGGCGCGTGGCGAAATTGCTCGGGGAGGAGGTGGCTGCGCAACAGGCCGCGTTGCTACGCGAAGAACTCGACGCCGCGCTCGGGTCGGTGACGGATCTGCAGCGCCGCCGGAGCGCGCTGCGGTCCTGACGGTTGAACTGTCGGGGTACGGCCGGCGCCGACACGGCCCGCGAGACTTGCGCGGACCGATGCGGTTGCGCAGGCTCTGGTCGGTGAGCGAATACGAGTACGACCTCATCGTCATCGGTTCGGGTCCGGGAGGACAGAAAGCCGCCATCGCGGCGGCGAAACTGGGGAAGAAAGTAGCGGTCGTCGACCGGCACGACATGGTCGGCGGCGTGTGCGTGAACACGGGCACTATCCCGTCGAAGACGCTGCGCGAAGCCGTGCTGTACCTGACCGGCATGAACCAGCGCGAGCTGTACGGCGCGAGCTACCGGGTCAAACAGGACATCACTGTCGCCGACCTGATGGCTCGGACGCAGCACGTGATCGGCCGCGAGGTCCAGGTGGTGCGCGCGCAACTGCTGCGCAACCACGTCGACCTGATCCGCGGCATCGGTTCGTTCGCCGACCCGCACACCGTCCTGGTCGACGGCAAGCACCGAGGCGACCGGCGCACGATCACCGGCGACTACGTGGTGATCGCGACCGGCACCCGCCCGGCGCGCCCGGACCACGTCGACTTCGACGCCGCCCGCGTGCTCGACTCGGACGAGATCCTGGCGCTGGAGTCGATCCCGTCGTCGCTGGTCGTCGTCGGGGCCGGGGTGATCGGCATCGAGTACGCGTCGATGTTCGCCGCGCTCGGCTCGCGGGTGACGGTGGTCGAACAGCGCGACCAGATGCTCGACTTCTGCGACCCGGAGATCGTCGAGTCGCTCAAGTTCCAGCTGCGCGACCTCGGCGTCACGTTCCGGTTCGGGGAGAAGGTCGCGAACGTCGCGGTGTCCGACGACGCCACTGTGACGACGCTGGTCAGCGGCAAGCGGATCCCGGCGGACGCGGTGATGTACTCGGCCGGACGGCAGGGCATGACCGGTGAGCTGGGGCTGGAAAACGCCGGCCTGGCCGCGGACCGCCGAGGCCGGCTCGAGGTCGACGAGCACTACCGGACGTCGGTCGAGCACGTGTACGCGGTCGGCGACGTGATTGGCTTCCCGGCGCTCGCCGCGACGTCGATGGACCAGGGCAGGCTCGCCGCGTACCACGCGTTCGGCGAGCCGGCGCACGACATCGGGGCGCTGCAACCGATCGGGATCTACACGATTCCGGAGATCTCCTACGTCGGCGCGACCGAGGCGCAGCTGACCTCGTCGTCGGTGCCCTACGAGGTCGGCATCGCGCGGTACCGGGAGCTCGCGCGCGGGCAGATCTCCGGGGACAGCTACGGGATGCTGAAGCTGCTGGTGTCGACCGCCGACCGGAAGCTGCTGGGCGTCCACGTGTTCGGTACCGGCGCGACCGATCTGGTGCACATCGGCCAGGCCGTGATGGGCTGCGGCGGCACGGTGGATTACCTGGTGGACGCGGTGTTCAACTACCCGACGTTGTCGGAGGCGTACAAGGTCGCGGCGCTGGACGCGACGAACAAGATCCGGGCGCTCGAGCGGTTCGGCGGCTGATCCCGAAAGGTCCGCCTCGTTCGCTCGAGGGGTGTTCGAACATATGTTTGACAGCGGTTTAGAACATGTGTTCGACTGGTGGGGTGCGTTGGGAACAGTTGCGAGCGGGGAAGGAGGAGACGCTCCCCGGTCTCGGTGCGTTTGGGGAGGTCGTGCGTTCGGTACGGGCTCCCGAGTTCGGCGGCGTCACCTTTCACGAGGTGCGCGCCCGGTCGGTGCTGAACCGGGTGCCCGAGTCGTCCGCGGTGCCGTTCCGGTGGTCGGTGAACCCTTATCGCGGGTGTTCCCACGCGTGCACCTACTGCCTCGAAGGCGATACGCCGGTGCTGATGGCGGACGGCCGGGCCAAGCCGATCGCGGACCTGCGCGTCGGCGACCGCATCATGGGCACCCGCGGGCACGGCGTCGCGCGCCGGCTCGTGCCCACCGAGGTGCTCGCGCACTGGACCACGGTGCGCGAGGCGTACCGCGTCGCGCTGGACGACGGCACGCAGATCATCGCCGGGCCGGACCACCGGTTCCTGAGCGCGCGCGGCTGGAAGTACGTCACCGGCAGCAAACTGGGCGCCGCGCAACGCCCGCGACTGGAGGCGGGCACCGAGCTCGTCGGCGGCGGCCGGTTCGTCCGGACCCCGGACGACACGCTCGGCTACCGGGCCGGCTACCTGTGCGGAATGCTCCGGTCCGGCGGTTTCGCCGCGGAACCGGACGCGGCCGCGCGAGCCTTGGCCTACCTGCCGGATTTCGGCTCGTCGGTGGGTTTCATGCGCATCCCGCCGGAACCGGACGCGCACTGGTCGCGCGGTTTCCTGGCCGGTTTGTTCGACCTCGCGGGCGGCTACCGGCGCGGCACGCTGTCCATCGCGCACGACGAGAACGAAGTGGTGGACATGCTGTTCGCCGCGCTGGACCGGTTCTCGTTCGGCTACGAGACGGTCGGCCACCGGCAGCACCCCGGCCGCAGGCAGGCCCGGCTCACCGGCGGAACCGCCGAAGTCCTGCGGTTCCTGCACCTGGTGGACCCGGCCGTCGAATGGAAGCGTTCGCTGGAGGGCACCGTGATCGGCGGCGTCCGGCGCACTGTCACCAGCGTCCTGTCGCTGGGCCTGGAACTGCCGCTGTTCGACATCACCACCGGCACCGGCGATTTCATCGCGGACGGCATGGTGTCGCACAACTGCTTCGCCCGCAACACCCATACGTACCTGGATTTCGACGCCGGGCACGATTTCGACAGCCAGGTCGTGGTCAAGATCAACGCGCCAGAAGTCCTTGCCGCCCAAGTGAATCGACCGAGCTGGCAACGGGAACCGGTCGCGATGGGCACCAACACGGATCCGTACCAGCGCGTCGAGGGCCGCTACCGGCTGATGCCCGGCATCATCCGGGCGCTGGCGGATTCCGGAACGCCGCTGTCGATTCTCACCAAAGGCACCATGCTGAGCCGGGACCTTCCGCTGCTGGCGGCGGCGCGCCAGGACGTACCGGTGCATCTGGCAGTATCGCTGGCGCTGCTGGACGGCGAGCTGCAACGCCGGCTGGAACCCGGCACGCCCAGCCCGCGCGCCAGACTCGACCTAATCCGCAAGGCCGCCGCCGCCGGACTGCCGTGCTCGGTGATGGTCGCGCCGGTGCTGCCGTACCTGACCGATTCGCCGGACGCGCTGGACCCGCTGTTCGCGCAACTGGCCGAGGCTGGCGCGACCAGAGTGACTGTGCTGCCGCTGCACCTTCGACCGGGCGCGCGAGAGTGGTTCGCGGCCTGGCTGAAGCGGGAGTACCCGGACCTGGCCCCGCGGTACCGGCGGCTGTACGCCCGAGGCAGCTACGTCGACCGGGGCTACCGGGAACGGCTGGCCACGGTGGTGGCGCCGCTGCTGCGCCGGCACGGGTTGGATCCGCGGGCTCCCCGGGCGCACTCGGAGACCCGGGCGCCGGCGGAGGGAGCGGGGGAGAAGGGCGTGGCGCTGCCGGAGCAACGCGACGCGGAAGCGGGACAACGAGCCGGAGAAGCGGAACAGCTGCGGCTGCTGTGACCCGCCCTCTCCGCCGCCCGACCCAAACCTGCCCGCACCCCCCGGCACCGGGTTCGTTAGCCTCTGTACTCGGCGAAAACCGCGTTCGGCACCGGACGCCCGCCGCACCGAATCTCGTGGACCTAGGGAGAGCAGTCGCAGTGCTCCGCACTCATCAAGCCGGCACCCTGCGTGCCGGGCAGGCCGGTCAGACCGTCACCCTCACCGGATGGGTGGCCCGGCGGCGCGATCACGGCGGAGTCATCTTCATCGACCTCCGGGACGCCAGCGGGGTCGCGCAGGTCGTCTTCCGCGAGGGCGAGATGGCCGAGCGCGCGCACGCTCTGCGGTCGGAGTTCTGCGTGAAGGTCGTCGGCGAGGTGTCGCGGCGGCCGGAGGGCAACGCGAACCCGGACATCCCCACCGGCGAGATCGAGGTGCTGGCCACCGAACTGGTCGTGCTGTCCGAGGCCGCTCCGCTGCCGTTCCCGATCGACGACCGGGTCGAGGTCGGCGAAGAAGTCCGGCTCAAGTACCGCTACCTCGACCTGCGCCGCAGCGGCCCGGCGGCCGCCATCCGGCTGCGCAGCGAGGTCAGCCGGGTGGCTCGCGAGGTGCTGCACGCGCAGGACTTCGTCGAGATCGAGACGCCGACGATGACCCGGTCCACCCCGGAAGGCGCCCGCGACTTCCTCGTCCCGGCCCGCCTCAAGCCGGGCTCCTGGTACGCCCTGCCGCAGTCGCCGCAGCTGTTCAAGCAGCTGCTGATGGTCGGCGGCATGGAGCGCTACTTCCAGATCGCCCGCTGCTACCGCGACGAGGACTTCCGCGCGGACCGGCAGCCCGAGTTCACCCAGCTCGACATCGAGATGAGCTTCGTCGAGCAGGACGACGTGATCGCGGTCGGCGAAGCGATCGTCACGGCGTTGTGGAAGCTGGTCGGCCACGAGATCGCCACCCCGATCCCGCGGATCACCTACCGCGAGTCGATGGCCAAGTACGGCTCGGACAAGCCGGACCTGCGCTTCGACCTCGAGATCACCGAGCTCACCGACTTCTTCTCGGACACGCCGTTCCGGGTGTTCCAGGCCCCCTACGTCGGTTCGGTCGTGATGGCCGGCGGCGCTTCGCAGCCGCGTCGTCAGCTCGACGCGTGGCAGGAATGGGCGAAGCAGCGCGGCGCGAAGGGCCTCGCCTACGTACTGGTCAACGAGGACGGCACGCTCGGCGGCCCGGTCGCCAAGAACCTCTCCGAGACCGAGCGCGAGAACGTCGCGGCCGCCGCGGGCGCGAAGCCCGGCGACTGCATCTTCTTCGCCGCCGGCAAGGTGTCCGCCGCGCAGCCGCTGCTCGGCGCGGCGCGCGAAGAGATCGGCCGCAAGCTCGGCCTGATCGACGAGGACGCCTGGTCGTTCGTCTGGGTCGTGGACGCACCGCTGTTCGCGCCGGTCGAGGACATCGGCGACGACGTCGCGGTCGGCTCCGGCAAGTGGACCGCGGTGCACCACGCGTTCACCTCGCCCACCCCGGAGTGGGTCGACAAGTTCGAGCAGGACCCGGGCAACGCGCTCGCCTACGCCTACGACCTCGTCTGCAACGGCAACGAGATCGGCGGCGGCTCGATCCGTATCCACCGCGAGGACGTCCAGAAGCGCGTGTTCGCGCTGATGGGCCTCGGCGAGGAAGAAGCCCAGGAGAAGTTCGGCTTCCTGCTCGAAGCGTTCCAGTTCGGCGCGCCCCCGCACGGCGGCATCGCGTTCGGCTGGGACCGCATCGTGATGCTGCTGGCCAAGGCCGACTCGCTGCGCGACGTCATCGCCTTCCCGAAGACCGGCGGCGGCTACGACCCGCTCACCGCGGCACCCGCGCCGATCACCGCGCAGCAGCGCAAAGAGGCCGGCATCGACGCGAAGCCGGCGGTCCCGCAAAGCAAGCCGGCTGCCGCTCAGGAGAAGTAGTGGCAGGCGGCCGACCGGACGGGGCGGCGTAGTGCTGCACCTCAGGGCAGTTTGCCCGCCGGAGAGCACTGACGAAACGCTGGAACTGCTGCAAAGCCACCCGGGCGCGGCGCACCTGATCGTGCACCGCGGGGCGGCCGTCTCGCCGCCGGGCGACCTGATCGAGGCGGACGTCGCGCGGGAGGCGGCCGACGAGATCGTCGACGGCCTGTGCACGCTCGGTCTCGACCGCACCGGCGGCATCACGATGGAATCGCTGGACACGGCGCTCTCCGATGCCGCCGACGCGGCCGAGGAAGCTGCCCCCGGCGAAGGCGCGGACGCGGTCGTCTGGCAGGAGCTGCTCGGCCGCACCGGCGAGGAATCGCGCTGGAACGCGACGTTCCAGGCGTTCCTCGCCATCGCGTGCCTGCTCGCCGCGGTCGGCGTGCTCACCGACTCGTCGGTGACCATCGTCGGCGCGATGGTGGTCGGCCCGGAGTTCGGGCCGCTCGCCGCGATCGCCGTCGGGCTGGTCCTGAGCCGCTGGGACTTGGTGCGCCGCGCCGGGGTCGCGCTGGTCGGCGGCTTCCCGATCGCCATGGCGATCACGCTGATCGGCGTGCTGCTCGGCGGCACCGCCGGGTTGTTCGACCCGCACGCGATCCTCAGCAACCACGAGGTCGATTTCGTGTACCAGGTCGGGCCGGCGTCGTTCGTGGTCGCGCTGCTCGCCGGAGCGGCCGGAATGCTGGCGATGACGTCGGCGAAATCGGCGGCGCTGGTCGGCGTGTTCATTTCGGTGACGACGGTGCCCGCGGCGGGCTACGCGATGGTCGCCGCGGTCGCCGGACGCTGGGACCGGGCCGGGTTTTCGCTGCTGCAGCTGCTCGTCAACCTCTTCGGAATCGTTCTTGCTGCGGCCATTGTGCTGATCCTCCGGCGGCGCAAGCAACGTTCCGGCGCGTTGCTACGTCCGCTTTCCCGAGGGTGATTCCGGTACTCGGAGCGTGGTGGTCATGGTTGCTCAGTCACGAGTAGGGTCGGTGACAATGACAGTCGACACCTCTTCCGCCGGCGACGCCGCAGTCCAGGCGGAAGCCGGGGAGCTCGCCGTCGCCGCGGCCGTCGCGGCGGGCGAGGCGGTGCTCACGCGCAGGTTCGGCAGCGCGATCACGCTGGTTTCGCCCGAGCACCTGTCCGGAAGCGGGCCGGCGACGGTGGTCCGGGCCCGGGTCGTGTCGTCGTCGTTCGCGCTGCCGCGGACGCTGGTCGTCAAGCACTATCCGGAGCCGCCGGAGCCCGGCTGTGCTGACCCGTTCGCGCAGGAAGCGGTCAGCTATCAGCTTTTCACCGCGCTGTCCCCGGACGAGCGGATGTGCCCGGAGCTGCTCGCGCACGACGGCGGGCACCGCGTGCTGGTGATCGAGGACCTCGGCCGCGCGCCGACGCTGCGGGACAAGCTGGCGGCCCGTGATTCGAGGGCGGCGGAACGCGCGTTGCTGTCGTGGGCACGCTCGCTTGGCCGGTTGCACGCCAGCACGGCCAGCCGCGAAGCCGATTTCAACGCGCTTTTGCGGCGCCTCGGCGGGCCGGCGCGATCCGGAGACGATCACCTGGCCGGTCTTGCCGACGACGTGGAGCGGCTGCTCGGCGACCTGCTGGACGTGCCAGTGCCGGAGGCGGTCCGGGAACGGGTCACGGAGGCCGTCGCGCAGGCTCGCTCGGCGGCGTTCCGGGCGTTCAGCCCGGTAGAGCTGTCCCCGGAGAACAACCTGATCACCGGCGGCGGGGTGCGGTTCCTGGACTTCGAGCGCGGGCGGGTGCGCACCGCGCTGGTCGACGCCGCTTGCCTGCGGTTGCCGTTCGCGGCGGATCCGCGGGCGATGGCGTTGCCCGCCGGGATGAGCGAGGCGATGATCGCGGCGTGGCGGGCCGAGGTCGTCGAAGTGTGGCCGTCGTTCGCCGATGACGTGGAGCTGGCTCGGCAGCTCACGATCAGCGAGGTGCTGCACGTGTGGGCGGTCACCCGGGAGCTGCTGCCGGAGCTGGACCTGCGCCGGCACGCGACACCGGTCAGCCGGGAAGCGGCGCTGGTGACCTGGTGGCGGGAGCTGGCCCGGCACGCCGGGTACTCGCGGTTGACCGAGGTCGCGGAGCACGCCACGAGGGTGGCGGCCGCGTTGGCGGCCCGGCTGGGCCCACACGCTGATCTCGCGTTCTACCCCGCGTTCCGCTGATCTGCCGTGAAGGGAACATTGAGGGACTCAGAGTCCCTCAATGTTCCCTTCACGCACCTGCCTGGGTGGGCAAAAGCGGCATAGCGGGCAGCCGATGGGCGCGGTACCGGAAAGTTCCCGGCTCCGTCCTTGTGGCGTTACCTGGTCATCACCAGGGGTGAGTTTCGGTGCCGGATGGTCTTGGGCGTGACCGTGATCAGTGTCGGAGTCACCCCAGTCCCGAAAGCCGCCCCCGTCGTCCGCGAGAGGCCCGCGCCCGAGCCGCGTCGTGCCGAACGGCTGGTGGTGCTCGGGGATTCGACAGCCGTCGGCCTCGGCGATCCGTTGCCGGAGCGCGGCGGATGGCGTGGCGTGGGGCCGCTGGTCGCGGCCGCGCTCGGCGTCGGCGAAGACGGTTACCTCAACCCGTCGTTCAGCGGCGCTCGGATGGGGTGCGTCCGCACCGGCCAGCTGCCCGCCGCGCTCGCGCATCGGCCCGATGTCGCTTTGGTGATCGTCGGGATGAACGACACCTTGCGGCCGGACTTCGATGCTGAGCGCATCGCTGCCGAGCTGACCGCGATCGTGCGCGAGCTGTCGGCAATCGGGACCACCGTGCTGCCGGTCCGGTTTCATGACCACAGCAAGGTTTTTCGCCTCCCGCCGTCGTTGAAGCGCGCATTGGGCGCGCGCGTCGCCGAGCTGAACGCGGCGATCGACGGCGTGGTCGAGACCGAAGGCATCGCGTGTCTCGACCTCGACGCGTTGCCGGGCGCCTACGACCTCACGGTGTGGAGTGTCGATCGGCTGCATCCGTCTGAGCTGGGGCACCGGCTGCTCGCGCAGGGCTTCGCCGGACTGGCGGCCGAGGCCGGTTTCGCGGTGCCGGAACCGGTGAGCTTGACGTGTTCCGGCGGCGTCGAGCCGAGCACTGCCGGACACCTCGGCTGGCTGGTCGCGAAGGGCGTGCCGTGGCTGTGGCGGCGCGGACGCGAGTTCCTGCCTTACGCGGCGGTGATCATGTGGCGTTCGTTCCGCGAGCGCGTGGGCTGAAAACCCGTAACGCTTCCGCATCTGACGCTGGATTCCGTACGTAGAAGTCGTTCCAGTCGTGGATTCCTGGGTACTCCGACATCTCGACGAGCTGCTGGCAGGCTGCCTCGACGTCGTAGGCAGTGCGGCGCAGTTCGACGCCTGGGCCGAGCCGGGCCCAGTGCGCGCCCGTTGTGCCGTAGGGCATTCCGACACTGCCCGGGTTGACGATCCGGCAGCGGTCGGCCAGTCGCAGGAACGGCATGTGCGTGTGGCCGCACACCACCGTTTCGGCAGTGACGCCGTCCAGCACTTCGGCCCACCGCGAAAGCGGGCTGTCCACCAGGACGACCTCTTCGTCGTCGCGCGGGGTGGCGTGGCAGAACAGCACTTCGCCGAGGCCGTCCACCTCCAGTGTCGCGGTCAGCGGCAATCCGGCGAGCAGCTTCACCTGGTCCGGTCGCAGTCGCGTCGCCGACCACGGGCCGATCGGGTCCGGGATCTTCGTTTCGCCGCCGCCGGCCAGCGTGACCAGTTCGCGGTCGGCGTTGCCGCGCACCCACACCGCGCGGTCGCCGAGCGAGACCAGCCGGTCCAGCGTCTGGCAGGGCAGCGGGCCGGCGGCGAGATCGCCGGACAGCACGATCAGGTCCGCGGCCAGCACGTCGGGCTCGGCGAGCACCGCGTCGAGCGCGGGCAGCACGCCGTGGATGTCGGACAGCACCGCGACCGAAGACACCATGCGGCCAGTCTGCGCCTCGATCGCGGGCCGGGCGAACGGGATTGTCGGAGGGGTCGGTTACCGTCGTCGGCGTGGCACAGGACGAACTCTTCACGGTGAACCCCGACGCGGGGCCGCCGCCGGAACCCTCCGGAGCGAACCAGGCCGAACCGCAGGCCGACCCGGCGACCTCGCCGCTGGCGGTCCGGATGCGGCCGCGCACGCTCGACGAGGTGGTCGGACAGCAGCACCTGCTGCGCGAAGGGGCTCCGCTGCGCCGTCTGGTCGAGGGCGCCGCGCCGGCGTCCGTGCTGCTCTACGGTCCGCCCGGCACGGGCAAGACCACGCTGGCCAACCTGGTCTCCATCGCGACCGGCCGCCGGTTCGTCGCGATGTCCGCGTTGTCCGCGGGGGTCAAAGAGGTGCGCGGCGTCATCGAGGAAGCCCGCCGGCGCCGGTTGTACAACACCGAGAACACCGTCCTGTTCATCGACGAGGTCCACCGGTTCTCCAAGACCCAGCAGGACGCGTTGCTCGGCGCGGTCGAGGACCGCACGGTGCTGCTGGTGGCGGCGACCACGGAAAACCCGTCGTTCTCGGTGGTCTCGCCGCTGCTGTCGCGGTCTCTGGTGCTGCAGTTGCGGCCGCTGACCGACGACGACATCGTGGCGGTCCTGGAGCGCGCGCTGACCGACGAGCGCGGCCTGGGCGGCGAACTCGCTCTGACCGACGAGGCCCGCGCGCACCTCGTCCGGCTCGCCGGCGGCGACGCCCGCCGTGCGCTCACCGCGCTGGAAGCCGCCGCCGACGCGGCGTCCGCGACCGAGAACAAGACCATCGACCTCGCCGTCGTCGAGTCCACAGTGGACAAGGCGGCGGTGCGCTACGACCGGGACGGCGACCAGCACTACGACGTCATCAGCGCGTTCATCAAGTCGATCCGAGGTTCGGACGTCGACGCCGCGCTGCACTACCTGGCCCGGATGATCGAGGCGGGGGAGGACCCGCGGTTCCTCGCCCGCCGGCTCGTCGTGCACGCCAGCGAGGACGTCGGCCTGGCCGATCCGACCGCGCTGCAGGCAGCGGTGGCGGCCGCGCACGCGGTCCAGTTCATCGGGATGCCGGAAGGGCGGCTCGCGCTCGCGCAGGCGACCATTCACCTGGCCACCGCGCCGAAGTCGAACGCCGTGGTCACCGCCATCGACACCGCGCTGAGCGACGTCCGCCGGGGAGCGATCGGCACCGTTCCGCCGCACCTGCGCGACGGGCATTACGCGGGTGCCAAGCAGCTCGGCAACGCCCAGGGCTACCGCTACCCGCACAACGTCCCCGAGGGCGTGCTGGCGCAGCAGTACCCGCCGGACGAGCTGGTCGGCCGTGATTACTACGAGCCCACCCAGCGCGGCGGCGAACGCACGCTCGCCGAACGGGTGCCGCGGCTGCGCCGCACCATCCGGGGGGAGCGGCCGGCGAAGTAGCCGGGCCGTCCCGATCGCTGGAACCCGCGTGAACGTCGCCACTTTCTTCCGTATAACGGGCTTGGGGGGAACATCCGGAACGCAGGCCGGTTGATCCTCGTCGAGGAGAGGGGGCGGCGATGACGCTGCTGACCGTGTGGCCCGACGACCAGCCCGGCCACGTTCTGCTGCGCACCGAAGACGCCGGCGCGATCACCGCCGAGCTCGCCCGGATCGGAGCCGGGTTCGCCCGCTGGCCGCTGAGCGGAGCGGGGACCGGCGAGGCCGAGCTGCTCGCGCGCTACCGGGACCGCATCGATTCCCGCATCACCGGCCCCGGCTACCACGCGGTCGACGTCCTGTCCGGCGAACCGGGCCTGGCCGAACGCAGCGCGAACGGCGCCGAAGACCGGTTCTTCGTGCACGGCTCCGCAGTCTGGTACCTGCATACCGGCCGCGAAGTGCACGCGGTGCTGTGCGAGCCCGGCGACCTGCTCACCATTCCGGCGCACGTCCGGCACTGGCACGACGGCGGCGTCCGGCCGGACCATGTGACGATCCGCGTCCGGCATCCCGCGGAAGCGGCCGTCGCGGCGCTGCCGGGGGTTGCCTCGACCACGGACTTCGCCAGCTTCGAGGCGCTGGCCGCCAGCCGCGTAGGCACCTGGCCGGTGCTGAGCCGCTGAGGCTGCCGCGGCGATCGGTTGGCGGCACCATGGGGCCATGACCACTGTCGCATTTCTGGGCACCGGAATCATGGGCCGTCCGATGGCCGCCAACCTCGCCCGCGCCGGGCTGGACGTGCGCGCGTGGAACCGCACGCGCGCCAAGGCGGAACCGCTCGCGGCGGAAGGCGTCGCTGTCGCGGGCTCCGCCGCCGAAGCGGTCGAAGGCGCGGATCTCCTGGTCACCATGCTCGCCGACGGCCCGACCGTCGCCGAGGTCTTCTCCGGTCTCGCGCTCAGCCCCGGCACGGCCTGGTTGCAGACCAGCACCGTCGGCATCGACTGGATCGGCCGCCTCTCCGAAGCCGCCGCGGCAGCCGGCGTTCCGTTCGTCGACTGCCCGGTGATGGGCACCAAGGTCCCGGCCGAACAGGCCCAGTTGCAGGTGCTCGCCGCGGGGCCGGAGGAACTGCGGGACCGCGCGACGCCGGTGTTCGACGCGATCGGCTCGCGCACCCGCTGGCTCGGAGCCGAACCCGGCATCGCGACCCGGCTCAAGATCGTCATGAACGCCTGGATCCTCACCCTCACCAACGGCACCGGCGAAAGCCTCGCGCTGGCCCGTGCACTGGGCGTCGACCCGGAGCTGTTCTTCGACGTCATGGCCGGCACCGGCTTCGACGTTCCGTACGCGCGGATGAAGGGCCCGATGATGCTCGCCGGCGATTACCCGGCCAGTTTCCCGGCGTCGCTCGCCGCCAAAGACGCGCGGCTCGTCGTGGAAGCCGCGGGCGACCAGATCGACGTCGCCGGCGCGGCTGCCGCGCTCGCGCACCTCGAAGCCGCCGTCGAACGCGGCCACGGCGACGACGACATGGCCGCGGTGTACGAGGGAATCGTCAAGAAGTAAGCACCGACGCGACCCGGTCCGCGCCGATGCCGGAAATGAGCAGGCGTTCCTTCGCGTTCCCGAGCAACCGCGCGGTCCCACGGCCTGAAGCCGCCGTCTCCGAAATCTCCGGTGACCGTGAAGCAGAGGCCCCGGTAGTAGTCGCGGCCGCCCTGGCGGTCCGGATCGTCCGCGACGGCCAAGTCCGGCAAGGCCGCCCGCAGCTCTTCGACCACTCCGGCGAACGGACTGTCCAATATGGTCATCCGCAAGCCGGCGCCGGCGGCGCGCACCGCGGCGGTCAGGAACCGGACGTGCTCCCCCAGGTGCTCGCGCTCGAAGGCCAGACTGCCCCGATGGCGACCCGCCGCGACCCAGGTCCGTGAAGGGCCCCTTGAGGGAATCTGAGTCCGGCAAGGGCCCCTTCACGGCAGTTCCGCCGTAAAACGAACCGTTTTCCGCCCGGGCGGCTGCGCTGGGTGACCGCAGCGGCGGGGGGTCCCCGCCGAAGGGCGGTGCAGGCGGTAACCTCACACCACCTAAGACCCCGCACCACCCGAGGAGGGCCCGTGTCGGCAGGGCAGATCGCCGCGCTGATCGCCGCAGGAGCTTTCGTACTGCTGGTCTTGCTGCTGGCGATCCCGTTGCTCAAGCTCGGCCGGACGCTGGACGAGGCGACCATCGCGATCCGCAAGGCGCACGAGAACAGCGACCCGATCCTGATCGGGGCCAACGAGACGATCACGCACGTCAACACCCAGCTCGAGCGGGTCGACGGGATCACCGCGAACGCACAGGCGGTGAGCGGCAACGTTTCCGCGCTGTCGTCGGTGTTCACCGCGACGCTCGGCGGCCCGCTGGTGAAGACCGCCGCGCTGTCCTACGGGATCAGCAAGGCGATCCGCGCGCGCCGCAAGAAGCAGGACGCGAAGGCCGCCAAGGCGCAGCGCCCGGCCCGCCGGAGGAAGAAGTGAAGCGCCTGTTCTGGCTGGGCGTCGGGGTCGTCACCGGGGTCGTGCTCAGCCGCAAGGCCACCGAAACCGCTCGTCAGGCCACTCCGGCAGGGTTAGCATCGAACCTGGGCGACGCCGTGCGGGAACTCGCCGGCGCCGTCGGCTCGTTCGGCGCCGAGGTGCGCGCCGGGATGAACGAACGGGAACAGGAGCTGCACGACATGGTCGAGGAGCGGACCGCGCCCGCCGTCCCGCCTTCGGGTTCGGGCAGGCACGCGGCAGCACGCCCCGTCCGGCGAGCTCGCCGGGCGGAGGGCTGATCTCCGCGCGCCTTCCGCCGCCGCCGAACCCTGTTCCCTCCCGGCCGAAGCCGGAACCAGCACAAGGACGTACCCGTGGACACACACGAGATCACTGACCGCTTCCTGCGCCACTTCGAAAGCCGCGGCCACACCCGCGTGCCGAGCGCGCCGCTGATCCTGGACGACCCGAACCTGCTGTTCGTCAACGCGGGCATGGTCCAGTTCAAGCCGTACTTCCTCGGCGAGGCCCCGCCGCCGTACCCGCGCGCGACCTCGGTGCAGAAGTGCGTGCGCACGCCGGACATCGACGAGGTCGGCAAGACCACCCGGCACAACACGTTCTTCCAGATGGCGGGCAACTTCTCGTTCGGCGACTACTTCAAGGAAGGCGCGATCGAGAACGCCTGGGAGCTGATCACCAAGTCCCAGGACGACGGCGGCTTCGGCCTCGACCCGGACCGGATCTGGGCGACCGTGTACGAGAAGGACACCGAGGCGGCCGGGCTGTGGCGCAAGCTCACCGGCCTGCCGTCGGAGCGGATCCAGGTCCGCGACGGCAAGGACAACTACTGGGACATGGGCGTGCCCGGTCCGTGCGGCCCGTGCTCGGAGATCTACTACGACCGCGGACCGGACTACGGCCGCGAGGGCGGCCCGGTCGCCGACGAGGACCGCTACATCGAAATCTGGAACCTCGTCTTCATGCAGGACATCCGCGGCGACCTGAGCCCCAAGCTGGGCCACCCGCCGATCGGGGAACTGCCGAAGAAGAACATCGACACCGGCATGGGCGTCGAGCGCGTCGCGACGATCCTGCAAGGCGTCGAGAACGTGTACGAGACCGACCTGGTGCGCCCGGTGATCGGCCGCGCCGAGGAGTTCTCCGGCCGCCGCTACGGTGCCAACCACGCCGACGACGTGCGCTTCCGCGTCATCGCCGACCACGCGCGCACCGGTGTGCTGCTGATCGGCGACGGCGTCACCCCGGGCAACGACGGCCGCGGCTACGTGCTGCGCCGGCTGCTGCGCCGCATCGTGCGCTCCACCCGCCTGCTGGGCGTGCAGGAGCCGGTGCTGCAGGAGTTCGCGAAGGTCGTCAGCAACACCATGGGCCCGACCTACCCCGAGCTGGTCAGCGACTTCGACCGGATCTCCGAGGTCGTGCGGGTGGAGGAGGAGGCGTTCCTCGCCACCCTCACCAGCGGTTCGCGCATCTTCGACCTGGCCGCGGCCGAGACGAAGAAGGGCGGCGGCGACGTGCTCGCCGGCGACAAGGCGTTCCAGCTGCACGACACCTACGGCTTCCCGATCGACCTGACCCTCGAGATGGCCGCCGAGCAGGGCTTGACCGTCGACGAGACCGGCTTCCGCACCCTGATGGAGGAGCAGCGCAAGCGCGCGAAGGCGGACGCGGCGTCCCGCAAGAGCGGCCACGGCGACCTGTCCGAGTACCGCAAGGTGCTGGAGCAGCACGGCGAGACCGAGTTCCTCGGCTACACCGAGCTGCAGGCGGACGCGAAGGTCGTCGGCCTGCTCGAGAACGGACTGCCGGTGCGCAGCGTCGCCGCAGGCGGCAAGGCCGAGCTGGTGCTGGACCGGACCCCGTTCTACGCCGAGAGCGGCGGCCAGATCGCCGATACCGGCGTGCTGATCGGCGACGGCGTGGAGCTGAAGGTGCTCGACGTGCAGAAGATCGTGCCGGGCCTGTTCGTGCACCGCGTCGAGGTGACCGAGGGCGAGGTCGCGATCGACACGCGGCTGACCGGTTCGGTCGACTCGCTCCGCCGGCTCGCGATCGAGCGGTCGCACTCGGCCACCCACCTGGTGCACGCGGCGGTCCGCGGCGCGTACGGCAAGCGCGCGGCGCAGGCCGGTTCGCTGAACGCGCCGGGCCGGATGCGGTTCGACTTCACCACGCCGGGTGCGGTGTCCGTCGACATCCTCACCGAGGTCGAGCAGGAAGTGAACGACTACCTGCAGACCGATGTCGAGGTGAACAGCTACACCACCACGAAGGACAAGGCTCTCGAGCTGGGCGCGGTCGCGCTCTTCGGCGAGAAGTACGGCAACGACGTCCGCGTGGTCGATATGGGCGAGTATTCGCGCGAGCTCTGCGGCGGCACGCACGTCAGCCGGATCGGCCAGCTGGGCCTGGTCAAGCTGGTGTCGGACGCGTCGGTCGGCTCCGGCGTGCACCGCGTCGAGGCGCTGGTCGGGCCGGACGCGCTCAAGTACGTCCGCAAGGAGCAGCTGCTCGTGTCGCAGCTGGCGAACACGTTCAAGGTCCCGTCGGACGAGCTGCCCGGGCGGATCGAGGACGTGCTGGCTCGGCTGAAGAACGCGGAGAAGGAGATCGAGCAGCTGCGCACGCAGCAGGTGCTCGGCTCGGCCGGCGCGCTGGCGGACAAGGCGCAGGATGTCTCCGGCGTCTCGGTGGTCGCCGAGGTCGTGCCGGACGTGGACGGCAACGGACTGCGCGCGCTCGCCTCGGACATCCGCGGCCGCCTCGGCGACCGCGCCGGCGTGGTGGCGCTGTTCGCGCCGGCGGGCGAGAAGGTGGCTTTCGTGGTCGCCACGACGTCGGCGGCCCGGGACAAGGGCATCGCGGCGGGCAAGCTCGTGCCGTCGTTCGCCGAGGCGATCGGCGGTCGCGGCGGAGGCAAGCCGGACATGGCCCAGGGCGGCGGCACGAACCCGGCCGGCGCGGAGCAGGCCGTCACGGCGCTGCGCGCGGCGGTCGCGAACCTTGGCCGCTGAGCCCCGGAGAGGCCCGGACCGGCCTGGTGAGGCCGATCCGGGGCGGGGCAGGCGGCTCGCCGTCGATGTCGGGTCTGTCCGGGTCGGGATCGCGCTCAGCGATCCCGCCCCCGTCCTCGCGAGCCCGCTCGTTACCCTCTCCCGTGATGCGAAGGACGACAGCGATCTGGACCGGCTTGCCGAACTCGTCACCGAACACGAGGTGGTCGAGGTGATCGTGGGCTTGCCGAGGACGCTGGCGAACCGGCAGGGAGCGGCCGCGGACATCGCGGTCGCGTATGCGGACAAGCTCGCCGGGCGTGTTGGGGACGTGCCCGTGCGGCTTGCAGACGAGCGGTTGACGACGGTTACCGCGTCGCGAATGCTGTCCCAGCGGGGGGTCAAGGGACGCAAGCAGCGCGCCGTGGTGGACCAGGCAGCGGCAGTCGAGATCCTGCAAGCCTGGCTCGACGCCGCCGCCGCGCACCGCGCCCGGAAAGGCGACTCATGACCGACCCTCGCGGCCCGGAAAACCAGGGCGGTCGCCGTCGGCTGCGCAATCCCGACTCCCCGGACCTTCAGGACCCCGCAGCGGGTCCGGGCGCTCCGGGCGGTCGGCGCCGGCGACGCGAGCCTGGTACGGACCAGCCACCGGCGGCCCCGCGCCGCACCCGAAACGCAGCACCGGACGAAGTTCCCGCTCCCGGCGGGCGCCGCCGCGAAGGCTCACCGGAGGGCGCGCCGCGTCGAGCCGCCGGAGAAGGCCGCCGGCGCGCCGCGGAAGCGCCCCGCCGCGACGGAATGCCGGCCGCGGAGGGGACCCGTTACGTCTCGACGGACGGATTGCTTGGCGCGGAAGGGAACTTGGCCGGCGAACCACCGCGACGCCGTCCCGACGACGAGCTGCCGCCACGGCGTCGGCGGCCGGCCGGGGCGACCGAGAACCGGGACCTTCCGCCGCACGCGGCCGACGACCTTCCGCGAGCCCGTCCGCGGCGCATCAAGCCCGGCGAGGCGCCCGAGCCGCGTGCGGCTTCGGCTGCCGAAAGCGACGCGCCGGCCGGTCGCCGTCGCCGCCGGGACGACGTTGCGCCGGCCGAGGCTCCGGCCGGCCGCCGCCGTCGCGAGGACTTGCCGCCCGAGCCGCCGGCCGGTCGCCGTCGCCGCCGGGAAGACAGGGACGTTCCTTCCGAAGCCGCCGCGCCTGGCCGTCGTCAGGCACCGGAATCGCCGTCGCCGGTTCGTCGCGCATTGGAGCCGGACCCGCGGTTCGCGGACGCTTCGATGCCGCCGGATCCGCGGTTCGCCGAGGCGTCCATGCCGCGCGATCCCCGCTTCGCCGAAGCTTCGATGCCGTCGGATCCGCGGTTCGCCGAAGCTTCGATGCCTCGTGACCCGCGGTTCCAGGACGGTTCGGCACCGCAGCGGTTCGCGGACGCGTCCATGCCGCGCGACCCGCGCCGCCCGCCGCGCCGCCCGCCGGTCGAGGACCCCACCGAGGTGATCCCGACCGTGCCGGCCGCCGCGCTCGAACCGGACCACCCGGCTGAGCAGCCGATCGACGACCTGTTCGACGACGATTACGACGGCTACGACGAGCACGACGGCTACCAGGACGATTACGACGACGGCTACGAGGGCTACGACGAAGAGGCGTACGACGACCACGACGACGAGCCGCCCGCCGACGAGCCGCCGGCGAAGAAGCCGCGCAAGAAGCGCAAGCGCGCGTTCGGCTGGATCGCCGCGGTGCTCGTGCTGGTCCTGCTGAGCGGCGGGGCCTGGTTCGGCTACCAGAAGATCTTCGGCTACGCGGACTTCGACGGTTCCGGCCAAGGCGACGCGCTCGTGCAGGTCGAGGCCGGGGACACGACGTCCGCGATCGGCGCGAAGCTCACCGACGCCGGCGTGGTCGCCAGCTCCCGCGCGTTCGTGAAGGCCGGTGCGGACAACGCCGCGCTGAGCCGGATCCAGCAGGGCTACTACCTGATGCGCCAGCACATGTCCGGCGCGAGCGCGGTCGAGCTGATCACCGCGCCGACGGCCCGGGTCGGCAAGCTGGAGATCCGGCCCTACACCCAGTTCGACGACATCAAGCAGCCGGACGGCAAGGTCACCCCTGGCGTGTTCAGCCTGCTGGCGAAGGCGTCCTGCGCGACGATGAACGGCACCAGCACCTGCCTGACCACCGACCAGCTGCGCAAGGCGGTCGCGGATGCGGACCTCAAGACGCTCGGCGTGCCGGACTGGGCGCTGAACGACGCGGGCAAGGCGCTGACGAAGGACAAGCGGCTCGAAGGGCTGATCGCGCCCGGCGTTTACGACGTGAAGCCGGGCTGGACCGCGACCGAGCTGATCACCGACCTGGTGAAGCAGTCGGCCGATTCGATCCAGGCGGCCGGGCTCAGCCAGCAGACCACCGGGCCGGGCATGACGCCGTACCAGACGCTGATCATCGCGTCGCTCATCGAGCGCGAGGCGATCAAGCCGGACTTCGGCAAGATTTCGCGGGTCATCTACAACCGGCTGGCCAACCACACGAAGCTGCAGCTCGACTCCACCGTCAACTACGTGCTGGACCAGCCGACTCTGCTGACCAAGAAGGAAGACCGGGCGAAGGCCGGGCCGTACAACACCTACGACATCGCGGGCCTGCCGCCGACGCCGATCGCGGTGTCGAGCCCGGACGCGATCAAGGCCGCGCTGAGCCCGACGCCGGGGGACTGGATGTTCTTCGTGAAGTGCGAGAAGGACGGCCATTCCTGCTTCGCGGTCACGAACGACGACCACGAACGCAACAAGCAGCTGGCGCAGAAGAATGGCGCCTACTGACGGGCCGCGCCGCGCGGCAGTGCTCGGCAAGCCGGTGGCGCATTCGCTGTCGCCGGTCCTGCACCGCGCGGCGTTCGCCGCGCTCGGCCTGACCGGCTGGACTTACGAACGGGTCGAGATCGGCGCCGAGGAACTGCCCGGGTTCGTCGACGGGCTCGGCCCGGAGTGGGTCGGCCTGTCGGTCACCATGCCCGGCAAACGGCGGGCACTCGAGTACGCGGTCGAGGTCACTCCGCGGGCGGCGGCGGTCGGCGCGGCGAACACGCTGGTCCGTCGTGCGGAGGGCTGGCTGGCCGACTGCACGGACGTCGACGGGGTGACCGGCGCTCTGTCGTACGCGGGCGGTTACCAGCCAGCTGAGGGCGACCAGGCAGTGGTGCTCGGCGCGGGCGGGACCGCGGCGGCCGCGGTGGTCGGCTTGGCCGCGCTGGGCGTCTCGACGGTGAGTCTCGTGGTGCGCGAACCGGCGCGTGCCGAGGAAACGGTCGACGCGGCGAAGCGCGCCGGCCTCGACGTTTCGGTGCTTCGCTGGTCCGAGGTCGACTTCGCCGATCTGGCGGACCGGACCGCGGTCCTGGTCACCACGGTGCCGCCGGACGCGGTGCTGCCGCACGTCGCGGAACTGGCCCGGATCGGCAGCGTTCTCGACGTGATCTACCACCCCTGGCCGACGCCGCTGGCCGAAGCGGTCAGTTCGCGCGGCGGACGGCTCGCGACCGGGCTGGACATGTTGCTGCACCAGGCGTTCGGCCAGGCGGAGCACTTCACCGGGCGGCCGGCACCGCGCGCGCAGATGCGGGCGGCGCTGCGCGAGGCGAGCGGAAACATCCTGCCGCTGCCCATTTCCTGATAGGCTGGCCGACTGCCTTCCGTACGGTCATCAGGGGGAAACTGTGTCCAGACAGCAGTTCGGCGAAACGGAAATTCAAGCGGCGTGGGTCGGCGAGGCCCCGAAGCTGGGCACCACGATCACGCTCGCCGAATACGATCCGGAGTGGCCGCGGCTCTACGAACGCGAGGCGGCGCGGATCCGCGCGGCGCTCGGGGAGCGCGTGGTGCTGCTGGAACACGTCGGATCGACGTCAGTGCCCGGCCTCGCCGCCAAGCCGATCGTCGACATCCTGCTCGAAGTGCCGGATTCCGACGACGAGGACAACTACCTGCCGGATCTGGAGGCGGCCGGCTACCGGCTCGTCATCCGCGAACCGGATTGGGAGAAGCACCGCTGCTTCAAGGGGCCGGACACCAACGTCAACCTGCACGTTCACTCACCGGGAAACGGTCAGACCGAACGGTATCTGCTGTTCCGGGACCGGCTGCGCAGCCATCCCGAAGAACTCGCCCGGTACCTGGGGGAGAAGCGCCGGCTCGCCGCGCAGGTGTGGGAGTACGTGCAGAACTACGCCGACGCCAAGAACGACGTCATCGACGAGATCATCGACCGCGCACGCGCGGCGCAGTACGACCGATTCGGCGCGGCGTATGCGAAACACGCGGCGACGAGCGTCACGAACGCGTTGTACGACCGGCCGGCGATCCTCTCGCTGGCCGGTCCGGTGGCGGGCAAGAGCGTGCTGGACGTCGGCTGCGCGGCCGGGCACCTCAGCGCGAAGCTCGCCGCGGCGGGAGCGGACGTGCTGGGAGTAGACGCGAGCGAAGCGATGATTTCCCTGGCCCGCAAGGAGTTCGGCGAGGCGGCCCGATTCGAGGTGGCCGATGTCGCACATCCACTGTCCATTCCGGACAGTTCGATCGACGTCGTCACCGCGTCGCTGGTTCTGCACTACTTGGAAGACTGGACGGCGACGCTCGCCGAGCTGCGCCGGGTGCTGCGGCCGGGCGGGCTCTTCGTGTTCTCGGTGCACCATCCGGGCGAGGACTGGCACTGGTTCGAGCGGACGAACTACTTCGAACGAGAACTGCTGGACGACGAATTCCCGCTCGGTGACCTCCGGCACCGGGTGCAGTTCTACCGGCGGCCACTGAGCTGGACTTTCGACGCGGTCCGCGACGCGGGCTTCGCGGTCGACCGGCTGGTCGAGCCGGAACCGCTGCCGAAAGCCGACGAAGCGGATCCGCGGGTGGCGCGGTCCCTGCGGGAAAAGCCACGGTTCCTCTATTTCCGGTGCGAGGCCGGGTAGCGTGGGCGCATGAAGATCGCGGTCCTCGACGACTACCAGAACGTGGCACTCGAGTGTGCGGACTGGACTTCGCTCGATGCGGAGATCGAGGTGTTCTCCGAGCCGTTCGCCGGGCCGGACGAGGCGGTCGCGCGGCTGGCCGGGTTTGACGTGGTGGTCGCGATGCGCGAGCGCACACCGTTCCCGGCGGCGGTGCTGGACCGGTTGCCCGCGTTGAAGCTGCTGGTCAGCACCGGTCGCCGGAATGCCGCGATCGACCTGGACGCGGCCCGGCGCAACGGCGTCGTCGTGTCGGCGACCGGCGCGCTGGCGTATCCGACGGTGGAACACGCGTGGGCGCTGATCCTGGCGGGTGCGCGGAATCTTCCGGTGGAGTTCCGTTCGATGCGCGAGGGCGGGTGGCAGATCGGTCTCGGCATGGGGTTGCGGGACAAGACGCTCGGCCTGCTCGGCCTCGGCCGGCTGGGCGCGGAAGTGGCCCGGATCGGGCTGGCGTTCGGGATGAGGCCCATCGCATGGAGCCAGCACCTCACTCAGGAGCGTGCCGCGGAGCATGGCGTGACCGCGGTATCCAAAGAGGACCTGTTTGCGCAGGCGGACGTGTTGTCGGTCCACTTGGTGCTGTCCGAGCGGACGCGCGGGCTGGTCGGCGCGGCCGAGTTCGCGGCGATGAAGCCGAGCGCGTTGCTGGTGAACACTTCGCGCGGGCCGATCGTGGACGAAGCGGCGTTGGTGGATGCCTTGCGGCGCAAGGAGATCGCCGCGGCCGCGCTGGACGTTTACGACGTCGAGCCATTGCCGGCGGAGCATCCGTTGCGGGCGTTGGACAATGCGATTCTGACTCCGCATATCGGGTATGTGAGCCGGGAGACGTACGAGGTCTTCTACGGCGGTGCGGTGCAGGACATCGCCGCGTTCCAGACCGGCTCGCCGATCAACGTGCTGAACTGAGCTCTCCTGCCGCGGCCGGATTTCCCGGCCGCGGCAGGGATCGGCTACCGGACAGAGAGGAGGCTCGGATGCTGGACGCCGATCTGTCCACGCTCTGGCGGCAGCAGTGGCGCGGGTGCCCGCCGCTGGCCTACCACTTGAAACACGCCTACCCCGGCCGGTGGGTGCGTTTCCACAGCCTTCCCGAGTCCAAACGCTACCCGGGCACCGAGGTGGAATACGAGATCGTGCTCGATCGGCACAACACGGTTTTGGCCGAATTGTTTCGCGGTCAGCAGGTTTGGATCGGCACTGCCGTGTTTACGCACGCAGCGGAGCCTCCGGCGCTGGCAGTCCGGTCTCGTAGACGTCCTTCTCCGCGCGGTTGCCGACGAAGTCACTGTCAATGTGATGATCGCGAGCCTGTCCTTCGACCGGGTGTATCACCCGTACGACGGCGGTGCAGACGTGCTGGTGGCCACCGCCGGCGAACGGGACGAGCTGAAGCGGCGGCATGTCGACTGGCTCTCCGCCCACCCCTCGGGTTTCTGAGCGCCCGTAGGAGATCTTGCAGCCGTTGAAGACGGTGATTCGAATGCCCGGCGAAGCGTCCGCGCGGATCCGCAAGTTCGAGCAGACAAGGGCAGACAAGGGCCGGCCCTCCGCCGCGCGGTCCATGAGCTCAGCGAAGCGAAAGCTCGTTCCAGATCACGGAAACGCCCGCACCACTGGCGGATAGACCGTCCCTTCCGGCGGCAGGGTCAGGTCTGCGAAATACCGTACCAACGCGGCGGAAGCCGCCGTGCTGGGTACATCCAGTGTCGTGTGTCCGGCACCGTCCACCACGACCACGTGGCCGTCACCGAGTTCGCGCGCGGTCGCCTGCGCGTTCGCGAGCGGGGTGACCGGGTCGTACCGGTTGGCCAAGATCAGGGTCGGATGCTGCCGCTGCCGATTCCACGGCCCCAGATAGCGGTCGGGATCCTGCGCGGGCCAGCCAACGCACTGTGCCATCGAAAACACCGGCGCGACGCCGAAATACGGCTGCCGCTTGGCCTCGGCCGCGGCGAGCGCGGCATACTGCGCGGGGTTCTGCGGCAATTGGCTGTCGAGGCATTGCACGGCAAGGAATCCCGGAGAATGCGTCGGCACCCGCGGATCGAGCACGGGTGCGGTGTCCGCCGGGGACGGCGGCACGAGCCCGGCGAGCGTCCTGGCCAGCCGCGGCCATCGAGACGACTGGTACAGCGCACGATCGATCGTTTCCATCAGCGACGCGACCGTCATGCCGCCGACCGGTCCGTGCGTCAACCGCGCGTAGGCGGCCGCGAACTTCTGCTTCAGATCACCGCCGGCGAACGCGCATTTGGCCGGGCCGGCCGCGGTGCAGGCGGCGAAGAACGCTTCCAGTTCTTGCTGCTGGGCAGTCGCGACGTCCGCGCGCACGTCGACCGGTTTGTCTTGCTGGCCGGGCTGACCGGTCGCGTTGGCGACGAGGTCGAGCGTCCCGTCGAGCGCCATCGCGCGCAGCTTGTCCGGGAACAGGTTGGCGTAAGTGCCGCCGAGATAGGTGCCGTACGAGTAGCCGTAGTAGTTCAGCTGCTTCTCGCCCAAGGCTTGGCGCAGCAAATCCATGTCCCGCGCGACATTCGCGGTCGACAGATGCGACAACTCCGCGCCGGTGCCCGCCGCGCAGGCCTTCCCGACCGAAGCGCTGGCCGCCCAGAACGCCGCACTGTCCCGTAACGGCGAGCCAGCGGCGGCCGGCGTGCCCGGGCACCGCACCGGTGCGCTGCCGCCGATCCCGCGCGGATCGAAGCTCACCAAATCAAACCGCGCGCGCAGCTCGTCCGGATACCGCGCGCCGAACCGCGTCAGCTCGCCGACCCCGTCGGTTCCCGGCCCGCCGAAATTGATCACCAGCGAACCGACGCGATGCGCGGGATCGGCGGCAGGCATCCGGATCACCGCGAGGTTGATCTTGGCTCCGCCAGGTTCGCGGTAGCTCAACGGAACCGGCGCGGTCGCACACTGGAAAGCTCCGTGACACGGCGTCCAAGCCAGCTTCGGCACGGCGGTGCCGTTGGTGCCCAACGGAAGCGGCCCCGTCGGCGCGGACGACGCTGGCACCGGCCCGGTTTCCGCGGCCGGCGCGGAACAGGCAGCGACCAGCACGAGCAGCGCCGCACCGAGCGCCAGCCAGGACGATCGGCGAGCCCGCGGCACCGCAGGCCGGAACCTCACGCGGCGAGTTCGGCCAGGACCGCGTCGGTGAACGGCGGCCACACCTCCGCCGCCCAGGGTCCGAACGACCGGTCGGCGAGCGCGACGCAGGCGTGCCCGGCGTCCGGATCCACCCACAGGAAGGTGCCTGATTGGCCGAAGTGGCCGAACGTCCGCGGTGAACTGTTCGCGCCGGTCCAGTGCGGACTTTTGTGGTCGCGCAGCTCGAAGCCGAGCCCCCAGTCGTTCGGCTTCTGGTGCCCGAAGCCGGGCAGCACGCCGTTCAGGCCGGGGAAGGCGACCTCGGTGGCCGAGCGCAGCGTCTCGGGCGCGAGCAGCTTCGGCGCCTGCAGCTCGGCCGCGAACCGGAGCAGGTCGTCCAGTGTGGACACCGCCCCGGCGGCGGGCGAACCGTCCAACCGGGTCGCTGCCATGCCCAGCGGTTCGAACAGCGCCTCGCGCTGGTAGGTGGCGAAGTCGATGCCGGAGTGCTCGGCCAGCGCGTCAGCGAGCTCTTCGAAGCCCGCGTTGGAGTACAACCGGCGCGTACCGGGCTGGGCCATCGCTTTGTGCGCGTCGAACGCCAGACCGGAAGTGTGCGCGAGCAGATGCGCGACCGTCGAGCCTTCCGGCCCGGCCGGGGTGCCCAGATCGACGACGCCTTCCTCGACCGCGATGTGCGCGGTGTAGGCGGTGAGCAGTTTGGTGACCGACGCCAGCCGGAACGGGCGATCCGGGTCACCGTGCCTTCCGCGCACTTCGCCGGACGCGGAGACCACTCCGGCGGCGGCGTTGTCGACCGGCCATTCGTCGATCAAGCGCAGGCTCTGCATGTCCGCCAGCGTAATAGGGGACCTCCCGCGCGGATGCCCCAGTGCCGTGATGCGACGAACCGTGCGGGGCGGCTGGCGACAGCCGCCCCACACGGTCCGCGGTTTCCCCTGGAGCGGTATCGCTACTGAGCGTCGAGGTCGGTGGCGACCAGCTCGGCGACGGCCGTGATGGCCGCCTCGGCACCTTCGCCCTCGGCGCTGATGACTACCTCGTCGCCGTACGCGGCGGCGAGGGTCATCAGGTTGAGCACGCTGCCGGCTGCCACCGGTTCGCCGCCGATCTTGGCGATCTGCACGGCGACGGGCTGGGCAGCGGCCGCCTTGGCGACCAGTGCGGCCGGACGGGCGTGCAGCCCCACCTTGCTGGCCACGGTGACGCGTTTCTCCGGCATGGTGTTCCTCTCTTGCTTTTCTCGGGTCTACTTGGCGGCGGTGCGCTCGAGATCGCCTTCGACCGAGTCGTCCTCGCGGCCCGGCGTGCGCAGGTTGAACTTCGTGATGACGACGCGGAACACCACGTAGTAGATCACGGCGAAGACGAGACCGATCGGGATGAGCAGCCACGCCTTGTGGGCCGTGTCCAGCGAGGAATTCAGCGCGAAGTCGATCGCGCCGCCGGAGAACGAGAAGCCCAGCCGGATGCCCAGCGCGCTGCAGATCGCGAGCGAGAGACCGGTCATCACCGCGTGGAAGATGTACAGCGGCCACGCGACGAACATGAACGCGAACTCGATCGGCTCGGTGACGCCGGTGATGAACGCGGTCAGCGCGGCCGAGATCATGATCGAGCCGACCAGCTTGCGCTGCGACGGGCGCGCGGTGTGCATGATCGCGAGCGCCGCGGCGGGCAGCGCGAACATCATGATCGGGAAGAACCCGGTCATGAACGCGCCGGAGCCGTTCACGTGGTGGAAGAAGTTGTTCAGGTCGCCGCCTCCGAAGATGAACCACACCGGGACGTTCAGCAGCTGGTGCAGGCCGACCGGGATGAGCAGGCGGTTCAGCAGGCCGTAAACGCCGCTGCCGACCACGGGCGAGCCCATGACCGCTTTGCCGGCCGCGCTGATGCCCTGGTCGACGTACTTGAACAGCAGACCGAAAATCACGCCCAGGACGATCATCGCGAGCGCGGTGACGATCGGCACGAACCGGCGGCCGCCGAAGAAGGCCAGCCAGGACGGCAGCTTGATCCGGTGATAGCGCTGCCAGAGCAGCGCCGCCACGATGCCGGACACGATGCCGGTCAGCACGCTGTAGGGCCAGTGGATCGGCGCGAGGTCCCAGCCGGCCTTGTAGCCCTGCTGGCCGCTGATCGGGGCGATCGCCTGGATGACCTTGTTGAACACGACCCAGCCGATGACCGCGGCGACGGCGGTCGAGCCGTCGCCCTTGCGGGCGAAGCCGACCGCGATGCCGATCGCGAAGATCAGCGGCAGCCAGTCGAAGATGCCACCGCCGGCCGCGCCGATCACGTCGGCGGCTTTGCCCCAGTTCAGGCCGTCTTTGCCGAGGACGTCGTCCTGGCCCAGCCGGTTCAGGATGCCGGCCGCGGGCAGCGTGGCGATCGGCAGCATGAGGCTGCGGCCGAAGCGCTGCAGTCCGGCGAGACCGCTGCCCTTCTTCTTTCCGCTGGCCCCAGCCGCGGTGGTGGCGCTCATCGGATACCTCCATTGTGGGGTTGGTTGCCGGAACTCGGGGTGTTCCGGTCCAGTTGCATGGTCACCTGGTAGTGGTCGCCCCGGTACCAGGACGTCATGTCCTCCACCGGTTCGCCCGCCGAGCTGGAGACCCGGCGGAACACCAGGAGCGGACTGCCGGTGCGCATTCCGAGCAGGCGCGCCGTCTCGCGGTCCGCGGATTCGGCCCAGACCGTCTGGTACGCGTGGTCCGGCCGGCGCGCGAAGACGTCGGCCAGCTGGGCGTACAGCGAACGGGTCAGGTCCAGGTCGAGCAGGCCGGGCGTCCGGCCCGCGTGGTACCAGCCGCGTTCCACGGCCAGCGGCACGCCGTCGGCGCGCCGGAGCCGCACCAGCCGGTGCGCGGGCACGCCCTCGGACAAGCCGAGCGCGTGCGCCGAAGCCACCGGCGGCACCTCGGTCGAGGTCGAGATCACTTCGGTGGTCGGGGTGAGCCCGCGCCGGCGCATGTCGTCGCTGAACGACATCAGGTACACCTGCAGTTCCATCCGCCTCGCGGCGGTGAAGGTGCCCTTGCCCCGGACCCGGGCCAGCAGTCCTTCCTCGACGAGCTTCCCGATCGCCGAGCGGACGGTGAGCCGCGAGACGCCGTAGCGCTGCGCGAGCTCTCGCTCGGACGGGATCGGCGAGCCCGGCGGAAGCTCGCGCTCCACCGAGCGGCGCAGGATCTCCCGCAGCTGGGCGTGCTTCGGGGTCGGCCCGTTCACCACGACGTCCTCGGGCCCGGACGGCGGGACATGCGCGGCCGCGCTCATCGGCGTCACCCCTCCCTCACTCGCAGTGCACCGGGACCGGTGCTCGCGTCCGCGCCGGAAGATTGGTACGTTCCGGTCTAGACCAATGTTCTGATGGGGCAGGATGCTCCGCAGTGCGAGCGGGTGTCAACCACCGTTACGCGTTCGTGCCCGGCCGAGGCAGGCAAGGCGGCAAACGGCGTAGTAAGGGTGGTGCCCACCACCTGGTCCAGGTAGAAAGCAACGGGATACGAGGAGGCCGCGATGGCGGACGACAGGCCGGAAAAGATTCTCGCGGCGCTCGGCGGCGCGGACAACGTCGTGGAGATCGAGGGCTGCATCACGCGGCTGCGCTGCGAACTCGAGGACGTGTCCGTCGTGGACGAAGCGGCGCTGAAGGCCGCCGGCGCGATGGGCGTCGTGAAGATGGGCACCGCTGTCCAGGTCATCGTCGGGCCGGAGGCGGACACCATCGCGAGCGACATCGAGGACTTGATGTGAGCCTGCCGATCCTGAGCCCGGTCGCGGGCGAGGTCGTCGCGATCTCCGAGGTCCCCGACCTGGTGTTCGCGGAGGCGATGGTGGGCCCGGGCATCGCGGTCAAGCCGGCCGGCGGCCCTGCGGACGCGGTCGCGCCGGTGGACGGCACCGTCGTGACGCTGCACCCGCACGCCTACGTGGTGGCCACCGAGGACGGCCGCGCCGTGCTCGTGCACCTCGGCATCGACACCGTGAAGGAAAAGGGCGAGGGGTTCACGCTGCACGTCGTCAAGGGCGAGCAGGTGCGGGCCGGCCAGCCGATCGTCGGCTGGGACCCGGACGCGGTCGCCGCCAAGGGCTACTCGCCGATCGTCCCGGTCATCGGGCTCGACGCCTCGGCCGACGTGCTCGCCGGTCTCGAAACCGGCCGCACCGTAGCCGCCGGCGACGAGCTGTTCACCTGGAACGACTGACCCCGGCTGCCCTTTGTGGACGGTGAACGTCCACAAAGGGCGGTCCGGTCAGGCAGTGACCACTTCTCCGTTCTGGACCTTCACCGCCACTTTGGCCAGCGGCTGGCTGGCCGGCCCGTGCTTCACCGCGCCGGTCAGCGCGTCGAACACCGAGCCGTGGCACGGGCAGTCCGCCTGGCCGTCCCGCGGCGGGTTCACGGTGCAGCCCTGGTGCGTGCAGATCGCGCTGAAACAGGACACGACTCCCGCGGTCGGCTGCGCGACGATCACGTCCTGCCCGTCCGGCGTTTTGGCGGATTTCGCCTGGCCCACGGGCACTTCCGCCAACGCGATCACCTTCCCGCCCGGGGCGGGAGCGGCGGGAGCGGTGCCGGAACCCGCGCTCCCGCACGCGGTGAGCGTGACAGCGGCGGTGCCCGCGACGGCGGCCGCGGCCGCCCCGGAGGCGAGGACGGAACGGCGCGAATGAAGTTCGGCAGTCATGCCCAGTGCAACGAATTCGGATCCGTTCGGGTTCAGCTGAACCGCCGCCGTCCCCCGTGCGTGTTCTTCCACGTCCGGCATTCACGGCGAAGGAGACAGCATGGCGACCTGGATCCGAGCGCTCGGCGCGGCGGGCCTCGCGGGATCGGCGGCGATCCACTTCTACCTGTACTGGGGCAGCGGTTACGCGGACATTCCGGTGGTCGGGCCGCTTTTCCTGGTGAACGGAATCGCCGGCGTGCTGATCGCGCTCGCCCTGCTCGCGTGGCGGCATTGGCTGCCCGCGTTCCTGACCCTCGGCTTCGGCGGTGTGACGCTGCTCGCGTACGTGCTCTCGGTGACGGTGGGCTTCTACGGCGTGCATGACCAGTTCAACAGCCAATACGAATACTGGGGCGTGATCACCGAAGCCGTGTGCGTGGTCTGCGGCCTGCTCTTGCTGGCGCGCGCGTTCCGGCGCCGGGCGGCTCGGAACTCGTAACGCCGCGGGCTTTCCGGGTGAAGAGCGAGCCGGATCTGGTCGATCTGCCGCACCTGGCCCAGCGTCGCGGCCCGACTCAGCCCGATCCGCCCCGGATCGCCCCGGATCGCCCCGGATCGGATCGGTAAGACCCCACTACCGCGCCGCGAGCCGCACGGCCGGCTCGTTCGGCCGGCCGTGGTCCGGCCGGACTGATCCCGCCGGGCCATTGTCCAGTCGGGCTGATTCCGCCCGTCCGGGTGAACCTGTCGGCGTGTCAGGTGCGAGGGGTCCCCTCGCGCACCATTCGTTTGCCCTGGTCAGAGCGTTGCGGGCACGCTGACGAAATGGTTCTTACAGCAGTGCTCGCAGCCTGCGCGGTGGTGCCCGTGCTGCTGCTGATGGTGCGGAAAGCGGGTGCGCCGGTCCCGGTCCTGGTCACCCTGGCCGGTGCGGCCGCCGCGGCCGCGATCGCCGCGGCGCGGGCCGACGCCGGTGCGCTGCCGGGGTGGTGGTTGCCGGTGCCCTGGCTGGTTTCGGTCGTCGGCGTCCCGCTGGCGCTGGCCGACGTCCGGCACCGCAGGCTGCCGGACGTCCTCACTCTGCCCGCATACCCGGCCGTCGCACTGACCGTCGCGCTCGCCGCCGTCGGCGGAGGGGGCTGGCGACTGGCTGCCGGTGCCGCATTGGGCTGCCTCCTGTTCGGTGGCACGCACCTGGTCGTGCATCGTCTGAGCGGTGGCGGGCTCGGCCCGGGAGACGTCAAGCTGGCCGGTTCCTGCGGTGCCGTCCTGGGCGCGGTGGGCGGCCTCGCACCGGCGACAGCGGCTGTGCTGGCCGCGCTGGTGAGCGCGGTGGCGGCGGGTCCGATGTGGGCGGTTCGGCGAGTCCGGGAGCTGCGCCGGGACCGCCGGGCTCCGCCTTTCGCCCCGGTGAGCCGGGCCGGCCGGCCAGGTTTGCCCGGCCGGTCACTCGCGGTGCCCGGATCGCCGCCTGAACCTGGTCGGGCCGGCTGCCTCGCGCCGGACCGGCCCGGTGCTCCGAAGCCGACGCCTCACCGTCGCCAAGCCGCCGAGCCCAACCCTCGCCGCCCCGGCCGGCCCCGCCCCGGCCCCGCCTCGGCCTGCTCCGGCCCCGCCTCGGCCCGCCCCGAGACCCGCGCCGGTCCGCTGCGCGTCCCCTACGGTCCGGGCCTCGTCCTGGCCACCTGGGCGTGCGCGGTTTTCCCAGCGGCTGGAACGGGCATCGGCTGAGGCCAGGGGCTCCTCCGGGGCGCGGAGCGGGCCGTGACAGGATTGTCCGGTGCTGCGCTGGATCACCGCTGGAGAATCGCACGGACCCGCCCTCGCCGCCGTGCTCGAAGGGCTGCCTGCCGGGGTGGAGGTGACGACCTCGGACCTCTCCGCGCAGCTCGCGCGGCGACGGCTCGGGTTCGGCCGCAGTCCCCGGATGGGCTTCGAGACCGACCGGGTGCAGTTCCTCGGCGGGGTCCGCCACGGGCTCACCCAGGGCGGCCCGATCGCCGTGCAGATCGAGAACGCCGAGTGGCCCAAGTGGGAGAAGGTCATGGCGGCCGATCCGGTCGACGAGGCCGAACTCGCCGGGCTGGCCCGCAACGAGCCGCTGACCCGTCCCCGCCCTGGGCACGCCGATCTGCCCGGCATGCAGAAGTACGGCTTCGACGAGGCCCGTCCCGTCCTGGAGCGCGCCAGCGCCCGCGAGACGGCTTCGCGGACCGCGCTCGGCACTGTCGCGCGGAACTTCCTGCGGCAGCTGCTCGGGGCCGAGGTGCTGAGCCACGTCGTCTCGATCGGCGGGGCGGACGCGCCGGAGGGGCCGCTGCCTCAGCCGGGCGACCTCGCGGCGATCGACGAGAGCCCGGTCCGGTCGTTCTCGGCCGAGGGGACCGAGGCGATGATCGCCGAGGTCGACGCGGTGCGGAAAGCCGGTGACACGGTCGGCGGCGTCATCGAGGTGCTCGTCTACGGACTGCCGCCGGGCCTCGGCTCGCACGTGCACTGGGACCGCAGGCTCGACGCACGCCTGGCCGGCGCGCTGATGGGCGTCCAGGCGATGAAGGGCGTCGAGGTCGGCGACGGCTTCACCACCGCCCGCCGCTGGGGCAGCCAGGCGCACGACGAGATCGACCGGGGGACCGGCCCGGTCGGCGTCACCCGGCGGTCCAACCGCGCGGGCGGGCTCGAGGGCGGCATCACCAACGGCGAGCCGCTGCGGGTGCGGGTCGCGATGAAGCCGATCTCCACCGTGCCCAAGGCGCTGTCCACCGTGGACGTCCGGACCGGCGAGCCCGCGGTGGCGATCCACCAGCGGTCGGACGTGTGCGCGGTCCCGCGCGCCGGCGTCGTGCTGGAGTCGGTGGTCGCGCTGGTCGTCGCGGACGCGGCGCTGGAGAAGTTCGGCGGCGACTCGCTGGCCGAGACCAAGCGCAACGCGGAGGCGTATCTGAAGGCGCTCGAGGAGCGCTGGTGAGCCCGCGCGCGGTCGTCGTCGGCCCGCCCGGATCCGGCAAGAGCACGGTCGGCCCGCTGCTGGCCGCGGCGCTCGGGGTGGCGTTCCGCGACACCGACGACGACATCGTCGCGCGCGCCGGACGGCCCATCTCGGACATCTTCGCCGACGACGGCGAACCGGCCTTCCGCGCGCTCGAAGAGGAAGCGGTCGCGACCGCGCTGGCCGAGCACGACGGAGTCCTGTCCCTCGGCGGCGGCGCTCCGCTCACGCCCGGCACGCGGGCCCGGCTGCGCGGTCACACCGTGGTGTTCCTGAACGTCGGGCTCGCCGCCGGGGTCCAGCGCACCGGAATGTCCAGCGCTCGCCCGCTGCTCGCCGGCATCAACCCGCGCGCCACCTTCAAAGCACTGCTCGACCAGCGGCTGCCGGTGTACCGCGAGGTGGCGACCGTCGAGATCGAGACAGACCACCAGACGCCGGAAGAAATCGTCGCGGCCGCCGTCGCCGCCCTCGAACCCGATCGGGTCCACCGGCAGTGAACCGGCACCAGCCGTCCGCCGTTCGCGGGCGGGGCGCGAACCGCCCCGCTTCGCGGCCTGCGCGCGCCGGCCGGACGACCGAGGCCGGGCGACGAGGCCAGCCAGGCCAGTGCCAAGTCACCGCCCAGCCCAGGAACCACCCAGCCCAGGACCGCCCGGTCCGGGAGCAGTGAGGAGCACCGTGTCCGACACCCAGCCCGTCCGGATCCGGGTCGCCACCGCGCAGCCGTACGACGTGCTCGTGGGGCGCGGCCTGCTCGGCGAGCTCACCGAGCAGCTCGCCGACGCGTCGAAAGTCGCGCTCATCCACCCGCCGACGCTCGCCGCGACCGCCGAGGCGGTGCGCGACGAGCTGGCCGAGGCCGGAATCGACGCGCACCGGGTCGAGGTCCCGGACGCCGAAGACGGCAAGGCCTTCTCGGTCGCCAGCTTCTGCTGGGAGGTGCTCGGCAAGATCGGGCTGGACCGGCGCGGCGTGGTCGTCGGGCTCGGCGGCGGGGCGGTCACCGACCTGGCCGGGTTCGTCGCGGGCACCTGGATGCGCGGCGTCCGGCTGGTGAACGTGCCGACCACGCTGCTCGGCATGGTCGACGCGGCGGTCGGCGGGAAGACCGGCATCAACACCGAGGCGGGCAAGAACCTCGTCGGCGTGTTCCACGAACCGTCCGCCGTCCTGGTCGACCTCGCGACGCTGGAATCCTTGCCGCGCAACGAACTCGTCGCCGGAATGGCGGAGATCGTCAAGGCCGGCTTCATCGCCGACCCGCGAATCCTCGAACTCATCGAGGCCGACCCGGCCGCCGCGCTCGACCCGGCCGGCGACGTGCTGGCCGAGCTGGTCCGCCGGTCGATCCAGGTCAAGGCCGACGTCGTAGCGGCGGACCTGCGCGAGTCCGATCTGCGCGAGATCCTCAACTACGGCCACACCCTCGGCCACGCCATCGAACGCCGCGAGCGCTACCGCTGGCGCCACGGCGCGGCGGTCAGCGTCGGCCTGGTGTTCGCCGCCGAGCTGGCACGTCTGGCCGGCCGTCTCGACGACGCCACCGCCGATCGGCACGCCGCGGTGCTCAAGCTGATCGGCTTGCCCACCACCTACGACCCGGACGCGCTCTCGCAGCTGCTGGAGACCATGAAGGGCGACAAGAAGACCCGCTCCGGGGTGCTGCGGTTCGTCGTGCTCGACGGGCTCGGCAAGCCCGGCCGGCTGGAAGGCCCGGATCCGGCGCTGCTCGCCGCCGCCTACTCGGCGGTCGCGGCCGAGGCCCAGGGCAATGGCGGGAGCGTGCTGCTGTGAAGGCGTTCGTGTTCAACGGTCCCAATCTCGGCCGCCTCGGCAAGCGCGAGCCGGCCGTCTACGGTTCCACCACGCACGACGATCTCGTGCGGCTGTGCGTCGACACCGGCAAGGAGCTGGGCATCGACGTCGAGGTACGGCAGACCGACCACGAGGGCGAGATGGTCGGCTGGCTGCACGAAGCCGCCGACGCGGGCGCTCCGGTCGTGCTGAACGCCGGCGCGTGGACGCATTACTCGATCGCCGTCCGCGACGCGGCCGCTCAGCTCACCGCGCCGCTGCTGGAACTGCACATCACCAACGTCCACAAGCGCGAGGAATTCCGGCACCACAGCGTGCTTTCCGACATCGCGACCGGCGTCATCGCCGGCCTCGGCGTGGACGGCTACGCCCTCGCGCTCCGCTGGGTCGCGGCACACGGTTCCTGACCGGAAACAGCAAGCCGGCGGTCAACGCGCAGAACGGCGCGCGGAGGCCGATCTGGTTCACCCGTCTGGTGCCGGTATCGCTACACTCGGCTATCGTGCACCCGTTTCGTCGTGGGGGTCGACGACCCGTGGGTCAGCTGCTCGCGCTGCTGGCCGCCGGTTCCCTCGTCGCGGGGTGCGCGGCGACCGCCGCCCAGCCGCAGGCTGAAGGCACCGGCCAGGGCGGAATCGCGGGCAGTGGGCCGCAACCCCCGCCAGAGCCGCCGCGTGCCGCCAACGTCCCGCTCGTCGCGAAAGCGGGACGGCAGAGCCAGGGCGTGGTCGGCGGCGGCGCGGAAGACGCGGTCTACAACTACGGGCCCACGGCGATGGTCGAGAACGGCCGGACCCGGATGTGGTGGTGCAGCCAGTACAGCAGCGCCCCGCCGCCCGGCGACGACATCCTGTACGCCGAAGCGCCCACCGCCAACGGACCGTTCACCGGCCCAGGCGGCGGTGCCGCGATCCCGGTGCTGTCCGGTTCGCCCGGTCATTTCGACGGCATGCACACCTGCGACCCCTCCGTGCTGCGCGTCGGCGGCACTTACTTCATGTACTACACCGGCGCGGCGGGCGATCACGCGCTCGGCAACGCGATCGGCCTCGCCACCAGCACCGACGGCATCCACTGGACCCGGCCGACGCCGGACCGGCCGCTGCTCGGCGCGTCGCACGACGTCCACCGCGCCAACGTCTACGGCGCGGGCCAGCCTTCCGCGGTCTTCCTCGACGGCTGGTACTACCTGATGTTCACCGACACCACCGGCCGCGCGGCCGGCTGGAACGGGGCCGGGCAGTTCCTCATGCGAGCGCACGACCCGGCCTTCCGCGAAGGCGTCGAATCGTTGGGGGAGAAGGGCTTCGAGCCGGTCGCCAGCACCACGACGCCGCGCACCCGGTCGGTGGTCGACGGGTTCAGCGCGGACCTGGAATGGGTCGGTGCGCTCGACGCGTTCGCCATCGCGCACGAAACCGCCGACGGCACCACGATCACCTTCTGGGACCGGGGTTTCACCATGCAGCCATACCAGCCGGTGCTGATCCCCGGGGCGTGGAAGGAAGGCCCTGGGCTGGTCCGCCGCCCCGACGGGCACGCGCCGACCTCGCTCGACGACCCGTGCGACACCGTTCCGGTGGACGTGGTGCGCGCGACCGAGATCGGCGGCGCCGGCGCGCCGACCGGGCTGAAACACTTCGGGATCGACATCCAGAACGCGGGCGGCTGCTCGACGGCTGCCCGCAGCACCGCGACGTTCGACGGTATCGCCATGCCGTCGCCGGACCGCACGATCGACCTGTACCGGCTGGGCGTGCGCGTCCGGATCGACCGACGGTCGGTCGCCGCCGCGCTGGCCGGCGAGCTGGTGGACCGGCCGCTGCCGCAAGTGCCGGCACTGCCGGTGGCGACCCGGTTGCGTTCCGGCGCGACGATCGTGCATTCGGCCGAGCGCGGCTACGGGGTGGTACTGGACGGCAAGCTCTACGGCCTGCCGGACACCGCGACCGTCGCGCTCAACGGTTCCGGGGTGCAGGAGATCGGCCCGCAACAGTGGGACGCCGTCGCGCGCGGTTTGGCGCTGGGCGGCTGACCGGCGAAGGCTTCGGCTTCGGCGAAGACTCGGTTCGCGGCTCGGGGCTCGGCGGCAGTTCCAGTTCGCCGGAGCGGCTGCCGGCGCCGTCCTCGTCCTCAGAGTCGCCGGGGTCGCCGGAGTGGTCAGTTTCGTCTTCGTCCTCGGCAGCTGCCGGACGCCGGATCCGCCCGCCGACGAACAGGCCGAGACCAGCGGGCACCAGCACGAGCAGCGCGGAAAACGCCGCGCCGCCGGTCAGTGCGGCACCCAGTTCCGAGGTGCCGGTCTGGTCGACGAAAATCGCCCGCCCGACGACGTACAGGACGCCCGAGACGACCCCTGCGACCAGCGAGGCGATAAACCACGCGCGTCCTCGGTCCGGTACGCCGCGCCAGCCGTCCACCGCGCTCCACAGCGCTGCCACGCCGACCAGTGCGGCGATGGCCAGCGACGTGATCAGCGTCTGGCCGGTCGGGTGGAACACGGACCACTTGGCGAGCAGCGTCATCGCGGCGGCGTGCACGACCGCCATGACCAGCCCGCGCGTCAACCAGGCACCCAGCATGGACGGAGTGTAGGCGCGCCGAAGTTAACCGCGAGTAGGCCGTCCTCCGGGCGCGCCGGAACCGAGACCGGAACGTGCTGGTTAAGCTGGTCGAGTGCCGGAAATCCACGACCGCCGCCGCGGCGCGCTGCGCACCCTGCTCCACGAGAACGGGGTCGACGCGCTGCTGGTCACCGACCTGCTCAACATCCGCTACCTGACCGGGTTCACCGGGTCGAACGCCGCGCTGCTGCTGCACGCCGGCGGCGACGGGAAGACCCTGTTCTGCACGGACGGCCGCTACACCACGCAGTCCGCGGTCGAGGTGCCTGATCTGGAGCGCGTGCTCGACCGCGCCAGCGCCCGCGCCCTCGCGGGGCACGCGGCCGGCGAAGCCGCGGTGTACGGCCGGACCGGGTTCGAGAGCCAGCACGTGAGCGTCGAGGAGCACGAAGCGCTGAAGGTGAGCTTCGACCGGGTCGAGCTCATCCGCACGCCCGGGCTGACCGAGCAGCTGCGGCTGGTGAAGGACGAGACTGAGATCGCCGCGCTGCGGCAAGCGTGCGCTGCCGCCGACCGCGCGCTCGCGGACCTGATCGAAGCGGGCGGTGTGCGGCCCGGCCGGACCGAGCAGGAAGTCGCCCGTGACCTGGAGAACCGGATGCTGGACCACGGCTCGTCCGGCGTTTCGTTCGAGTCCATCGTCGCCGCGGGAGCGAACTCGGCGATCCCGCACCACCGGCCGACCGGCGCGGCACTGCGCACCGGCGACTTCGTGAAGTTCGACTTCGGAGCCACCGTGGACGGGTACCACTCGGACATGACCCGGATGGTCGTCCTCGGCGAGCCCGCGGACTGGCAGCGCGAGATCTACGAGCTGGTGCACCGGGCGCAGGCAGCGGGCTGCGACGCGGTCCGGCCGGGCGCCGAGGTGTCTGATGTGGACCGCGCGGCGCGCTCGACGATCGCCGACGCGGGGTACGCGGAGCAGTTCTCGCACGGTCTCGGGCACGGTGTCGGGCTGGAAGTGCACGAGGCACCGAGCCTGGCCGCGGCGGGCGTCGGTACACTGTCGGCCGGTATGGCGGTCACCGTCGAGCCCGGCGTCTACCTCGCGGGGCGCGGTGGCGTGCGCATCGAGGACACGCTCGTCGTGCGGGACTCCGGACCCGAACTCCTCACCCTGAGCACCAAGGACCTCGTGGCCGTCTGACGGCCGCAGCCGAAGAGATCGAAAACAGGAGACCTGAAGACTCGTGGCCACGACCAACGACCTGAAGAACGGACTCGTCCTCAACCTGGACGGGCAGCTGTGGACCGTCACCGCGTTCCAGCACGTCAAGCCGGGCAAGGGCGGCGCCTTCGTGCGCACCACCCTCAAGCACGTGCTGACCGGGAAGGTCGTCGACAAGACCTTCAACGCCGGCACGAAGGTCGAGACGGCCACGGTGGACCGCCGCAACATGACGTACCTGTACAAGGACGGCGCGGACTTCGTGTTCATGGACGGCGACACCTACGACCAGATCACGGTGCCCGCTGAGACGGTCGGCGACAACGCCAACTACATGCTGGAGAACACCGAGGTCCAGGTCGCGGTGCACGAGAACGAGCCGCTCTACGTCGAGCTGCCGACCTCGGTCGAGATCCTGATCCAGCACACCGACCCGGGCCTGCAGGGCGACCGTTCCACCGGCGGCACCAAGCCGGCCACGCTGGAGACCGGCGCCGAGATCCAGGTGCCGCTGTTCCTCTCGACCGGCGAGAAGATCAAGGTCGACACCCGCGACGGCCGTTACCTCGGCCGCGTCTCCGCCTGATGACGGAGAAACTTCCGCCGCATCCGAACCGCGGCGGCGCGATCAGCCGGCGCCAAGCCCGTCGCCGCGCGGTCGAGATGCTGTACGAGGCCGCGCAGCGCGGGGTCGACCCGGTCACCCTCCTGGCAGACCGGGTCGGCGCCGTCGAGGTCGACCCGATCGCGGACTACACGGTCACTGTCGTGGAGGGCGTCACGGCGCACCGCGAGCGGATCGACGAACTCCTCGCCGAACACTCGCAGGGCTGGACGCTGGAGCGGATGCCGCCGGTCGATCTGGCCGTGCTGCGCGTAGGCGTGTACGAGATCCTGTGGGCCGAGGACGTGCCGGACGCGGTCGCGATCGACGAAGCGGTCGGCGTCGCGAAGGAACTGTCGACGGACGATTCGCCGCGTTTCGTGAACGGCGTGCTGGGCCGGATCGGCACTATCGCGGACCGGTTGCGCGCGATCCTGTAGCGATTCACGGCGGCGGCAGTAGCTCCGCTGGGGGAATGTCGCCACCTGAATGGCCGCTACCTGATCGGGCTACGGTTTGGCGGAGCGGCATCCGGGGCGAACGTTCCGGCGGGAAAATTGATCACCGAGCGGAATCGGAATCGGTCGGCGGGTGCCTAGCGCGCCCGATCCGGTCATCCGGTTCCGCTTGTGTGGTTTCCGGCCAGGCGATTTTTCCCGGTTTTGGCGGCGACCGGCGAAGAATCGCGCGCCAGGGCGACCAGCAGTGGATCTCGGTGCGCGGCAACGGAAACTGCCGGCCGATAGGTGGTCGTTGCTGGGTTTTCGCAGCTGAAGTACGGTGGCGGCGGGGCTGAGTGTTTCGGCCGGGCATGCGGCGCTGAGGGGAAATGCGCTGGAACGCCGGAGTCATTGCGGGACGCCAGTCGGGCGGACGGGCCTGGCGTTCGGCGGGGAGCTCGGCGGCGCTCTTGTGGCCAGGTGGTTCGGAGCGCGAAATTCGCTGGAGTTGGGACCGCTGTGCCGTTTTGGCAGGAGAACCCGAGGCGATTCTGGCGGCTTGTGCTGGACAAACCTCGGCTCGGCGCTCGATCGGTGATTCCGACGTCGAAGCGGGGTCTCGGAAGGGGACCTCGGCCGCGACGCAACGCCTGGGACGTGCGGATTTCGGCGTCGGCGGGATGGTCTAGGGGTGCGGGTCTCCGCAGCGTGCGTCGTCCGGCACCCTGGGGATTTCGGCCGGCTCGGCCCTTCTGATCGGGTGATCCGGCGGCAGGACTGTGCCTCAGTCGCGTCGGCCCAGGTGAGGCGTGGCGTCGGCCTCTGTCCAGCGATCCCGGGGGCCAGCTTGCCCTCCGGGGCTTTTGAGCCCCGATCCGCTGCGGCGCATCCTCAGCCGTCGAGCGGCAGCCAGCGGCGGCGATCCGATCCGACAGCGCACTGGCACGGCCAACCCCAACCCAGCCCCCCAACCCCAGTCCGGAGCCTCGACCCAGCACAGCGACTCACCTGCGCGGCGAGACCCGGTCAACCCCAACTTCGGCCCAGCTCAGCCGCGGAAACAACCCGCCTCGGGACCCGACCCGGGGCCAGCTCGCCCGATTCTGACCGCAATGCCACCCCAGCCCTGGTCAGCCCGGCCTTCACCCGAATCGCGGCGGGCGTTCCCGATTCCCCGGTCGCGGGAAGCCCGCCGCGTCGTGCGCGGCCGTTGCCGCCATCAGTGCTCAGTCCTCTTTGGACGGGCGGGCTTCCGGCGGCAGGACGCCCCAGTCGATCAGCTGCTCGGTGAGCTCGCCCGGGGTCATGTCGTAGATGATCGCGAGGGAGCGCAGGTCCTCGGTGCGGATGGAGAGCACCTTGCCGTTGTAGTCGCCGCGCTGGCTCTGGATCGTCGCCGCGTAGCGGGCGAGCGGGCCTACCTTTTCCGCGGGCAGCTGCTGGAGCCGCTCCAGGTTGATGACGATCTTCGTGGCGGGCTCGGCTCCCGAGGGGACGCGGCCCTCCGGCAGCAGTTCGACCACCGGCACGCCGTAGAAGTCCGCCAGCTCGGCCAGCTTCTGGACGGTCACTGCCCGGTCGCCGCGCTCGTAGGAACCGACCACGACGGCCTTCCACCGTCCGCCGGACTTCTGCTCGACCCCGTGCAGGGACAGGCCTTGCTGCTGGCGGATCCCGCGGAGCTTGGCCCCGAGCGCCTTGGCGTAATCGCCCATCTGGTGGTTCTCCGTTTCATCGCCCCGCCCGGCCGGAGGACCGGGCCGGGGACTCCTCGAGTCGAATACTCAGAGTAATGGTTACGCATAGTTGTCACCAGGTCAAGCACGAGGTCCGTCCGCGCAGGTGGCGGCCGTGCGCGTACCACCCGGAAGACTGATTGACCCCGCCTGCTACTGTCGGTGCGGTTTCCGGCAGCAGCCGGTTGCCGACGTCCTTTAACGACCTGTCCAGAGAGGCAGGGAAGGAGGTCCGCCTTGTCGTCACGCCCGCGTGACGCGGCGGAGCCGGCGGGAGAGCGCGAGCTGCTGTCCGCTGGCGATGTCGCGCGCACGATCGCGAGGATGGCCCACCAGGTCATCGAGAAGACCGCTCTCGGAGCCGGTCCGCCCGAGGAGTACCCGGTACTGCTCGGCATCCCCACCCGCGGCACTCCGCTGGCCGCCCGCCTCGCCGGCAAGATCGGCGAGTTCGCCGGGGTCGAGCCGCCGCACGGGGCCCTTGACATCACCCTGTACCGCGACGATCTCCGCCGCCGTCCGCCGCGCGCGCTCGAACAGACGCAGCTGCCGCCGGGCGGGATCGACAACCGGGTCGTCATCCTCGTCGACGACGTGCTGTTCTCCGGCCGCACCATCCGCGCCGCCCTCGACGCCTTGCGCGACCACGGCCGTCCGCGTGCCGTGCAGCTCGCCGTGCTCGTCGACCGGGGCCACCGCGAGCTGCCGATCCGCGCCGACTACGTCGGCAAGAACGTTCCTACCGCGCGCGCCGAGGGCGTCTTCGTGCTGCTGTCCGAAACAGACGGCCGGGACACGGTGCTGCTGCGCGCACCAGAAGGAGAAACCCGGTGAAGCACCTGCTCGCCACCGACGGGCTCGACGCGGACACCGCGACCGCGGTACTCGACACGGCGGACGAACTGAAGCACACGCTGCTCGGCCGTGAGGTCAAGAAGCTGCCGACGCTGCGCGGCCGCACGGTGATCACGCTGTTCTACGAAAACTCCACGCGGACCCGGGTTTCCTTCGAAATCGCCGGCAAGTGGATGAGCGCGGACGTGGTCAACGTCTCCGCGTCCAGCTCCTCGGTCAACAAGGGCGAATCGCTGCGCGACACCGCGTTGACCCTCGCCGCGGCGGGCGCCGACTGCGTGATCATCCGGCACCCGGCCTCGGGCGCGGCGCACCGGCTGTCCGGCTGGCTCGCCGAGCCGGGCACCGCGGTCGTCAACGCGGGCGACGGGATGCACGAGCACCCCACCCAGGCGCTGCTCGACGCGGCGACGCTGCGCGAACGGCTCGGTTCGCTGCAGGACCGGCGCGTCGCGATCGTCGGCGACGTACTGCACAGCCGGGTCGCGCGGTCGAACATCCACCTGCTCAGCACCCTCGGTGCGGAGGTGGTGCTGGTCGCGCCGCCGACGCTGCTGCCGGTCGGCGTGGAGAAGCTGCCGGTGACCGTCTCGCACGATCTCGATGCCGAGCTGCCCGCCCTGGACGCGGTGATGATGCTGCGCGTCCAGGCCGAGCGGATGACGGGCGGCGGCCCTGGGCAGAGCTTTTTCCCGTCCGCGCGCGAATACTCGATTTCCTACGGCCTCAACGCGCGCCGGCAGGCGCTGCTGCCCGACCACGCGGTCGTGCTGCACCCGGGCCCGATGCTGCGAGGCATGGAAATCGCTTCCGCGGTCGCGGATTCCGCCGCCTCGGCCATTACCGAACAGGTCCGCAACGGCGTGCACGTGCGCATGGCGGTCCTCTACCACCTCCTGGCCAGTGAAGGAGCCGCCGCGTGAGCCTGGTGATCAAGGGCGTCCGCCCGTACGGAGAAGGCGAACCGGTCGACGTCCTGGTCGAAGACGGCGTGATCGCCGCGATCGGCGAGGTGCGCGTGCCCGAGGGCGCCGAAGTGCTCGACGCGCAGGGCCAGGTCCTGCTGCCCGGGTTCGTCGACCTGCACACCCACCTGCGCGAGCCGGGGCGCGAAGACACCGAGACCATCGACACCGGTTCCGCCGCGGCAGCGCTCGGCGGCTACACCGCGGTGTTCGCCATGGCCAACACCGAACCGGTCGCCGACAACGCGCTGGTCACCGACCACGTGTGGCGGCGCGGCCAGGAGGTCGGCCTCGTCGACGTCCACCCGGTCGGTGCGGTCACCGTCGGGCTCAACGGCGAGAAGCTCGCCGAGCTGGGCACGATGGCCAAGGGCGCCGCGGCGGTCCGGGTCTTCTCGGACGACGGCGTGTGCGTCTCCGATCCGCTGCTGATGCGGCGAGCGCTGGAGTACTCGACCGCGCTCGATGCGGTGATCGCCCAGCACGCCGAAGAACCGCGGCTCACCGTCGGCGCACAGGCGCACGAGGGCGAGCAGGCGACGCGGCTCGGCTACGCGGGCTGGCCGGCGGCGGCGGAGGAATCGATCGTCGCGCGGGACTGCCTGCTGGCGCTGCACGCGAACGCGCGGCTGCACGTCTGCCACGTGTCCACCTCGGGCACGGTCGACGTCCTGCGGTGGGCGAAGGAACGCGGCACCAAGGTTTCGGCCGAGGTCGCCCCGCACCACCTGCTGCTCACCGACGAGCGCCTGCAGACCTACGACCCGATCAACAAGGTCAACCCGCCGCTGCGCACCGGCGGCGACGCCGAGAAGCTCCGCGCCGCGCTGGCCGAGGGCGTCGTGGACTGCGTCGCCACCGACCACGCCCCGCACGCCCCGCAGGACAAGGACACCGAGTGGGCCGCGGCCCGCCCGGGCATGCTCGGCCTGCAGACCGCGCTGTCGGTGGTCGTGGAGACGATGGTCAAACCGGGCCTGCTCGACTGGCGCGGGGTGGCCCGGGTGATGAGCGAGCGGCCCGCGGAGATCGGGAACCTGGCCGAGCACGGCCGTCCGATCGAGACCGGCGAACCGGCGAACCTGGCGCTGGTCGACCCGGCCGCCGAGTGGACGGTCCGCGGCGCCGAGCTGGCCAGCATCGCCGCGAACACCCCGTACGAGGGAATGCGGCTGCCCGGCGTGGTGACGGCGACCGTGCTGCGCGGGCGGATCACCGCGCGCGAGGGGAAGATCTGCTGATGGAGCGGTTGCTGCTGACGCTGGGGATCGTCGCCTTCTTCCTGATCTGCCTGTGGGGCATGTGGCTGGGCTGGCGGCGCAAGGCGCGTTCGCAGAGCGCCCGGATCGCGCCGTTCCCGGAGATCCCCGCCGACCCCGGCGAGTTCCAGCTGGAATCCACCGGCGTCTGCGTGGGCACCACCACCGCGGGCAACTGGCAGGACCGGGTGGTCACCCGCGGCGCCGGTCCGCGCTCGGGCGCGGTCTGGCGGCTGCACCCGGACGGAGTGACGGTGGAACGCGGCGGGCTGCCCGACTTCTGGATCCCGCGCGCCTCGATCACCGGGATCCGCCGCGACTCGCGGCTGGCCGGGAAAGTCACCGGCACCGACGTGCTGCTGGTGATCACCTGGCAGCTCGGCGACGTCTCGCTGGACACCGGGTTCCGCGGCGACGATCTCGCCGACTATCCACAATGGATCAATGAGCTCTCCCCGGAGCCCGGGGGCGACGCCCCCGCCGGGGGCCAGGGGGTCCTTCCCCCGAAAGACACGGATCACGACATCAAGGGAGGTGCCCAGTGAGCACCGGCACTCGCGGCCCCGCCGCCCTGGTTCTCGAAGACGGCCGGGTGTTCCGCGGCGCGGCCTACGGCGCGCGCGGGCGGACTCTGGGCGAAGCGGTCTTCTGCACCGGCATGACCGGCTACCAGGAGACGCTGACCGACCCGTCCTACCACCGGCAGATCGTGGTGCAGACCGCGCCGCAGATCGGCAACACCGGCTGGAACGACGAGGACGACGAATCGGCCCGGATCTGGGTTTCCGGTTACGTGGTGCGCGATCCCGCGCGCACGCCGTCCAGCTGGCGTGCGAAGCGCACGCTGGACGAGGAACTGGTGCGCCAGGGCGTGGTCGGGATTTCCGAAGTGGACACCCGCACGCTGACCCGGCACCTGCGCGAGCAGGGCGCGATGCGCGCCGGGGTGTTCTCCGGCGACGCGCTGGGCAGCGACGAGCAGATGGTCGCCGAGGTGCTCGCGAGCCCGCAGATGAAGGGCGCCGACCTGGCCGGCGAGGTCTCCACGGACCAGCCGTACGTGGTGGAAGCCCAGGGCGAGCGGCGTTTCCGGGTGGCCGCGCTGGATCTGGGCATCAAGGCGAACACGCCGCGGCTGATGGCGCAGCGGGGCATCGAGGTGCACGTGCTGCCGTCGAGCACGACCGCGGAGCAGCTGCTGGCGCTCGGCCCGGACGGGGTGTTCCTGTCCAACGGCCCGGGCGACCCGGCGACCACCGCGCACGCGACCGCGTTGACGAAATCGGTTCTGGAGCAACGGATTCCGCTGTTCGGCATCTGCTTCGGCAACCAGATCCTGGGCCGCGCGCTCGGGCTGAACACCTACAAGATGCGCTACGGCCACCGCGGCATCAACATCCCGGTGATCGACGTGGCGACCGGCCGGGTCGCGATCACGGCGCAGAACCACGGGTTCGCCCTCGAAGGCGAGCCGGGCCAGCGCTTCGATTCCCCTTACGGGGCAGCGCAGATCAGCCATTACTGCCCGAACGACGACACCGTCGAGGGCGTGCGCGCGTTCGACGTGCCGGCGTTTTCCGTGCAGTACCACCCAGAAGCGGCGGCGGGTCCGCACGACGCCGCGCCGCTGTTCGACGAGTTCGTTGACCTGATGGAGAAGAAGGCCTGATGCCGAAGAGGACGGACATCCAGCACGTGCTGGTGATCGGCTCCGGGCCGATCGTGATCGGGCAGGCGGCCGAGTTCGACTACTCGGGCACGCAGGCTTGCCGGGTGCTGCGGGCCGAGGGCCTGCGGGTGTCGCTGGTGAACTCGAACCCGGCGACGATCATGACCGACCCCGAGTTCGCCGACGCGACCTACATCGAGCCGGTGACGCCGGACTTCGTGGAGAAGGTCATCGCGGCGGAGCGGCCGGACGCGATCCTGGCGACGCTGGGCGGGCAGACCGCGCTGAACTGCGCGGTGGCGCTGCACGAGCGCGGCGTGCTGGAGAAGTACGGCGTAGAGCTGATCGGCGCGGACATCGACGCGATCCAGCGCGGCGAGGACCGGCAGAAGTTCAAGGACATCGTGCGCACGATCGGTGCGGACGTGCCGCGCAGCCGGGTGTGCCACGACATGGACGAAGTCCGTGCCACGGTGGCCGAACTGGGTCTGCCGGTGGTCATCCGTCCGTCGTTCACGATGGGCGGCCTCGGCTCGGGCATGGCGCACACTCCGGAGGACCTGGAGCGGCTGGCGTCGACCGGGCTGGCGGAGTCGCCGGTGACCGAGGTGCTGATCGAGGAGAGCGTGCTCGGCTGGAAGGAGTACGAGCTCGAGCTGATGCGCGACAAGCACGACAACGTGGTGGTCGTGTGCTCGATCGAGAACGTGGACGCGATGGGCGTGCACACCGGCGACTCGGTCACGGTCGCGCCGACGATGACGCTGACCGACCGCGAGTACCAGGTGATGCGCGACGTCGGCATCGCCGTGCTGCGCGAGGTCGGCGTGGACACCGGCGGCTGCAACATCCAGTTCGCGTTCAACCCCGAGGACGGCCGGATGGTCGTCATCGAGATGAACCCGCGGGTGTCGCGTTCGTCCGCGCTGGCGTCGAAGGCGACCGGTTTCCCGATCGCGAAGATCGCCGCGAAGCTGGCGATCGGCTACACGCTGGACGAGATCCGCAACGACATCACCGGCGAGACCCCGGCGTCCTTCGAACCCGCGCTGGACTACGTGGTGGTGAAGGTGCCGCGGTTCGCGTTCGAGAAGTTCCCGGGCGCGGACCCGACGCTGACCACCACGATGAAGTCGGTCGGCGAGGCGATGTCGTTCGGCCGCAGCTTCCCCGAGGCGCTGGGCAAGGCGATGCGCTCGATCGAGACGAAGGCGGCCGGGTTCTGGACGCTGCCTGACCCCGAGGGCGCCACCGTCGAGTCGGTGCTGGAGTCGCTGCGCACGCCGCACGAGGGCCGGCTGTACGAGGTGGAGCTGGCGCTGCGGCTGGGCGCGAGCGTGGCGCAGGTGCACGAGGCGTCCGGCATCGACCCGTGGTTCATCGACCAGGTCGCGCTGATCGGCGAGGTCGGCGCGGAGGTCCGCGACGCTCCGGTGCTGGACGGCGAGCTGCTGCGGCGGGCGAAGCGGACCGGGCTGTCGGACCGGCAGATCGCCGCTCTGCGCCCGGAATTGGCTGGCGAAGACGGCGTGCGGGCACTGCGCCACCGGCTGGGCGTGCGGCCGGTCTTCAAGACGGTCGACACCTGCGCGGCGGAGTTCGCGGCCACGACGCCGTACCACTACTCGGCCTACGAGACCGACCCGGAGGCGACGTCGGAGGTCGCGCCGCAGGGCGACAAGCCGAAGGTGCTGATCCTGGGTTCCGGCCCGAACCGGATCGGGCAGGGCATCGAATTCGACTACTCCTGCGTGCACGCGGCGATCGCGTTGCGCGAGGCCGGGTTCGAGGCCGTGATGGTCAACTGCAACCCGGAGACGGTTTCGACCGACTACGACACCTCCGACCGGCTGTACTTCGAGCCGCTCTCGTTCGAGGACGTGCTGGAGGTCGTGCACGCCGAGCAGCAGTCCGGCACCGTCGCCGGGGTGATCGTGCAGCTGGGCGGGCAGACCCCGCTCGGTCTCGCGCAGCGGCTGGCCGACGCCGGGGTCCCGGTGGTCGGGACCCCGCCGGAGGCGATCCACCTGGCCGAGGACCGCGGCGCGTTCGGCGAGGTGCTGACCGAGGCCGGGCTGCCCGCGCCCCGCTACGGCACCGCGACCTCGTTCGAGGGCGCGAAGCGGATCGCCGACGAGATCGGCTACCCGGTGCTGGTCCGCCCGTCCTACGTGCTGGGCGGGCGCGGCATGGAGATCGTCTACGACGAGGAGACCCTGGCCGGCTACATCCGCCGCGCCACCGAGGTCACCCCGGAGCACCCGGTGCTGGTCGACCGGTTCCTCGACGACGCGATCGAGATCGACGTCGACGCACTGTTCGACGGTGAGGACCTCTACCTCGGCGGCGTCATGGAGCACATCGAGGAAGCGGGCATCCACTCCGGCGACTCCTCGTGCGCGCTGCCGCCGATCACCCTCGGCGCGCAGGACCTCGAAGCGGTCCGCCGCTCCACCGAGGCGATTGCTCGCGGCGTCGGCGTGCGCGGTCTGCTCAACGTGCAATACGCGCTCAAGGACGACGTGCTCTACGTGCTAGAAGCCAACCCGCGCGCCTCGCGGACGGTGCCGTTCGTGTCCAAGGCGACCGCGGTCCCGCTGGCCAAGGCGGCCGCGCTGATCATGACCGGCTCCACGATTAAGGACCTGCGCGGCTCCGGCGTCCTTCCCGCCGAGGGCGACGGCGGCCGGATGCCCGCGGACTCGCCGGTCGCGGTCAAGGAAGCGGTGCTGCCCTTCCACCGCTTCCGCACCCCCGAAGGCCACGGCGTCGACTCCCTGCTCGGTCCGGAGATGAAGTCGACCGGCGAAGTCATGGGCGTGGACACCTCGTTCGGCAAGGCGTTCGCGAAATCCCAGAGCGGCGCGTACGGATCCCTGCCCACCTCCGGCCGGGTGTTCGTCTCCGTCGCCAACCGCGACAAGCGTTCCCTGGTCTTCCCGGTCAAGCGGCTGGCCGACCTCGGCTTCGAGATTCTCGCCACCACCGGTACGGCGGAAGTGCTGCGGCGTAACGGGGTTGCCTGTTCGGTGGTGCGCAAGCACTCCGAAACGGTCTCGGGCGGCGGCGAGCCGAACATCGTGGACGTGATCCTCGAAGGCGGCGTGGACATGGTCATCAACACGCCGTACGGGAACAGCGGACCGCGGGTGGACGGCTACGAAATCCGCACTGCCGCGGTGTCGCGGGACATCCCGTGCATCACCACCGTGCAGGGCGCCGCGGCGGCCGTGCACGGCATCGAAGCGCTGATCCGGGGCGACATCGGGGTGCGCAGCCTCCAGGACCTCCAGGCGGCGCTGAAGGCGACGTCGTGACCAAGCGGTTCGGGGCCCGGCTGGCCGAGGCAGTGGCCGCGCGCGGGCCGCTGTGCGCCGGGATCGACCCGCACCCGGGCCTGATCGAGGCGTGGGGCCTGCCGGTGGACGTGAGCGGTCTCGAACGGTTCGCGCTCACCGCGGCCGAAGCGCTCGGCGAAGTCGCGGCGATCGTCAAGCCGCAGTCGGCGTTCTTCGAGGCGTTCGGGTCCGCCGGCGTGGCGGTCCTCGAACGCGTCGTCGACGTCGCGCACGACGCCGGATCGCTTGTCCTGCTGGACGTCAAGCGCGGCGACATCGGCTCCACCATGGCCGCGTACACCGCGGCCTACGTGGCCGACAAGGCGGCCTTCACCGCCGACGCGGCCACGGTGTCGCCGTACCTCGGCTTCGGAGCGCTGGAGGCAGCTGCCGCCGCGGCGCGCGAAGCGGGCAACGGTCTGTTCGTTTTGGCCCGTACGTCCAATCCGGAAGCGAACGCGTTGCAGCGCGCGCGACTGGAAGACGGCCGTACGGTCGCTCAGAGCGTCGTAGACGCCGCGGCGGCCCACAATGCGGGAGAGGAGCCGTACGGCGACGTAGGCGTGGTTGTAGGGGCCACTGTGGCTCCTGGGGAAGTCGACCTGGGCCAGCTCAACGGTCCGGTGCTCGCGCCCGGATTCGGGGCGCAGGGGGCAACTGAGGCGGATTTGCGGGCAGTGTTCGGAGAGAGCCTGCCCGGCCTGCTGCCGGCTTCGTCGCGTGACCTGCTGCGGCACGGGCCTGACCCGGACGCGTTACGCCGAGCAGCCCAAGAGGTGAACAGCCGGTTGGCGGGGCCGGGCGCGAAAGGCCAATAGCAGGCCCCGGAAACGCGCTCCACCAGCCACCCCCGCATTGTGGCCCCTGCTCAGGGGTGGGTACCGTCGCGTCACCCACCCAGATGTGAGAACTACCGGAGGAAAACGTGGCACTTCCCCAGCTGACAGAGGAACAGCGTGCTGCGGCGCTGGAGAAGGCCGCCGCCGCCCGCCGCATCCGTGCTGAGCTGAAGGAGCGGCTGAAGCGGGGCGGTACCACTCTGGTCGACGTGCTGAAGCAGGCCGAGGAGAACGAAGTCCTCGGCAAGATGAAGGTTTCGGCCCTGCTCGAGGCGCTCCCCGGCGTCGGCAAGGTCCGTGCCCAGCAGACGATGGAACGACTGGAGATCGCCCCCAGCCGCAGGCTCCGCGGTCTCGGCGACCGGCAGCGCAAGGCGCTGCTGGCCGAGTTCAGCGGCGAGTGAGCGGCGTCGGTCAGGACTACCCGGTGATCCGGGGCGCCGACCGCGGCAGTGAGCCGGTGGCGGGGGAAATCCTCCGCCCCCGGCTCACCGTCGTCTCTGGCCCCTCCGGTGTCGGGAAGTCGAGTGTGGTGGGACAGCTGCGCCGGCTCGAGCCGAACCTGTACTTCAGCGTTTCGGTGACGACGCGGGCGCCGCGGCCGGGCGAGATCGACGGAAACCATTACCACTTCGTGGATTCCGCCGAGTTCGACCGGATGGCGGCCGAGGGCAGGCTGCTGGAGTGGGCCGAGTTCGCGGGCAACCGGTACGGGACGCCGCGCGAGCCGGTGGAACAGGCGCTGGCGGCGGGCCGCCCGGCGATCCTGGAGATCGAACTGCAGGGCGCCCGGCAGGTCCGGATGGCGATGCCGGAAGCCCGGCTGGTCATGCTGATGCCGCCGTCCTGGGAAGAACTGGTCGGCAGGCTCACCGGGCGCGGCACCGAGAGCGAGGCCGCGGTGGCCGCCCGGCTGGCCGAGGCGGAACGCGAACTGGCCGCTGCCGGGGAGTTCGACGTGCGGTTGGTGAACGCCGACGTCGAGGTCGCCGCGCGGCAGTTGCTAGACTTGATTACCGGCGGTGGCGATTCTGCCGCCGATCGATGTGACGATACGGAGCAGCACGAGTGACTGTGCAACAGGCGACGCTGGAAGAGCTCGAAGGCATCACCAACCCGCCGATCGACGACCTGCTCGAGAAGGTCTCCTCGAAGTACGCGCTGGTGATCTACTCGGCCAAGCGGGCCCGGCAGATCAACGACTACTACGCGCAGCTGGGCGAGGGCCTGCTGGAGTACGTCGGTCCGCTGGTCGAGCCCGGTCCCCGGGAGAAGCCGCTGTCGATCGCGCTGCGCGAGATCCACGGCGGTCTGCTCGAGCACACCGAGGGTGAGTGACGCCAAGCCCAGGGTCGTCCTGGGGGTAGGCGGCGGCATCGCCGCCTACAAGGCGTGCGAGGTCCTGCGGGGCCTCACCGAATCCGGGCACGACGTCCGCGTCGTGCCCACCGAGGCAGCGCTGAACTTCGTCGGCGCGGCCACCTTCGAGGCGCTGTCGGGGAACCCGGTGCACACCGGGGTCTTCACCGAGGTGCCCGAGGTACAGCACGTGCGGGTCGGCAAGGAAGCCGACCTGGTGCTGGTCGTCCCGGCGACGGCGAACCTGCTGGCCAAGGCCGCGCACGGACTCGCCGACGACCTGCTGACGAACACCCTGCTCACCGCCCGGTGCCCGATCGCGTATTTCCCGGCGATGCACACCGAGATGTGGGAGCACCCGGCCACCCGCGACAACGTGGCGCTGCTGCGCTCGCGCGGAATGGTCGTCACCGAGCCCGCGGCAGGACGGCTGACCGGCGTCGACACCGGCAAGGGCCGGCTCGCCGACCCGGCCGAGATCGTCGATCTGGCCCGGCTGCTGCTCGCCGCGCCGCGGGCGCTGCCGCGCGACCTCGAAGGCAAGCGGGTGGCGATCTCCGCGGGCGGCACCCGCGAGCCGCTCGATCCGGTCCGTTACCTGGGCAACCGGTCGTCCGGGAAGCAGGGCTTCGCGCTGGCCCGGGTCGCCGCGCAGCGCGGCGCCGAGGTGACCTTGGTGGCCGGGCACACCGACGAGCTGCCGACTCCGGCCGGCGCCACGGTGCAGCGGGTGTCCACCGCCGAGGAACTGCGCAAGGCGATGCACGCCGCGGCCGCGGACGCGGATGTCGTGGTGATGGCCGCCGCCGTCGCGGACTTCCGGCCCGCCGCGCAGGCCGGCCACAAGATCAAGAAGTCCGACGACGGTCCGGACCCGGTGATCACCCTCGACCGCAACGCCGACATCCTCGCCGAACTGGTCCGCGACCGGCGGCCGGGCCAGGTGGTGGTGGGCTTCGCCGCGGAAACCGGCGACGAGCAGGGCAGCGTCCTCGACCACGCCCGGGTCAAGCTGCGGCGCAAGGGCGCGGACCTGCTGGTGGTGAACGCGGTCGGCGACGGCAAGGCGTTCGGCACCGAGGACAACGCGGGATGGCTGCTCGCGGCGGACGGAACCGAAGAGATTATCCCGACCGGGGCCAAGTCGCGGCTCGCGGCCACATTGTGGGACGCGGTAACGGCCCTGTTCGAACGTCGACTGTAGCTATGGCCCCGCTGGGTAGTGTGGGTTGACAACAGGAGCGCCTGAACTCGCTGGGGCGCCGAAGCTTGACCGAGGGAAGTGACGAGGTCGTGTCTGCGTCCACGAAAAGGCTGTTCACGTCGGAATCGGTGACCGAGGGGCACCCCGACAAGATCTGTGACGCCATCAGCGACTCGATCCTCGACGGGCTGCTGAGCAAGGACCCGCGCAGCCGGGTCGCGGTCGAAACCCTCATCACCACCGGCCAGGTGCACGTCGCGGGCGAGGTGACCACCGAGGCGTACGCGGACATCCCCACCATCGTCCGGGACGTGATCCTCCGGATCGGCTACGACTCCTCGGCCAAGGGGTTCGACGGCAACTCGTGCGGCGTGAACGTCGCGATCGGGTCGCAGTCCCCGGACATCGCCCAGGGCGTCGACACCGCGTACGAGGCACGGGTGGAGGCCGGGTCTTCGCTCGAGGACGAGATCAACCGGCAGGGCGCGGGCGACCAGGGCCTGATGTTCGGCTACGCCTGCTCGGACACCCCGGAGCTGATGCCGCTGCCGATCGCGCTCGCGCACCGGCTCTCGCGCCGGCTGACCGGGGTGCGCAAGGACGGCGTGCTGCCCTACCTCCGCCCGGACGGCAAGACCCAGGTCACCATCGAGTACGACGGCGAGAAGCCGGTCCGGCTGGACACGGTCGTGGTGTCGACCCAGCACGCGGACGGCATCGACCTGGAGCAGATGCTCGGCGTCGACGTGCGCAAGCACGTGGTGGAGCCGGAACTGGAAGGGCTCGGCCTGGACACGTCCGGCACCCGGCTGCTGGTGAACCCGACCGGGCGCTTCGTGATCGGCGGGCCGATGGGCGACGCTGGCCTGACCGGACGCAAGATCATCGTCGACACCTACGGCGGCATGGCCCGCCACGGCGGCGGGGCGTTCTCCGGCAAGGACCCGTCCAAGGTGGACCGGTCGGCCGCGTACGCGATGCGCTGGGTCGCGAAGAACGTCGTGGCGGCGGGGCTGGCCGGACGGGTCGAGGTGCAGGTCGCGTACGCGATCGGCAAGGCCGCGCCGGTGGGGTTGTTCGTGGAGACGTTCGGGACCGAGACGGTCGACCCGGCGAAGATCCAGACGGCGATCAACGAGGTGTTCGACCTGCGCCCGGCGGCGATCATCCGGGACCTGGACCTGTTGCGCCCGATTTACGCGCCGACCGCGGCGTACGGGCACTTCGGCCGGCCGGATCTGGACCTGCCGTGGGAAAGCGTCGCGCGGGCCGAGGCGTTGCGGGCCGCAGTGGCCTGAGGGGCCTCGCTCCCAGCCGAATCTTGGTCTGTGAAGGGCCCCTTGCCGGAATCAGATTCCGGCAAGGGGCCCTTCACAGCGTTCGGCGGCGGAACTGTCGGAGCGGTCTGGTAGAGATCTTCTGGTGAACAGCTCCGAACCCGCCCCTCTGTGGGACCTGCCGGAGCCTTCGCGCTCTGCTTCGGAGCCGAAGGCCGCGCCGGCCAAGAAAGCCGCGGGACGCAAGACCGCGCCTCGCAAACCCTCGCGCAGGGGGCAGCTCCAGCCTGCCCCGGAACTGCCGGTCGCGAAGGTCGTCGTGGACATCCCGCTCGCGCACCTGGACCGCACGTTCGACTACCAGGTGCCGGAAAAGCTTCACGAGGCCGCGGTCGCGGGCTGCCGGGTGCGGGTGCGGTTCGCCGGGCAACTGGTCGACGGATATCTCGTCGAGCGCACCGACAAGTCCGAGTACGAGCGCAAACTGGCCTATCTGGAGCGGGTGACCTCCAGCGAACCGGTGCTGCCGCCCGCTTTGCACGCGGTGTGCCGGTCGGTGGCGGACCGTTATGCGGGCACGCTGTCCGACGTGTTGCGGCTGGCGTTGCCGCCGCGGCACGCGAAGGTCGAAGGCGAACCGCCGAGGGAACCGGCACCGGCTCCGGAGGCACCGGATGTCTCGGCGTGGGCCCGCTACCAGCGCGGGGAAGCGTTCCTGGAGGCGATCGCGGAAGGGCGGCAGGCGAACGCGGTATGGCAGGCGTTGCCTGGCGAGGATTGGCCGCGCCGGTTGGCGGAGGCCGCGGCGACCGCGGCGGCGCACGGGCGTGGCGCGGTGGTGGTCGTGCCGGACCATCGGGATCTGACGCGGGTGCACGCGGCGTGTGTCGAACTGGTGGGTGAGCAGGGCGTCGCCGCGCTGATCGCTGGGCTGGGGCCGGCGGAGCGGTACCGGCGGTGGCTTTCCGTGCTGCGGGGTTCGGTACGCGTGGTGGTCGGCACGCGGGCGGCGATGTTCGCGCCGGTGGCGGATCCTGGGTTGTTCGTGGTGTGGGACGACGGCGACGATCTCCACCTGGACCCGCACGCGCCGTACCCGCATGTCCGGGACGTGCTGATGGATCGGGCGCACGCCACGAAATCGGCGTTCATCGTCGGCGGGTTCGCCCGGACCGCGGAAGCGCAGCTGCTGGTCGAATCCGGCTGGGCGCAACAGGTTCAGGCCGATCGCGCGGTGTTGCGCGCGGCCGCGCCTCGAGTGACGCCGGTCGGTGAAGACTTCGACGTCGCGCGGGACGAGGCCGCTCGCGTCGCCCGGTTGCCGGCCGTCGCGTTCGAGGCGGCACGGCAGGCGTTCGCGGCGGGATTGCCTGCGCTGGTTCAGGTTCCGCGACGCGGGTATGTCCCGGGGCTGTCGTGCGGCCAATGCCGGACGCCGGCGCACTGCCGGCGGTGCGCCGGTCCGTTGGCGTTGCCGGGCGGATCGGTGGACGGGGCGCCGCGGCCGCCGGCCTGCCGCTGGTGCGGAGTTCCGGAGACGGCTTTCCGTTGCCCTGCTTGCGGTTCCGTTCGGCTGCGGGCGGTGGTGGTCGGGGCGAAGCGGACCGCGGAGGAGCTGGGGCGCGCGTTTCCGGGCGTGCCGGTCCGGACGTCCGGCGCGGCCGAGGTGCTGGCGACCGTTCCGGGGCGGCCGGCATTGGTGGTGTGCACGCCGGGAGCGGAACCGGTCGCCGAAGGCGGTTACGGCGCGGCGTTGCTTCTCGATGGATGGGCGTTGCTCGGCCGCCAGGATTTGCGGGCGGCAGAGGAGACACTGCGCCGATGGATGGCGGCGGGTGCGTTGGTGCGGCCGGCTTCGAGCGGCGGACGGGTAGTCGTCGGTGCGGAGGCGGGGCTCGCGGTGGTGCAGGCGCTGGTGCGCTGGGATCCCGGCTGGCACGCGAGCCAGGAGCTTGAGCAACGGCGCGAGCTGGGCTTTCCGCCGGCGATGCGGATGGCGAGTGTGGAAGGCAGCCCGGCGGCGGTCGCGAGCGTGCTGGACGACCTTCCGCTGCCGGAAACCGGCGAGATCCTCGGACCGGTTCCGCTCGGCGATTTCGACGACGAGGGCAATGCGGAGCGCGAGCGCGCGCTGGTGCGGGTAGCCCGGCCGGAAGGACGCGCGCTGGCGGCGACGGTCCGCGACGCGGTCGCCCGCCGCGACGCACGCAAAGCGACCGAGCCCGTCCGGGTGCAGCTGGATCCGCTGGACCTGATCTAGCGGATGCGGGTTCAGCGAGGCCGGTTCGGTGGCACGAGGTTCAGCGGGCGAGGCTGGGACTCAGTGAGACCAGCCGGCCGGGGCGAGGCTCCAGCGGAGCTAGCCGGCTAACCCTCTGCCCGCCCGGACTGCTTGCCCGCCCGGACTTGCGCGGCCGAACTTGCCCGGCGCGGTGCCGGACTTGCGCGTCCGGACTCGCCCGGCCGGGCGCGGTGCCGGGACGAGCCGTCCCGGCGCCCGCCTCGTCCTCAGTCGGCGTCCAGATCGGACCATTCGTGCAGCCGGTTGCCGGGCACCGTCCAGTCGGGAGTCAGGCCCTGGTTGTTGAACACCGGGACCCGGCTGAGGATGCTGAACGACTCCGCGCCGGCGAACCGCTGGTCCAGGTACGACTGGTTGCGGTCGCGGAACCGCGGGTCGGTCAGCGCGCGCACCGCGCCGAGGGTGCCGCGGGCGTGCATCCCGTTGCAGACGGTCACCGTGCGCTTGCGGTTGAGCGGATTCGGGCCGCGGTAGAACATCGTGACGTCCTCGATGAGGTTGCCGTCCGACGACATCTTCGCGCGCAGGTGCTCCAGGCGGCCGTCCCGTTGCCGGACCTGGAAGCTGGCCAGGGATTCGTCGTAGTCCGAGCGTGGGTTCTGCCGGATCGGCGCGTCGATCCGCTCCATCAGCTCACGGGTCTGCGGGTTCCAGTCGACCCCGCCGAGCAGCACGAGGTGCGCGGTGTACTCCTCCGGCCGCAGCGGGTCCCGGCTCGCGGTGCGGAACGAGACTCTCGCGGTCGGGTTGCACGCGCGGAGGTGACCGTACAGCTCGATCAGCGCGTCCGGGTCGCCGTAGCGCAGCAGCCGGGCGTAGTCGGGGCTTTCCGGCTGCGCGTTGGCGTGGCGCATCGCGTTCGGCAGCTCGGACACGACGATCACGATGTCCTCGCTGGCCGGGAACCGCCACAGGTTGCCGGGCGCGAACTCGGGGGCTGCCGTCGCGGTGTCCTCGGAGCTGCCGCGCAGGCCGGTCAGCTCGGCGAGCAGCTTCTTGCGGAGATCGCGCTCCTCGTCGGTCAACTGGTCCACGGGCAGCACCCGGAAGCCCTGGCCCTCGACTGAACGCCGGGTGGCGAAGAACGTGGCATACGCGTCGAGCCGGGGCGGCGGCGGCGCGACCGGGCTGCCGGTGTTCTCCCAGGACGACAGCAGGCCGTTGCTCACCCCGAACGCCTCGGCGAGCATCCGCTGGGTGATCACGATGCCGGGCCAGCTCTCCTTCCGGAGAGCCCGGAGGCGTCCGGCGAGTGCGGGGCTGGGCTGGGACATGACTTCAGTCCTTCAGTGAAGTTTGGTAACGGCACTGACCGGGTACTGTACTTCGGTCGTGCGGGGATCGCCCAGCAGGTACCAGGGTGATTCTCGTTGCGCCTCGTGCAGGGTGGCGGTCATCGGCCTGTCCTTCGGAAGTCATGTGCGTGACACCATTGTTCAGTCCGGGGTCAACCCTTATAGTTCATGGTTATTCTCATTAAGTTTACTACATTTCAGTACCTACCTGAAGCAGGGGGTGGAACGATGGACACAGCGGTCCTGCACCTACCGGTTCTGCACGTGCCTTTGCACAGGGCGATCGTGGTAGTCGACGTCGAGGGGTCGACAGCCCGGACCAACCCGGGCCGGGCCCAGCTGCGCGCGATGCTGTTCGACCTGCTTGACGAGGCATTCCGCGCGGGGGGCATCACCGAGGGGGTCCGGGATTCCTTCGTCGACCGCGGCGACGGGGCGATGTGCCTGGTCCGGCCGGTCGACGAGGCGCCCAAGACGGTCCTGCTCGCCGGCGTGGTGCCGGAGCTGGCGGTGCGGCTCGCGCGGCACAACGCGATGCATCCGGACGACGCGTTCCGTCTCCGCGTGGCCATCCACGCCGGAGAGGTGCATTACGACCTGCGCGGGCCGTACGGTGAGGACGTGGACTTGGCCTGCCGCCTGCTCGACGCCCCGGAAGTGCGCAAGGCGCTGCGCGGCGCGGCCGGACCGGTGGCGCTCGTCGTTTCGGAAGGGATCTACTCCGCGGTGATCGCACACGGCTACGCCGGGATCGACCGGTCCGCGTTCGGCCACGCCTTCCACGTCCGGGTAGGCAGAAAGCGGATCCGTGGCTGGATCCGCACGGACGGCTGGGCGCCGGCCGGGACTGTCCTGCCGGGCGCGGGGCTCACCGCCTGACAGGCACGGGAGGCAACCCGTGGAAACGACCGGATTCTGGCCCGCGCTGAGCGCGGCCGAACGCGGCAAGGTGGCGGAGCTGGCAGTGCGCCGCACCTACCGCAGGGGCGACGTGGTGTGCCATGAAGGCGACCATGCCGCGGTAGTAGTGCTTCTGCTGTCCGGGCACGTCCGGATCACGAACGCGACCTCCGACGGCCGCGAAGTCGTGGTCGCGGTGCGCGGGACCGGCGACGTGGTCGGGGAACTCGGCGCGATCGACGGCCAGCCGAGATCGGCGACGGTCGAAGCACTGGACGAGGTCGAGGCGCTCGTCGTTCCCGCCGCGCGGTTCGCCGCGCTGTGCCGGCGCGAGGCGTCGATCTCGTGGGTGTTGCTGCTGGTGCTGGCGGCGAGATTGCGCGATGTCGGGCGGCAGCGGTCCGACATCGGCGGCGGCTCGATCGCCAGGAGAGTGGCGGTGCAGCTGATGCAGCTGGCAGTGGAACAAGGGGTGCGCGCGGGGGACGACATCGTGGTCGCGATCCCGGGCACTCAGGCGGAACTGGCGATGACCGCGGCGATTTCGCGGGAATCCTGGGCGCGGGCGACGCGCGGGCTCCGCCGCGACGGAGTGATCAGCACCTCCCGCGGGCGAGTGGTGATCCATCGGATGGAGGATCTGCGGCGGCTGGCCCGCTGAGTTCCTTCCCGAGGCGTCCGGCGGGCGCCGAATGCAGTCCGGCCGACCGGCGAACGGCGGCCAAGGCGGGTGGCGACAGCGCGGTCGCGAGCCCGCCGCCTCCCCTTCGGCCGTGCCGCGAGCGCGGCTTTTTTTATTGCGCGCGAACTGTCTTTGCCTTAACGCCGGGTTGCCGGCGGACGGCCGGCGGGGATCTTCCCTCCAACGTGTCTGCTGACACAGATTCCCCTGTGCCACAGGGGAATTCTGAAGATACGCACCACTGAGGGAGGCAGTCATGGATCCGTATGCCCGGTCTCCGCAGCCGGCTCGCTGGCGTCGCGGGGTTTATGCCGCAGCTTTGGTCGTGCCGTTCACGGTGGCGCAGATCTGGGCGCTGCTGGTGCTGCTCCGGCTCGCGCCGCTCGACGGACTCGTAGGACAGGCGTTCGTGATCACGTTCGCCGGCTCGGCCGCGTCGATGTGGGCCGGGTGGCGGTGGGCCTGGAACCTCGGATCGGAGCGGCAGCGCAAGCTGGAAGCTTCGCGCCGGAACGACGAGCGGGTGGGATTGTGATGAGCGCGGTGCTCGCCTCGGCGGAGCCCGGCGGAGGGGTTCCGGCCGCGATGCTGGTGGCGGGGATCGTCGTGATCGCTCTGGTGTTGCGGGTGCTGGTGCGGATGGTCCGCGCGGTGCTGCGGGTGGCTACCGCGGTTTCGGCGTCGGCGAGTTTGGTGATGGCGGTCGCCGGGGTCGGCGGGGCGGCCACGTTGGCGTTGGTGGCGGTATACGCCGGGTAGGGAGTCACAGGCAGGCCCGTTCTCAGCCGGTTGCCGGCGAGGGCGGGTTTTTTGCTGTGCGCGGAAGTTCCCGTCATTGCCGGGAAACTGGCGCCCGGGCACCGCGGAGCCGGGTTGAGGCCACGGTCCCGGGTCGCTGGTCAAAGCGGGAAAGGTGGTTGACGAGCGACCCGCGACCGGGTCGGTGTTCAGCATCGAGGCGTCTGCCGGCAGTGCGGCTGAGCCGAGGATCCGCGGGCGGCCCGGCGACGGGTTCCGCTGCCTCCGGCGTGCCGGCAGCCGAACCTTCGCCCGCTCTCGGACCGGCCTGCTTTCACCTCATCCGGCAGCCAGTTGCCGCTTGACTTCAGCCGCCACCCGAGAACCCTCCGCGCGTCCGGCGACCTTCGGCTGCACCGCCTTCATCGCCGCGCCCATTCCGGCCATTCCCGAAGCGCCGCTTTCCGCGATGGCGTCCGAAACCAGCTTCCGCAGTTCTTCGTCCGAGAGCTGCGCCGGCAGGTACCCGGTCAGCACCTCCGCCTCCGCCAGTTCCCGCTCCGCCGACTCGGTGCGGCCTGCCTTCGCGAACGCGTCCGCGGCGTCTCGGCGCTTCTTCACCTCGCGGGTGATGATCTTCCGCACCTCGTCGTCCGAGAGGGTGCGGGCCTCGGTGCCCGCTGTCTCTTCGTAGCCGATCGCCGACAGGGTCAGGCGCAGCGTGGCGGAGCGCAGCTGGTCCCTGGCTTTGATCGCGGTCGTCAGGTCGTCGTGCAGGGTCGCCTTCAGCGTCGTCATGAGACGATCCTGGCACTCGCTCCGGCGAGCCGCCCGCGCCGCGTCCTCGCGGCCGCGTCTTCTAGACTCCCATCTGATGTCCGACCAGCCTGAAATCCCCTTTTCCCGTCCGGAGGTGCGGTGATGCGTCTCGTTTTCGCCGGCACCCCGGAACCCGCCGTCCCGTCGTTGCGCGCGTTGCTCGAGTCCGAACGGCACGAGGTCGTCGCCGTCGTGACCCGGCCGGACGCGCAGGCCGGGCGCGGGCGCAAAGTCCTCCGGTCCCCGGTCGGGGCACTCGCCGACGAGCACGGCATCGAGGTGCTCACGCCGGCGCGCGCGGGCGATCCGGCCTTCCTCGCCCGGCTGCGCGAACTCGCGCCGGAAGTCTGCCCGGTGGTCGCCTACGGTGCCCTGCTGCCGCAGTCCGCGCTCGACATCCCGGTGCATGGCTGGGTGAATCTGCACTTCTCGCTGCTGCCCGCGTGGCGCGGTGCGGCACCGGTCCAGGCGGCGATCCGGGCCGGGGACGAGATCACCGGAGCGTCGACTTTCCGGATCGTGAAGGAGCTCGACGCGGGGCCGGTATTCGGCGTCGTCACCGAGACGATCGGCCCGCACGACACGTCCGGTGCGCTGCTGGGCCGGCTCGCCGAGTCCGGTGCGGAGCTGTTGCGGTCCACGGTGGACGGCATCGAAGACGGCACGCTGCGTGCGGTCGAGCAGGCCGCCGAGGGCATGAGCTACGCGCCGAAGGTGACGGTCGAGGACGCGCGGGTGTCGTTCGCCGACCCGGCGGCCGCGGTCGATCGGCACATTCGCTCGGTCACGCCGGAACCCGGCGCGTGGGCGGAGTTCCGCGGCGAGCGGTTCAAGCTCGGGCCGGTCACCGTGGTCGACGAACCCGGTCCGCCGCCGGGCGAGCTGGTCGTCGAGCGCAAGCGGGTGCTCGTGGGCACGGCGACGAAACCGGTGCGGCTGGGCGAGGTCCAGGCAGCGGGCAAGAAACGGATGGCGGCCACCGACTGGGCGCGCGGTACGAGGATCGAAGAAGGGGAGCGCCTGCGGTGAACGAGCGTGGAGAACGGAGGCCGTCGAGGCCGCAACGGGGCCGGCCGGCCCCGCGCAAACAGGGACCGCGGCGTCCGCCGGAGGTGGACCCCGCCCGGCAGGTCGCGTTCGACGTGCTGCGCGCCGTGCGCGAGAAAGACGCGTACGCGAACCTGGTCCTGCCGCAGATGCTGCGCGAACGCCGGATCAGCGGGCGCGACGCCGCGCTGGCCACAGAGCTGACCTACGGCACCGCCCGGGCGCAGGGGCTGCTCGACGCGGTGATCGCCGCGTGCGCGGACCGGCCGATCGAGAAGACCGACCCGGTGGTGCTCGACGCGCTGCGCCTCGGCGTCTACCAGCTGCTGCGCACCCGCATCCCGGAGCACGCCGCGGTCGGGTCCACTGTGGACCTGGTGCGCGCGGAAGCCGGTTCGTGGGCGACCGGTTTCGTCAACGCGATCCTGCGTGTGGTGTCCACAAAGGACGAAACGCAGTGGCTCACCGAGGTCGCGCCGGACGAGGCGACCGACCCGATCGGCGCGTATGCGCTGCGCTCGGCGCACCCGCGCTGGGTGGCCCGGTCGTTCGCGGAAGCGTTGGGGGACAAGGGTGCGGAGCTGAAAGCCGCACTGGAAGCCGACGACGCCCGTCCGGAGGTGCACCTGGTCGCGCGCCCGGGCGAGATCAGCGCCGACGAACTCGCCGCGATCACCGGCGGCGACCTCGCGCCGTACTCGCCGTACGGTGTGCGCCTGCCTTCCGGCGCGGGCGACCCGGCCGAGGTCGCGCCGGTGCGCGAGCACCTCGCCGCGGTGCAGGACGAGGGCAGCCAGCTATGCGCCATCGCGGTCACGAAGGCCCCGTTGGAAGGCCCGGACGAACGCTGGCTGGACCTGTGCGCGGGCCCCGGCGGCAAGGCCGCGCTGCTCGGCGCGCTGGCCAAGAGCAGCGGTGCGCGTGTCGACGCGGTCGAGAAGGCCGAGCACCGGGCCCGGCTCATCGAGAACGCGACCGAGGGCCTGCCGGTCACCGTGCACGTCGCCGACGGTCGCGACAGCGGCCTCGAACCCGGCTACGACCGCGTCCTCGTCGACGCCCCGTGCAGCGGACTGGGCGCGCTGCGCCGCCGTCCGGAAGCCAGGTGGCGGCGCAAGCCCTCCGACGTCGCGGACCTCACCAAGTTGCAGGGCGAACTGCTGGTCGCGGCGCTGGACCTGGTGCGCCCCGGCGGCATCGTCGCGTACGTGGTGTGCTCGCCGCACCTGGCCGAAACCGAAGGCGTAGTCGGGGAAACCGCTCGCCGGACCAAGTCGGAGATCCTGGACGCACGGGAGTTCTTCCCCGGCGTCCCGCAGCTCGGCGACGGCCCGTACGTGCAGCTGTGGCCGCACCGGCACGGCACCGACGCGATGTTCTGCGCCGTGCTGCGCAAGCCGTGACGGACCTGGGCTTGGTCGCCAGCTCGTGCGGCGGACTGGACCTCCGGTTCACCGCCGAGCTGGCCAAGCCCGCCGCCGCCCGGGGCTGGCGGCTGGCCGTCACCCTGACGCCGACCGCGCACCGCTGGCTGGACACGACCGGCGGCCTGGCGGAACTCCAGGCGACGACGGACCTTCCGGTGCGCAGCGCGTCGCGGCTGCCCGGGGAACCGCGCCCGCATCCGGACCCGCGGGTGTTCCTGTTCGCGCCCGCATCGGCGAATTCGATCGCGAAACTGGCACTGGGCATCGCGGACAACCAAGCGCTGACGCTGCTCGGCGATGTCCTGGGCGCACCGGGCATCACCATTGTCGTGGCGTATCAGATCCAGCCGACCCGGGCGCATCACCCGGCATGGCAACGGCACCTGGACACGCTCGCCGGCGCAGGCGTCCGGCTGCACCAGCTGGACCCGAGCCGCCCCTGGTCCGAGCCCTTGGACCTGTTGCCCGCGCCGTGAAGGGAACTTTAAGGGAATCAGAGTCCCTCAAAGTTCCCTTCACGCACGTTCAGGCGAGAGTCAGCGCAGCTTCAGTGCGCGCTTGACGGTGCCGAACAGGTCGGTCTGGTTGGTCAGCCCGACGACGTTCGCCGCCTGCGGACCGTACGCCGCGATCCGCACCTGGGTCCCGGTGTGCTCCATCGACGAACCCGGCATCGCGGTGCCGTAGTTGATCGTCATGTTCGCGCCCTCGTTGGTGATCAACGTGGCGGTCTGGCCCGGCGACTTCGCGTCGTTCGACACGATCTGGCTGGTGTGCCCGTGGTCCGCGGTCACCACGACCAGCGTGTCCGAGTGCGTCCGGGCGTAGGCCAGGCCGGCCGCGACCGCCGCGTCGAAGTCGATCGTCTCGCCGATCTGGCCGCACGGGTCCGCGGCGTGGTCCTGCTTGTCGATCGACGCACCCTCGACCTGGAGGAAGAAGCCCTTGTTGCTCTTGCGGTCCTCGAGCAGCTGCAGCGCCTTCTGGGTCTGCGCGACCAGCTTCGGCTGGGTTTTCGGCAGGGCCGGGTTCGCCGCGCAGCGGGCCGGTGCGGTGCCGCCCACGGCCGGCTTCGGGCCGACCCAGTTCACCGGCAGGTTGCCTGGCGCGAACAGGCCGAGCACCGGCTGGCCGGGACCGGCCTTGGCCAGGTCGTCGGCGGTGGTGAGGACGCGGTACCCAGCTGCCTTGGCCTGCTCCAGGACCGGCTTGCCTTTGAACTGGCCCGCGGTGGCTTTCTGGTCGAAATACTTCGCGCCGCCGCCCAGGAGCACGTCCGGGCGGGTCTGCACGAGCTGCTCCGAGATCGAGCCCGCGCCGCCGTTCTCCTTGGCGTTCTGCGCGCATTTCTTGGTGGTCTCGTCCGGGCCCTTGCAGTCGCGGTCGACGACGTGCGCGCCCTGGACGGCCGGGGTGGCGTCCTGGACCTCGGCAGTGGTCACGTCGCCGGTGCGCAGGCCGTTGCGCTTGGCCAGCTCCAGCAGCGTCGGCAGCGGGTTGCCGTAGGCGTCCACCGAGATCGCGCCGTTGTAGGTCTTCGTACCGGTCGCCCAGCCGGTGCCGGACGCCGCGGAGTCCGTGACGTAGTCCGGTTTCGCCGGGTTGCCCTTCTCGACCGCGTACGTGGTGTAATCGCCGGTCAGCGGCAGCTCGTCCATCGAGAGCCGGCCGGCGGCGCCGCGTTCGTAGTTGCGCGCCGCGGTGATCTCGGAATCGCCCATGCCGTCGCCGATGAACAGGATGACGTTGCGCGCGGCACCGCCCTGGATCGCCTGGCGGATCTCCTGCGTGCGGTCGCCCGCGCCGGCCGAAGCGGTGCGCGCGCCCTGGTCGTCCTGGTTGCCCTGCGCGGCCAGCGCGACGGGGGCAGCAGCGACCAGCGCGACGCCTAATGCGCCCGCGGCCAGCCACTTGCGACGGCCTGCCAAGACGGTTCTCATGGTTCTCCTCGGGGGGCATCTCGTCCGGAACTTCCGGTCGTGACCCATTAGCGCTCGCTGATGTGTTCGATACGGAGAATCCGGATGAGCGCTTTGTGTCCGGAAAGCGAACTCCGGTGCGGTCACGGCCGGTGAACAGCGGGGAACCCGGCCCTCTTACACTCGGGTCGTGGCTTCACCTCTCATCGCACCCAGCATCCTGTCCGCGGACTTCGCCCGGCTCGGCGAGGAGATCGCGGCCATCGCCCACCCCGGCGCCACCCGCGCCGACTGGGTGCACGTGGACGTCATGGACGCGCACTTCGTGCCGAACCTGACCCTGGGCCTGCCGGTGGTGCAGTCGCTGCTGAAGTCGACCGACCTGCCGCTCGACTGCCACCTGATGATCGACGACCCGGACCGCTGGGCCCCGGCCTACGCCGAGGCCGGCGCGTACAACGTCACGGTGCACGTGGAAGCCGCGAAGGACCCGGTCATGCTGGCCAAGAACCTGCGCGCCGCGGGTGCGAAGGCCGGCCTGTCGGTCAAGCCGGGCACCCCGCTCGAACCGCACCTGGAAACGCTGAAGCACTACGACACGCTGCTCGTGATGTCGGTCGAGCCGGGCTTCGGCGGGCAGTCGTTCATCGCCGACGTGCTGGAGAAGGTGCGCACCGCGCGCCGGCTGGTGGACACCGGCCACCTGAAGCTGATCGTCGAGATCGACGGCGGGATCAACGCCGACACCATCGAACAGGCCGCCGAGGCGGGCGTCGACTGTTTCGTCGCGGGCTCGGCCGTCTACGGCGCCGAGGACCCCGGCCAGGCCGTCGCCGCGCTGCGCGAACAGGCCGCCCGCCTTCGCGTCGGCTGACCCGCTGCCCGGGCGCACCGCGCCGGGCCGGACGGGTGTTGGATGGAGACGCCACCTACGGCGGTGGCCGGTCGAGGAGGCAGCAGTGTTCACGGGAATTGTCGAAGAGGTCGGCGAGGTCACCGCGGTCGAGCAGCTCACCGATGCTGCCCGGCTCACCGTGCGCGGGCCGCTCGTCACCTCGGACGCCGGCCACGGCGATTCGATCGCGGTCAGCGGCGTCTGCCTGACCGTCGTCACGGTGTCCGACGGCGAGTTCACCGTCGATGTGGTGAACGAGACACTGCAGCGTTCCAGCCTCGCGAAGGTGGCGGTCGGCGACGCGGTGAACCTCGAGCGCGCGACCCCGGCGGGCGGGCGGCTCGGCGGCCACATCATGCAGGGCCATGTCGACGGCACCGGTGCGTTCGTGTCCCGCGACGAGCGCGGCGTGACCACGTTCTCGCTGCCCCGCGCCTTGTCTCGATACGTCGTGGAGAAGGGCTCGATCGCCGTCGACGGCGTATCGCTGACCGTCGCGAGCGTGTCCGACGACCGGTTTTCGGTCGCCTTGATCCCCACCACGCTCGAAGTCACCACACTCGGCCGGCGCGAAGCCGGCGATCTCGTGAACCTCGAAGTGGACGTCGTAGCCAAATACGTGGAGAAGCTCACTGCGCCACACGTGGCGGCGAACGCGCACAATGTGTGACATCCACCTGGCGGTAGCGAAGGAGCACCCGTGAGCGAGACGAAGGCGTCCGGGCAGCAGACGGGCTGGGCCCCGTGCGGGGCCGGCGCGAAAGTCGACGCGGACGCGATCGAAGCCGCGATCGCGGACATCGCGGCCGGGCGCGCCGTGGTCGTGGTCGACGACGAGGACCGCGAGAACGAGGGTGACCTCATCTTCGCCGCCGAGAAGGCGACGCCGGAGCTGCTCGCGTTCATGGTCCGCTACACGTCCGGCTACGTGTGCGTCGCGCTGACCGAGTCCGAGGCGGACCGGCTCGACCTGCCGCCGATGTACCACACGAACCAGGACCAGCGCGGCACCGCGTACAGCGTCACGGTCGACGCGGCCGAGGGCATCAGCACCGGCATCTCCGCGGCCGACCGCGCGCACACCACGCGCCTGCTGGCCGACCCGGAAGCCACCGCGAAGGACTTCCGCCGTCCCGGGCACGTGGTTCCGCTGCGCGCCAAGGAAGGCGGCGTGCTGCGCCGTCCCGGGCACACCGAGGCGTCGGTCGACCTGGCCCGGCTGGCCGGCCTGCACCCGGCGGGCGTGCTCTGCGAGATCGTGTCGCAGAAGGACGAGGGCGACATGGCCCGGCGCGACGAGCTGGAAGTGTTCGCCGCCGACCACGACCTCCAGATCATCTCGATCGCCGACCTGATCGCCTACCGGCGGCGCACCGAGAAGCAGGTGGAACGCGTCGCCGAGGCGCGGATCCCGCTGGCCGCGGGTACCTTCCGCGCGGTCGGCTACGACAGCCTGCTGGACGGGATCGAGCACGTCGCGTTCGTGTACGGCGAGATCGGCGACGGCGAGGACATCCTGGTCCGGGTGCACTCCGAATGCCTGACCGGCGACGTTTTCGGCTCGCTGCGCTGCGACTGCGGCCCACAGCTGGACGCCGCGCTGCAGAAGGTGGCCGACGAGGGGCGCGGCGTCGTGCTCTACATCCGCGGGCACGAAGGCCGGGGCATCGGCCTGCTGCACAAGCTGCAGGCGTACCAGCTGCAGGACGCGGGCGCGGACACCGTCGACGCGAACCTGGCGCTGGGCGTGCCGGCCGACGCGCGCGACTACGGCACCGGCGCGCAGATCCTGTGCGACCTGGGTGTCCGGTCGATGCGGCTGCTGACGAACAACCCGGCGAAGCGGGTCGGCCTGGAGGGCTACGGGTTGCGCGTCACCGGCCGCGAAGCGCTGCCCATCTCGCCGAACCCGGAGAACCTGCGGTACCTGCGCACCAAGCGCGACCGGATGGGGCACGACCTCAGCCAGCTGGAGCACTACGACCAGGTCGGCGCGGCCGGCCCCGCCACCGAGGAGGACACCACGCGATGAGCGGCGAGGGGCGGCCGGACGCCGCGCTCGACCTGCGCGACTGCAAGTCCCTGAAGCTGGGGATCGTCGCGACGCGGTGGAACGCCAAGATCACCGACGTGCTGCTGGAGCGCGCGCTCGCCGCCGCGAAGGACGCCGAGCTCGAGGAAGAGCCCACGGTGGTCCGGGTGGCCGGCGCGATCGAGCTGCCGGTCGTCGCGCAGGCGCTGGCGCGCAACCACGACGCGGTCGTCGCGCTGGGCGTCGTGATCCGAGGCGGCACTCCGCACTTCGAGTACGTCTGCGACGCGGTGACCGCCGGCCTCACCCGGGTGGCGCTCGACGAGAGCACCCCGGTCGGCAACGGCGTGCTGACCTGCGAGACCGAGCAGCAGGCGCTGGACCGTTCCGGCATGCCCGGCTCGGTCGAGGACAAGGGCTACGAAGCGGCCGTGGCGGCGCTCGACACCGCGCACGTGCTGCGCGGCCTGGGCAAGCCGTGGACCGAGCGGGGATTCGTGTGAGCGTGATGACCGAGCCGCAGACCACCCTCGTGATCCGGCCGCGCCGTGCGCTCGTCATGTGCAGCGTCCTGGCGGTGGCGCTGCTCGCGGCGTTCGTGATCGTCGCGGTCCTGCTGCGCAACTCGCACACCGGCGTGGTGTTCGAGGCGTCGGACCAGATCGCGATGATCGGCATCGGCGTGGCGCTGGCCGCCGGGACGATGCTGTTCGGCAACGCGCGGGTGCGCGCGGACGCCACCGGCATCGAGGTCCGCAACGTCATCGCGCGGCGGGTGTTCACCTGGGATCAGGTGCTGTCGATCAGCTTCCCGGACGGCGCGTCGTGGGCGCGGCTGGAGCTGCCGGACGACGAATACTTCTCGGTGATGGCCGTGCAGGCGGTGGACCGGGACCGCGCGGTGGCGGCGGTGCGCGCGCTGCGGAAGCTGCACCGGGCCGCGACCGAGGCGTGAGCCCGCGGCGGCGGTGAGGTTTTGCTAGCCCGACGTTGACGGTCGCGACACGCGGCCGAAATGCGGCACCGCTTTTCTAGTGCGCTATGAGCAGCATTTACGAGCAGATCGGCGGCGAGGAAGCCCTCGTCGCCGTGGTGGACGACTTCTACGTTCGAGTACTCGCCGACCCCGACCTCGCGCCGTTCTTCGTCGGCACCAGCCTGCCGCGGCTCAAAGGCATGCAGGTGGAGTTCTTCGCGGTCGCGCTCGGCGGTCCGCACGAGTATCGCGGCCGCACGATGAAAGAGGTCCATCGCGGACGCGGTATCGAACAGCGGCACTTCGACCTGGTCGCGAAATACCTGATCGAAGCGCTGCTGGCGGCGGGCGTGCCGCAGCCCGTCGTGGACCAGATCGTCGGCGCGGTCGCTCCGCTGGCCGACGACATCGTCGCGCCCGCCTGACCCTCGGCTCAGCGCTCCAGGTCCACCACGATCGGAGCGTGGTCCGAGGGACCCTTGCCCTTGCGGGCGTTGCGGTCCACATAGGAATCGGTGACCGCTTTGGCGAACGCGTCGTTCGCGTAGACCAGGTCGATGCGCATTCCCTTGTTGTTGGGGAAGTTTCCGGCGCGGTAGTCCCAGTAGGTGAACGGGTGGTCGTACTTCAGCGGCCGCGGGAAGACGTCGGACAGCCCCGCGTCGCGCAGCTTCTTCAGCGCGGCGCGTTCCGGCTCGGTGACGTGCGTGGAATCGGCGAACGCCGAGATGTCCCAGACGTCCTCGTCGGCGGGCGCGACGTTGAAATCGCCGAGCACCGCGAACGGCCGGTCGTGGCCCAGTTCCTCGACGACCAGGCTGTGCAGCTTCTCGAACCACTCGAGTTTGTAGGCGTAGTGCGGGTTTTCCGGCTCCCGCCCGTTCGGCACGTACACCGACCAGAGCCGGATCCCGCCGCACGTCGCGCCGATCGCACGCGCCTCGGCCTGCCCGTCGAACCCGGGCTCGCCCGGCAGCCCGCGCACGACGTCGTCCAGCCCGATCTTCGACAGGATCGCGACCCCGTTCCACCGGCCGAGCCCGTACGCGGCGATTTCGTATCCGCGCGCGGTGATCTCCTCGGCGGGGAAGGCTTCGGTGGTGTTCTTCAGCTCCTGCAAGCACAGGACGTCCGGCGCGGTGTCGTCGAGCCAGTCGAGCACGCGGGGCAGGCGGGGAACGATGGAGTTGACGTTCCAGGTGGCGACGCGGACGGACATGGCGAATGCGCTCCCTGAGCGGTCGGCGGGCGGGCCAGACCACGGTACGGCAGCACGGTGCAGTACCGGTCCGGGCGGGTCCGCGCGGGCCCGCCCGGACGAGCGGGTCACACGCCCGAGGTGCTCCGGATCCACGAGCGGCTCGCGGCCACGCTCGCGTAGTTGTTGGTGCCGCGGGTGTTCGTGCCGTCCTGGTTCTGCACCGTCGACGCGACCCCGACCTGTGCGCCGCCGGACAGTTCGGGTCCGCCGGAGTCGCCCTTCCACGCCGAGCCGTTCACGCCGACGCTCTGGATCGCGCGGCCGCCGTAGGCGTCCGTCGACTGGCCGGTCACCTGGACGTTCGCGACCTTCAGCGCCGACGCGGGCGGTCCGGTCGGCGTGGTGCGGCCCCACCCGTACAGCTGGTTGGTGCTGCCGGTCGCCGGGTCGGCGCCGCCGAGCGAGATCGGACCGGCCGAGGTCGACTGCGCGAGGTGCAGCAGCGCGATGTCGCCGTTGGGCGACTGTTCCTCGCGGTCGACGGCGATCTTCGTGCCGCCGTAAAGGGTGTTGGAGCCGACGCGGACGAACATGCCGGAGCCGTCCTGGTCGAGGCAGTGCACCGCGGTCATCACCCACCGCGGCGCGATCACGGTGCCCGAGCAGTTGAAGCCCTGGAAGTCGCGGCCGGGGGTGTTGACGTAGACCTGCGCGCCCCAGCTGACGGACGGCGCGGTGCCGCCGCCGATGATTCTCGGCTCGGCCGCGGTGGCGGCGCCGGGGACGGCGAGCGAGAGCAGTGCGGCGGCGGTGACAGCCGCGGCGGCGAATCGGGTGCGCATGGCGGAGTTCCCTTCGGGGCGGGGATCTGCGGAGAACCGAAAGTAACCGCGCGATCACCCGACCGGGGAACCGACTAACGTCGGAAACGTCCGGAACGGTCGGATCCGCCCGGTGCCGCGCCGCTGCCAGGGGTCTCCCCGGAACTGTCGGACCCGCGCCATACAGTGGGGCACGTGGCTGACCCGACCACCTACCGACCCCAGCCGGGGACCATCCCGGACGCGCCTGGCGTGTACAAGTTCCGCGACCCCGGCAAGCGCGTCATCTACGTGGGCAAAGCGAAGAGCTTGCGCAGCAGGCTGAACTCGTACTTCGCCGACCTCTCCGGTCTTCACCCGCGCACCCGGCAGATGGTCACCACGGCGGCGAGCGTCGAGTGGACCGTCGTCGGCACCGAGGTCGAGGCGCTCCAGCTGGAGTACAACTGGATCAAGGAGTTCGACCCGCGGTTCAACGTCCGCTACCGCGACGACAAGAGCTACCCGGTCCTCGCCGTCACGCTCAACGAGGAGTACCCCCGGCTGCACGTCTACCGCGGCGCGCGCAAAAAGGGCGTCCGCTATTTCGGGCCCTATTCGCACGCCTGGGCCATCCGCGAGACGCTCGACCTGCTGCTGCGCGTCTTCCCCGCCCGCACCTGCTCGGCCGGGGTGTTCCGGCGGCACGGGCAGATCGGCCGGCCGTGCCTGCTCGGCTACATCGACAAATGCTCGGCCCCGTGCGTCGGCAAGGTGTCCGCGGACGAGCACCGGGCGATCGTCGAGGACTTCTGCGACTTCCTGGCCGGCCGCACCGACGCGATGGTCAAGCGGCTGGAACGCGAGATGGCGGATGCGTCCGAGGCGCTGGAGTTCGAGCGCGCGGCCCGGCTGCGCGACGATCTCGGCGCGCTGCGCCGGGCGATGGAAAAGCAGGCCGTGGTGTTCGGGGACGGCACGGACGCCGATGTCGTCGCCTTCGCGCACGACGAACTCGAAGCCGCCGTGCAGGTCTTCCACGTGCGCGGCGGGCGGGTGCGCGGGCAGCGCGGCTGGGTGATCGACAAGGCCGAGGAAATGGACGTCCCGGCGCTCGTCGACCACTTCCTCACCCAGTTTTACGGCGAGGAATCCGACCGGGCGGGCCACGACGGCGTCGAGGCCGGTCCGGTGGTGCCGCGCGAGGTCCTGGTGCCCGAGTTGCCGGCGGACGCGGAGGCGGTCGAGGAGTGGCTGTCCGGTCTGCGCGGGTCGCGGGTGCGGCTGCGGGTCGCGCAGCGCGGCGACAAGAAGGCGCTGGCGGAGACCGTGGCGCGCAACGCGGCGGAAGCGTTCACCCAGCACAAGCTGCGCCGCGCGGGCGATCTCACCGCGCGATCCGCCGCGCTGCAGGAACTTCAGGACTATCTGGCGCTCGACACCGCGCCGCTGCGCATCGAATGCATCGACATCAGCCACATCCAGGGCAGCGACGTCGTGGCGTCGCTCGTGGTGTTCGAGGACGGGCTGCCGCGCAAGTCCGAGTACCGCAAGTTCGCGTTGCGGGAGGCGGCGGCCGAGGGCGACGTGGCGTCGATCGCGGAGGTCGTCCGGCGACGATTCCACCGCTATCTCAAGGAAACCGCGGAGATCGCGGCCGGAGCCGAAAAATCCGCCGGGGAAGCAGCCGCCGGCCAGCCGGGCGACGAGGCCATCGAGCCGGTGCGCGCGGGCATCGACCCGGAGACCGGGCGTCCGCGGAAGTTCGCCTACCCGCCGAACCTGCTGGTGGTCGACGGCGCCGGCCCGCAGGCCACCGCGGCCGCGGACGTGCTGGCGGAGCTGGGCATCACCGACATCGCGGTGGTCGGGCTCGCGAAGCGGCTCGAAGAGGTGTGGCTGCCCGGCGATCCGGAGCCGGCGATCCTGCCGCGCACGTCCGACGCGCTGTACCTGCTGCAGCGACTGCGCGACGAGGCGCACCGGTTCGCCATCCGCTACCACCGCGAGAAGCGCGCCAAGCGGATGCAGGCGTCCGAATTGGACAGTGTGCCCGGACTGGGGCAGGCTCGGCGCACCGCGCTGATCAAGCACTTCGGCTCGGTGAAAAAGCTCAAGCAGGCTCGGGTCGAGGAGATCGAAGCGGTGCCCGGTTTCGGCAGGCGCACCGCGGAAGCCGTGGCAGCGGCACTGGCCGGGGAGACCGGCGCCGCGCCGCGGGGAACACCGGGAGGGGACCAGGGGTCGTGATCGGGAAGGAATCGCAGTGAGTGCGCAAGAGGAAAAACGGGGCAGCGGGATGGAGGTCGCGGTCGTCAGCGGCCTGTCCGGTGCGGGCCGTTCCACGGCGGCCAAGTGCCTGGAGGACCTCGGCTGGTTCGTGGTCGACAACCTGCCGCCGGAGCTGATCGCCACCATGGTCGAGCTCGGTGCGCAGGCACGGGGGGCGATCACGAAGGTGGCCGTGGTGATGGACGTGCGCTCGCGCGCGTTCACCGACGACCTGGCTTCGGTGATCAAGGACCTGGACGCCCGCGGCTACAAGCCGCGCGTGTTGTTCCTGGAAGCCACCGACGCGGTGCTGGTGCGCCGCTTCGAATCGGTCCGCCGCGGCCACCCGATGCAGGGCGACGGGCGGCTCGCCGACGGCATCACCGCCGAGCGCAAACTGCTCTCGCCGCTGCGCGAGGAAGCCGACCTGGTGCTGGACACGTCCGCGCTGTCGGTGCACGACCTGCGCGCGAAGATCGAGGACGCGTTCGGCTCCGAAGCGAGCACGCAGACCCGGGTCACCGTGCTGTCCTTCGGCTACAAGTACGGTCTGCCGATGGACGCCGACCTGGTGATGGACGTGCGGTTCCTGCCCAACCCGTTCTGGATCCCGGAGCTGCGCGAGCACACCGGGCTGGACGGCGAGGTGCGCAATTACGTGCTGTCCCAGGAAGGGGCCGAGGAGTTCCTCGACCGCTACCACCAGCTGCTGCGGCTGATCGGGGCGGGCTACAAGCGCGAAGGCAAGCGGTACCTGACGCTCGCGGTCGGCTGCACCGGCGGCAAGCACCGCAGCGTCGCGATCTCCGAAGAACTCGCCCAGCGACTGTCCAATGAGGACGGCATGGCAGTAAAGGTGGTGCACCGGGATCTTGGCCGGGAGTGACGTGCGCGCGGTGGCGCTGGGCGGCGGACACGGGTTGCACGCGACGCTGACCGCCCTCCGGCGGATCACCCGCGCCGTCACCGCGGTGGTCACGGTGGCCGACGACGGCGGGTCGTCCGGCAGGCTGCGCCGGGAACTGGGGTTGCTGCCGCCGGGCGACCTGCGCCAGGCGTTCGCCGCGTTCGCCGCCGAGGACGGCGGGCGGCTGTGGGCGGAGGTGTTCCAGCACCGGTTCGGCGGCGACGGCGCGCTGGCCGGGCACGCCGTCGGCAACCTGCTGCTGGCCGGGCTGTTCGAGGTGCTCGGCGATCCGGTCGCCGCGCTCGACGAAGCCAGCAGGCTGATGGGCATCTCCGGCCGGGTGCTGCCGATGTCGCCGGAGCCGCTGGAGATCGAGGGCGAGGTGACCGGCCTCGACAGCGAGCGCCCGGACGCGGTCCGCCGGATCCGCGGCCAGGTCGCGGTGGCCAGCACGCCCGGCCAGGTGCACCGGATCAGCCTGCACCCGTCCGGGCAGCAGGACCGCCCGCCGCGCGGCTGCCCGGAGGCGATCGAGGCGGTGCTCGAGGCGGACGTGGTCTTCCTCGGCCCCGGCTCGTGGTTCACCAGCGTGCTGCCGCACCTGCTGGTGCCGGATCTGCACGACGCGCTCGTCCGCACGAAGGCCACGAAGGTCGTCGTGCTGAATCTGGTCCCCCAACCGGGGGAAACCGGCGGATTCTCGCCGGAGCGGCATTTGGACGTACTCTTCGAGCACGCGCCCGCGCTGCGGGTCGACGCCGTCATCGCGGACCGGGATTCGGTGCCCGACCCGGCAAGCCTGCGTCGGGCGGCACAGCGGCTCGGCGGCAGGTCCTGCCTGGGGGCGGTGGCTGACCCGGTCGTGGCGGGACGGCATGATCCTGGTGCGCTCGCCCAGTGCATGCGAGAGGCGCTCGGCCTCGGCGGGGAGCACCGTGGATGACGGCGGGCGCGCAGCGAGAGGCAGGAGGGGCACTACATGGCGATGACCGCCGCGGTGAAGGACGAACTGAGTCGGCTCGAGATCACGAAGATCGGGCCGCGCCGGGCGGAGGTCGCGTCGCTGCTTCGGTTCGCCGGCGGGCTGCACATCGTGGCCGGCCGGGTCGTGGTCGAGGCGGAGCTGGACACGGGTTCGGTGGCGCGGCGGCTGCGCAAGGAGATTCACGAGCTGTACGGGCACCATTCGGACGTGCACGTGATCACCGCCAGCGGCGGCCTGCGCAAGGGGACGCGGTACGTCGTGCGAGTGGTCAAGGACGGTGAGGGCCTGGCGCGCCAGACCGGTCTGATCGACCAGCGCGGCCGCCCGGTGCGCGGGCTGCCCGCCGCGGTCGTGTCCGGCGGCGTGGCGGACGCGGAAGCGGCGTGGCGCGGCGCGTTCCTGGCGCACGGCTCGCTGACCGAACCGGGCCGGTCGTCGTCGCTGGAAGTGACCTGCCCGGGCCCGGAAGCGGCGCTGGCGCTGGTCGGCGCGGCCCGGCGGATGGGCATCCAAGCGAAGTCGCGCGAGGTGCGCGGCGCGGACCGGGTCGTGGTCCGCGACGGCGACGCGATCGGCGCGCTGCTGACCCGGCTGGGCGCGCACACGAGCGTGCTGCAGTGGGAGGAACGGCGGATGCGCCGCGAAGTCCGCGCGACCGCGAACCGGCTGGCGAACTTCGACGACGCGAACCTGCGCCGTTCGGCCCGTGCGGCGGTCGCGGCCGCGGCCCGGGTGGAGCGCGCGCTGGAGATCCTGGGCGACACCGCACCGGATCACCTGCTGGCGGCGGGCCGCCTGCGGTTGTCGAACCGGCAGGCGTCGCTGGAGGAACTGGGCCAGCTGTCCGACCCGCAGATGACCAAGGACGCGGTGGCCGGCCGGATCCGGCGGCTGCTCGCGATGGCGGACAAGCGCGCGAAGGAACTGGGCATCCCGGACACCGAGTCCGCGGTGACGCCGGAAATGCTGGAGGAAGAAGCCTGACCCCGGGCTCGGGAGTGTTCATGCCGGGTTCGACCGGCACGAACACTCCCGAGCCCGGCCGGCGGGGAACGCTCCCGCGAATATCACGTCCACAGTGGACAAATCACTCCCGCCGCACCGGCTGATTCGCTACCGTGGGCTGCATGATCGATCTGCCACTCTCCGCACTCGAGCTCGCACTCATCGAAGCCGGGCAGTCGGCTACCGCGGCGCTCGCGCCGCTTCCGCGGGTCTCTCAGCGACTGGACGAGCTCGGTTACCGCCGGCTCTGGTTCGCCGAGCACCACGGTTCCCCAGCCATCGCGAGCGCCTCTCCGCAAGTCCTGGCGGCGCACGCGGCCGCGGTCACCTCGCGGGTGCGCGTCGGGTCCGGCGGCGTCCTCGCGCCCAACCACGCACCGTTCGTGCTCGCCGAGCAGTTCGGGGCGCTCTCGGCGCTCAGCGGCGGACGAGTGGACCTCGGCGTCGGCCGCGGTCCGGGCGCGGTCGATCCGGAGGTCATCCGGGCGATGCGGCGGGGCGCCGAGCCGTCCGAGGAAGCCGATTACCACTCCGACGTCGACGAATTGCTCGGCTGGCTCGGCAGCAGCAAGGCGATCCCGGAGAAGACCGAGATCCCGGAGCCGTGGCTGCTCGCGTCCAGCCCGGCCGGCGCGGAGGTCGCCGCCGCGCGCGGGCTGCCGCTCGCGTTCGCGCACCACATCCGGCCGGACAACACCGCGGCCTCGCTGGCCCGCTACCGGGAGAAGTTCCAGCCGTCGAAGTGGCGGTCCGAGCCGTACGTGCTGCTGTGCGTCGAGACCATTTGCGCGGAGACCGCCGACGAGGCCGAGTACCTGGCCGGTCCGATGAACGTCCTCAAGTCCCATCTGCTCACCGGCGGCGGGGGAGACCAGCCGCTGCTCACGCCGGAGCAGGCGGCCGGCTACGAGTTCGCGCCGGAGATGGTGCCGCAGCTGCAGCAGTTCCGAGCCGCACAGGCATACGGCGAACCCGCGCAGGTGCGAGAGCGGCTCGCCGCGCTGGCTGAGCAGACCGGAGCCGCCGAAATCATGATCACCGTGCCCGTTTACGACGCCGAGGCGCGCATCCGCTGCTACGAGCTGGTCGCGTGAAAAAGCCGCTGCCCGGCGATCACCGTGATCGCCGGGCAGCGGCCTTACCCACCGGCCAGAGTGATGGGTGCGGCAGGGGGTGACCGGCGCCGCTCCGGTCACCCCCTGCCGCGGCTTATCCGGCGGCGCCGGGGAACTTCAGCTGGACCACGACGTTGTCGATCTTGTCCGGCGTCCCGCCGAGCTTGTCGTTGTTCGTCGAGGTGACCCACAGGTGCCCGTCCGGCGTCGGGGTGACCGAGCGCAGCCGGCCCCAGCGGCCGGAGAACACCGCGGACACGGTGCCGATCCCGTCGCCCTTCGCGTTGATCTGGGTGACGAACATCTGCTCGCCGGTCACCGCAGCGATGTAGATCCAGTCGTTGACGATCGCCATTCCGGACGGGCCGGCCTCAGAGGTCTTCCAGGTCTTCTTCGGCGCGATGAACCCGTCGCACTTGCCGATCGTGCCCTCGCAGGACGGCCAGCCGTAGTTGCCGCCCTTCTGGATCAGGTTCAGCTCGTCCTGGCTGCTCTCGCCGAACTCGGTCGACCACAGCTGGCCGTGCGAGTCCCAGGCCAGGCCCTGCGGGTTGCGGTGGCCGTAACTCCACACATAGCGCGCGTTGCCGCCGGTCGCGTAGAACGGGTTGTCGCTCGGCGCGGAACCGTCGGCGTTGAGCCGGAGGATCTTGCCGTTGAGCGAGTTCTTGTTCTGCGCGTTGGCCTTCACCTTCGCGTCGCCGACGGTGGCGTACAGCTTGCCGTCCGGGCCGAACGCGATCCGGCCGCCGTTGTGGTACTGGTTCTTCGCGATGCCGGTCAGCACCGGGGTGGTGGTCTTCGACAGCGTCGTGCCGTCGTAGGTCACCTTCACGATCCGGTTGTCGCTGGCCGACGTGTGGTACAGGTACACCGCGTGGTCGGTGTTCCACTGCGGCGAGATCGCCAGGCCCAGCAGGCCGCCTTCGCCGTTGGTGGTGACCACGCCGGGGATCTTGCCCAGCGTCGTCTTCGTGCCGTCCGGCGTGATCTGCAGCAGCTCGAACCGGTCCCGCTCGGTGACCAGCGCGTTGCCGTTCGGCAGGAACCCGACCGCCCAGCCGAGGTCGACCTTCGCGATGTCCTTGTCGTACGAAGGGATTCCGCCGCCGCCAGTGGTGGCACCGGTCGTCTTCGCGGTCGCCGCGTTGCTCGCCGCCGAGGTGTTGCCGTTGGGGTCGCGCGCCTTCACCGTGAACGTGTACGAGGTGTTCGGCTTGAGGTCGCTGACCGTCGCCGAGGTCTGCGCGGTGCTGGCGACGACCTTGTCGCCCTGGTACACGTCGTAGCCGGCCACGGTGCCGCTGTCGTCGGTGGAAGCTTTCCAGGACAACGAAACGCTGTCCGAGGTGCTGCCGGTGACCTTCAGCGAACCGGGCACGGTCGGCGGGGTCTTGTCGTTGCTGGGCGGGGTTTTCACCGCGAGCACGTTGCTCGGCTGGGACGGGTTTCCTGCCGCGTCGTAGGCGATCACCGAGATGTCGTACGACGTGTTCGGGGTCAGCGAGTCGACCGTCGCCGACGTGGTCTTGCCGTCCACCACCTTCAGCGTGTTGCCGCCGCGGTTGATTTCGTAGCGGGTGACGCCGACGTTGTCGGTGGCCGGGTCCCAGCGGAAGTCCGCCGCGGTGGGCCGGATGTTCGACACCGTGAAGTTCTTGGGCGGTGTCGGCGGCTCGGTGTCGGCCGGCGCGTTGAACGTGTCGGTGATCTTGTCCGCGTTCGGCCCGCCGTTCGCGGTCGTCGACACGGTGCGGACGTGGTTCACGCCGGCAGTGAGCTGCACGGTCGCGGCGACGGTCTTCCACGTCGACCAGGAACCCGTGCTGGGGAAGGAAACCGTGCCCTTGTCGCCGCCGTCGACGACCAGCTTCATCGGCCGGTCGTCGGCGGTTCCGTTGGCGTAGCGGAAAGTCAGCGTGTGCGTGCCGGCCTGCGTGGTGTTCACCGAGTAGTCGGCGTAGCTGCCGGCCAGGTTGTCGAAGTCCACGAAGCCCTTGCCGGAGTAGCCGGGGTGGTTCGTGGCGATCTTGGCCTGGGAGAGGGTCGTGTCCTCGGATTCGTAGTCCGCGGCCGCCGCATGGGCGGCCACCGGGGCGATCAGTGCACAGCCGAGCGCGGTCGCCGCGGTACCGGCGAACAGCGCGCTCCACGTCGAGCGTCGTGCCACGGAGGGCCTCCTGCTTGAGGGGGATCGGGGCGGCGGCGGAGGTCTTCGTTAGGAAAGTTTCCTATTTATCGGGACAGATCACACACCCTCGGCGGGGGCGGTGTCAATAGCGCAAGCGCGGCATTACGCTCCGCAACGGGCGTCGCGGACAGCCGGTCGCGAAAGGGCGCGGCGAACGCTCGCCGAGAGCCCGGGCGGCGAGCCATGGTGGAGAACCTGGGCCAGAGCCCGGGCGGAGAATCCGGGTGCGGCAGAGCTCGGGCGGGTCAGAACCCGGCGATGTCGGCCCGGGCGATCACCTTGGTGATCTTCGCCCGGACGAGGGATTCTTCCGGGACCGCGTTCCGCTTGCCGTAGGCGGGCCCCTCCTTCTCGCCCATGTACCGCGAGCCGAGCCGGGTGGCCCATTCCAGCATCTCGTCCAGGTCGTGGTGCAGCTTCGCCTCGGCGGTGAACTGGACGTAGGAATACGGCGGCTTCTGGTCGTCGACCGCGAGCGAAAGCCGCGGGTCGCGGGCCAGGGCCTTGCCTTTGAGCGTGTCGGTGCCGGTGGTGAAGATCAGCTCGTCGCCGTCTGGACCCTCGTTGAGCAGGAACCAGACCGGCGTGACGATCGCCGCGCCGTTCGCGCGCACGAGGCCCAGCATCCCGGTCCGCGTGCCCTCGCTCGCGAACGCCCACCACTCCGCCCTCGTCATCTCCCGCATGATCGCCACGCTAGCCGTCCGCGTGTGCGGGCGCCGGGGCGGGCCGACTAGCCTGGCCTGCTGTGCGATACGACGAGATGGGTGCCGCGGGCTTGGCCGACGAGGGGCTGACCCGTCGGCTGAAGGCGCTCGCCTGCACCGCGCCGTTGCACGACCTCGACGCGCGCAAGGCGAAGCTGGACTGGGCCGACGCGACGATCTACCAGATGGCCGAGATCGCGCTGCACACGATCGACCAGGTCACCATCGCGATGGACTTCGACACCGGGGCAGGGCACGACCAGGTGATCGACCGGCTGCTGCCGTTCATCGCGGTGCAGGCTCCGTCGCGGATGCCGGACGAGCACGTCCGCGTCGCCAAATGGGTGCTGGACAACCTGATCAACGTCGGCACCACCGACCGCGGCTTCCGCCGGGTGTACGGCTCGCTCGGCCCGGGCGGCTACCAGCGCCGCCAGTTCGACTTCAAGCTGCTGGTCGAGCTGGCCGCGCCGGACGGCGAGGTATACCTGCGCGCCACCGACGAGGCGATCAACGTGCTGGTCGGCGCACTGGACACGGACGTCGAGTCGGCGCAGATCGCGGCCGAAGTGAAGCTGGAGAACCTGATCAACCGGGGCCGGCTGGCGGACGCGAAGCTGGCCGCCGAGCAGGCGCGCTACCGCACCGTCCAGTACGGCGAGACGCTGCGCGCGAAGCTCGACGCCACCCGGCGCGACGTGCGTGCGGTCGACTGGGAGGAGGAGGTGCCCGAGCTGATCGAATCGGCGCTCGGGCACATCGAGTCCCGGTTCCGCGCGGAGAACGCGATCCTGAAGAACATCACCACCGCACGCGACGAGTCCGAGGATCCAGACCACAAGCGCCGCGCGGCCGAACTTGTCGACATCGTCGCGGACTGCATCCGGCGCCACACCCGGCTGCAGTCGCGGATCGCCGACGCGGGCGCGGTCTTCCGCGCCGAACAGGACCGCCAGCAGTTCTCCGGCCCGCCGCAGCGCGCGACCATCGACCTGTACGGCCAGCTGCTGCTGCCCACGCTGGGCCTGCCGCTGGCCGATGCCACCGCCCCCGCCGAGCATTTCTTCCACGCCGTCGCGGGCATCTCGACGCCGGTCGTGCCCGCGCTCTCGTCGCTCGTGTCGCTGCTGCTTCGGCCGGCCCCGGAGCGGGACCAGCTGGTCGGCGAGGTGCCGGAGCCGGAGCTGGTGCCAGCCGAGGTCACCGACCGGTTCGGCGACGACGTATGGCGCCTTGCCGACGACCTGCTCGACCTGCCGGACGTGCCGCGCCGGCTGTCCGGTCTGCTGGAGGACGCGCGCCGGTCCGGCCAGCCAGGGCTGCCGTCCCTGGTCGCACTGCGCGCGCTGCACGCTTACAGTCCCGAGGTCGGCGCCGCGCGCCGGCAGGGGGAACGCCAGGTGCTGCTGGCCGTTGACGACGGCGCCCTGCTTGACGATCCGGAGTTCGGCGGGGCGGACCTGCTGCTGTCCACCGCGGAAGTCGAGCGAGTCGACGACGAGACCGAGGAGGTCGCCTGATGCCGGTTCTCCGGAGGCGACCCGAGCGCCCCAATGCCACATTGGGTGCATCCAACGCACCCAATGTGGCATTGGGTGCGTGTGATGCACCCAATGCCACATTGGGGCGTTTTGCGGTACGCCACGACGAGACCGAGGAGGTCGCCTGATGCCGGTGACGCACACGAGTGTCGACGCCGAGGCTGCCGCGCGCCTCGTCGCGTTCGGGATGCGCCCGAAGCAGCTGCCCGCGCGCGACGTCGTGTACGGCGAACTGGTGCGCCGTTACAGCGAGGACAACGCGTTCAAGGCGCTCACCCACGCTGTCGCCTCCGGGCTGGGGCTGATGGTGCTGGAGGTGACGCAGCAGGCCGGGTGCGTGCTGGCGGCCACCGACGAGTCCGTCTTCGAGATCAAGATGGACAGCTACGCCCGGCAGGCGAAGATCCGCGAGCGCCGCGAGACGGAGAAGGTGCTGCACGGCTTGATCCACCTCGCGGCGGCCGCTCTCGGCTATCCGCGTCCGGACGACTTGGCGAACGACACGTACATCGGCCGGGTGAGCGTCGAACAGGTCGACGCGATGGTGCGCGAAGCGGCGCGCGTGCTCGAAGAGCGGGCACAGCAGGCTGAATCGAACAACGACCCGCTGGCAGACGCGCCGGAGCTGGAGCAGGCATGGCGCGCGTACGCCCGCCGTCCGGCCGCAGCCGCGACGAAAGACGGCCGGATGGCCGCGGACACGACGCGCGGCATGGTGTCGCGCGCGCTGCGGTTCTTGGCTGATCAGGGCTTCCTGGTGCAGGTGAGCGACGAGCAGGGTGGGACTTACCGGACGACGCCGCGGTACCAGATCCAGGTGCGGGAGCTGGCCGCGGATGCCGCGTTCGACGATCTGCTCGCGCTGAACGTCGTCGCGGTCGCCGGTGCCGGGGGCACGCTGCGCGCGACCGCCTCGGACACGCTGCAGTGAGGGTGCAGGCCGTGAAGGACGCCTTGAGGGAATCAGAGTCCGTGAGGGGAACCTTCACGGACCAGCGGGCCGATCAGGCGCGGTAGAGGGGAAACGGATGTACGAGCTTTCGCGGGTCCGCCTGCATTCGGTGGGTCCGGCGGGTGCCCGGTACCAGGACGTGGTGCTGGACTTCAGCGGCGTCGGAGCCGCCATCACCGCGCCGAAGCAGGACGCGCTGTTCTCCGCGGGCATCCACTCCGACGGTCCGGTGCGCCGTCCGTCGCCGGCGAGCGTGCTGTTCCTGGAGAACGGCGGCGGCAAGTCGGTGCTGATCAAGCTGATCTTCTCGGTGATGCTGCCCGGGCGGCGCCAGGTCGTCGGCACCACCAGCACGAAGGTGCTGGAGAAGTTCGTGACCGCCAAGGACGTCGCGCACGTCGTGCTGGAGTGGCTGCACGTCGAGACCGGCCACCGGGTGATCACCGGCAAGGTGTCCGAGTGGCGCGGGCACGTGACGTCCGCGGACTCGGAGAACCTGGTCGACTCCTGGTACTGCTTCCGGCCCACCGCGCAGGTCAGCCTGGACTCGCTGCCGCTGACCGAGGACGGCAGGCTGCTCACCATGTCCGGGTTCCACGACCGGATCGCCGGAGCCGCGATGGCCGAGCCGGAGCTGGAGCTGTTCTGGACCCGCCGCCACCACGAGTGGACGGGCCGGCTGGATCTGCTCGGCCTGGACACCGAGCTGTTCCGCTACCAGCGAGCGATGAACGCGGGCGAAGGGGAGGCGGCGGACGCGTTCCAGTTCTCCACCGACGAAGCGTTCGTGGAGTTCCTGCTGCGCGCTGTGCTGTCCGAGGACGAGCCGAAGGACCTCGCCGAGGTCGTCTCGGCGTACGCGAACAACCTGGCGCAACGCGGCGATCTGATGGCGGAGAAGGAGTTCGTCGAAGGCGCGCTGGAGCTGCTCGGCCCGCTGGCCGAGGAAGAAGGCGTCGCCGCGGCTTCGCGGCAGATCGCCGAATCGGCGCGGGCGGACCTCGGCGAGCTGGCCGGGCGGATCCACGCGCGCAACGAGCTGGAGAACGCGCGGCTGTCCGGGCTGGAGGAGCACGTCGAGGAGGTGCGCACCGCGGAAAAGCTGGCCGAGGGAGACCACCGGCGGCTCACCGCGGGCGTGACCGAGCTGCGCCGGCTGGTCGCCGTGCTGCGCCTGGAAGAAGCGCAGATCGAGCGCGAGCGGGTCGACGGCGAGCTGGCTGAGGCGAAGACGCAGGCCGAGGCGTGGCGGGAAACCGCGACCGTGCTGAATCGGCTGAACGCGGCGCGCAAGGCGAAGGACCTGCGAGAGCTGGTCGGCAACCGCGAGGAGAAAGCGAAACCGGCGCTCGCTGCCCGCGACGCGGCGGCCATCGCGTTGGCGCGCGGTCTGTTGTCGCTGGCGCGGGATGCGCAGCGGCAGGCGGACAAAGCCGAGGCACACGCGGACGCGTTGCGCGCGGAAGCGGAGAAGGCGCAGGCCGAACGGGACGAGACCGCCAACCTCGCGGCCGGCCGGCGGGCGGAGGCGCGCGGGCTTTCTTCCCGGATTGCCGAGCTGCGCGAGGAAATCTCGGAGTCAGTCCGCAGTGGACTGCTGGCGTCCGGCGCGGAGGTCGCCGAGTCCGCGCGCGCCGCGCGGACCGAGGCGGAGACCGCGCGGGCGGAATCCGTTCGCCGGGAACAGGAACTCGACCGGGTCGGCGAGGATCTGCAGGCTGCCCAGCGGGCCGTGAACGAGGCCCACCAGCTCGCGGGGTCCACTCAGGACCGCCTCGTGCGCGCCGCGGAAGACCTCGACCGCGCTCACCGCCGCACCGACGCGTTGGCCGCCGAGGGGCGGCTGATGGAACTGCTCGGGGCGGACGACGTACACCTGGAAAGCGATCTTCCGGTGCTGCTGCAGCGATTGCGCGACGCGAGCGCGGCCGTCGAGAAGGAGCAGACCGCGCTGCGGATGGAGGAGTCGGCCGACGAGCGCGCGCTGGCCGCGCTCGGTTCGGGCGGGCTGCTGCCGCCGCCGGAGGACGTCCAAGCGGCGCTGGACGCGTTGGAGCAGGCCGGGATCACCGCGTGGTCGGGCTGGCGCTATCTGTCCAAACTGGATTCGGTGCGGCGCGACGAGGTGCTGGAGCGGATGCCGCAGCTGGTCGGCGGCGTGCTGCTGAACGACGCGGCGCAGGTGGCTCGGGCGCGGGAAGTGCTGTCTGCCGGACGGCTGCTGCCGAGCGCGGTGATCGCCGTTGGCACCACGGAAGCGTTCCAGGCCGCGGATGTCGCGGCGGCCGCGGGCGTCGAGTTCCTCGTGCCGCCGAACCCGGCGATGTACGACGAAGAAGCCGCGGACACCGAGCGCGAGGCGATCGCCCAGCGGCACGCGCAGCGGCAGCGCCGGCTGGAGCAGCTGTCGGAGGCGCTGGCCAACGACGGCGCGTTGACCTGGAAGCTCACCACCTGGCGCGAGGACTACCCGGCGGGTGCCGTCGCGACGCTCGCCGAACAGGCGGAAAGCGCCCGGGTCGCGCGCGAGACCGCGCAGGCCGCATTGACCCAGGCCGAGGCGGAATTCGCTCGGTTGAGCGAAAAATCCGCGGTCCTGCGGGAGAAGGTCCCGGCGCTGCGGACGATCGCCGCGGAAGCCGAGGAAAAGGCGAGAAGGCTGGGCGAGCTGATGGCGCGCGCGGCCCGCGTCGCGGAATGGACCGAAGAAGTCGAGCGCGCCACGGAAATCGCCGAGCGAGCAGAGACGTCGGCCTCGGAAGCATCGGCGCGTGCCGCGCGGCTGCGCGAGCAAGCGGGGGAGGAGCAGCGGACCGCGGACGGGCACCGCCGCACCGCCACCACCGCGCGATCCGAGCTGGCCGAGGTGCCCGGTGCGTCCGAGCTGCCGGAGGACCTCGACGCGCCTCCGGAGCCGGTCGACGCGTTGCGGCGGACGTTCGCGTCGGCTTCCGAGGCGTACGCGAAGGTCGAGGTCGGAAGCGACCTGCGCGCCGAACTCGAGCAGGCGGAGTCCGCCGAGGCCGCGGCTTCGTCGGCGCTGGAGGCGTTGGACGAGGAGGTCCGAGCCCGCGCGGCGACGCTGCTGGAAACGCCGGACGGTTCGGACGCCTCCGCGCGGGCCGCGGCGCTGGCCCGGGCCCGGCGCGTGGTGGACGCGCTGGAGGAGGAACGGACCGAGGCGATCGGCCAGGTTTCGACGCGCCGGGCGGAGCTGGACGTGCTGCCGTTGCAGACCGGCGCGGCGTCGCCCGCGGACCGGCCGCGGGACATCGAGCACGGACTGGAGCTGATCGACGCGGCCTCGCTGGAGGTGTCCGCGGCGGCCCGGAAGTGGGAAGAATTGCAGGAACGCCGGGCTGCGGCGGAGGCGACGCTGGACGCGGCCAAGGCTTCCGCGTCCGGTTTCGGCTTGCTGTCGGAGTCGTTGGCGCACCTGCGTTCCGACGAGCCGGCCGACGCCTACGAAGACGACGTCGAGGCCGCGCGGACCCGGCACAACCAGCTCAACACCGTCCTGAACGACGCGCAGGCCGCGGCCGACGCGGGCGATCGCCGGGTGCGGGCCTCGGCGGACCAGCTGGCGCAGTACGCGACCGAAAAACGGTTCGAAAAGCTGAGCACCCCGGTGCGGCAGCAGGTGATTTCCGTGAAGCGGGACCAGTTGCCCGCCCACGCCGCGGAATGGAGCGAGGCGCTGCGCCCGCGCCTGCGGACGCTGACCGACGACCTGGCCCAGATCGACCGGCACCGGGGCGGCATCATCACCCGGCTGCAGGGCATGGTCGAGGGCGCGTTGCGGACGCTGCGTTCCGCGCAACGGGTTTCGCGGCTGCCGGACGGCCTCGGCGACTGGTCCGGCCAGGAATTCCTGCGGATCCGGTTCACCGAGCTGGAAGACCACGTGCTGGCGGAGAAGCTGGGCGAGGTCGTCGACGAAGCGGCCGCGGGCAAGACCGCCGACGGCCGCGACGTCAAGCGCGACGGTCTGTCCCTGGTGCTGCGCGGCGTGCAGGTGGCCGCTCCCAAGGGATACCGGGTCGACATGCTCAAGCCGGACTCCGTGCTGCGCACGGAACGCCAGCGGGTTTCGGAAATCCGCGACGTGTTCTCCGGCGGTCAGCAGCTGACGGCCGCGATCATCCTGTACTGCACGCTGGCCGCGTTGCGCGCCAACAACCGGGGCAAGGCGCGCAGCCGCCACTCGGGCGTGCTGTTCCTGGACAACCCGATCGGCCGCGCTTCGGCGGGGTACCTGCTGGAATTGCAGCGAGCCGTCGCGGAAGCGCTCGGGGTGCAGCTGATCTACACGACCGGTCTGTTCGACGCGGGCGCACTGGCGGAATTCCCGCTGATCGTGCGGCTGCGCAACGACGCGGACCTGCGGGCGGGCCGGAAGTACCTCTCGGTGGACGCGACGATCCGCACCTCGCTGGACGACCTCGGCGACCCGGACGGGGTGGCCCGGTTGTCCGCGACCCGGATGTTCAGCCGGACGGCCTCGTCGCCGGAGCTCCCGGAATCCCCGGAATCCCCGGAAGAACAGCCCGCCTGACGTCCGGCGCGCGGTTCTCCGCGAACCGCGCGCCGGGTTCCTTCAGCTGGCCGGGACGCAGCCCAGTCGGCGCGCCCCTCCGGCCCCGGCTCGGATCGGGTTCCGGACCCACCTCCGGGCAGCCTTCGCCACCAGCGCAAACGCGGTTTTTGTCGGTCCTGGCTGGTAGAACTCGGAGGGTGAAGATCTCCCTCGCCCAGCGCCGGGCCCGCCTCGGCGTCCGGCACTTTCTCGCGGCGCGTGCGGCGACTGTCGAGGAGGCGGTCGACGGCGTGGTCGCGCTGCACGCCACCGATCCCGCGTCGGTGTACCTGTCCGCCTGGTCACGCGTTCGGGACGCCTCGGTCGCGGATGTCGAGCGCGCGCTGTACGACGACCGCACCGTGCTGCGGATCCTGGGAATGCGCCGCACCGTGTTCGTCGCCGACGTCGCGACGGCGGCACAGGTGCAGGCGGGCTGTTCGCTCGACGTCGCCGTCCGCCAACGACGGCTGCTGGAAAAACAGCTCGGCACGCAGGGACACCCGGCGAATGTCGCAGATCCTTCCCCGTGGCTGGACGATGTCCTGGCAAGCGTCGAGAAAGCGTTGCGCGCCCGAGGATCGGCTACCGCACAGCAACTGGCCGAGGACGAGCCACGTCTGCGCCAGCAACTGCGGATGGCACCGGGCAAGCCATACGAGTCGATCGGCAACGTCACGAGCCGGGTGCTGTTCCAGCTCGCCGCGGAAGGCCACATCGTGCGCGGCCGTCCCCGGGGGAGCTGGCAGAGCACGCAGTACCACTGGGCGCCGATGAAGGAGTGGCTGCCGGATCCGGCACTCGACTGGCCCGGTTGCACTGCGGACGAGGCGCGTACCGCGTTGGCCCGCCGATGGTTGTCCTCGTTCGGCCCGGCGCCGGCGTCGGACCTGCAGTGGTGGACCGGCTGGAACGCGGGCCAGACGAAGAAGGCGCTGGCCGGGTTGGCGGTCACGGAGGTGGACCTGGACGGAGAAGCGGCGTTGATCCTGACCGGCGACCTGGCCCCGGTTGCCACGCCCGCACCGTGGGTCGCGCTGCTCCCGGCACTGGACCCCACTCCGATGGGCTGGCAGTCGCGCGACTGGTACCTCGGGCCGCACCGTCCGCGGTTGTTCGACCGAAGCGGCAACATCGGGCCGACAGTGTGGAGCGACGGGAGAGTGGTCGGAGCCTGGGCACAGCGCCCCTCGGGCGAGGTGGTGGCGCGGCTGCTGGAGGACGTCGGCGCGGAGAAGGCAGCCGCGGTGGAGGCGGAGGCAGCCCGGCTGGGCGAGTGGCTGGGGGAGGCACGGGTCGTGCCGAAGTTCCGCACCCCGGCGGAGAAGGAGCTGGCTGGATAGCGGGCTTGCCGGGTGGGTTGTTGCCTGGCTGCGGGGCAGGATTTGCTGGGCCGGAGCCGGAGCCGGAGCCGGAGCCGGAGCCGGAGCCGGAGCCGGAGCCGGAGCCGGAGCCGGAGCCGGAGCCGGAGCCGGAGACGGAGCCGGAGCCGGAGCCGGAGCCGGAGCCGGGGCACCGTCTTGGGCTGAACGATCGCTGGTCCGTGAAGGGCCCCTTACCGGACTCTGATTCCCTCAGCGGGCCCTTCACGGACTGTCTTGCCCGGCTGCTCCACCCCGTGCGCTCCGCTCCGCGGCCGCGCCCGGCCCGTGCCAGGCCGCTGTCCAGGGCTGCCCGCCGCCTCTCCGGCCCGGCGGTCGAGCCCCTTCCGCCCCGAAAACCAGGCTCGTCCGCTCTGTCCGTTCCTGCTCATCCGCCCGACGGCGTGAACCGGGGCACCAAGACCGATCAAGCAGCTGGTCCGGTCCTGCCCTGAACCGCTTCCGGGGGCCGCCGCCCATTTCCCGGCCGCACCCGGCTGAGCTGGGTTCTTAATCGATTCTTGACGTCTCCGGGCAGTGGTGGAAGTCTCGTCAGGGCAGTCCGGGGCAACGGGGCCCGCACGCTAGGGTTGCGCCGAACCCGGAACACGCGGAAGCGGTCCGGGGCGGGCGCCCCGGGGAACCTTCCGCAGTGTCCAACCCAGCGCCGGCGGCCGGTGTGCCGCCGCCGTGATCAACACCAGAGGAGTGGCAGCAGTGACCGTTCGCGTAGGTGTCAACGGCTTCGGCCGGATCGGCCGCAACTTCTTCCGCGCCGTGAAGGCGAGCGGTCACGACATCGAGGTCGTCGCGTTCAACGACCTCGGCGACGTCGCGACCATGGCTCACCTGCTCAAGTACGACTCCATCCTCGGCCGCTTCCCGGGCGAGGTCAGCGTCAGCGACGAGGGCATCGTCGTCGACGGCAAGACCATCAAGGCACTCGCCGAGCGCGACCCGGCCAACCTGCCCTGGGGCGACCTGGGCGTGGACGTCGTCGTCGAGTCGACCGGCTTCTTCACCAACGCCGACGCGGCGAAGGCGCACATCGCCGGGGGCGCGAAGAAGGTCATCATCTCCGCGCCCGCCAAGGGCGAGGACCTGACCGTCGTCCTGGGCGTCAACGACGACAAGTACGACGGCTCGCAGACGATCATCTCGAACGCGTCCTGCACCACCAACTGCCTCGGCCCGCTGGCCAAGGTCCTCAACGACGCCTTCGGCATCGAGCAGGGCCTGATGACCACCATCCACGCTTACACGCAGGACCAGAACCTGCAGGACGGCCCGCACAAGGACCTGCGCCGCGCCCGCGCCGCCGCCCTGAACGTGGTGCCCGCCTCCACCGGCGCCGCCAAGGCGATCGGCCTCGTGCTGCCTGAACTGCTGGGCAAGCTGGACGGCTACGCGCTGCGCGTCCCGGTCCCGACCGGCTCGGCCACCGACCTGACCGTCACCCTCAAGAAGTCGGCCACCGTCGACGAGATCAACGAGGCGTACAAGGCCGCCGCCGAAGGCCCGCTGGCCGGGATCCTGCGCTACTCGGTCGACCCGATCGTGTCCTCGGACATCGTCACCGACCCGGCGTCCTGCATCTACGACTCGCCGCTCACCAAGGTGATCGGGAACCAGGTCAAGGTCGTCGGCTGGTACGACAACGAGTGGGGTTACTCCAACCGCCTCGCCGACCTGATCAAGCTCGTCGGCTCGAAGCTCTGAGCCGGATGAGCGTCAAGAACCTCGAAGACCTGCTGGGCGAGGGTGTTCAGGGCCGCTACGTACTGGTGCGCAGCGACCTGAACGTCCCGCTCGACGGGTCGGCCATCACCGACGACGGCCGGGTCCGGGCCGCGCTGCCGACGATCAAGAAGCTCGCCGACGCGGGCGCGAAGGTCGTCGTCACCGCGCACCTCGGCCGTCCCAAGGGCGAGCCGGACCCGAAGTTCACGCTCGCGCCGGTCGCCAAGCGGCTGGGCGAGCTGCTCGGCGCCGAGGTCCCGCTGGCCGGCGACCTCGTCGGCGAGTCGGCAAAGGCACTGGTCGGCGGGCTCGCCGACGGCGGCGTCGCCTTGCTGGAGAACGTGCGCTTCGACGCGCGCGAGACCAGCAAGGACACGGTCGACCGCTCCGAGCTGGCCGCCGAGCTGGCCGCGCTGGTGCCGGGCGGGGCGTTCGTCTCCGACGGCTTCGGCGTGGTGCACCGCAAGCAGGCTTCGGTCTACGAGATCGCCGCGGTGCTTCCGGCATACGCGGGCGGCCTCGTGCTGGCCGAGCTGGACGTGCTGAAGAAGCTCACCGACGACGTCAAGCGGCCGTACGTGGTCGCGCTCGGCGGTTCGAAGGTGTCCGACAAGCTCGGCGTCATCGCGAACCTGCTCACCAAGGTCGATCGGCTGCTCATCGGCGGCGGCATGGCGTACACCTTCCTCAAGGCCCAGGGCTACGAGGTCGGCACGTCGCTGCTGCAGGAAGACCAGCTCGACCAGGTCAAGGGCTTCCTGGTCGAAGCCGAGAAGCGCGGCGTCGAACTGGTCCTGCCGGTCGACGTGCTCGCGGCCGTCGGTTTCGCCGCCGACGCGGAGCACGAAGCCGTCGACGTCACCGCGATCCCCGCCGACCGGATGGGCCTGGACATCGGCCCGCGCTCGGCGCAGCTGTTCGCGGAGAAGCTCGCCGACGCGGCGACCGTCTTCTGGAACGGCCCGATGGGCGTGTTCGAGTTCGAGGCGTTCGCAGGCGGTACCCGTGCGGTGGCCGAAGCGCTCGTGAAGAGCGACGCGTTCACCGTCGTCGGCGGCGGCGACTCGGCGGCCGCGGTGCGGCAGCTGGGCCTGCCCGAGGACGGCTTCTCGCACATCTCCACCGGCGGCGGCGCCTCGCTGGAGTACCTGGAAGGCAAGGAGCTGCCCGGCGTGGCGGCGCTGGAGGGGAAGAACTAGTGGCACGCAAGCCCCTGGTGGCCGGCAACTGGAAGATGAACCTCAACCACCTCGAGGCCATCGCCCTGGTGCAGAAGATCGCCTTCGCGCTGCCGGAGAAGTACTACGCGAAGGTCGACGTGACGGTGCTGCCGCCGTTCACCGACATCCGCAGCGTGCAGACCCTCGTCGACGCGGACAAGCTCTCGCTCACCTACGGCGCGCAGGACCTGTCGCCGCAGGACTCGGGCGCGTTCACCGGCGACATCTCCGGCCCGATGCTGGCGAAGCTGGGCTGCAGCTTCGTCACCGTCGGCCACTCCGAGCGGCGCGCCATCCACGGCGAGACCGACGAGATCGTCAACAAGAAGGTCAAAGCCGCGCTGAAGAACGGCATCACGCCGATCCTGTGCGTGGGCGAGGAACTCGAGATCCGCGAAGCGGGCGAGCACCTCGAGCACACCCGCAACCAGCTGATCGAGGGTCTCAAGGGGCTCAAGACCGAGCAGGTGGCGCAGGTCGTCGTCGCGTACGAGCCGGTGTGGGCGATCGGCACCGGCAAGGTGGCGACCGCGGCGGACGCCGAAGAGGTGTGCAAGTCGCTGCGCGGGACGCTGTCGGAGAAGTACGGCGACGAGGTCGCGACCTCGGTCCGGGTGCTGTATGGCGGTTCGGTGAAGGCGGGCAACGTCTCCGAGCTGGTCGGTGCGGACAACATCGACGGTGCGCTGGTCGGCGGGGCGAGCCTGGACGGCGAGGAGTTCACGAAGCTGTGCGCGCTCGCGGCTGGTGGCCCGCTGCCCTGATCGTGGGCACTACCGGGTAGCCTGTGTATCCGGTCCGTCACTAGAGCAGTGGACGAGTCCAGGGGTACGGTGAAGATCCGCGCACACCGCGGATCGGGCCGTACCCCTGCATGCTCCGACAAGCACAGAGGATGACATGAAGCTGTTCCTGCAAATCCTGTTGATCGCCTCCAGCGTGCTGCTGGTGGTGGCCGTGCTGCTGCACCGCGGCCGCGGCGGCGGCTTGTCGTCGCTGTTCGGCGGGGGGATGCAGTCCAGCCTCGCGGGTTCCAGCGTCGCGGAGAAGAACCTCGACCGGATCACCCTCGGGCTGGGCGCCATCTGGCTGATCAGCATCGTGGGTCTCGGCCTGCTGCTCAAGATCTGACCGGATCCCCGGCAGGGGAACTGCGATCGGCGTGCCTATTGGGGGGCGCGCCGCCGATTCCAACGGGTGAGGATTCATGGTTGGCGGTAACGCGATTCGCGGCACCCGCGTGGGTGCCGGTCCTTCGGGTGAATCGGAGCGGGGTGAATCGGCGCCACGGCGCCGGATTTCGTATTGGTGCGCGAACGGGCACGAGGCGCGCCCGTCGTTCGCGATGGACGCGGAAATCCCCGACGAGTGGGACTGCCCGCGCTGCGGGCTCCCGGGCGGTCAGGACGAGCAGAACCCGCCAGCGGCTCCTCGGACCGAGCCGTACAAGACGCATCTGGCCTACGTGAAGGAACGTCGGAGCGACGCCGACGGCGAGGCGATCCTCGCCGAAGCGCTGGAGCGGTTGCGGCAGCGGCGCGAGCTGATCTAAGACTCGGGGTTGAATGTGGAACCACCGGTTCTTGCTCCCTACCGGGATCGGGGCCGGTGGTTTTCTGTTGCGTCGGGGCCGCTGCCGGATTGTCCGTGAAGGGCCCCTTGAGGGAATCTGATTCCCTCAAGGGGCCCTTCACGGACTGTTGGCCGGCGGGGGGCGGATCAGCGGTCCAGGGGATACCTGGCGCGCACTCGGAACCCGCCGTCCTCGGTTCCGGACGTTTCGAAGCTTCCGCCCAGCAGGCGGGCTCGTTCCGCTAGCCCGGTGAGCCCGTGACCGCCCGAGGGCAGGGTTTCTCCGGTGCGGCAGGCGCGGGCGTTCTGCACCTCGATGTCCAGCGCGCCGCTTCCCGCGTTGATGCGGATCGTCGCGGTGGCGCCGGGGGCGTGCTTGTGGACGTTCGTCAGGCATTCCTGCACCGTGCGGTACGCGGCTGCGGAAACTTGGCTGGGCAGCGTGTCCGGGAGCTGTTCCACGGTGAGCTGGACGGGCACGTCCGAGTTGCGGATCAGGTGGTCCAGTTCGCCGATGCCGGGGCGCGGGCCCTCGTCTTCCGAGCCGGAGCGCAGGACGCTCACCAGGGAGCGCAGCTCCTCCAGCGTTCGCGTCGAGAGCTGGCGGATGACGTGCGCGGTTTCCAGTGCCGAACCGTCCTTGGCCTGTGCCTGCAGCGCGCCGGCCTGCATGGCGATCAAGGTGATCTGGTGGGACACCACATCGTGCATTTCGCGGGCGAGCCGCGCGCGCTCCTCGGCGCGGACGGCGTCGGCGTGGAAGCGGCGTTCGCGGTCACGGCTCTTCGCCAGTTCGCGCAGCTTCGCCGACACTTCGGCCCGCGCTCCGATCAGCAGGCCGATCGCGATCGGCATCCCGGCCACCAGGATTCCGTAAATGCCGTCCAGGACGTGTTCGCGCCAGGTCAGCTGCGAGAATTCCTGCAGCGGCCAGCGCACGAAGCGGCAGGTGAACACCAGTCCCGCGCCGACCCAGGTCTGCCAGTGCAGCTGGCGCCGGGTGGCCAGCATGCCCAGGTTGATCATCGACGCCAGCTGCGCCCAGCCGGCCAGGAACCCGGGGACGGCGACCAGCATCGCCGCGAACGGGAACCGGCGGCGGACCACTACGGCGAGGCAGGCGGTGGCGGACAGGTAGATCGAGTAGGGCTGTGCCTTCGGCGGCACCACCAGCCAGACGTCCAGCACCGCCAGCAGCACGACCACCACTTCGAGAGCGACGGTCGCGACGAGGGGTTTGCGGAACGCGGCGAACGCCCCGCTCAGGCTGAACCGCCCGGCCTCCCGAGCGGCTCCCGCACCGGAGCTGCCCATCGAGATGCCTGGAATCGAGAGTCCCTCAGTGCTCATCGCGGCGACCCCATTCGTCTTGTGGACTTGGTGATGAGATGCTCGAGCCACCCGATCGGGACGCGCGGCGGTGAACAAATGTGCGGATGCTAACGGAAACGTGTGTATTGGCAGTAAGTTTCACCCAGAGTCGTACTTGCCGCGCCGTAATCTCCACGCTTGCTCCAACTGGGTTACGTGCATCAGGGTGACATCACCATGTGTCGATCACATCACCTTACGTTCACCATACGGTGGTTCCCACAGACTGGTTAGCCGCTCTTTGGCGCAGTGCGGATTACGCCGTTCGGAGCCCAGGTCGATGCCATGCGTTCAGGGGAGAGATCACCCGCGCGGGTGGTGGAAGGTTTCGCTGCGCAGTCGACGGCCGCCGCGTCGCGCGGGGCACCCGCAGCAGCGGCTGTCGGGTCCGAGGCCTGGTTGGAGGGCGGGCGGAGCCGGGAGTGCGCTGCCGGTTGCTGCTGGCGAGTGGGGCCGCGACTCGCGGTACTGGAGTCCGGTTGCGCCGGATCGCCCGGACGGTCGGCGAGGGCCTCGGCACCAGCGCGAAAGCGACGGCAGGCCCGGCACCGCGGCCAGGCACTGGCGGCAAGGTGCGACGGCTGCCGAAAACCCTTGGCCTGCAAAAGAAAAACTCCCCGCGGCGAACCGCGAGGAGCTCTTCCCGAAACAGCCTATTCGGCAGGCGGCTGGTAGACCTTCGTCAGCTTCCCCGCCGCCTCGCGGTCGAGGAGCCACAGCGTCCGCCGGTAGCCGCGAGCGCCGGAGACTGGGATCTGTGTCTCCGGCGCGCCTGCCAGGGCCTGCGCCACCGCGTCCGCCTTCGCCGTGCCTGCTGTCATCAGCCACACCTCGCGGGCGCGGCGGATGGCGCGCAAGGTGAGCGACACCCGCGTCGGCGGAGGCTTCGGGCAGTCACGCACCGGGACCACCGAGCGGTGCGTTTCGCGCACCTCGGCGGTTTCCGGGAACAGCGACGCCGTGTGCCCCTCGCCGCCGAGGCCGAGCAGCATGATGTCGAACTCCGGGACGTCGGCGCCAGGGCCGGCGGCGTCCGCGAGCACCTTCGCGTACGCCTCGGCGGCCGCGTCCACGTCGTCGCCGAACTCGCCGTCGGACGGGGCCATCGCGTGCACCCGCTCCGGCGCCAGCGGGACGTGGTCGAGCAGGGCCTCGCGGGCGCCCTTCTCGTTGCGCTCGTCCGAATCCGCCGGGACGAACCGCTCGTCGCCCCAGTAGACGTCGAGGCGCGACCAGTCGATGGCGTCGCGTGCGCTGGACTCGTTCAGCTCGCGCAGCACCGCGATGCCGGTGCCGCCGCCGGTGAGCACCACCGACGCCGCGCCGCGGGCTGCCTGCACGTCCACGATCCGGGTCACCAGCCGGGCCGCGGCGGCCGCGGCCAGCAGGTCCGGGTTTTCGTAGACGACGACCTCGGTGCGGCTCACGACGCGCTCTTTTCCGCTGCCTTGCGCTTGGCGGCGGCCTTGGGGGCAGCGGCCTTAGACGCGGCGGCCTTGGGCTCAGCGGCCTTGGGGGCAGCGGCCTTCGGTGCGTTCGGGGCGATCTTGTGCAGGCCGTGCAGCGAAGCCTCGTACACCTCGTCCGGGTCCAGCCGGCGCAGCTCCTCGACCAGGCAGTCCGGATTGGTGCGCCGCTGCAGCGAAATCCGCCGCTGCGGCTGGCCCGGCTGGGTCAGCGCGCCGACGCGGCCGTCCGGCCGGCTCAGCTCGATCGCACCCGACTTCCGCTCCAGCTTCACCGAGATGATGCCCTGCGCGCTGGAGCTCTTGACCCGGTGCACCGGCACCTTCAGGTACTCGGCGAGCCAGCCCGCGAGCAGTTCGGTCGAGGGCGAGTCGGCCTCCCCGGTCACAGTCGCGCCCAGCACCTCCTCGTACGGCGGCAGGTCCAGCGCCGACACCAGCTGAGCCCGCCAGTGCGTCAGCCGCGTCCACGCCAAGTCGGTGTCGCCTTCGACGTACGCCTTCGCCCGCGTGGTGAGAGCTCTTATCGGGCTCTTCTCCGCGGCCGAGTCGGTGATCCGCCGCTGCGCGAGCTGGCCCAGCGGGTCCTCCGCGGGCGCCTTCGGGCCCGCGCCGGGCCACCAGGTGACGATCGGCGCGTCCGGCAGCAGCAGCGGTACGACCGCGCTCTGCCCCTGTGAAGCCAGCGGACCGTACAGCCGCAGCACGATGACCTCGCTCGCGCCGGCGTCGCCGCCGACCCGGATCTGGCCATCGATCCGCGGTGCGGCGGTGCGCGCGCCCTTCGCCACTACGATCACCCGCGACGGGTGCTCGCGGCTGGCGTCGTTGGCCGCCTCGATGGCGTCCTCGAGCTTGGCGTCGTCGTCAGCGACGATCACCAGGGTGAGCACCCGGCCGAGGGCGACCTGGCCGCCCTGCTCGCGGATCTCCACCAGTTTCTTGTTCAGCGCCGACGTCGTGGTCGACGGCAGGTCGATGATCACGGACGCCTCCAGTGTTTCTGCGGGATGCTCCCCCGGGTGCGGGTGTCCCGCATCGGCAGAGCCAGCCGGGGCACCCGGCCCGCTTCGCGGTTGTGGCTCACGGACGCCTCCAGTGCCTGCCGGTACGTTCCAGCATCTCGTCCGCCGCCTTCGGTCCCCAGCTGCCCGGCGAGTACTGCTCCGGCGCGGAGCCGAGCTTGGCCCAGTGGTCGAGCACCGGGTCCAGGATCTCCCAGGACAGCTCGACCTCGTCATTGACCGGGAACAGCGACGGCTCGCCCAGCAGCACGTCGAGGATCAGCCGCTCGTAGGCCTCCGGCGACGACTCGGTGAACGCGTGGCCGTAACCGAAGTCCATCGTGACGTCGCGGACCTCCATCGTGGTCCCCGGCACCTTCGACCCGAACCGCAGCGTGATGCCCTCGTCCGGCTGCACGCGGATGACCAGCGCGTTCTGCCCCAGCTCCTCGGTCTGCGTGGAGTCGAACGGCAGGTGCGGCGCGCGCTTGAACACGACCGCGATCTCGGTGACCCGGCGGCCGAGCCGCTTGCCGGTGCGCAGGTAGAACGGCACGCCCGCCCAGCGGCGGTTCTGCACCTCCAGCGTCACCGCGGCGTAGGTCTCGGTCTTCGAGTCCTTCGCGAACCCGGCTTCCTGCAGCAGGCCCGGCACCTTCGTGCCGCCCTGCCAGCCGCCGGAGTACTGCCCGCGCGCGGAGGTCTGGTCGAGCGGCAGCATCGGCTTGGTGGCCGCCAGCACCTTCGCCTTCTCCGAACGCAGTGCCTTCGGCTCGAACGACAGCGGCTCGTCCATCGCGGTGAAGGCGAGCAGTTGCAGCAGGTGGTTCTGGATGACGTCGCGGGCGGCGCCGATCCCGTCGTAGTACCCCGCGCGGCCGCCGAGGCCGATGTCCTCGGCCATGGTGATCTGCACGTGGTCGATGTAGTTCGCGTTCCAGATCGGCTCGAACAGCTGGTTCGCGAACCGCAGCGCCAGGATGTTCTGCACCGTCTCCTTGCCGAGGTAGTGGTCGATGCGGAACACCGACTCCTCGGGGAAGACGTCGTTCACGATCCCGTTGAGCTCCTTGGCGCTCTTCAGGTCGTGCCCGAACGGCTTCTCGATCACCACGCGGCGCCAGCTCTTGTCGTCGGACTCGGCGAGACCGGACCGCGCCAGCTGCTTCGTGACCACCGGGAACGCGCCCGGCGGGATAGACAGGTAGAACGCGGTGTTGCCGCCGGTGCCGCGTGCCTCGTCCAGTTCGCGCAGGGTCTTGGCGAGCCGGTCGAACGCGTCGTCGTCGTCGAAGGTGCCCTGGACGAACCGGATGCCCTCGGCGAGCCGGTTCCACACCGACTCCTTGAACGGCGTCCGCGCGTGCTCGCGCACCGAATCGTGCACGAGCTCGCCGAAGTCCTGGTGCTCCCAGTCCCGGCGGGCGAAGCCGACCAGCGAGAAACCGGCGGGCAGCAGCCCGCGGTGCGCCAGGTCGTAGATGGCGGGCATCAGCTTCTTGCGCGCCAGGTCGCCGGTCACGCCGAAGATCACCAGGCTGGACGGTCCCGCGATGCGCGGCAGCCGCTTGTCGCGCGGATCCCGCAGCGGGTTGCGCCAGGTCACTGCACGGCCTCCTGTACTGCCCGCACGAGCTCGGCGAGCCCGGCCGCGCGGTCGGTCAGGTGCAGCCGCAGCACCGGGCGCCCGTGGTCGGCCAGCACCTGGCCGTCGCCGAGCGCCTGCGCGTGCTGGAGCTGTCCCAGCGTGTACGGGCGGTCCGGCACCTCGAGGTCCGCTTCGACCGCGCCGGTGATCTGCAGGAAGCTGCCGTTCTGGTGGCCGCCCTTGTGGTACTGCCCGGTGGAGTGCAGGAACCGCGGGCCCCAGCCGAACGTGGTCTGCTTGCCGGTCCGCTTGGCGATTTCCCCGCGCAGCAAGGAAGTCGACGCGTCGTCGAGGCGGTCCAGGTACGCCTGCACCGCGATGTACCCGCCTTCGTCCACCGAGCCGAAGAACGCGCGGAGCACGTCGGCGAGCTTGCCGTCGGTGGAAACTCCTTCGCTGCCGAAGACTTCGACCGCACCGTCCACAGTGGCCGGTGCCTCGCCGCCCTTCAGCTTCTCCGGGTCGTCCAGCAGCGCACGTGCGGCCTTCTTCGCGGCCTCGACGTCCGGCTGGTCGAACGGGTTGATCTCCAGCAACCGCCCGGCGAGCGCGGTCGCGAACTCCCACAACAGGAACTGCGCGCCGAGCGAGCCGGTGACCGAGATCTGCGCCGCGCCCTGCGGGGCGCCGACCGCGACCGCGGTCGCGTCGCTGCCGTGATCGGCGAAGCCGGGGGCTTCCGGGCCCTCGACCGCGACCGGCAGCAGGCCGGTGCCGAGCTTGCCGGTGGACTCGGCGATCAGCTGCTCCGCCCAGTCCGGGAATCCAGGCAAATTGTTCGAGCTGCCCGACTCCGTTGACGCGAGAACAACCTTCTCCGCGCCCGCCGCGTGCGCCGCGCCCCAGGCCGCCGCGAGCTGCACGGCCGGGTTCTCCGCGATGTCCTCGGCGAGCTTGTCGGCCACCGACGCGGCCTGGTCGAGCAGTCGCGCGACGTCCGCCCCGGCGAGGCCGGCCGGCACCAGGCCGAACGCGGTCAGCGCCGAGTAGCGGCCGCCGACGTGCGGGTCGGCCAGGAAGGTCTTGCGGTAGCCCTCTTTCTCCGCCAGTTCGGAGAACGGGGAGCCGGGATCGGTGACGACGACGATGCGCCGCGCCGCGTCGATCCCGGCATCCGCGAACGCCTTCGCGAAGATCCGCCGGTGGCTGTCGGTCTCCACGGTGCCGCCGGACTTCGACGACACCACGATGACGGTGCGCTCGAGGTCGCCCGCGAGTGCGTCGGCCACCTGGCCCGGATCAGTCGTGTCGAGCACCGTGAGCGGGACGCCGGCAGTGGCCGTGATGACCTCCGGCGCGAGCGACGAGCCGCCCATGCCGGCGAGCACCACGCGGTCCACGCCTTCGCTGCGCAGTTCCGCGCGCAGCGCCTCGATTTCCCCGATCAACGGGCGCGACGACTTGTGCAGCGTCGTCCAGGACAGCCGGATGGACGCCTCGGACTCGGCGTCCGGGCCCCACAAAGTGGCGTCCTGGGCGGCGAGCTTGCCCGCTGCGCCGTCGGCGGCCAGCCGCTCGGCGAGCGGCGCGGCCTTGCCTGCCAGTTCGGCGTCGACGATCTCGACGCCGGTTTCGTCCCCGCTCATGGTTATTGGTTCAGCCCTTCGCCTTGTTCAGCTGGCCGGTCACCGTGTCCAGCAGTTCCTGCCAGGACTTCTCGAACTTCTCGACGCCCTCGGTTTCGAGGGTGACGAACACGTCCGGCACGTCGATGCCGGCCGCGGACAGCTTGTCGAACACGGCCTGCGCCTGCGCGCCCTTGCCGGACACCGTGTCACCGGTGATCTCGGCGTGGTCGGCGACCGCGTCCATGGTCTTCTCCGGCATCGTGTTGACCACGTCCTTGACCGTGAGCTCGTCGACGTAGCGGGTGTCGGAGTAGGCCGGGTCCTTCACGCCAGTGGATGCCCACAGCGGCCGCTGCGCATTCGCGCCGGCTTCGGCGAGCTCCTTCCAGCGGTCGGTGGCGAACAGCTTCTCGAAAGCCGCGTACGCGAGGCGCGCGTTGGCGATGGCCGCTTCGCCGAGCAGTGACTTGGCCTCGTCGGTGCCCAGCGCGTTCAGCCGCTTGTCGACTTCACTGTCCACTCGGGACACGAAGAACGAGGCGACCGAGTGGATGCCCTTGAGGTCATGCCCGTTGGCCTTCGCCTGCTCCAAACCGGCGAAGAAGGCGTCGATGACGGCCTGGTAGCGCTCGACCGAGAAGATCAGCGTGACGTTGACGCTGATGCCCTCGGCGAGTACCGCGGTGATGGCCGGCAGGCCCTCTTCGGTGGCCGGGATCTTGATCATCACGTTCGGCCGGTCGACGGTCTTCCACAGGTCCTTGGCCTCGGCCACCGTCTTCTCGGTGTCCTTGGCCAGGCGCGGGTCCACCTCGATGGAAACCCGGCCGTCGACGCCGTTGGTGGCGTTGTACACGTCGCGGAACAGGTCCGCGGCGTTGCGCACGTCGGTGGTGGTCAGCTCGCGGACAGTGGCGTCCAGGTCCGCGCCGCGCTCGGCGAGTTCCTTGACCTGCGAGTCGTAGGCCGCGCCGTCGGACAGCGCGTTCGCGAAGATCGTCGGGTTGGTGGTCACGCCGACGACGTGCTTGTCGCGGACCAGCGCGGCGAGGCTGCCGGAGGTCAGGCGCTCCCGGGACAGGTCGTCCAGCCAGATCGAGACGCCGGCCTCGGACAGCTGCGCGAGACGGTCAGTCATGGTGATCTCCCTTCAGTTCTTGGTGTTGGCGAGCGAACGGCGGGCGGCGTCGACCACGGCCTCGGCGGTGAAGCCGAACTCGCGGAACAGCGTGGCCGCGTCGGCCGAAGCGCCGTAGTGCTCGATGGAGACGTTCTCGCCGGCGTCGCCGGTGAAGCGGTGCCACGGCATCGCGATGCCGGCCTCGACCGAAACGCGGGCCTTGACCGACGGCGGCAGGACCGCGTCCCGGTACTCCTGGTCCTGCGCCTCGAACCACTCGACACACGGCATCGACACGACGCTGGTCGGCACGCCGTCGGCCTCCAGCGTCTCGCGGGCCGCGACGGCCAGCTGGACCTCGGAACCGGTGGCGATCAGCACGACCTCCGGGGCGCCGTTGGAAGCCTCGGCCAGCACGTAGCCGCCCTTCTTGACGCCTTCGGCGCTGGTGCCCTCGAGCACCGGCACGTTCTGGCGGGTCAGCGCGAAGCCGGCCGGCGCGGTGGTGTCCTCCAGGACGGCCTTCCACGCGTACGCGGTCTCGTTGGCATCCGCCGGGCGGACGACGTTGAGGCCCGGGATCGCGCGCAGAGCGGCGACCTGCTCGATCGGCTGGTGCGTCGGGCCGTCCTCGCCGAGACCGATCGAGTCGTGCGTCCACACGTAGATGACCGGCGCCTTCATCAGCGCGGCCAGCCGAACCGGCGGGCGCATGTAGTCGGAGAAGGTGAGGAAGGTGGCACCGTACGGGCGGGTGCCGCCGTGCAGCGCGATGCCGTTCAGGATCGAGCCCATCGCGTGCTCGCGGATGCCGAAGTGCAGCGTCCGGCCGTACGGGTTGGTGTTCCACATGTCGGTGCCGGCCTCGGCCGGGCCGAACGAGTCGGCGCCCTTCATGGTGGTGTTGTTGCTCTCCGCGAGGTCCGCGGAACCGCCCCACAGTTCCGGCAGCGGCTCGGCCAGCGCGTTGAGCACCTCGCCGGACGCCTTGCGGGTCGCGACGCCCTTCGGGTCCGGGGCCCAGGTCGGCAGGTTGTCCGCGAAGCCCTCGGGCAGCGTGCGGGTGGCCAGCCGGTCGGCGAGCTTCTTGCGCTCCGGGTTGGCTTCGGCCCACTCGTCGTAGCGGACCTGCCACTCCGACCGCAGCTTCTCGCCGCGAGTCAGCGCCTGGCGGGTGTGCGCCAGCACCGCGTCCTCGACCTGGAAGGACTTCTCCGGGTCGAAGCCCAGCGCCTTCTTGACGCCGGCGACCTCTTCCGCGCCGAGCGCCGCGCCGTGCGCCTTGCCGGTGTTCATCTTGGTCGGGGCCGGGTAGCCGATGATCGTGCGCAGGACGATGATCGACGGCCGGGAGGTCTCCTCCTGCGCGGCCTTGATCGCGGCCTCGATCGCCACGACGTCCTCGCCGCCCTCGACGGTCTGCACGTGCCAGCCGTACGCCTCGTACCGCAGGGCGACGTCCTCGGACAGCGCGATGTTGGTGTCGTCTTCGATGGAGATCTTGTTGTCGTCGTAGAAGACGACCAGGTTGCCCAGCTGCTGGCGGCCCGCGATGGACGAGGCCTCCGAGGTGACGCCCTCTTCGATGTCGCCGTCGGAGGCGATCACGTAGATGTGGTGGTCGAAGATGCTCTCGCCGGCGGCGGCGTCCGGGTCCAGCAGGCCGCGCTCGCGGCGGGCGGCCATCGCCATGCCGACCGCGTTCGCCAGGCCCTGGCCCAGCGGGCCGGTGGTGGTTTCGACGCCCTTGGTGTGGCCGTACTCCGGGTGGCCCGGGGTCTTCGAGCCCCAGCGGCGCAGCTGCTCGAGGTCTTCCAGCTCGAGGCCGAACCCGGCGAGGAACAGCTGGATGTAGAGCGTCAGGCTGGAGTGCCCGGCGGAGAGCACGAACCGGTCGCGCCCGGCCCAGTGCGGGTCGGCCGGGTCGTGCCGCATGGTGCGCTGGAACAGCGTGTAGGCCAGCGGGGCCAGGCTCATCGCGGTGCCGGGGTGCCCGTTGCCGACGTTCTCGACCGCGTCCGCGGCCAGCACGCGGGCGGTGTCCACGGCGCGGGTGTCGGTCTCGGTCCAGTCGGCCGGCGAGGTGCGCCGGAGCAAGGGGTTGGTCTCGCTGCTAGAGGTTTCGGACACTGAACTCGAACTCCTGCGTCGGTGAAGTGGTGGCTGTTTCGCTGCGGTGCCGCCCGCGTACTGCCCGTGTGCGCCGCTACTCATCTCAATCGATCCCGAAGGGACGATATTCCTGCTGACGACGCCGCGCAGGCAGAACGGGAGACCCGCCGGCTGCAGCCTAGTGTGTGCACCTTCGCGCGGGCGCGGGCGACAGCCGTGCGGGTGAGCCGGGTCAGCCCTCCCGGCCAGCGGCGACGGCCTGCGCGGACCCCCGCGGGGGCGGTGCCGGACGCGCTCGGCGGACGGCTGCCGGAGGCTTCGGCGGGTCCGCGGAGTGACGGACTAGACATCGGGCGTTTCCGTTCCGCCGGGACGGTCTGCGGCGGCTGCGCCGGCTGGCTGTGGCGACGTGCTGGCGTCCGTGAAGGGCCCCTTGCGGGAATCTGAGTTCCTCAAAGGGCCCTTCACGGACGAACCGGAGCGGAGAGGGCGGCGGGGCGGCTGCCGGTGGCGGGAGCGGCTTGCCCGGCCCCGGGGCCGGGCCGCGGCCGGGGCAGCGGACGCGCGAAGTGACGCAGCAAACATCGCCGGGCGTGTCCTGGACCCGCGGGCGTCCCGCCGAGACGCCACGACTACCATCGATCGCGGGCCAGGCACGGGAGTTCCCGAGGAGCACCATCCCTTCTTCCGGGCCGCCAGGCCCCGGACTGACTCAGGGAGTGACATGTCGTTGGTGAACGCTGCGCACGGACGCAGTGAGGACACCAGCGCCGTACCCCCGGACGGCGAACGACCGCGCGGGGCCCGGCGAAGCTTCCGCCAGGTGGCCGGCGCGTACGCCGCGCTCGCCAAGCCGCGCGTGATCGAGCTTCTGCTGGTCACCACGATCCCGGCGATGTTCCTCGCCGGGCGGCAGGTGCCGAGCCCGTGGCTGGTGGTCGCGACGCTGATCGGCGGCACGATGGCCGCGGGCAGCGCGAACGCGCTCAACTGCGTGATCGACAGCGACATCGACAAGGTCATGAACCGCACCAAGCGGCGGCCGCTGGTGAAGGACTCGGTGCCGCGGCGCAACGCGCTGATCTTCGGCCTGGTCCTCGGCGTCGCGTCGTTCGTGGTCCTGTACTTCACGGTGAACCTGCTGTCGGCGATCCTCGCGATCGCGACGATCCTTTTCTACATCTTCGTGTACACCTTGGGCCTCAAGCGGCGGACGTCGCAGAACGTGGTCTGGGGCGGCGCGGCGGGCTGCATGCCGGTGGTGATCGGCTGGGCGGCGGTCACCGGCACCGTGCAGTGGCCGGCGTTCGTGATGTTCGGCGTGATCTTCTTCTGGACGCCGCCGCACACCTGGGCGCTGGGCATGAAGTACCGCGACGACTACGAGCGGGCCGGCGTGCCGATGCTCCCGGTGGTCGCCACCGCCGAGCACGTGGCCCGGCAGATCGTCATCTACTCGTGGGTGATGGTCGCCTGGACGCTGCTGCTGCTCCCGGTCACCAGCTGGCTGTACGCGACCTTCGCGGTGCTGGCCGGCGGCTGGTTCCTCTTCTACGCGCACCGGCTGCAGGCGGCCGTGCACCGCGGTGAGGAGACCAAGCCGATGGCGCTGTTCCACCGCTCGAACACCTACCTGATGATCGTGTTCGTGGCGCTGGCGGTCGACTCCGCGATCGGGCTTCCCGCGCTCGGCTTCCCGTTCTGACCTTCCCCGCCTCGCTCCGTTCCGCCGAACGCCCCAATGCCACATTGGGTGCATCCCATGCACCCAATGTGGCATTCGGTGCGTCAGATGCACCCAATGCCACATTGGGGCGCGCGAGCAGCAGCCCCTCGTGGACCGGGCGGCAGGAATGGCCCGGGATCCTCGCCGGTTGCACTCTTCCGGCCCCGATCCCGACCTGAAAGCAGGAGCCTTCCTTGCCCGAGGAACCGGCCTACGAAGCCGAGCTGAGCCGCGAACAGGCCTACACCGACGCCCTGTTCGCGAAGCTCGACGCCGAACGGACCCAGACCGAGCGGCGGCTCGCCGACGCACTGCGCCAGACTGGCGGCACGCCGCAGGCGCGCACCGAACGCGACGCCGCGACCGCCCTGCACACCGACCGGCTCGCCCAGCTCGGCTCGGTCGAGCAGGGATTGTGCTTCGGGCGGTTGGACTTCGTCCCCGGCGTCAGCGACGAGGAAACCGCCTACATCGGACGGCTCGGCCTGTTCGACGAGGACGACGACTACCGGCCGCTGCTGATCGACTGGCGCGCTCCGGTCGCGCGGCCGTTCTACCTCGCTACCGCTGCTTCGCCGGACGGCGTCCGCCGCCGTCGGCATCTGCGGTCGCTGAGCCGCCGCGTCACCGGGTTCGACGACGAGATACTCGACCTCACTGCCGCCGACCAGGGCCAGGACCTCGGCCTGGCCGGCGAGGCGGCGCTGCTCGCGGCGCTGGAGCGGCGCCGGACCGGCGAGATGGCCGACATCGTCGCGACCATCCAGGCCGAACAGGACCGGATCATCCGCGCGCCGCTCGGCGGCGTGATGGTGGTGCAGGGCGCGCCCGGCACCGGCAAGACCGCGGTTGCGCTGCACCGCGCCGCGTACCTGCTCTACACGCACCGGCAGCAGTTGACGACGCGCGGCGTGCTGGTGGTCGGCCCGAACCCGACCTTCCTGCGCTACATCGGACAGGTGCTGCCCTCGCTCGGCGAGACCGGTGTGCTGCTGGCGACGATCGGCCAGCTGTGGCCGGGGCTGGACGCCGACGGCGTCGAGTCGGCGGCGGCGGCCGAGGTGAAGGGCCGGCTGGTGATGGCCGACGTGCTGACCAAGGCGGTCCGCGACCGGCAGCGAGTGCCGGATCCGGTGATCGAGATCGAGCACGAGCGCGAAATCCTCAAGCTGGACCGGAAAACCTGCACCCAGGCTCGTACCCGTGCGCGCCGGTCGCGGCGGCCGCACAACCTCGCGCGGCGGCTGTTCGTGTCCGATCTGCTCGACTCGCTGACCCGGCAGGCCGCGCGCGGGCTGGGCGAGGATCTGCTGGACGCGCAGGACGTGCAGGACATCCGCGCCGAGCTGGCGGCGAGCCCGGCGGTGGCCGCCGCGATCGACTCGCTGTGGCCGAAGCTCACCCCGGGCGGCGTGCTGGACGACCTGTTCGCCGACCGCGAACACCGTGATCTGGCGGCCGGCGACCTGCTGTCCGAAGAGGACCGCCAGCACCTGGAGAGCGGTCGCGACGCGAAGTGGACGCCGGCTGACGTGCCGCTGCTGGACGAGCTGGCCGAGCTGCTCGGCACCGACGACAGCGAGGAAGCGGCCGAGGAGAAGCGCCGAGAACGCGTCGAGCGCGCGTATGCCGAAGGCGTGCTGGACATCCTGGAACAGGACGAGGAAATCCAGGACGAGGAAGTCCTGCGGGTGTCCGACGTGCTGGACGCGGAGATGTTCGCCGAGCGGCAGCAGGCGCGCAGCGAGCTGACCGCCGCGCAGCGGGCCGCCCAGGACCGGACCTGGACCTTCGGGCACGTGATCGTGGACGAGGCGCAGGAACTGTCCGCGATGGACTGGCGGCTGCTGATGCGCCGCACGCCGAACCGGTCGATGACGCTGGTCGGCGACGTCGCGCAAACCGGAGCCGCCGGGGGAGCGCGGACCTGGGACGAGGTGCTTTCGCCGTACGTCGCGGACCGGTGGCGGCTGGAGCAGCTGACCGTGAACTACCGGACGCCGGCGGAGATCATGGCAGTGGCGGCCGGGGTGCTCGCCGAACTCGACGTCGACCTGGCCGCGCCCGCTTCGGTGCGGGAGACCGGCGTGCCGCCGTGGGGAGTGCGGGTTTCTTCGCTGGACGAGGAATTGCCCGCGCTGGTCGCGGCCGAACTGTCCGCTGTGGACGGTGGAACGGTCGCGGTGCTGGTCCCGGCCGGGCGCGCGGACGAGGTCGCGAAGCTGCTGCCCGCGGACGAGAGGCTGAGCGTGCTGACCGTCGACCGGTCGAAGGGGCTGGAGTTCGACGGCGTCGTGCTGGTGGCACCGGACGAGATCGTGGCCGGCTCGGCGCGCGGGCTGAACGACCTGTACGTGGCGCTGACCCGGGCGACGCAGCGGCTTGGCGTCGTGGCGACGGGTGTGCCGGTGCCCGCGCTGGGTGGACTTGGCTGAGCCCGGGCCCCGCCGCCACCCTCGACGGATCGTCGGCACCGTGCGGATACAGTCAAGCATGCAGAGAATCGGCAGGATCGCAGTCGTCAGCGCGTGTGCGGCGGTCGTCGCGTTCGGACTCACCGCCTGCAGCGGCGACAGCAGCGCGGCTCCGGCGAACCCGAACCCGAACCGCGAGTGCACCGCGGACGACATCAAGACCACCGGGAACTTCGGCGAGGCGCCGACGATCACCATCCCGGACGACTGCACCCCGCCGAAGAAGCTGATCACCAAGGACCTGTCGACCGGCACCGGTCCGGTCGCGGCACAGGGCGCGAAGCTGTCGATGAACTATTCGCTGGTCACCTGGTCGGACAAGAAGAAGCTGGACAGCTCGTTCGATCGCGGTCAGCCGTTCACCTTGACGCTCGGCGCGGGTGAAGTGATCAAGGGCTGGGACCAGGGTTTGGCAGGCATCAAGCAGGGCACGCGGCGGCTGCTGATCGTCCCGCCCGACCTCGGGTACGGCCAGGGCGGGCGAGGCATCGCTCCGAACGAGACGCTGGTGTTCGTGACCGACGCCGTCGCCGTCTCCTGACTCAGGGGATCAGCAGCAGCTTCCCGGTCGTCCGGCGGCCCTGCAGGTCTTCGTGGGCCCGCCGGGCGTCGGCGAGCGGGTAGCGCCCGCCGATCCGGATGTTCAGCGAGCCGTCCTGCACAGCGGCGAACAGCTCGCCGGCCCGCCAGTCCAGTTCCTCGCGGGTGCGCAGGTAGTGGACGAGCGTCGGGCGGGTCAGGAACAGCGAACCGCCGGAGTTGAGCCGTTGCGGGTCGACCGGCGGCACCGGGCCGCTGGCCGCGCCGAACAGCGCGAGCGTGCCGCGGATCTTCAGGCTGGCGAGGCTGCCGTCGAAAGTGTCCTTGCCGACGCCGTCGTACACCACGGCGACGCCTTCGCCGTCGGTCAGCTCGCGAGCGGCCTTGGCGAAGTCTTCGCGGTCATAGCGGATCACTTGGTCCGCGCCGGCACCGCGGGCCAGCTCGGCCTTCTCGTCGGTGGATACCGTGCAGAGGACGCGCGCGCCGCGCGCTTTGGCCAGCTGCACGAGCAGTAGCCCGACCCCGCCGGCTGCCGCGTGCACGAGGATGGAGTCGCCCGGCTGGACTTCGTAAGTGGATCGCACCAGGTAGTGCGCGGTCATCCCCTGCAGCATCGTGGCCGCGGCGATCTCGTCGGACACTCCTTCGGGCACACGCACCGCGGCGGCTGCCGGGACCACGGCGCGTTGTGCGTAGCTGCCGAGCGCTCCCTGCCAGGTCACGCGGTCGCCCGGTGCGAAGTCCGTGACGCCCTCGCCGACCTCGGCCACCGTCCCCGCGCCCTCGTTGCCGAGGACGAACGGAAGCGGGATCGGGTAGATGCCCTGGCGCTGATAGGTGTCGATGTAGTTCACGCCGGCCGCGGAGATGTCCACCAGCAGTTCCCCGGCACCCGGCGAGCCGGGCTCGACCTCGGCGATTTCCAGCACTTCCGGGCCGCCGGTCCGGTTCACCTGCACTGCGGTCGGCATGATTCCTCCTCGCGATGGGCGTTGCTGGCTCCACTATGGCCGAGAACACGGTCGGGCCGCGCTGCCGGGCGCCACGGGTTAAGCTCCGGACGTGGCTGAGGAGACCGAAAACACGCCGACCGCGCCCACTGCCCGCCAGCTGGCGTCCGCTCGCGAGTTCGTGGCGCAGCACGGCAAGCCGTCGCGCGCAGTGGTGGAGAACATCGGCGCGGCCGGGGCACGGGTCGTGCTCGTCGGCGCGGACGGCGCGATGGGCGACGTGCTCGTCGCCGGCGTCGAGACCGGGGCCGCGCTGGTCGAGCAGGTCGAGGACCTGGAAGCCGCGGAGTGGGACAGCGCGACCGTGAAGACGGTGAAGATCGGTGCCGCGCACCGCCGCAAGATGGCCGGTCCGCGAGCCGGCCGGTGACCCGCTCGGCGATCTTCGTCAGCTGCTCCGCGCTGCCCGAAGGCGACGGCGACGAGGCCGCGGTGCTGCCCGCGCTCGCCGACCTCGGGTTCACGGTCAGCTGGGCGCCCTGGGACTCCGGGGCCGATTTCGAGTCGGCCGACGTCGTCGTGCTGCGTGCCGCCTGGGACTACCCGGAGCGCCGCGACGAATTCCTCAGCTGGTGTGAAAGCGTTCCGGCGCTGAGCAACCCGGCGTCGGTGGTGCGCTGG